>NZ_JBYOJO010000002.1:0-591530 GCF_057798955.1 Cupriavidus sp. 207A1 | reverse complement strand
CCGTTCTAACCTTGAGTAAGTAATACTTGTAAAGATTAGCCCCGTGTTCGCGCGGGGTTTTTCTTTTTGATCAGTACTTTATGGGCGGTGGTGCGTTGGAAAGATCAGAAGGTGGTTTTGCGGAAGGGCATGAGATTTTCGTCAGGAAGCGAAAGTGTCAACTTCGGCGCCCAGAAGCTAAGATCTCAGGCGGGATCTTCAACCTCCAACGAGGGAAGAACGTGAGCTAGTGCTCACCACTGCTGATACTTGGATAACGACACTCTGCTGTTGTTCAGGTGCAGCTGGGGCTGTGACAGCGATCGCTTCCATTACTGCGCTTATCATTAGAGACATCGCCATCACCACAAGGGAGATTGCACAGCAATGGCACGATGCACAGCACCAGTTCGAGGGCACCACTCGGCGGCCGCGGCAGCAGCCTGTCCGGCATGTAGTTCCCGCTATGGCGGGTACCGCAGCAGCTATGGAGGCGGGTACGGCAGTGGCTATGGCTCGTCCTACGCTTCTGGTGGCGGGAGCAGCTACAGCAGCGGTGGCAGGTCCAGCGGAGGCGGCAGTTCAAGGCCGCGCTGGTCGCGTGCCGGTTCGTCCGTTTCGTACACGCCCGCTCAGGTGGCGTCCCTCACTCCGATTCGCGAGGCTGTTGAAAAAGAAGCGGCGGCGAAGCCGGACCTTCGGGATTGCTTCCTCTGCCACGCTTGGGATGACAGGCAGGGCGCGGCCAAGGAGCTGCACGATTTGCTCGAGGCGGCTGGGGTCAAGGTCTGGTTCAGCGAGAAGGATCTAGGTCTGGGCGTACCGATGATGCGAGCCATCGATAAAGGCTTGGCGGCCTCGAAAATTGGACTCGTCCTGGTGACCCCCGCATTGTTGGCACGCCTTCCGAAAGAGGGCGTCGCCGACAAAGAGCTTTCGACTCTTCTGCAGGGTAACCGTCTCGTGCCCATCGTGCATGGCACTACGTACACTGCGCTCCGCGATGTTAGCCCCATGCTTGCTTCGCGAAGCGGACTTGACACGTCCGAAGACACGATGGCGGTGGTCGCAACCAAAATTGCCGAGCTGGTCGCTATCTGGAGCTGACAGGTGAAGCTTCCGTGGGGGGAAACGCCGGCGAGAGCCGGTTTTTTGCTTCTGGGGCTGCGATCACCGCTTCGTGACATGGAAAAGTCGTAAACATTGTCTACGGTAATTGGGACGCGTCGGCCGAAGGAGCGCCAATGCATGCCCAATTTCATGTGGTGACGGTCCGGCATCCGGACGGCGAGCGCCTGCCGATCCTGCTGGACGCAGACCGGCAACCTATCGGCTGGATCAACGAGTATGCGATTCAGCGACTGCGTTCACGGCTGTCGGCCAACAGTCTGTCAAAATCACTGCAGGTCATCGGGTTGCTGTGGCAGTGGGCGGTCCAGCATGGCATTCCGCTACAGGCCAGACTGATTACCGGCGAGGGACTCTCACCGGACGAAATTGCCAGCCAACTTTACCCCTGGCTAAGACGCGACTTCAAGTCACGAGGGGCGGTACGCCGGCTGGTCGTGGCTCCGACCACCGTAGCGCAGCGTCTTCAAGTCGTCATGCAGTTCATTCGTTGGCATGTGGAAGGCGCCATGGGGCGTCTGCCGATCGGTAGCCGGGAACTGACTGATATCAGACAACGACTGGCGACGATGCAGCACACGATTGCCACGGCCGGGCCAAGGCGCGCCGCGCCAGTGCATCATGCCTCCCCGCTGTCCGAGGAGCGTGTGAACCGTCTGCTGAGCATCTGCCGTCCCGGCAACGACGAAAATCCCTGGAAGGTCCCCTATCAGGACCGCAATTACCTCATCGTCCTGGTGTTGCTGCTGTTGGGTATCAGGCGGGGCGAACTCCTCAAACTGCGCGTTGCTGACTGCGTCCTATCGGGCGCCATTCCGGAGATCAGGGTTGAGCGCTCGCCCGACGACGCTAGGGATCCTCGTCGCAATGAACCCCAGGTGAAGACGGAGTCGCGACAGTTGCCTTGCGATCGGGCGTTAGCTGGACTGTTGAACGCCTATATCTGTCGTACCCGTCGAGCCATACCGGGTTCAGACAAAAGTCCGTTCCTGTTCCTGGGCCGGAATGGGATGCCGATGAGCCTGGCGCGCGTCAACGGATTGCTCACCCAAGTTGGCGCAGCACACGCCGAATTCCGCGATTTGCATCCGCACTGCCTGCGTAGCACGTGCGCAACGAACTTCCGTGCGGAAGCGTTGCGCAACGGGCTGGACGAGGAGCGCGTCGAGAAACACATGATGTACTTCTTCGGTTGGCGCTCGTCAGAGTCTATCCGGCCGTACGTCTGGCATGCGATCCGGCGGGAGTCCTGTGAGCTCAGCCTTGAATACCAGTCCACGGTCTTTAATGCATCGACGTCGGATATCGAATGACGAACGCCGAGATCAATCGCGCAATCATGTCGTTGCTGCGAAAGAACAACCTTCCACCGTTGCCGAGCTACGTCATCGACCGAGATGGTCGTCGTATGGAGATGAGTGGAACGTACTGGAAGTTCAATGTGCCTACCAACAACGTCGCGTTTCACTGGGAGAGGCAGTCGGACGGAAGCGCCGTAGTGGGCTACGCGTTGCGTCGATGGGCATCGATGCTAATGACGCAACAAGCGAGCCGGAGCGTCATGAATGCGTTGACCAAAGTGCTAGGGGCCCTGAGAGGAAGATCATCAGGCATTGGTACGCAGGGGCTATTGCTGTTGGAGCAATGGCGAGCCTTGGCGTCGGAGGAACAGACGGAAGATCTGAAGGATGCGTTGTGCCGGCATGTCGAGGCAGCTGTTTGCGCACTACGGACCAGGAAGGCGATGGACGAGTTCTACCTTCTGCGCAGCTGGTATCGTTGGTCAGCAACAATGCTTGCGAGCCTGGGGTTCGATGAACAGTTCGCGCTTGAACTAGATGAGGTTTCCATACCCGCACGCTCGTCTCTACTTGCGGTGGAGTTGGAAGACGAGGAGCGCGGACCGCTCTGGGACACGGAGGTGGCTGTTCTGCGTGCCGCATTGGTGGGTGATCGCTCCCAAGAGCGCTCGCACGTGATGCAGCGTGCCGCGATTGCATTGAGCTTGGCATATGGTCGGAATCCATCGAACTATTGCCTCCTCAGAGAGGAGGATCTGTCAAATCAGTTGGCCGGGTTCGACGTGCCGCCACAGTGGAGACTGTCCATTCCCCGCATCAAGAAATGGGGGATCGGTGTGCGCCAGCAGTTCGTGCAAGAGCGGGTGAGCAACGATCTGCTGCCGTTGATACATGACCTGCTAGTGGCCAACGGGAGTATCGATTGTGAAGGGTATCCGCGTCCGCTGTTTATGCGCGATAGTGTGGACGAATGGCGGGTCGGTACTGGTGTCGAGGAGTATGCGTACCACATGACAGGAAAGGAATTCCTGAGACTCATACGGGGGTTCGCTACACGAATGGCAATCCAATCGCCGCGCACCGGACGGCAGCTCCGCTTGAGTTCACGCCGCTTGCGGTACACGTTTGCCACGACGATGGTGGAGCTCGGCGCATCCAAGACCATGCTCGCCACGATGTTGGACCATTCCGATACGCAACATGTGCGGGTCTACTACGCTTTGAAGGGAGCCCGTCTGACCCGCATTCTGAACCGCGCCGCTGCACTACGGCTAGGCCCCCTCATGAAGCTGTTCAAAGGGATGCCCATCGGAGTGGACTCCGAAGCGGCGAGGGACGTTTGCCAGGAAAAAAGGGTCCGCTTCGTCGGTGACGTAGACGCTGTGGAGCCGGTTGAGATCGGCGCATGTGGCCAGTCACCTCGCTGCCTGCTGGACCCACCATTCTCTTGCTACGTCTGTCCCAAGTTCCAGCCGTACCTGGAAGCCGACCATCAGGCCGTACTGGATGCGCTGCTCAAAGGGAGGGATGAGCGTCGTGGTCGGCTCGGCATGCGCCTGTCAGTCCAGATGGATGAGGTGATCTACGCAGTAGCGGAGGTTGTACAACTGGTGGCCCACCATGGTAAACGGAACGGCGGGAAGGCGTAAGACGATGGCGGCCGTCGGCCGCCTGGAAGCACCCGCAGGAGATGACTGGATCGAGAATGGAATGCAGCTGATCGGCAAGGCGAAAGCGTTGATGCCGTTCGGTGATGTCGAGTGGGATGCACCGGTCTGGGATGTCTCGGCTGCCTATGAACATCGCACGCGAGGATACAAGGCCAACGCCGGGGGACTGCGACTGCCATTCACCCAGCATAGGCGAACGGCCAAGGGTGTGGGCGAGCCGCTGCCAGAGGCCTTCGCGGATCTCGTCAAGGCTCTTGTATGCGTCCGGCATCAGAAGCGAGGCCAGTCTGTGAGCAGCCACAGCGTGTTCATCCGGGCTACACGCTACGTGTGTGAGGCAATCCGAAGGACTGGGCATCAACTCGGCGAACTGCGCAAGGATGACCTGGACCGGGCGGCGGCCATGGTTATCCAAAGAGAACTGGAGACATCCGCGTACAAGGTCCTTGGTCACATGGAAGAGTTCGCCGATATGCTGGACCGATATCGTCTCAGCCGCGTGAGGCTGGACTGGCGGTGCAGGCGAAAAGCGCGGCCCCGATCACTGACGCCGGACAGGATTGGAGACCGCTCGACAGAGGTATCGGACAGGCTGCCAAAAGAGGAAGCGATCCGGGCGCTTGGATGGCTTTACCAGAAGATCCCGCAAGCCGAACCCACGGATGATGCGGGCACCGGCGACCGCATGCTGGTTCTGATCGCCACGATCATGGCATGCACTGGCCTCAGAGTTGGCGAGATGCTGACGCTGCCGGTGAATCCGATCTCCATTGCGAAGGACGGTAGTCGGAACTTGCGCTATGCAAGGCTGAAAGGTCGAGCTGACGACGTGATGGTCGAATGGCATACGAAGCCATTGCTATCCGAGACGGTGGAATTGGTGGAGGCTGCGCTGGCGGAACTGCAGAAAGCAACGGCTGGGCCGCGGCAGGTCGCCCTGAAAGCCAGTCGCCGCGGGTCGCTGCTGTTACTACGCTCCCTTCCCGAGAGGCTCTACACGTGTGACATACAAACTGCACTTGGGTTGGAGAGTCGAAATATTGCGCAGTTCCTTAGGAGTAGGGAAATTCCATTCGAGATAGAAAACCGGGGGCTACGTGTTGATCGGGAAGCTTTGCTGTGTGGCATCGCCAAAGACCATTGGTTTGGGCCGATGATCCCGGGGCCTGCCGGTCAAGGGCTCAAGCTTCACGAAGCGTTGTGCGTGGCTTACGCGAATCAGTTCCATCGCGGGACGCGGACAACGCTTAAGTATGCCGCTCGACCCGTATCGGACCAGAACGTAACGGACTTCCTGACCGGACGGCCCGCCATTCGGTCGGCGTTCGAGCGATATGGGCTTGCGGGTGAAGACGGCCTGGTACTGCGTTTGCGATCGCATGGACTCCGGCACTTCCTTAACCATCTGCTGGACGAAGGTGGAGCGCCGGATCTCGTGCAAACGAAATGGTTTGGGCGAAAGCATGAGGCGGACACGAGAGCCTATCAACATCTGACGACTGCCCAACGCGCGGCGCAGGTGGTTAAGGAGGTTCTGGAAGACAAGTTGGCGGGAGGCATTGTTGAGGTTGCCAAAGCCCTGCCGCTTGAAGTGGCAAAGACATTCCTGACTGCACGCATCCAGGCAGTCCACGATGTAGGGCCGGGCTTATGCGTCCACGACTTCCAGATGTCCCCCTGCGAGCGCCATCTGCAATGCACGGCGAAATGCGAGGAATATCTGTGGATCAAGGGCGAAGCGGCCAGAGCGCATGAACTGAAAAGACAGGCTGCGGTGGCATACATCAGCCTGCATGCAGTGACGGCACGTGCGAGGTCGCTATCCTTGATGCACTCGGATTGGTACCGGCATCTTGAGACTCGATATGGACAGCTGACGGAGCAGCTTGCAACGATAGGCTTCCATCAAGCTGATCTGGTGCGATACGTAGAGGAGTATGGAAGTGCCGAAAAGCATCCGGGCAAGCGCAAAGATAAATGAGAGTAAGAAGGCGGGCATCATCGCCGAGCTTGAGCGCTGGCAGGGCAGGGAATTGGGTACGCGACTGACCTGGGAGCGTGTCGAAGCGTTCTCCGGATACACCCGCCAGGCGCTGAGCCGTCATCCGGAGATCGTGCACGCATACCAGGAGGCCAAGCGTGCGCTGGCCGACAGCGGCCGAAAATCCAGATCACGCACGCGTCGCGACGAGCTTGCCTATCTCGATCAAACGGTGGAGAGCCTGCGCGCAAAGATACGCTGGTATGAAAACCTTGAAGCGCTGTGGCTACAGCGCTGGCAACGCATTGCCAATCAATGCCTGCAGCGCGGACTCAGTATCGATGATCTGGATCGTCCGCTGGATCCCTTGAACCGGAAAGCCTAGGCGGAATTAGCGGTTGCGGCGACATCAGCGTTCGGTGTCGCGGCCTTGAGAAAGGTGCAGCCGTCCAACGTCGTCTGGGCAACGGCATCGACGTACTTCTCTGCTTGGGCTGCTCGCCTTCGAACCCGCTGTGCCCATTCGTTGGTGGCCTTGCGATAAAAACGCTCGGACTCCTCCTTCCAGTCGCTGCTTCGATCGGACATGACGTAGGCGAGGTAGACGCGGTCAATGGCGAGATCCTCGAAGCGGCGGTGGTGATGCACCTGGTTCCGCTCGCGAAGCTCCTGGTCAAAATCCCTCTCGAACAACTTGAGGAACTGTCCGATATCGATTCGGTGATGTGGTTCAGCCTTCTTCATCGAATTGAGGTATCTCTTGATCCGCTCCTTGAGTTCGTAGAACCGATTGAAGTACATCTCGCACATGTACGTGAGATGTTCGTGCTTGCTCACGGGCAGGCCATGAAAGGGAAACCGGCGGAAATAGTACTCACAGTCCCTTAGGGCTTGAAGGGCTTGCTCGATGCCCAGGTACTGGACAACCAGGTCGCGCTGTTGCTCGATCTCCGGAGCGAAAGCGAATTCCTCTGGATGGATGTCGTCCTTTGGCAGCGGGAAGTCGTCGTCGTAGAGAGTTCGCGCCAAGCGCCCCTTGCGCCAGTCGGACCACCCGGGGTAGGTCTCCAACTGCTTCATCCAGTGGCCGATAGCGCGTTCAACTAGTTCGCGAGGGGACGACGGGGCGATTCCTTTAGGCATGGCAGACACGGGCGACTCCGTTCGCGCGGGGGAACTGCAGCATTCTGCCATTGGAAAATGTGATTTATAGGGCTTCTGAGAACGCTACCTGAAATTGCCGAGCATTCACGCCCAAATGAGCTCGCGAGCGGCGCAAAATAGCATCACCGCAGCGCGAACCGCGCATCGATCCTCGGTCCTAGCCTGGGCCCCCACGATCCTCAATCTTTACGATGGCCGGGTCGCAGCTCTCCCAAAGCGACCATCCACGCCGGTTGGCGGTCAATGTTTACGCCGTTGCATAACAGAACCGTTCTGAGTATCGCGACACAAGCGCGACACAAGCTCGCCAGCATTGCCATCGAACCCCCGCGCTGCGGGGGTTCTGCTTTTTGGGGGCCGAATGCATGCAGGCGTGCCGCGCTCGGCCAGCTTATTCAGGCCCTTCCGCTGCGCTGGACCCGCACAAACCGCATGACCTCATGCGCACACATTCGTATGCGCGCCACCGGTCAAGCCCTATATTTTGCGTTCTTATTTTGTATGCAAAATGGAGGTGCCCGTGAGGGTGTGGAATGCAGGACGCGGCTACGCCATGCCCGTGGCAATGGCCGGCTTGGTGGCGGGCATGGCTGGCGGGGCCAGCGGTACGGTGCGCGCACAGCCGGCGCCGTCGGTTTCGGTCTATGGACTGATCGACACCATGGTGCGCTACTCGGACAACAACCGCGGGGACGAGCACCTGGCCGAACTGGGCGAGGGATACTTCAGCGGCTCGCGCTGGGGCATGCGCGGCACCGAGGCGCTGGGCGGGGGATGGGCGGCGCTGTTCACGCTGGAAAGCGGCTTTGATCTCGCCACCGGCACCTCGCTGCAGGGGACGGCGACCTCCAACTACGGACAAGTCGGCACGCAGGGCGCGGGCCGCCTGTTCGGCCGGCAGTCGTACCTGGGCGTCGAGCACCAGACGTGGGGCAAGCTGACCTTCGGCCGCCAGTTCACCACGGCCTACGATGCAACATTCCGCTTCCAGCCCTATGGCCATCCCAACCTGGATGCGGTGGCCATCCTGAATGGCTACACCGGTCCGCGGCAGGACAACATGGTCAAGTACGCGGGCAGGCTGGGCGCGTTGTCGGCGGCCGCGCACTACACCTTCGGCGAACTGCCCGGTGATGCGACGGCGGGCAGCAGCCGGGGCCTGGCGCTGGCCTGGACGACGGCGCGGATCGACGTCGGGGCGCTGCTGCAGCGCACCGATGCGCTGCCGACCGCGGAGGCGCGCACGATCTGGGGTATCGGCGGCAGCAGCCAGCTCGGCCGCGTCAAGCTGGCGCTCGGCTACCTGGACCATCGCTACCGCCTCAGCCCGACCCGCAATCATGTGCTGACCGGCGGCGCCACGCTGCAGGCGACGCCCGCGCTGGCGCTCTCGCTGGCGGCGGGCTATGACCGGCAGACCGCGGCCAGCGGCCATCGGCTGATGCTGACCGGTGTGGCCGAGTACGCGCTGTCCCGGCGCACCAGCGTCTACGCCGAAGCCGACTTCAATCGCATCAGCGGGGCCTATGCCTTGCCTGCCTTCATGGGCGTGCGCGGCAACAAGTTCGGCGGCGGTGTCGGCCTGCGCCATCGCTTGTAAGACGGAGAGCGCATCGTGGTTTCCAGAAGACAATGCATGGCACGCCTGCTGGCACTGCCCGCGCTCCCCGCGCTGGCCGCGATGCCGGCGCACGCGGAGCGCAGCGCGGCATGGCCGCGGCATCCGGTGCGGCTGGTGGTGACGTTCCCGCCCGGCGGGTCCAGCGACATCGTCGCGCGCCTGCTGGCGCCGCTGCTGCAGGAGCGGGGGGGACAGCGGTTCGGGACCGACACCCGCCGGGGAGGGGGAGCCACCATGGGCGCCGCGGCCGTCGCCGCGGCGCCGAACGATGGCTACACGCTGCTGATGTCGAACTCGGCGGCGCTGAGCATCTCGCCGTTCCTGCTCCGGCGGCCCAGCTACGACCCGGTGCACAGCTTTACCCATGTGCATTACATCGGCGCGGTGCCAATGGTGTTCGCGGTGCATCCGTCGGTGCCCGCGCGCAGCCTGGCGGAACTGGCGGCGTGGATTCGCGCGCAGCGCGATCCGGTGCCGTTCGGCAGCGGCGGCGCTGCGTCCGTGGCGCATATCGTCGGTGAACTGTTCGCGCAGCAGGCAGGGCTGAAGCTGACCCACGTGCCCTACAAGGGCGCGGGGCCCATGCGCACCGACCTGCTTGGCGGCCAGATCCCGTTCGCGGTGGACGCGTTGCCGCAGAACCTGCCGTTCCTGCAATCCGGCGACCTGCGCCTGCTGGCCGTGACCTCGGCCCGCCGGGTGCCGCAGGCGCCGCGGCTGCCCACCGTGGAGCAAGCCGGCCATCCCGGCCTGGTGGCCGAAAACTTTGTCGGCGTCTCGGCGCCGGCCCATCTTCCCGAGGACATCGTGCAACGCTTGCATCAGTCACTGCAGGGCATCCTGCAACAACCGGCCGTGCGCGGCCACCTGGAGGCCCAGGGCTTCGTGCTGGCCGAGCGCCGGCCCGACGCATTCGCCGCCTACGTGCGGCAGCAGGTGCAGTCATGGGGGCCGGTGGTTGCGGCCACCGGGGCGACGCTGTCATGAGCGCGCGCATCCAGGTGGTGCTGTTCGGGCCCGAGGGCCGCGGCAGCTTCAACGAGGCCGGACATGCCGGCGCCGTGCGCGCGCGGGATGCCGGCCATGATGTGGCCGTGGCATGGATTGCCGACCCGGACCCCGAGGCGCGCGCCGCGGCCGTGCTGGCATTGTGCGAAAGCGAACCGGACCTGGTCGTGGCCCACGGCGGCCAGGGCGACTATCCGGTCGCCGTGGCCGCCGCGCGCCATCCGCTGCGCCGCTTCGTGGTCACGCAGGGCAGCGTGCTGGGCGCCAACACCGCCAGCTACACCGTGCTGCAGGAACAGTCCGCGTTCCTTGCCGGCGTGCTGGCCGCGACCGATTCGCGCACCGGGGTGGTGGCGCACCTGTCCGGCGAGAAAGTGCGTCCCGGCCTGAAGGGCCGCGCGGCGTTCCTCCATGGCGTGCGCAGCGCCATGCCAGGCGCGACGGCGCTGACCACCTTCTGCGGCAACCAGCATGACCCCGAACTCGCCGGCCGCGCCGTCACCGCGCAGGCCCGGGCGGGTGCCGATATCGTCTTTGCGATGATCGACGGCGGCCGCGACGGCGCCATCGCCGCCTGCCGTGCCTGCGGCATCCGCCAGATCGGCAACGTGCTGGACTGGACGCGCCGGCATCCTGAGGTGTTCCTGGCCTCGGCCGTGGCCGATAGCGGCTTGTGCGTCGAGCACGCGATCGCGGATTTTGCGCGCGACCGGGTCGCATGGGGGACGGCGCGCGCGTTCGGACTCGAGACGCCGGCCGCGGTGCGGCTGGCGCTGGGCCGCGATGTCAGCCAGGCCGCGCGCGTGGCGCTCGACCACTGGAGCCAGCGGCTGCTCGATGGCGGCGTGGCGGCGGACGAAGACTATGCCGGCCCCGAGTTCGAGACCGGCGGCATACCTGCGGTCGCGTAGTCATCGCATTGACGGGAGGCCACCACCTGCAGCCTTCACGCCAGCGCCGGCAAACCGGCCTCCCGTTCCCACTCGACGCAGTTCCGCCCGTTGTTCTTGGCCGCGTACAGCACGTTGTCCGCGCGCATCAGCAGCGCTTCCAGGTCTTCGCCCGGCCGCAGCGTGGCCACGCCGAAGCTGGCAGTCACGTTGCGCATGCCGGGCAGGGCCTCCATGCTGGTCTGCTCCAGCGTCTCCCGCAGCCGCTCGGCCAGCTGCAGCGCCGCTTGGTGCGAGGTGTCGGGCAACAGCACGACGAATTCCTCGCCGCCCAGGCGCGCGGCGATATCGCGGCGGCGGATGCCCGCGCCGATGATGCGGCCGACCTGCGCCAGCACCGCATCGCCGGCGCCGTGGCCGTAGTTGTCGTTGATGAACTTGAAGAAGTCCAGGTCGCACAGCAGCACGCTCAGCGCCTCGCCCGGGCGCGGCGGGATCTGGCGCGCGGCCAGGGTCTCGAGGCTGCGGCGCGTGTGCAGCTGGGTCAGCGGATCGGTATCGCGTTCATGGCGCAGGTCGTCGATCACGTCCTGCGCGGTCGCGGCCAGCAGCGCCAGCCCGAGCGCCAGCAGCAGCAACGCCAGCGTGGCCTGCAGCCATAGCCAGTAGGCGGTGGGCGCCAGCACGGCGGCATCGTGCGCGGCGGCCGGCGCCAGCGCCAGCAGCGTGCGCGGCAGGAACTGGAGCGCGAACACCAGGTACATCCAGAACAGCACCCGGTCCACGGTGCGGCCGGTGCGCAGCCGTGCCAGCGGCGCGACCCCGGGCAGCAGGATCACCGCGACGCCGACATTGAGGATGTAGATGCGCGCGACCAGGCTCGGGTACACCAGGTCGAACCACGCCACCATGCCGAACAGCGCGAGCGGCAGCGCCACCGCCGCGCAGCGATCGGGGCGTGCGCCGATGCGGGCCAGCATGCCGCGCAGCAGCAGCACGGCGCTGCCCAGGTAGAGCGCGCTGGCGACGGTGGCGGTCCCGCCGCCCGCGCGCGGCGGCCACAGGATCTGCAGGCCGATGGCCGCGGCGGCCAGCAGATAGCAGGCGCCCACCTGCAGCAGGTGGGGCCGCGTGCGCTCGTGGTGCCATGCAAACAGGAAGCAGAGGGCGAGCAGCAAGGCAATGGCGGGATTGACCAGTGCCAGGAATAGACCGGCATCGTGCAACACGGAGCGTCCCCTGTCTTGGTGAGTTCTCTGGCAGGGAATGAAGCCCGCGTGCGCAGCGCGTCAAAGCGCGCAAGCCAGGGAACATGGATAGCGGCATGCGCCCGCGCGGGCGCGGTGTGGCGCCGTCGGCGGGGCCCGCAGTGCGGCCCGCGGCAATGAACTGGGCGGCAACTGCTGGTAACAAATTGTTTCTGTGCGAGCATTCTAGACACGGGTGGCGCCTGAGGCGCCCCCCCGAATGGGGGCCTGACCGGCAAACAATTGTGAACACGCGCGCCCGTGCCTGCCCGTGGCGTCACGGCCGCTGGATGCCCGCTTGGCGGCATTTGTGACTAATCTGTAGATGCTGTCGGATCCTCCGGCAGTTCGGTTTTCCCGTACGCAAGGAGATCACGATGAAGACCAAGAAAGCGATGCCAGTGTTGTTGCTGGCGGCAAGCGTGCTGGCGGCGCCGTTCGCGATGGCGCAGGGCGGTGCCAGGTCCAGGCCGATGACCGAACCCATGGCCGCGTCCGCGCCGGCGGCGCAAAGCTCGCCCTATATGCAGGTGCAGCAGTGGAAGAAGGGCGACCGGTTGCCCACCGAGTTCCGGGACCGCCAGTATGTGATCGACGACTACAAGCAGTACAACCTGCCCGCGCCGCGCAAGGGTACGCGCTGGGTCGGGATCGGCGCCGAGTATTACCTGGTGGCGCCCAACGGCGTGATCCAGCAGGTCGGGTCAGGCTCCTGAGGCCAGAAAATTGAAAAACCGCCACGCCTGACGCGTGGCGGTTTTTTTTGTGGCCACTTCGGCTGTCAGATGCCCAGGATCTTTTTCGCCTCGAGCAGCGACTTCATCGATTCATCGTGCTTGCCGGCCTTGTGATAGGCCTCGCCGTCGGCGCGCAGCTTGGAGACCTTGGCGGCGTCCTCGGTCGAGAGCTTCGGGTTGGTCGACAGCTTGGCGTCGATGGCCTTCATCTCGTTGGGACAGTTATGGGCGAATGCCATGCCGGTGGCGCCGCACAGCACGATTGCCGTGACCATGGGAAGGAACTTGCGCACGCTAGCCTCCACGCAGAACGGTTGGAGTATTCAGCATAGTGCATGGCACTGCCATTGGCGGCAGTCTGGCCGGCGCCGCGGAACATACCCTCTCGAAGGGGTAAATCGCGCGCTTTTGTTTCTCATTTGAACGCTGCCGCGACGGCCTGTTACCGGCCAGGCCATGCGCAATTCATCCGATATTCAACCATTTGGGCGAAGCCGGCGCCGGGGCCCGGCAGGGCCATTCCGAGGGTCTCGTCCCGCATTTTTACGGGCCTTCTTGCCGGCTGACTCAAGTGCCGGGCATGGCAAAGGCCACGGCATTTTTTGTGTATCGGCTGGCGCTTCAGGGTTGAAACAGCCCATGCCAATGCACGATTTATCGCAGTCGCCTCCCTTTCTAGATTGGAGCTACCCGGCATCGCACCGGGGCTTCAATCCATGAATACGGGGGGCTTCCACCATGCAACAGATCGACCTGAAACGCGCGGCGCTTCCGCTCGCCTGCCTTGCCATCCTGCTCGCCGGTTGCGGCGGCGGCGGTGGCGATTCCACCAGCGCCGGGGCCGGCCCGGCCGCCAGCGTGCCAGGTCCCGCCGGCGCCGACGGCAAGACCATGCTGTCCGGCACCAATGCGCCCACCGCGGACATGGGCAGCGATGGCGATTTCTACCTCAATGTCTCGAGCTCGACGCTGTACGGCCCGAAGGCCGGCGGCGAGTGGCCCGCCGGCGTGTCGCTGATCGGCCCGCAAGGCGTGGCCGGGGCGCCAGGCGCCACGCTGCTGCATGGCGCGGCCGATCCGACCGCGGCGGACGGCGCGGTGGGCAGCTTCTACCTGAATACCACCACCAGCACGCTGTTCGGGCCGAAGACCGCGGACGGGTGGCCGGCGGGGATCTCGGTGGTCGGCCTGACCGGCCCGGTCGGACCCGCGGGCCCTGCAGGTGCCGACGGTGCGCCCGGTCCGGCCGGAGAGAAAGGCGAGCAAGGCGAGCAAGGCGAGAAGGGAGACAAGGGCGACCCCGGCGAGCCCGGCACGGGCGCCACCGTCTACACCGCCAACTTCGCCGTCACGGCGCCGCCGGGCGGCGTCGGCACCTATGTCATGACCGGTACCGGGCTGACGCTGCAGAGCAGCGACCCGTACTTCGGCGCGGTGATGCCGGTGGCCTGCGAGGGCGGCTTTACCCTGACCGCGATCCTGGCGGGCCAGGTACCCGCCAAGGCGGCGTACACCGTCACGGCGCACCGTGTCGCCAGTGGCACGGCGCTGGACCACGTCGACGTGCTGCCCATCACCGACGCGTCGCAATGCGTGCTCGACAACAGCGAGCGCACCTGCTCGACACCGGCGACCACACCGGTGGCCGCCAACGACGTGGTCCAGGTCCAGGTCAGCGGCAACAACAGCTTCAACTGGGGCGGCGGGCTGTACGTGAACCTGTCGTGCAAGTCCGGTAACTGAACCACGGCGCCGCGTCGCGCCCTGCAAAACAGCGGCCGCCAGGCCGTCTCCTGACCCTCTGCCAGGGCCGCCGGCGCGCCACGCGCGCGGGCCACGTAGCGCGTCCTGGTTTTCCCCCACGCCTTCCGGTGTTATTTTTGGAAGGCGTCATTTTTTTGCCCGTCCCGATCCGTACCATCCCGATTGCACTGACGTCATACGGGAGCGCCCCCGCGCATGGAAACCTCCGCCGAACATTATTCGCTGGCCCTGCTGTGCGCCGCCGTGCTGACCGTGACGGTGGTCGGCATCCATTACGAGGCGCTGCGCCTGTTGTCGGCGATGCATCCGCGGCGCTGGAGCGGGCGCATGAATATCGGCGTGCTGATCGTCTGCATCATCCTGGTCCATTGCCTCGAGGCGCTGGTGTTCGCCGCTGGCTTCTGGTTTGCCGACCGCGTGCTGGGGCTGGGCGGGCTGGCCGGCGTGGCGGTGCCCGGGGTCGAGGCCGCACGCGCGCAGCCGGACGCGCTGCTCTACGCCTACTTCGCGCTGGAAACCTTCACCACCCAGAGCCTGGGCGATATCGTGCCGGTGGGCGCCAGCCGCCTGATCGCCAGTATCGAGCCGCTGGTCGGGCTGATCCTGATCGGCTGGTCCACCTCGTTCACCTACGTCATGATGCGCCGCGACTGGGAACTGGAGCGCGAGGAGGGCGGCGAGGGCGGCCAGCATCGCCGCGGCTAGTACCTGGCGGCATCGTTCCGCCCATGGCGCTGGGACAGATGCGGCGCCAGCGCCAGGACTGGCGTGAGGCGGCGCAGCGCGCCGAAGCCGGCGAGGGCCCGCAGGCTGGCAATGTCGCAAGTGCCGCAAATGCCGGTAGTGCCAGGCCGCGCGGGAACGATTAAGCTCGCGGTATTTGCCAGATACCGTCGAGCCAGAGGAGACATCGCATCATGCCAGCACGCCAGCGAATCCTGAACCGCATTGCCGCCCTTGTCGCCCTTGGGTCCCTGGCGGTGGCATGCGGCGCGCATGCGCAGAGGCAGGACCAGGGCGGTGCCGCCGCCGCCATCAATGAAGCCGTGCAGCAAGGCACCACCCCCTACCGTCCCGACCCGTCGGCGACACCGGCCAGCATCCAGTCGGACGAGTGCCGCGCGCTGGCCGAGCAGATTGCGCAGGCGCCCAAGCGCGAGTACCGCGCCACCGAGCCGGCCATCGAAACCGCCCAGGGCCGCATGGTGCCGGAGCTGGAACGGGACCGGCCGAAGAAATCGCTGCAGCAGGCGTACCGGGAGAAGTGCACGCAGTAAGCGCCCGGCCGCGCTTTCGAACGGGCCGCGGGCTCAGCCATGCCCGGGCGTCACATACGCCCCGGTGCGATGCAGTTCGCCCTCGGCCTGCTCCAGCGCGCGGATGGCGCCCTTGCCCTTGCGCGCCAGCAGTTGTTCGACCAGCGCCTCGACCACGGCCACGCCGGCCGTGATCGACGGAAAGAACGACGGGCTTTCGACCGAGAACAGCAGCGTGCAGTCCGCGGCCAGCGCGATCGGCGCGACCGTGCTGTCGGTCAGCGCGATCACCTTGCAGCCGCACTCGCGCGCGGCCTCGGCCACGCGGATGCTCTCCTGCGAATAGGGGGCGAAGCTGACCACCACCACCGCATCCTTGGGCGCCAGCCCGCGCAGCTCCATCTCCAGCGTGCCGGCATCGGCGCGGATCAGGTGCACGGTGCTGCGGAACAGCCGGTAGACATAGTGGAAGGTGAACGCGATCGGGAAGCATGAGCGGAAGCCAGCCACATGCACGCAGGCCGCGTGCGACAGCAGCTCGGCGGCTTGCGGCAGCGTCTTCTCGTTGCTGGTGGCGATCCGGTCCAGGTTGTGGTGCTGTGCCTCGAGCATCTCGCCCAGCATGCGGCTGGCACTGCTTTCGCGGACCACCTTGCGCGCGCGCCGCGCATACGGCTGGGTGCCGCCGCGCAGTGCATCGACAAACAGCTCGCGCATGGCCTGCCAGCCCTCGAAGCCGAGATGCTGCGACAGCCGCACCAGGGTGGCGGGCTGCACTCCGGCGCTGGCCGCGATCTTGCGCATCGACAGCACCGGCACGTCCTGCGGATGGTCGAGCAGGTAGCGGGCACCGCCCTGGAATTGCGTGCTGAGGTTGGGAAAGCCGCGGCGCAGCAAGTCCAGCAATGCCTCCAGGTCGTGGGGCGGCGCTGGTGGCGATGTGGGCATTGGTGTCCCGGGCCGGGAAGAGGCGGGGGGATCGGACGACATGGGTGCTCCGGCTTCAAGGATGTAACGATTGTTGCACAGGTGCGGCCGCCTGCGCACCGCGTCGGCGCGGTGGCCGGCGGATTAACGTCCGCGCCGGCCGGAATCTTTACCCCTGATGACACGCGGCCACGTCACTGTCACTTCGCTACAACGCCGGGTCGTCCACATCGTATTTTCCTTACCCGCTTAACGGATCGTGACTTACACTCCGCGCCATAACCTCCGGAATTCGGTCGTCCGGAACATAATGAGTAGCGGAGCGCGAGCATGGGACATAGAAGCCCGGCAGTGCGACTCGGTGGGAGGGTCAACCCGCCGTTTCGGGTCATATTCAGGGGCATCCCGGGGGTCGGATCCTACGCAGGCATCCGAGCTGGCGGGACTCAGGGGGCTGCCGGCATGCCATGCCGGGGCAGGCCGCCGCATGGCTTCACGCTGATCGAAGTGATGATCACCGTGGCGGTCATCGCCATTCTTGCCGCCGTCGCCATTCCCAACTACAGCCGTTACGTGGTGCGCTCCAACCGCGCCGCGATCGAGTCCTTCATGCTGGAGGTCTCCAGCGCACAGGAGCGCTTCCTGGTCGACAACCGCGCCTATGCCGCCAACCTCGGGGCGCTCGGCATGTCGGTGCCCGCCGGGCTGGCCACGCGCTACGACGTCACGGTGACACCGAACGCGGCGCTGCCGCCGGGCTACCGCATCGTGGCCACGCCCAGGGGCAGCCAGCTCGGCGACACCGATTGCGGCACGCTGACGCTGACCAGCGCCGGCGCCAAGTCCGCGTCGGGCGCAGGCACCGACTGCTGGAACTGACCATGCGGCCCAATCTTTCCCGCGCCAATGATCGCCGGCGGCGCGCACGCCGCGGCTTTACGCTGATCGAACTGCTGTGCGCGTTGTCGGTGCTGGCGATCCTGGCGGTCGCGGCCGCTCCTTCCTTTGCCGCGCTGATCGCCAGCCAGCGCGTGCGCAGCGCCTCGCTCGACCTGGCGTCGGCGCTGGTGCTGGCGCGCAGCGAAGCGGTCAAGCGCAATGCCACGGTCTCGCTGGCACCGGCCGGCGCCGCCTGGACGGCAGGGTGGACGGTGAGCGCGGGCGCCGAGACGGTACGTTCGTTCGGGCCCTATGGCGGGCTGACCATCACGCCCAGTGCGGCCGGCGGCCTGGTGCTTGGCAACGACGGCCGGCTGACCGGCGCGGCGATGACGTTCGAGTTCGCGCCCGGCGGCGATACCTCGGCCACCACGCGCGTGTGCGTGCAGGTCAGCGAGACCGGCCGCATCGCCTCCACCAACGGAGCCTGCACATGACGCGCATCGCCATGTCGTGCATCGCCATGTCGCGGCGGCGCCTGCCGGCGCGCCGCGCGCAGGCCGGCTTCCTGCTGATCGAAGTGCTGGTGGCGGTGGTGATCCTGCTGGTCGCGCTGCTGGGCACCGCCGGACTGGTGGCGCGCTCGGGCCAGACCGAGATGGAGTCCTACCAGCGCGTGCAGGCGCTGGCGCTGCTGCAGGACATGGCCGCGCGCCTTAACGCCAACCGCCAGGTGGCAGCGTGCTATGCCAACGGCGCCGCCGGCATGCAGCTGGGCAGCGCGGCCGCGCCGCCCGCCGCATGCACACAGGGCAGTGCCGCGCAGAACGCCACCGCCAACGCCGACCTGCAGGCCTGGAACGCGGCCTTGCTCGGCAGCGCCGAGATGCGCCCGGGCGCCAGCGCTGTCGATCCCGCGCAAGCGGTGGGCGCAATGATCGGCGCGCGCGGTTGCATCGAGACCGTCGACGCGGTCGACCAGGTCTACCGCATCACCGTGGCGTGGCAGGGCCTGGCCACCACGGCCGCGCCGGCGCTTGGCTGCGGCAAGGACCAGTACGGCAACGATGCCTATCGCCGCGCGGTCAGCACGCAGATCCGCATCGGCACCCTCGGGACCGTGTCATGACCGCGCCGCATTTTTCAGTGCCTTCATCCCGCGCCCGGGCCCGCGCCGCGCGCCTGCGCCGCCAGCGCGGCATCTCGCTGGTCGAGCTGATGATCGGCATCACCATCGGCCTGGTGCTGCTGACCGCGCTGGCCAGCCTGTATTACGCCAACAGCCTGTCGCGCACCGAGTTCGCCAAATCGGCCGAACAGGTGGAGAACGGGCGCTATGCGCTGGAGCAGATCCGGCGCGAGGTGGAGCTGGCGGGGTTCTTCGGTGTGGGCAACATTGCGCGCGGCAACAAGGCCGCGGAGCCGGCGCTGTGCGCGACCGACCCGGCTGCTTTGGGCTTCTCGTTCACCGCCGAAACCGTGCCGTTGGCACTGACCGGCTATGCGCCCGGCGTGGTGGCTCCGTGCCTGCCGGATCTGGCAGCGACCTCGGAGGTGCTGGTGGTGCGCCGCGTGTCGACCACGCCGGTAGCGGCGCCGGCGCCGGGGTCGGCTTACCTGCAGGTCTCGGCGTGTTCGCAGGACGCGCAGAACTTCGTCTTCGACGCCAGCGGCGCGGCGGCCTTCGCGCTGCGCACCAAGGCCTGCGATGCGGCACAGCCGGCCGAATTGCGCCGGGCCATGGTGCGCATCTTCTACCTGGCCGGCTGCGACCGTTGCAGCAACGGCGGCGACGGCATTCCCACGCTGAAGATGGCCGAGCTGGTCAACGGCGCGTTCCAGTCGCGCTCGGTGGCGCAGGGCGTGCAGGACATGCATGTGCAGTACGGGGTGGACCAGGACAGTAACGGCTCGGCTGACTGCTATGTGACCGATCCGCGCGCCAACAACAGCGCCGTGTGCACCGCGGTGCCGGGTTATGACTGGGGCGTGGTGATCAACAATCTGGCCAATGTCACCACCGTGCGCGTGCACTTGCTGGCGCGCACGCTGAAGCCTTCCGGCGGCCATACCGACAAACGCACCTACGAAATCGGCCGCGCGGTGGCCTCGGGTCCGTTCAACGACGGCTACAAGCGCCACGTCTACGCCCAGGTGGCGCGGCTGGTCAACGTGGCCGGCCTGCGAGAGCAATGACGCCATACCGGCACCACACTGCGATGAGAACCATGACCAAGTCAACCGGCGGCGCGCTGCGCCGCAGTCAATCCGGGGTCACGCTGGTGGTGACGCTGGTGTTCATGGTGATGTTCCTGATGATCGCGGTGGCCATGGTCAATTCCGGCCTGATCAACGTCAAAGTGGCATCCAACCAGCAGCACAGCGCCGAGGCACGCGACGTGGCGCAGCAGGCGATCGAGCAGGTGATCAGCGACGACTTCACCAAGGCGCCGGTGGCGGTGGACGTGCCAGTCGACGTGACCGGCGACGGCACCGCGGATTACGTGGCGCAGGTGGCCGTGCCGACCTGCGTGACCAGCAAGCCGGTAGCCAAGGTGATCGATCCGGAGAAGCATCCCGAGGATGCCGAATGCACGCTCGGCAGCAGTACCGGCAACGGCAATCTCGTGGTGGGCCCGGGCGGCGCCAACGTGGTCAGCTCGCTTTGCAACGATACGCAGTGGGATGTCGCCGCCACCGTCAATGACGCCAACACCGGCACGGTCGCGACGGTGCACCAGGGCGTGGCCGTGCGCACGCTGTATGGCTCCACCTGCCCCTGATTGCCACGGGCGCGCCGCAGATCTTTAAAAGGAAAAACCAGCATGTCCATGCCCGCCCGCCGGCTTCGCGCCTATGCAGCCTGTGCCACGGCCCTGCTCGGGCTGGCCGCCGCGCCTGCGGCGCTGGCCGAAGACATCGACCTGTTCACCGGCCTGCAGAGCAACGCCGGCGCGCGCCCGAACGTGCTGCTGATCCTGGACAACGCCTCGGCGTGGAACGCCAATGCGCAGGTCGATTGCGAAACCCCGGGCGTGGTAGGTCCGAACAACCTGAACAACAACGTCGGCGCCGAGCAGTGCGCGTTGTACAAGGCGGTGTCGGACCTGATCAAGGACGACAATACCAACGGCAAGATCAACCTTGGCGTGATGATGTTCGGCGGCAGCAATAACTCCGGCGCCCAGTTCCGCTTCCCCAGCGTCACGCCGCCCACCGCGCCGTCAGGACTGGTGCTACTGGACCGGGCCACGGGTGGCCCGGCGATGCTCGACTTCATCAAGAGCATCGACCGCACCAAGGACAGTTCCAACAACTCGCAGGTCGGCGGCGCCATGCAGGAAGCGTGGGCGTTCTTTTCCGGCAAGACGGGCCTGTCCGGCACCACCTACCAGTCACCGATCAGCAATCCGTGCCAGAAGAACTTCATCATCTACATCGCCAACGCGCTCAATAACGGCAAGCCGCAGGACACCGGCCAGGACGCCTACAACAAGCTCAGGGAGGCGGGTGCCACGGCCGCGCAGCTGACGCCGATTCCGCTGTCTCGGGGGAACAACATCGACAACTGGGGCGATGAGTGGGCGCGCTTTCTCAACGGCATGGACCTGAACGCCGCCAACAACGCGGGTTCGGCCACGGCGACGCGCCAGAACATCATCACCTACACCATTGGCGTCACGGATGGCAGCAAGCAGAGCCTGGACTACCTGGAGTTCGTCAACAGCATGGCCAGCAAGGGCGGCGGTGGCAACTTCACGGTGCGGGCCGGCGACGACGACGCGCTGGCCAAGGCGCTGAAGGACATTTTCAACGAGATGCAGGCGGTCAACAACGTGTTCGCCTCGGTCAGCCTGCCGGTCAGCGTGAACGGGCAGGGCTCGTACCTGAATCAGGTCTACATCGGCATGTTCCGCCCCGATGGCAAGGCACGTCCGCGCTGGGTCGGCAACCTCAAGCAATACAAGCTGGGTTACGACACCAATGGCAACCTGGTGTTGCTCGACGCCGGCACGCCGGGCGGCACCGAGCAGACGTCAAAGAACGCGATCAGCAATGCCAGCACCGGCTTTATCTCGCCCAATGCGCGCAGTTACTGGACCGAGGATCCGCCAAAGCAGGTTGGCAGTTCCAGTATCGTCACGGACTGGCCCGCCGACGGCTTCTGGAAGAATGCCTCGGCGCAACTGCGCAACGCCAAGGATGCGCCCGACGGCGAGATTGTCGAGAAGGGCGGCGCCGGCGAAATGCTGCGCGCCGACTACCTCACCAGCCAGAGCGGGCGCCGGCTGCTGACCTGCGCCAATGCCAAGTGCAGCAAGGACACGGCGCTGACCAACTTCAATACCGCCAACAGGGCGCTGACCGAGGGCGACGGCCCGTCGCTGCTGAAGACCACCGCGGCGGACGTGGCAAATATGATCGAATGGGTGCGCGGCAAGGACGTTTTTGCCGCGCTGACCGGCACCGATCCGAAGAAGGAGTCCGAGCCCGGCCCCGGCGGCAACGTCACGGTGCGCGGCTCGATCCACGGCGACGTGCTGCATTCGCGCCCGGTGGTGGTCGACTACGGCGGCAGCACCGGCGTGGTGGTGTTCTACGGCGCCAATGACGGCGTGTTCCATGCCGTCAACGGCAACCGCACCGGCGCGATTTCCACCACCGCCGGCCAGGTGCGCGCCGGCGGCGAGCTGTGGGGCTTTGTCGCGCCCGAGTTCTACGGCAAGCTGGCGCGCCTCTACAACAACGCGCCCGAGGTGCGGCTGACGGGCAGCCCGCAGGACACCGCCGAGGTCCAGTTCAAGCCGCGCGACTATTTCTTCGACGGCACCACCACGGTCTACCAGAACCTGAGCAACCCGGCCGCGCCGCAGGTGACCATCTACCTGACCGCGCGGCGCGGCGGCCGCCTGGTGTATGCGCTCGACGTCAGCGATCCGGCGCAGCCGAAGTACCTGTGGAGCAAGACCAGTGCCGATATCCCGGAACTGGGCCAGACCTGGTCGCAGCCGCGCGTGATGCGCGTGCGCGGCTACGCCACGCCGGTGCTGATCATGGGCGCCGGCTACGATCCCGACGGCGAAGACGCAGACCCGGCGTTCGAAGGCGATGCCACCGCGACCAACAAGCAGGGCCGCGGCGTGATCGTGCTCAATGCCGCGACCGGCGATGTGGTCTGGGCTGCGCTGGGCAGCTGCGCCGGCATCACCACCGGTACCTGCGTCACCATCGACAGCCGCGCGATCCCTTCGGACGTTGCGGTGGTCGACCGCAACGGCGACGGCTATGCCGACAAGGCCTACGTCGGCGACGTGGGCGGCAATGTCTGGCGCATCGACTTCGGCGCGCTGGAAACCGACGTGCCGTCGACATGGAGCATTGGCAAGCTGGCCCAGCTGGGTGGCGCGGTGAACACCAACGACGCGCGCAAGTTCCTCTATCCGCCCGATGTGGTTGCCACCGGCAAGTACGACGCCGTGATGATCGCCTCGGGCGACCGCGAAAAGCCACTCCATTCGCTGAGCCAGACCCCCGGCGCGGCGCAGAACGTGCGCAACCGCTTCTACATGATCAAGGACCCGAACGTCGACGGCAAGCCGCCGTCGACGTGGGCGGCGATCAGGGAGGCCGATCTGGTCGATGCGACCAGCGTGGCCTACCGCGATAGCGCGGTGGCGAGCGGCTTCTACCTGTCGCTCGCCCCCGGCGAGAAGGCGGTCAATGCGCCGCTGACGGTGGCGGGCTACACCTACTTCGGCACCAACACGCCTTCCAAGGTCGAGCCGGGGGCCTGCTACCCCGACCTGGGCGTGGCGCGCGGCTACGCGGTGTCGTTCCTGACCGGGCTGGGTATGAACAACGGGCCGCGCTATGTCACCTTCGACAATGGCGGGCTGCCGCCGTCTCCGGTATTCGGCATGGTATCGGTCACGCAGACCGATGGCTCGACCCGGCTGGTGCCGGTGCTGATCGGTGGCGGCAAGGCGGGCGGCACCGGCGGCGACGACAAGTCTTCGCTGGGCGGCCAGGAAGTGAAGCCCGCCAGTGCCGGCAAGCGCAAGCGCACCTACTGGTACACGCAGAGCGACAAGACCTGAGTCCGTTGATTCGAGCGCCGCTAGCGCGGCGCCGCCGCCAGCGCGGCGTCTTCCTGCCACCACCCACCCCCCAGCGCCTGCAGCAGCGCCGCCGAATCCGCCAGCCGGTCGGCGCGCGCCTGCGCCAGGTGCAGCGCGGCCTGGCGCGACTGCCGCTCGGCATCCAGCAGCACCAGCTGGCTGACGCCGCCGAGCCGGTACTGCTCCGACACCACCGCCAGCGTATCGCGCGCCTGGCGCGCGCTGTCGGCGCGTTCGCGCAGCGCGGCGGCGTCGGCCTCGAGCGCGCGCAGCGCGTCGGCGACATTCTGCAGGCCCTGCAGCACCGCTTGCCGGTATGCGGCCAGCGATTGTTCATACGCCGCTTCCGCCGCGCGCTTGCGCGCCTGCAGCTCGCCGCCGCGGAATACCGGCTGCACCAGGCCCGCCGCCAGGCTCCAGACGTTGAGGCTGCTGAACAGGTCGCGCGCCGCGGTGGCCTGCGTGCCGCCGCTGGCGCTCAGCGTGACCTGCGGATAGAGGTTGGCGGTGGCCACGCCGATATTGGCCGAGGCCTGGTGCAGCAGCGCCTCGGCCGCGCGGATATCGGGCCGGCGGCGCGCCAGCGTCGCGGGCAGGCTTACCGGCAGCGTGTCGGGCAGGTGCATGGCATCGAGATGGAATTCCGGCAGCGCGGCCGCGGCCGGGGTCTGGCCGGTGTAGACCGCGAGCTGGTGCCGGGTGGCATCGAGCTGGCGCTGCAGCGCCGGCACCAGCGCCTGGGTTTGCGCCAGCTCCGCGCGCCGGCGCTGCACCTCGACGCGCGCGACGCCGCCCGCGCGCAGGCGCGCCTCGGTGATGCCGAGCTGGCGCTGCTGCGCCGCCACCATCGCGGCGGTGTCGGCCAGCTGCGCGCGCAGGCCGGCTTCGCGGATGGCGGCGGTGGCGACGTTGGCGGCCAGCGCCAGGCGCGCGGCCTCGAGCTCGTAGCGCTGGTAGTCCACCACGGCCTGCAGGCCTTCCAGCTCGCGCCGCTGGCCGCCGAACAGATCCAGCGCGTACGAAACCTGCACCGTCGCGCCGTACAGCGTGAACGGGCCGGGGCTGGGGATGCCGGTGATGCCCAGCGACTGGAAATCGACCTGCTGGCGCGAGGTGTCCAGCTTCGCGTCGATGGCCGGCCAGCGCGTCGCGCCGGTGCGCGCGGCCAGGTTCTCCTGCGCTTCCAGCAGCCGCGCGCGGGCCTGCGCCAGCGTCGGGCTGGCCACCAGCGCGCCGCGGATGGTGGCATCCAGCGCCGGGCTGCGGAACAGCGTCCACCACTGCGCCGGGACGTCGGCGCCGGCCGCCAGCGTCTGCGCGTGGGCCTGGCCGGGTGCGTCGGCACCGTCCGCCGCGACGGTCGCAACCGGCTGCGGACCCGGCACGTAGCCGGCGTCGTGCGGCGGCGCGGGCACGCGGAAATCGGGCCCGACCGCGCAGCCGCACAGCAGCGCGGCGGCGAACAGGGACGTGAGGCGTTGCATGGCCAGCTCCTTCAATCGAGCGTGCGCCGGTAGAAGCGCACCGCGATCGCCATCACCACCACGATAAACAGCGCCATCGGCCACAGATTGGGCCACAGCTCGAACCAGCCGTTGCCCTTGAGCAGGATGCCGCGCACCATGCGGTGGAAATAGGTCATCGGCAGGATGTTGCCGATCGCCTGCGCCCAGCCCGGCATGCCGGCAAACGGGAACATGAAGCCGGACAGCAGGATGTTGGGCAGGAAGTAGAAGAAGGTCAGCTGCATCGCCTGCAGCTGGTTCTGCGCCAGCGACGACAGCGTGATGCCGACGGTCAGGTTGGCCGCGATGAACAGCAGCGCCGCCAGGTACACCGCCAGCACCGAGCCGACAAAGGGCACGCTGAAGATCCAGCGCGCGGCCAGCAGCACGATGGTGGACTGGATCAGCCCGATGAAGATGTACGGCACGATCTTGCCGGTCATCACCTCGAGCGGCCGCACCGGCGTGGCCAGCAGGTTCTCCATGGTGCCGCGCTCGCGTTCGCGCGTCATTGCCAGGCCGGTCATCATCACCATCGTCATCGTCAGGATCACGCCCATCAGACCAGGGACAATGTTGTACTGGGTGATGCCTTCCGGGTTGTAGAGCCGCTGCACCTGCACCTCGAAAGGCGGCCTGCCGCCAGCCAGCGGCGCCAGCGAGCCCTTCAGGTCATGCGTGGCCACGCTGTAGGGCAGCTGCGGCAGCGCGGCGATGGCCTGGCCAGTGGCGGAAGGATCGGTGGCGTCGGCCTCGACCAGCAGCGCGGGCCGTTCGCCGCGCAGCAGCCGGCGCGTGAAGTCGGGCGGGATGGTCAGCACGAACTGCACCTCGCCTTTCATCAGCGCTTCGCGCCCGGCGCGCTCGTCGGGCAGCGTGCCGACCAGCTTGAAGTAGGTCGACTGTTCCATGCTGGCGATGAACGAGCGCGTGAACTCGCTCTGGTCGGCGGCGATCACCGCGGTCGGCAGCTGGCGCGGATCGGTGTTGATGGCAAAGCCGAACAGCAGCAGCTGCATGATCGGCAGGCCGACGATCATGCCGAAGGTGACGCGGTCGCGCCGCAGCTGCAGGAATTCCTTCAGCACGATGCTCCACCAGCGCTGCAGCGAGAAGCGTGCCGGCGTTGAAGAAGTGGCCGGCGTCATGACGCCTCCTTTTTCTTGCGCGCCATGTTGTCCTCGGCGCCGCTCATCATGTGGATGAACACGTCTTCCAGGCTGGTCTGGGCCTGCTCGACGCGCCGGCCCGGGCCGGCCAGTCGCGCGAGGGTGTCGGCCAGCGCCTGCGCATCGCGCCCGGTCACGTGCAGCGCGGTGCCGAACGCCACGGTCTGCTCCACGCCCGGCGCGCCCTGCAGCTGCGCCGACAGCGCCGCGAGATCGTCGCCTTCCACGCTCCAGGTCGACAGCCGCTGGCTTGCCACCACTTCATCGGCGGTGCCGTGCGCCAGCAGCCTGCCGTAGGCGATATAGGCCAGCTTGTGGCAGCGCTCGGCCTCGTCCATGTAGTGCGTGCTGACCAGCACCGAGATGCCGCGCGCGGCCAGCCGGTGCAACTGCTCCCAGAAGTCGCGCCGCGCCTTGGGATCGACGCCGGCGGTGGGTTCGTCGAGCAGCAGCAGCTCGGGCTCGTGCAGCAGGCAGGCCGCCAGCGCCAGGCGCTGCTTCCAGCCGCCCGACAGCGCGCCGGCCAGCTGCGCCGAGCGCGTGGCCAGGCCCAGGTCCTCGAGCGCGCGCTCCACGGCCTCGCGCCGGTTGGGCATGCCGTACACGCGCGCGACGAAGTCCAGGTTCTCGCGGATCGACAGGTCGTCCCAGTAGGAGAACTTCTGCGTCATGTAGCCGACGCGGCGCTTGATCTCGTCGGACTCGGTCAGGATGTCGTAGCCCAGGCAGGTGCCCGCGCCGGAGTCCGGCGTCAGCAGTCCGCACATCATGCGGATCGAGGTGGTCTTGCCGCTGCCGTTGGGGCCGAGGAAGCCGAAGATCTCGCCGCGCGCAACCTGCATGCTGAGGTCGTTGACGACATGCTTGTCGCCGAAGTGCTTGTTCAGCCCGCGCACGTCGATGGCGAGGCCGTTGCCGTTCGCGCTGGTGTTCATTGCCGCACCACTTCGACAGGCTGGCCCGGCCGCAGCTTGGGGGCATCGGCGGCCGAGGGGCGCGCCTCGACCAGGAACACCAGCTTGCGCCGGGTCTCGTTGCTGTAGATCACTGGCGGCGTGTACTCGGCCTCGTTGGCGACATAGCTGATGGTGGCGGCCACCGGCGCGGCGCAGCCGTCGCAGCGCACCTGCAGCGCCTGTCCGTTGCGCAGCGCGCCGACCACCGTTTCCGGCACGTAGAAGCGCACCTTGACGTTGCCCGGCGGCAGCATGCGCACCACCGGGCTGCCCGCCGGCACCCATTCGCCCAGTCGGTAGGGCACGTCGTAGACCAGCCCGGCTTGGGTGGCGGCCACGGTCTTGCGCGACAGCTTCCACTGCGCCTGCGCCAGCGCGGCGCGCGCGGCCGCCACCTGCGCGGCCTGCGCCGCCTGCTGCGCCTCGCGTCCCGGCAGGCGCGCCACGTCGATATCGCGCTGCAGCTCGCGCACGCGCGCGGCGTCGCTGCCGGCCTGCGCGCGCGCTTCGTCGAGCTGCGCCTGGGCGATGCCGCCGATCTCGTACTGGCGCTGGTCGCGCCGCAAGGCCGCGGCGCTGCGCTGGGCCTGGGCCTGCGCCTGGGCCAGCTGGGCCCGGTTGACCTCGACTTCGAGCGGGCGCTTGCCGGTCTTCAGGTCCTGCAGCGTGGCTTCGGCCGCGCGCAGCTGGTCTTCGGCCTGCTGGCGCGCGGCGCGCTCGTCGTCGGCTTCGAGCGCGAACAGCGCCGCGCCCTGCGCGACCTGCTGGCCGCGCTGCACCGAGAGCGTGTCGAGGCGCCCGGCGAAGGGCGAGGCCACGCTGACGAATTCGCCTTCGACGTAGCCCTGCCAGCTATCGGTGCGCGCGTTGCCGCAAGCGGCGGCAAGCAGCGCGGCGCCGAGCAGGGCAGTGGCGCGCAGCGCTGTGCGCAGGCGCGGACGATGGATGGAAGCAGCGTGGTTCATGCGGACTCCGGAGAATGCCGGGCCGTGCGGCCCTTCCGTTTGGCGGCGTCTGCGAGCGTCTTCGGCTGCGCCGTTGCCGGCGCCGCGGACAGCCCATGCGTCAGCAGCGCCGTGACATGGCGCACCAGTGCGTCGGTATCGACCGCTTCCGCGCCGGGCAGCCGGCGCCAGATATGCGTGGTGGCGAGCGGCAGCAGCGTCAGCCCGACCAGCGACGGCACCACCAGCGCCGGTTCCAGGCCGGGGTTGAGCTGCCCGCGCCCGATGGCTGCCGCCAGCGGCGCCATCAGCGCGCCGGCACGTTCGAGCGCAAAGCGCTTGAGCACGCGCTCGCGCAGCGCGCCGTCGTCGCTGGCCACTTCGCGGATCCACAGGCCCGGGAACCACGGCGCCTCCGTGACCGCGCGGATCAGCCGGGTAGCGATGCCGACCAGCATCGCCAGCGGTTCGTCGTCGGGCTGGCCGCCGGCAAAAAAGCGGGCCACCAGCGGCTCCACTTTCTCGTCGATCACGGCGTCGAGCAGCAGGTCGCGGTCGCCGAAGTAGTAGTGCACCAGTGCCGGGGTAACGCCGGCCAGCGCCGCGATGGCCTTGACCGGCGTGCCGGGCACGCCCTGCCGCGAGAAGAGTTGGGTTGCGGCATCGAGGATGCGCTCGCGCTGGCCGGGCTGGCCCGCCGGGCGGCCCGGGCTGCGCCTGGGGGGCTTGGGAGAAGCGGGTTTGCGGGGCATGGCGGCTGGCTCGGCGGAAGGGGGTGTTCAGCTAATATTAATTTTTGAGTTAATTAATTCAAGGACGGTTACAACTTGGGCGCGCGCCAGGCCGTCCGCAGTGGAAATGTGCTTTTTGGGGGATTTGGGGGGGCGGCAAGCAACGTTGCCGCCGCACATGGCGCAAGACGATACCGTCTTGCGCGCGCGGGAGAGGGGAGAAAGCCGGCGCGGTAGAGAACCTGCCGTCGCGAATTACCGAAGAGGCAACGCCGGCCTACTGCCGCGCATTCCTCTTGTTATCCGGCCACGCCGTATTGAAGTTGGTGCGGAACGGATTGATGTCCAGGCCCCCGCGCCGCGTATAGCGCGCATACACCGCCAGCTTGACCGGTTTGCACTGGCGCATCACGTCCATGAAGATGCGCTCGACGCATTGCTCGTGGAACTCGTTGTGGTTGCGGAACGAGATCAGGTACTTGAGCAGGCCTTCCTGGTTGATCGGCGCGCCCACGTAGCGGATCTGCACGCTGCCCCAGTCCGGCTGGCCGGTCACCAGGCAGTTGGACTTGAGCAGGTGCGACACCAGCGTTTCTTCCACCGGCGTTTCTTCCTGGTCGGCGCTGAGCAGCTCCGGCGCGGGCTCGTAGCGGTCCACCTCGATGTCGAGGCGGTCGAGCAGCAGGCCGTCGAGTTCGCCCATCTTCTGCGTGCCGAGGTCGGCTTCGGTCACCAGCCGCACCTGCACGGTGCCGCCGGTGGCTTCGGACAGGTCGTGGTGCAGCAGCTGCTGCAGCGCTTCGGGCGAGGCAATCCGGGTCTGGTTGAACGAGTTCAGGTAAAGCTTGAACGACTTGGACTCGATGATGTTGGGCGTGTCCGACGGGATGATGAAGGTGGCCAGCGCCACCTGCGGCTTGCCCTTCAGGTTCAGCCACGACAGCTCGTACGCGTTCCAGATGTCGACGCCGAAGAACGGCACCGGCTTGCCCTCGGGCAGGCCGATCTCGGTGCGCTTGGGCTGGCGCGGGATCGGGAACAGCAGGGTGGCGTCGTACTCGGTCTTGTAGGCCGAGGGCTTGCCCAGCGGCGAGTGTTCGGGAAGGCTCATGGGCGCTCGGCGGGATCAGGACAGGAACAGCTTGTACACCGGGTTGTCGGTCTCGTCCCAGTGTACGTAACCCAGCGTCGAAAGGAAGGCGCGGAAGGCGCGCTTCTCGTTCTTCGGCACCTGGATGCCGACCAGGATGTTGGAGGTGTCGGCGCCCTGGTTGCGGTAGTGGAACAGGCTGATGTTCCAGTTCGGGCTCATGCTCGACAGGAACTTCATCAGCGCGCCCGGGCGCTCCGGGAACTCGAAGCGATACAGCAGTTCGTCATGCGCCAGCGCCGAGCGCCCGCCCACCATGTAGCGGATATGCTGCTTGGCGAGCTCGTCATTGGACAGGTCGAGCGTGTCGAAGCCATGCTTGCGGAAGCTGGCGGCGATCTTGTCGTTCTCGGCGCGGCTGGCGATCTGCACGCCAACGAAGATATGCGCCATGCTGGTGTCGGCGATGCGGTAGTTGAACTCGGTCACGTTGCGCGTGCCCACCAGCTCGCAGAAGCGCTTGAAGCTGCCGCGCTCTTCCGGGATGGTCACGGCGAACACGCCTTCGCGGGCCTCGCCCACCTCGGCGCGCTCGGCGACGAAGCGCAGGCGGTCGAAGTTCATGTTGGCGCCGCAGGCGATCGCCACCAGGTGCTGGCCCTTGAGCTTCTCGCGCTCGGCGTACGCCTTCAGGCCCGCCACCGCCAGCGCGCCGGCCGGCTCGAGGATGCTGCGGGTGTCCTGGAACACGTCCTTCACGCCCGCGCAGATCGCGTCGGTATCGCACAGGATGATGTCGTCGACCAGTTCGCGCGTGACGCGGAAGGTCTCCTTGCCGACCAGCTTCACCGCGGTGCCGTCGGAGAACAGGCCCACTTCCTTCAGTTCGATGCGCTTGCCGGCATCGACCGAGCGCTTCATCGCGTCCGAATCGACCGTCTGCACGCCGATGACCTTGATCTCGGGGCGCACCGCCTTGATGTACGCGGCGACGCCGGAGATCAGCCCGCCGCCGCCGATGGCGACGAACACGGCATGGATCGGGCCCGGGTGCTGGCGCAGGATTTCCATGGCGATGGTGCCCTGGCCGGCGATCACCTCGGGATCGTCGAACGGGTGGATGAAGGTGAGCTTGTGCTTCTTCTCCAGCACCGCGGCGTGGTTGTAGGCGTCGCTGTAGGACTCGCCGTGCAGCATGATCTCGACCCACTGGCCGCCGCGCTCGCGCACGGCGTCGATCTTCACCTGCGGCGTGGTCACCGGCATGGCGATGATGGCCTTGCATTGCAGCCGGGCCGCGGCCAGCGCCACGCCCTGCGCGTGGTTGCCGGCCGATGCGGCGATCACGCCGCGCTTGAGCTCTTCCGGCGACAGCGACGCCATCTTGTTGTACGCGCCGCGCAGCTTGAAGGAGAAGACTGGCTGGGTGTCCTCGCGCTTGAACCAGACCGAGTTGCCGGTGCGGGCCGACAACTGGTGCGCATAGGTCAGTTCGGTCTCCTGCGCCACGTCATAGACCTTGGCGGTCAGGATCTTCTTCAGGTAATCGGGTCGGGCGGCGGACTGGCGGGTCATGGTCTCGGGGCTGGCCGGCGCGCGCCATTGGCGCGCAAAAAAGCCGGGAAATTCTGGCGGAAACCGTCAATGATAAAGGATGCCGGCCTCGCGCACCCGGGCCGTGAGACCCGGCAGCCCCCTGGCGACAGTGCCCGCTACACCACGGTCACGCCGGACAGAGTGGTTCGGCATTCACTTGCGGCGAGGCGGGAATGTGGGCGGGCAGGCTGGCGCCGGACTTGCATCGGCCCGGGGTTGCGCTTGCGCCATGTAGGACGGCGTCCGGTGGACGCCGGTCAAAACGACGTGTTACGGTTTCACGCGATGCCACAGCTACCGCTAATCGAACCCAATACCGCCCTGTTTCTCGACTTCGACGGCACGCTGGCCGACCTGGCCCCGCGGCCCGAACTGGTGCAGGTCGAACCAGAACTGGTCGGCACGCTGCGCACGCTGTACCAGCGGCTGGACGGCGCGCTGGCCGTCATCTCGGGGCGGCCAATCATCGAACTCGACCACTTCCTGCAGCCTCTGCAATTGCCCGCGGCCGGCATCCACGGCGCCGAATTCCGCACCGACGGCGGCATGGTGTCGAAGACCGACGCCCCCGGGCTCGAACCGCTGATCCCCCACCTTGAAGCGCTGGTGCGCGCCTACCCGGCGCTGCGGCTGGAGCGCAAGTCGGTCGCGGTCGCGATCCATTACCGGCAGGCGCCCGAGCTGGCCGGCATCGTCGATGCCGCGGTCACTGACGTATTGCGCCATGCCGTCGGCCTGGAAGCGCTGCCGGGCAAGATGGTGGTCGAGATCAAGCCGGCCGGCGTCGACAAGGGCGATGCCATCGCGGCCTTCATGAAGGCCGCGCCCTTTGCCCAGCGCGTGCCGCTGTTTGCCGGCGACGACATGACCGACGAACCCGGCTTCGCCGCGGTGCGCAAGCTGGGCGGCCTGGGCGTGCTGGTGGGCCAGCGCGAGACCGTCGCCGCGGTGAGCGTGCCCGGGCCGGCAGCGCTGCGCAGCTGGCTGCACCGCTCGGCGCATGCGCTGGCGTCATCGGCCAGTGCCGGCGCACCGCGCGCCGTGCCCCACGAGGCCGGGCCGGGCCCGGGCCGGGGCTCAACGACATCGTAAGGGAGAACCTGCCGTGACCAATCCGAGCAGCCCGGCGGAGCTGGGCAAGCCGCCGACCGAAGGCGTTAACCGCACCGTGGACGGCGGCACCCGCTTCGCCAATCCGTCGCTGTCGCTTGGCATGATCGGCAACTGCGCCATCTCGGCGCTGGTCGATTGCCGCGGACGCATCGTCTGGTCCTGTCTGCCGCGCTTCGACGGCGACCCGGTGTTCAATGCCCTGCTGGACCCGAGCGAGAACGCCGGCCATTTCTCGATCGAGATCGAGGACTTCCATTCGTCGCGGCAGTGGTATGAGCCCAATACCGCGGTGCTGCGCACGCGGCTGACGGACATCCACGGCAACTGCCTGGAGATCACCGACTTCGCCCCGCGCTTTTTCCGGCTGGGGCGCTATTTCCGGCCGACCACGCTGATTCGCCGCATCCGCCCGGTGCGCGGCGCGCCGCGCGTGCGCGTGGTGGTGGCGCCGCGCTTCGAGTGGGGTCGCAAGGCGCCGCAGGTGACGCGCGGCAGCAGCCACGTGCGCTACATCGGCGACGACATGACCCTGCGCATGACCACCGACGCGCCGCTTGCCTACGTGCTGTCGCATACGCCGTTCCTGGTCACGCGCGGGCATAACTTCATCCTGGGCCCGGACGAGACCCTGGCGCACGGCGTGGAAGAGACGGCGCGCGATTTCGAGCAGGAAACCACCGCCTACTGGCGGCTGTGGAGCCGACGCCTGGCGGTGCCGCGCGAATGGCAGGACGCGGTGATCCGCGCCGCCATCACGCTGAAGATGTCGCTGTACGAAGAGACCGGCGCCATCGTCGCGGCCATGACCACCAGCATTCCGGAAGCGCCGGGCAGCGGCCGCAACTGGGACTACCGCTTCTGCTGGCTGCGCGATGCCTTCTTCGTGGTGCGCGCGCTCAACAGCCTGTCGGAGGTCGGCACCATGGAGGACTACCTGCGCTGGCTCTCCAACGTGGTGATGCAGTCGCAGGACGGCCATATCCAGCCGCTGTACGGCATCGGCCTGGAGCGCGAACTGCCCGAGAGCATGCTCGACCACCTGCCCGGCTACCGCGGCATGGGGCCGGTGCGGGTCGGCAACCAGGCGCAGGAGCACTTCCAGCACGACGTCTATGGCAATGTGGTGCTGGGCGCGGCGCAGGCCTTCCATGACCACCGGCTGCTGCATCGCGGCGGCGCGGCCGAGTTCGGCCGCCTCGAAGCGGTGGGCGAGCAGGCGGTGCGGGTATTCGGCACGCCCGACGCCGGCATGTGGGAACTGCGCACGCGGGCGCGCGTGCATACCTCGTCGGCGCTGATGAGCTGGGCCGCCTGCGACCGGCTCGCCAAGGTGGCCGAAAAACTGGTGCTGCCCGAGCGCGCCGCCTACTGGCACGGCCACGCCGATCGCATGAAGGAACGCATCCTGGCCGAGTCGTGGAGCGAATCGCGCCAGGCCTTCGCCGAAAGCTTCGGCGGGCGCGAGCTTGACGCCAGCGTGCTGCTGATGGCCGAGGTCAACTTCATCGACCCGCGCGACCCGCGCTTCATCGCCACCGTCAAGGCGCTTGAGACCTCGCTGTGCGATGGCCCCTACATGCGCCGCTACGAGGCCCCGGACGATTTCGGCAAGCCCGAGACCGCCTTCAATATCTGCACCTTCTGGCGCATCGACGCGTTGGCTCGCATCGGCCGCCGCGACCAGGCGCGCGAAATCTTCGAGGCCATGCTGGCCGCGCGCAACCCGCTCGGACTGCTGTCCGAGGATACCCATCCGGTGACCGGCGAGATGTGGGGCAATTTCCCGCAGACCTATTCGATGGTCGGGCTGATCAATGGCGCCATGCGGCTGTCGGCGCCGTGGGATACGGTGATCTGAGCGGCGATGAACGAGTGGGGGGCGGCATCCGCGCACGGCACGCAGTGCCGGCACCAAGAACAAGGAACTGAAGAAAAACATCTATGCCAAGACTTGTAGCGGTATCCAACCGGGTCGCAGATCCACGCAACGTCGCCGCGGGCGGCCTGGCCGTCGCGCTGTCCGAGGCCCTGCGGCAGACCGGCGGCCTGTGGTTCGGCTGGAGCGGCAAGGCGCTGGAAACCGCCCAGGGTGGCACGCCCGGCGAAGGCGACCTGCACCTGCAGCAGGCCGGCAACGTCACGCTGGCCACCGTCGACCTGAGCCGCGAGGACCATGACGCCTACTACCTGGGCTACAGCAACGGCGTGCTGTGGCCGGTGTTCCACTACCGGCTCGACCTGGCGGATTTCGATTCCAACTTCCTCAACGGCTACCGGCGCGTGAACCAGCTGTTCGCGCGCAAGCTGGCGCCGCTGCTGCAGCCCGACGACATCATCTGGATCCACGACTACCACCTGATCCCGCTGGCGTCCGAGCTGCGCGCGATCGGCTGCGGGCAGAAGATCGGCTTCTTCCTTCACGTGCCGCTGCCGCCGCCGCTGATCCTGGCCGCGATCCCGCAGCACGAGTGGCTGATGCGCGCGCTGTTTGCCTACGACCTGCTCGGCTTCCAGAGCCATGCCGACGTCGAGCATTTCTCGCGCTACGTGCAGGCCGAAGCGCAGGCCGAGCCGATGGGCGAGCATCGCTACCGCGCCTTCCACCGCACGGTGCGGGCGCAGGCGTTTCCGATCGGCATCGACGTCGACGAGTTCATGGAACTGGGCCGCGGCGAGGAAGCGCAGGAAACCTACGAGATGATGTGCGCGCAATATGCGCGCCGGCGGCTGCTGCTGGGCATCGACCGGCTCGACTATTCCAAGGGCCTGCCGCAGCGGCTCAAGGCGTTCTACCGGCTGCTGGCCGAGTATCCCGAGAACCGCTCGAGCGCGACGCTGGTGCAGATTGCCGCGCCTTCGCGCGAATCGGTCGACGCCTATGTCGACCTGCGCCGCGAGATGGAGCAGCTGAGCGGCTCGATCAACGGCGAATTCGGCGAGCTGGACTGGATGCCGGTGCGCTATATCCACCGCACCACCGCGCGCAAGCGGCTGCCCGGCTTGTGCCGCGCCAGCCGCGTGGCGCTGGTGACGCCGCTGCGCGACGGCATGAACCTGGTGGCCAAGGAATTCATCGCGGCACAGGATCCGGAGGATCCGGGCGTGCTGGTGCTGTCGCGCTTTGCCGGCGCGGCCGAGCAGCTGCGCGAGGCGCTGCTGGTCAATCCCTATGACACGCGCGCCACCGCGCAGGCGATCCAGCAGGCGCTGCACATGCCGCTGGCCGAGCGCCAGCAGCGCCACCAGAAACTGCTGGAGCGCATCCGCGCGCAGGATGTGCACTGGTGGAGCCGTGAATACCTGCGCGCATTGACCGAGACCGAAGGCGCATAGCGACGGCGCGTTCCGGTCGGGGAGCAAGACCATGAGCGAAGAAAACCTGGCAGCGCAATCGTGCACGCCTTGCCGCGGCGGCGTGCCGCCGCTGACGCCCGACGAGGCCGAGACCCTGCTGCAGCAGGCGCCAGGCTGGGAACTGGCCGATGGCGCGACGCGGCTCGAGCGGCGTTTCAGCTTCGGCAATTTCGCGCAGGCGCTGGCCTTCGTGACCGGCGTCGGCCAGCTGGCCGAGGCGCAGGGGCATCATCCCGAGATCAGCTTCGGCTGGGGACATGCGACGGTGTCGTGGCGCACCAAGAAGATCAAGGGCCTGCACCGCAATGATTTCATCATGGCGGTGAAGACCACCGAACTGGCCGAAGCGCAGCAGGGCGGCGGCTGAGCCGGCTTGCTTCTGTCTCAGCGCAGATCCGCCGGCGTATCGATATCCCGGAACGCGCCCTCGTCCTCGGTCAGGATCCGCGTCACCGGCTTGTCCTTCAGCAGCGCGCGCGCGCCTTCGTCGCCGTCCAGTGCCAGCAGGGCGTCGCGCCAGGCCGCGCCAAAGCCCACTGGATGGCCCCGTTGGCCGTTGCGCCACGGCGCGGCGATGGTGTCGGGCGTGGTGATGGTCAGCGCCACCGCGCGGATCAGTTCCATCGGCAGCCAAGGCATGTCGGCCAGCGCCACGACCCAGCCGCGCGCTTCGGGCGTTGCCGCCACGGCGGCACGCAGCGCCGCGCCCATGCCGGCTTCGGCCTCGGGCGCTTCCAGCACGCGGCAGCCGCCGCGGCGCAGTTCTTCCGCCAGCGCCGGGTTGCCGGGGCGGATCACGGCAATCGATTCGGGCAGCGCCGCGGCCAGCGTGCGGGCGCTGCGCCAGGCGACGGAGCGTCCGCCGGGCAGCAGCTCCAGCAGCTTGTTGCGCTGGCCGGCGGCATCGAAGCGGCGGCCGAAGCCCGCTGCCAGCAGGATGCCGGTGGGCAGGTCGGTGCGGAGCAGGGGAGCGTTGGGGGCGGCGGTCATGGCGGCACTCGCGGGGTCGTCAGGCAGGATCGGGCGCCACGTCGCAGCTGCTGCCGGTGCTGGCAGCCATTTCGCGCGCGGCCTTGGCGCCTTCCACCTGCAGGATGTCGGGCAGCGAGACGTGGTTCTTGGCCGCGATCACCTCGGCCAGGATCGAGATCGCGATCTCCGGCGGCGTGCGGCTGCCGATATAGATGCCCACCGGGCCGTGCAGCCGTGCCAGCTGCAGCTCGGTCAGGTCGAACTCCTTGAGCCGTTCGCGGCGCGCCTGGTTGTTGCGGCGCGACCCCAGCGCGCCCACATAGAAGGCGCGGGTGCGCAGCGCTTCCATCAGCGCCAGGTCGTCCAGCTTGGGGTCGTGCGTCAGCGCGATCACCGCGCAGCGTTCGTCCAGCTTCATGTCGGTGACGGTGTCGTCCGGCATGGTGCGTACCATGGTGACGCCGGGGATGTCCCAGGTCTCGGTGTATTCCTCGCGCGGGTCGCACACGGTGACCTGGAAGCCCAGGCCGACCGCGATCTGGCACAGGTACTTGGACAGCTGCCCGGCGCCGATCACCAGCATGCGGTAGCGCGGGCCGTGGATGGTGAGCAGGGTCTTGCCGTCGAACGCCAGCCCGTCGGTGGCATTGGCCGGGCCCAGCGTGGCCGCGCCCGTGGTCATGTCGAGCGTGCGCGCGACCAGCCGGCCGTTCTCCACGGCGTCGAGCAGTTCGGCGATGCCGCTGGCCGGACCCAGCGGCTCGGCGACCAGCTCGATGGTGCCGCCGCACGGCAGGCCAAAGCGGTGCGCTTCCTCGGCGCTGATGCCGTACTTGATCGCTTCAGGCCGGTCAGAGGTGATGCCTTGGCGGCGCACGCGGTCGATGATGTCGTCCTCGATGCAGCCGCCCGAGACCGAACCGACCACCAGGCCGTCGTCGCGCACGGCCAGCATCGCACCCTCGGGCCGGGGCGACGATCCCCAGGTCCGCACTACCGTCACCAGCAGCACGCGGTGGCCTTGCTGCTGCCACTGCACGCTGTTCTTCAGGACTTCGAGATCCACGCTGTCCATGATCGTTTCCGCTTCGCTTGTTCTGTCGGTTCGTTATCGGAGTTGTCGCCGGCGGCTGCGGCGGGGGCGCCCTCGGCCGCTGGCGTGCTGTCTGTGGCGTCAGGGGTGACGGCCTCGGTGAAGCGCGCAAAGAAGGTGTCAGCCATCTTGCGTGCCGCGGCGTCCACCAGCCGCGAGCCGATCTGGGCGATCTTGCCCCCCACCTGGGCGTTGACGGTATAGGTCAGGACAGTTTCATCGCCGTCTGGTTCCAGCCGGACTTGGGCGCTGCCCTTGCCGAAGCCCGCCGCGCCACCCTGGCCGTCGAAACGGATGGTGTAGCTGTCGGGCGCCTGGATGTCTTCCAGCGCCATGCGGCCCTTGAAGCGCGCCTTGACCGGGCCCACCGCGGCCGTCATCGCCAGCAGGTAGGCGTGGTCGCCGTCGGGCTCGATACTCTCACATCCCGGGATGCATTGCTTGAGCAGCTCGGTGTCGTTGAGCGCTTCCCATGCCACCTGCTGCGGCACCGGCAGGCGCTGGCTCTGGTTCATTTCCATGGCGGGGTTTCCTTTCTTGGCGAGTTGGGGGCGCCGGCCCGCGCCAGCCCGCCCTGGTCGGACAGCAGGGATTCGAGCGCCAGCAGGCTATCCAGGTTGTGCGCGGGGCGCAGCGCATCGACATGCGGCAGGATCGCCTGCACGCCGCGCGCCTGCGGCGTGAATCCAGGGTAGCGCAGCAGCGGGTTGAGCCAGACGATGCGATGGGCAAAGCGGCGCAAGCGAGCCATTTCGTCGCCGAGCAGGTCGATATGTTCGTGGTCGAGCCCGTCGGTCACCAGCAGCACCGTGGCGCGGCCGGACAGCGTGCGGCGCGCCCAGTGGCGGTTGAAGCTCGCCAGCGCGGCGCCGATGCGGGTGCCGCCGGCCCAGTCGCGCACCTGGCTTGTAATCACGGCGACGGCTTCGTCGGGGTCGCGCTCGCGCAGCGAGCGGGTGATATTGGTCAGCCGCGTACCGAACAGGAACACCGACAACCGCTCGCGCGACTGCATCAGCGCATGGCAGAAGTACAGCACCGCGCGCGAGTACTGGCTCATCGAGCCCGAGATATCGAGCAGCAGCACCAGCGGCGGCTTGCGCTCGGCGTGCCTGCGGAATTTCCAGCGCAGCCACTCACCGTGCTGGCGCACCGCCAGGCGCGCGCTGGCGCGCAGGTCGGCGTGCGTGCCGCAGGTGGCGGCGCGCAGCCGGCGCGTGCGCTGCAGCGCAAGGTGGGTGCGGCGGGTGCGCACCAGATGCTGCAGGGCGCGCCATTCCTGCGCGGTCAGGGTTTCGAAATCGCGCTGCGCCAGGCGTTCCTGGTCGGAGAAGGTCAGCGGCACGTGGATGCGCTCGGCTTCGGTCTGTGCCGGACGCGTGGGCATATCGGGCTGGCGCGCGGCCAGCGCATCGGCCAGCCGGTTGCTGCGCTTCGGCGGCGGCGCGCCCGCGTCGACACGCGGCAGCAGCAGCGCGCGCAGCTTGCCTTCCCAGTCGGGATCGCGCCAGAACAGGTCGAAGGCGGCGTCGAACAGCGGCCGCTGGTCGGGGCCGGACAGCACCAGCGCCGCCAGCGCGGCGCGCACGTCGTCGCGCCGGCCGATGTCGACCAGGCGCAGCGCGGCCAGTGCATCGACCGCGTGCGCCGGCGACAAGGCGAAGCCGCCGTCGCGCAGCAGCCGCATGAAGTGGGTGACGTTGCGCGCCAGCACCGGCAGTCCTGCATGCGGACCGCCGCTGCGCGCCGCGGCGTGCAGCATGGGCACGGCTCAGCCTCCCGGCGCGGCGCCCGCCAGCAGTTCCGCCACGGTGGGGCCGTCGACGCGCGCCAGGTCGTCCTGGTATTTGAGCAGCACGCCCAGCGTGTCGCGCACCGATTGCGGGTCGAGCTCGGTTACACCCAGCGCCGCCAGCGCGCGGCACCAGTCGATGGCCTCGGCGATGCCGGGCGCCTTGAACAGGTCGATGCCGCGCAGCCTGTGCACGAAGTCAATCGCCTGCGCCTGCAGCGCGGCAGCGGCCTCGGGCGCGCGCGCGGCGACGATCTGCAATTCACGGTCGCGGTCGGGATAGCCAACCCACTGGTACAGGCAGCGGCGCTTGAGCGCGTCGTGGACCTCGCGCGTGCGGTTGGAGGTGATCACGATCAGCGGCGGGCGCTCGGCGCGGATCACGCCGATCTCGGGAATCGACACCTGGAATTCGGACAGCACCTCGAGCAGGAAGGCCTCGAACGGTTCGTCGGCGCGGTCGATCTCGTCGATCAGCAGCACGCGCGGCACGCCCGGTGCGGCGGGATCGGGCAGCAGCGACTCCAGCAGCGGGCGCTTGAGCAGGTAGTCGTCGTGGTACAGCGATTGCGCCTCGGGCCGCTCGCCACGGGCTTCGGCCAGGCGCAGGGCCATGATCTGGCGCGGGTAGTCCCATTCGTACAGGGCGCTGGCGGCGTCGAGTCCCTCATAGCATTGCAGCCGCAGCAGGCGCGTGCCGAGCACGCCCGCCATGGCTTGCGCCAGTGCAGTCTTGCCGACCCCGGGCTCGCCTTCGAGGAACAGCGGACGCTGCATGCGCAGCGCGAGGTAGAGCACCGTGGCGGTTTCGCGGTCGGCGAAGTATTGCTGGTGTTCGAGCTGGGCGAGGGTGTCGTCGATGGAGGTGGGGAGCATGAAGCGTTCTGTTTTGCCGACGCGCCTCGCACGCCAGCGGTTTGCTCCCCTCTTCCGCGGGGGGGCGTGGGGGGGGTGTTTGGCGGGGGGCTGGAATTAGCGACGGCGCTCACTTCGTGGAGGCGCCGGCCCTCACCCCCGGCCCCTCTCCCGCCTTGCGGGAGAGGGGAGACCACAATGGGACAGGTGATGCGCCACTACCCCTTCACCGCCGCCTCCACCGCCCTTGCCGCCAGCACCGGAATCAGATGCGCCCGGTACTCCGCCGACGCATGCAGGTCAGTATTCAGCTTCCCCGCATCGACCTTCACCCCACGCGCCGCCTGCGTGCTGAAGTCGGCCGACAACGCCTGCTCCAGCGGCTGGCAACGGAACACGCTGTCGGCCGCCCCGGTGACCGCCACGCGCACCGTATTGCCGGTGCGCGCCACCATCACCCCCACCAGCGCAAAGCGCGATGCCGGATTGCGGAACTTCACATAGGCCGCCTGATCCGGGATCGGGAACCGCACCGCGGTGATCAGCTCGTCGGGTTCCAGCGCGGTTTCGTAGAGGCCCTTGAAGAAGTCATCCGCCGCGATGCTGCGCCGGTCGGTGACCACGGTGGCGCCCAGCCCCAGCACCGCCGCGGGATAGCACGCCGCCGGGTCATCGTTCGCCAGCGCGCCGCCGATGGTTCCCATCGCGCGCACCTGCCGGTCGCCGATGCCGCCGGCCAGCGCCGCCAGCGCCGGGATGCGCTGGCGCACCTCGGCGTTGGCTTCCACGTCGGCATGGCGCGCGGCGGCACCGATGACGACCTCCTTGCCTTCGACGCGGATCTCGGCCATGCCGGGAATGCGCGCGACGTCGACCAGCGTCGACGGCGATGCCAGCCGCAGCTTCATCGCCGCCAGCAGGCTCTGGCCGCCGCCGAGGAACTTGGCGTCGGGATCGGCCTTGAGTTTTTCCACCGCCGCCTTGGCATCCGCGGCGCGTTCAAAGTTGAATGCGTACATGTCGGTTTCCTTTGCGGTGCGGTGGCTCAGGGCTGGGGTTGCGCTGCCTGGATCGCCTGCCATACGCGATGCGGCGTGGCGGGCATCTGCACATCCTTCACCCCCAGCGGCGACAGCGCGTCGACCAGCGCGTTGATGAAGGCCGGCGGCGAGCCGATCGCGCCGGCCTCGCCGCAGCCCTTCACTCCCAGCGGGTTGTGCGTGCAGGGCGTGCCGCTGGCGGTCTCGACGGTGAAGTCGGGCAGGTCGCCGGCGCGCGGCATGGCGTAGTCCATGTACGAGCCGGTCAGCAGCTGGCCGCTGTCTTCGTCGTAGACGCACTGCTCCAGCATGGCCTGGCCCAGCCCCTGGCCGATGCCGCCATGCACCTGGCCTTCGACGATCATCGGGTTGATGATGTTGCCGAAGTCGTCGACCGCGGTGAACTTGACCACCTGCGACGCGCCGGTGTCGGGGTCGACCTCCACCTCGCACACATAGGCGCCGGACGGGTAGGTGAAGTTGGTCGGGTCGTAGAAGGCGTTTTCGTTCAGGCCCGGCTCGAGCTTGTCGAGCGGGTAGTTGTGCGGCACGTAGGCGCTCAGCGCGACCTCGCCGAAGGTCTTGGTGCGGTCCGTGCCGGCCACGCGGAACACGCCGTTGCTGAACTCGATGTCGCTGTCAGACGCCTCCAGCAGGTGCGCGGCGATCTTCTTGGCCTTGGCCTCGATCTTGTCGAGCGCCTTGACGATGGCGGAGCCGCCCACCGCCAGCGAGCGCGAGCCGTAGGTGCCCATGCCGAACGGCACGCGCCCGGTGTCGCCGTGCACGATCTCGACCTGGTCGAGCTGCAGCCCGAGGCGGTCGGCCACCACTTGCGCGAAAGTGGTTTCGTGCCCCTGGCCATGGCTGTGCGAGCCGGTGAAGACCGTCACCGTGCCGGTCGGGTGCACGCGGATCTCGCCCACCTCGAACAGGCCGGCACGCGCGCCAAGCGCGCCGGCGATGTTGGAAGGCGCCAGCCCGCAGGCCTCGATGTAGCAGGAATAACCGAGGCCGCGCAGCTTGCCGCGCTGCTTCGCCTCGTCGCGCCGCGCCGGGAAGCCCTTGACGTCGGCCAGCTCTTGCGCGCGCGCCAGGCACGGCTCGTAGTCGCCGGTGTCGTAGGTCAGGCCCACCGGGGTTGCGTACGGGAACTGGCGGATGAAGTTTTTGCGCCGCAGTTCGGCCGGATCGATGTTCAGCTCGCGCGCGGCGGTTTCGACCAGCCGTTCGACCACGAAGGTCGCTTCGGGCCGCCCCGCGCCGCGGTAGGCATCCACCGGCGCGGTGTTGGTGAACACCGCCTTGACCTCCGCATAGATCGCCGGCGTGGAGTACTGGCCGGCCAGCAGCGTCGCATACAGGATGGTCGGCACGCTGCTGGCAAAGGTCGACAGGTACGCGCCCATGTTGGCGACCGTATGCACGCGCATCGCCAGGAACTTGCCGTCGGCATCGAGCGCCAGCTCGGCCTTGGTCACGTGGTCGCGGCCGTGCGCGTCGGTCAGGAACGACTCGCTGCGGTCCGCGGTCCACTTGACCGGGCGGCCGACCTTCTTCGATGCCCACGTCAGCGCCACGTCTTCCGGATACAGGAAGATCTTGGAGCCGAAGCCGCCGCCGACGTCGGGCGCGATGATGCGCAGCCGCGATTCCGGCAGCCCCAGCACGAACGCGCCCATCAGCAGGCGCTCGACATGCGGGTTCTGGCTGGCGACGTAGACGGTGTAGCTGTCGTCCTGGCGCGCATAGCTGGCGTTGACCGCGCGCGGCTCGATTGCGTTGGGAATCAGCCGGTTGTTGACGATCTCCAGCGTGGTCACGTGCGCGGCCTTGGCGAAGGCGGCGTCGGTGGCGGCCTTGTCGCCGTGGCCCCAGGTGTAGCAGGTGTTGGCCGGCACGTCGTCGTGCACCAGCGTCGACGCCGATGCGGCATCGGCGGCGCCGACCACGGCAGGCAGCTCTTCGTAGTCGACCTCGATCTGCTCGGCGGCGTCGCGCGCCTGCTGCAGGGTCTCGGCGATCACCAGCGCCACCTGGTCGCCGACGTGGCGCACCTTGTCGTGGGCGATCACCGGGTGCGGCGGCTCTTTCATCGGCGTGCCGTCGATGCTGTGGATCAGCCAGCCGCAGGGCAGGCCGCCCACCTTGTCGGCGGCAAGCTCGGCGCCGGTCAGCACGGCGATCACGCCGGGCGCGGCCAGCGCCGCGGTCTTGTCGATCGAGCGGATGCGCGCGTGCGCGTACGGCGAGCGCAGGAAATACCCGTAGCTCTGCTGCGGCAGCACGATGTCGTCGGTGTACTGGCCGTTGCCGGTCAGGTAGCGGTAGTCTTCCTTGCGCTTGACCGAAGCGCCCACCAGGCGCTGGTTGTCGGGTGCGTTCATGGCAGGTCCCCCTTATTCCGCGCTGGCGGCGCTGGCCGCCGTGCCCTGCATGGCCGCCTGGCCCTGCTGCACCGCACGCACGATATTGTGGTAGCCCGTGCAGCGGCACAGGTTGCCTTCCAGGTGGGCGCGGATGGTGGCGGCGTCGGCGTCGGGATGCTGCTGGACCAGCGCGGTCGCGCTCATCACCATGCCCGGCGTGCAGAAGCCGCATTGCAGCCCGTGGCATTCGCGGAAAGCCTCCTGCATCGGGTGCAGGCCGTTGCCAACCTTGTCCCCGGCCAGTCCTTCGATGGTGGTCACGGTGGCGCCGTCCGCCTGCAGCGCCAGGATGTTGCACGACTTGACCGCCCGGCCATCCAGGTGGACCGTGCAGGCGCCGCACTGCGCCGTGTCGCAGCCGACGTGGGTGCCGGTCAGGCGCAGCTGTTCGCGCAGGAACTGGACCAGGAGGGTGTTGGGTTCTACCTGCGCGTCAACGGGCTTGCCGTTGACCGTCAGGCGGATCGGAATCGCCATGCTTGTCTCCATGTGGGGTGGACGCGCATGACCAATTCCCAGATCCCGAAAGCAAAGCGCGGGACTGGCCACGACGCGGTACTGCCGCTTAAGACGGCTATAGGACGGCTAATTCGTGATATTGGTGCTGCCGCTGCAACTGCGGTTGGTGCGCCAGCGAACCTTGCGGCCGGCGCATCGGCACGGCCGGCGAACGTTTGGCCGCGACAGGCTCTAACAGTTAATCACAAATCCCGCACAGGTGCCATGTGGTTTGCCCGCGCCCCGTTTGGGGCACGGCCCGCTAGAATGAGCCGCGCCACCGGCCCTGTCCCCTTACATGGAAGCCTTCTTCGACTGGCTGTTCGAAACCATTGCCTTGCCCAAGGTAGGCCTGCCCGCGATCTTCGTGGTCAGCCTGGTGTCGGCCACCTTGCTGCCGCTCGGCTCCGAGCCCGCCGTGTTCGGCTACGTCAAGCTCAATCCGCAGATGTTCTGGCCGGCGATCCTGGTGGCCACCGCCGGCAACACGGTTGGCGGCGCGATCGACTGGTGGCTGGGCTACGCGGCCAAGCTGGCACTGGTGCGCTACCACAAGCGGCGCCGTGCGCGCGAGCACGAGGCCGAACACCTGGAGCACCGCGCCCACGCGCGCAAGCCGCCCAAGCCCAAGCTCGATGCGCGCTACTTCCGCTGGATGCGCCGGCTGGGCCCGCCCACGCTGCTGATGTCATGGCTGCCCGGCGTTGGTGATCCATTGTGCACTTTGGCCGGCTGGCTGCGCCTGTCTTTCTGGCCCAGCCTGGCCTGGATGGCGGTCGGCAAGTTCCTGCGCTACCTGGTCATGACCGCTGGGCTGATGTGGATTCCGGACACTTTCTGGCAGAACATTGCGCACACCGTGAAGGCCTGGTTCTGATTCCGGCGCGGCTTCGGGACCGTCTTGCGGGGCGCATCGGGCGCCCGGACAGTCGCTAATCCCTTGTTCCGACAAGGATTCCGTCATGCTGCGGTGCGGCGAAAGCAGGGCTTGCAGTACAATCGCCCTTTACTGAACGATTCGCGCACTGTCCCCGTGCGCAGCAGGAAGCGGTCCCCCCATGAACGCCCCACTCGTGCTCGACGCCAAGCTCGCCGCGCAGGACGCCCCGCCGCGCCTGCGTGAAATCCCCTATAACTACACGTCCTTCTCGGACCGCGAGATTGTCATCCGCCTGCTCGGCGAGGAAGCCTGGCGCATCCTGGACGAGCTGCGCAGCGAGCGCCGCACCGGCCGCTCGGCCCGCATGCTGTACGAGGTGCTGGGCGATATCTGGGTGGTGCGCCGCAATCCCTACCTGCAGGACGACCTGCTGGAAAATCCCAAGCGCCGCCAGATGCTGGTCAGCGCGCTGCACCACCGCCTGAACGAGATCGAGAAGCGCCGCGCCGCCGACCGTGCCGAGCACGCCGAGCCCGCCGCCGAGGACCGCTCGCACCGCGTGGAGCAGCTGGTCGCCTTCGCCAAGCAGGCGATCGAGGACTTCAAGAACGAATTCGCCGCCGCCTACGACCTGCGCAAGCGCGCGCAGCGCGTACTGGGCCGCGTCACGCAGAAGGACAACATCAAGTTCGATGGCCTGTCGCGCGTGTCGCACGTGACCGACGCCACCGACTGGCGCGTGGAATACCCGTTCGTGGTGCTGACGCCCGACACCGAGGAAGAGATCGCCGGCCTGGTCAAGGGCTGCTTCGAGCTCGGCCTGACCATCATCCCGCGCGGGGGCGGTACCGGCTACACCGGCGGCGCCGTGCCGCTGACGCCGATGAGCGCGGTGATCAATACCGAGAAGCTGGAGCAGCTGGGGCCGGTCGAGCAGACCGACCTGCCGGGCGTGTCGCACAAGGTCGCGACCATCTTCTCCGGCGCCGGCGTGGTGACGCGCCGCGTGGCTGACGCGGCCGATAAGGCTGGCCTGGTGTTCGCGGTCGACCCGACTTCGATCGACGCCTCGTGCATCGGCGGCAATGTCGCCATGAACGCCGGCGGCAAGAAGGCCGTGCTGTGGGGCACCGCGCTGGACAACCTGGCCTGGTGGCGCATGGTGGACCCGGAGGGCAACTGGCTGGAAATCACCCGGCTGGACCACAACCTGGGCAAGATCCACGACGTGCCGGTGGCCACCTTCGAGCTGAAGTGGTCGGACGGCAACCGCGCCCCGGGCGAGAAGGTGCTGCGCACCGAGACGCTCGCCATCGAGGGCCGCAAGTTCCGCAAGGAAGGCCTGGGCAAGGACGTCACCGACAAGTTCCTGGCCGGCCTGCCCGGCGTGCAGAAGGAAGGCTGCGACGGCATCATCACCAGCGCGCGCTGGATCCTGCACCGCATGCCGAAGTTCATCCGCACCGTGTGCCTGGAGTTCTTCGGCCAGGCGCGCGACGCCATCCCCAGCATCGTCGAGATCAAGGACTTCCTCGATGCCGAGACGCGCAAGCCCGGCGGCGCCATCCTGGCCGGCCTGGAGCACCTGGACGAGCGCTACCTGCGCGCGGTCGGCTACGCCACCAAGAGCAAGCGCAACGCCTTCCCGAAGATGGTGCTGATCGGCGATATCGTCGGCGACGATGAAGACGCCGTGGCGCGCGCCACCTCGGAAGTGATCCGCATGGCCAACGGCAAGAGCGGCGAAGGCTTTATCGCCGTCAGCCCCGAGGCGCGCAAGAAGTTCTGGCTGGACCGTTCGCGCACCGCCGCCATCGCCAAGCACACCAACGCCTTCAAGATCAACGAAGACGTGGTGATTCCGCTGAACCGCATGGGCGAATACACCGACGGCATCGAGCGCATCAATATCGAGCTGTCGATCAAGAGCAAGCTGCAGCTGGTCGACGCGCTGGAAGCGTTCTTCGCGCGCGGCAACCTGCCGCTGGGCCGCAGCGACGACGCCAACGAAATCCCCAGCGCCGAGCTGCTGGAAGACCGCGTGCAGCACGCGCTGACGCTGCTGCGCGAGATCCGTGCGCGCTGGCGCTATCTGCAAGGCCATCTGGACACGCCGCTGGCGCAGGCCAAGGCCTCGCTGATCGGGCACGGGCTGGGGCTGCTCGGGCAGGAGTTCGAGGCGCGGCTGCACCAGCAGCCGGACGCCAGCGTGTTCCACCTGCTGCAGGACCGCACCATCCGCGTGTCGTGGAAGAACGAGATCCGTGCCGAGCTGCGCAAGATCTTCAACGGCGGCGAATTCAAGCCGATCCTGGACGAGGCCCAGAAGATCCACAAGCAGGTGCTGCGCGGCCGCGTCTTCGTGGCGCTGCACATGCACGCCGGCGACGGCAACGTCCACACCAACATCCCGGTCAACTCCGACGACTACGACATGCTGCAGGATGCGCACCGCGCGGTGGCCCGCATCATGGACCTGGCGCGATCGCTGGACGGCGTGATCTCGGGCGAGCACGGCATCGGCATCACCAAGCTGGAGTTCCTGACCGAGGAAGAGATCGGCGACTTCCGCGCCTACAAGCAGAAGGTCGACCCGCAGGGCCGCTTCAACAAGGGCAAGCTCTTGCCTGGCGCCGACCTGCGCAATGCCTATACGCCATCGTTCGGCCTGATGGGGCATGAGTCGCTGATCATGCAGCAGAGCGACATCGGCGCCATTGCCGAAAGCGTCAAGGACTGCCTGCGCTGCGGCAAGTGCAAGCCGGTGTGCGCCACGCACGTGCCGCGCGCCAACCTGCTGTACAGCCCGCGCAACAAGATCCTGGCGACCTCGCTGCTGGTCGAGGCCTTCCTGTACGAGGAGCAGACCCGCCGCGGCATCTCGGTCAAGCACTGGGACGAGTTCTCCGACGTGGCCGACCACTGCACCGTCTGCCACAAGTGCGTGACGCCGTGCCCGGTCAAGATCGACTTCGGCGACGTCTCGATGAACATGCGCAACCTGCTGCGCAAGATGGGGCAGAAGAAGTTCAACCCCGGCACCGCGGCGTCGATGTTCTTCCTCAACGCCACCAACCCCGAGACCATCAACCTGACCCGCAAGGTCATGATCGACTGGGGCTACAAGGCGCAGCGCCTGGGCAACGACGTACTGAAGAAGCTGGCGAAGAAGCAGACCGCGCATCCGCCCGCGACCGTCGGCAAGCCGCCGGTGCGCGAGCAGGTGATCCACTTCATCAACAAGAAGATGCCGGGCAACCTGCCCAAGAAGACCGCGCGCGCGCTGCTCGACATCGAAGACAACGAGATCGTGCCGATCATCCGCGACCCGAAGGCGACCACGCCGGAATCGGAAGCGGTGTTCTACTTCCCGGGCTGCGGCTCGGAGCGGCTGTTCTCGCAGGTCGGGCTGGCGACGCAGGCGATGCTGTGGCACGTCGGCGTGCAGACCGTGCTGCCGCCGGGCTACCTGTGCTGCGGCTATCCGCAGCGCGGCAGCGGCCAGTACGACAAGGCCGAGAAGATCGTCACCGACAACCGCGTGCTGTTCCACCGCGTGGCCAACACGCTGAACTACCTCGACATCAAGACCGTGGTGGTCAGCTGCGGCACCTGCTACGACCAGCTCGCCGGGTATGAATTCGAGAAGATCTTCCCGGGCTGCCGCATCATCGACATCCACGAGTACCTGCTCGAGAAGGGCGTCAAGCTGGAGGGCGTGACCGGTACGCGCTACATGTACCATGATCCCTGCCACACCCCGATCAAGACCATGGACCCGACCAAGCTGGTCAACGACCTGATGGGCGGCAACACGGGTTTGGGCAAGATCGAGAAGAACGAGCGCTGCTGCGGCGAGTCGGGCACGCTGGCGGTGACGCGCCCGGATATCTCGACGCAGGTCCGCTTCCGCAAGGAAGAGGAAATGACCAAGGGTGCCGACAAGCTGCGCGCCGACGGCTTTACCGGCGACGTCAAGATCCTGACCAGCTGCCCGTCGTGCCTGCAGGGACTGTCGCGCTACAAGGAAGATGCGTCGGTGCAGGCGGACTACATCGTGATCGAGATGGCCAAGCACCTGCTGGGTGAAAACTGGCTTCCCGAGTACGTGCAGAAGGCCAATGCCGGCGGCATTGAGAGGGTGCTGGTCTGAGCAAGGGGAGCCAGTCGTCGGCTACGCGAGAACTGGCTCCCGAGTATGCCCCGAAGGCGCGTGCCGGCGGGAGGGTAAGTGTGCCGCTGCGGGGGCTGGTGTACGGCGCTCCTGCGCCGTTATTGATAGCTCATTGTGAACGTCGCGGCGGCATTGGCCGTGCCCGGCGTCACAGTGCCGGTACGGATGTAGCGCGCAGTCAGCGGGACTTGCATGTCGCTGGCGCCGGTCACGGTGCCGACATTGAACTGGTGGAGGTTGCCGGCTACCGCCGACGCGGGCCCGAAACTCATCGGCGTGCCGTTGTAGAGGATTTGGTAGGCCACCCCACCGGCACTCGACCCGCTTGCCAGCGACAGGTTGCTGCCTGTGTTGCCGGGCTGCGTGGCATCGGTGAGGGTCATGGCGATGGCAGTCGGACCGGAGCAGCTGAGCAACAGCCTGAATGCGGTCTGGCCGGCTGTCGAGCCCGTGGCCTGGAAGGCGGAGGCGCTGAGCGGCGGCATGTTGACGGTCAAGGAGGGGGTCTGCACGGTGCAGGCCGGGGCGATGATCTGCGTATTGCCGCTTATCATCAGCTGGGCAACGGTCAGCGAGCCATAGCTGGCTTGCGCCAGCAGGGGGGGCAGCGTAACGGTACCCGGCCTCACCGGACCCGTGACGACCATTTGCATGCGGTAGCGGCTCATCGGGCCGTATGGGGTCCAGGCCTGGTTGGTAATGGCTTGTGATACCGGCGGCGAGGCCAGCGGGGCGCTGTCGATGCTGGGCGTGCCGGACATCCAGTTTGCCCAACCCGCCTTGATGCCGATGCCGGCGACAGTCGTCTGGTATACGTTGCTGTAGCCGGGCACCAGCTGCATCGGGCTCGCATAGCCATACGTGTACTGGAACGTGCCGCTGCACGAAATATTTACCGGGCCGGCCGCAACCCAGTTGCTGTCGTAGAGAACGGTTCCCGTCGGCGTGTCGCGCGGTACACTGATTGTTGCCGGTAGCGAGATGGTTGCAGTGCCGGGATTGCCGCTTGTGACAATGCAGTCGGCGGTCGCCGGGGAAGCAAGGCTCATACTCCAGAGCAGGAGCGCGCAAAGCCTGAGGGCGGCGATCCATCGATTTGCCTGTTTGCGGTGCACGCAGCTGGTCATGACTACTATTTGATTGTTGCCTGGAGGCAATCACTATTCCAGCGGCAAACAAGGGAAACAATAAGCCAAACCTGAAAACGGTATCCTCAGCACGTTTTTTGCATATGCGGAAACGACAGCGAGCCTTGTCGCGAACAACAAGCATCCATGGATAAAATCACCTCATGAGCGGAGTTCCCGACTGCGCCCTGTGCCGCTCCGACGGCGGCGAACTGGTCTGGATGGGCGACCGCGCCCGCCTGATCCTGGTCGAGCATGACCGTTTTCCCGGCTTCTGCCGCATCGTCTGGAACGACCACGTGGCCGAGTTGAGCGACCTTGACGAGGCCGACCAGGCGTGGCTGATGCGGCTGGTCGCGCGCGCGGAGCGGGTGGTGCGCGAAGTGATGACGCCTGACAAGGTCAACCTGGCCGCTTTCGGCAACATGGTGCCGCACCTGCACTGGCATATCATTCCGCGCTACCGCTGGGACACGCATTTCCCCGAGGCCATCTGGGCGGCGCCGCAGCGCGCCGCGGATACCGCGCGCGTGCAGGAACTGGCCAGCCGGCTGCCGGCGCTGCGCACGGCGCTTTCGCTGCTCCAGGCCGACGACGCCTGAGGGGCGCGCGGAACCCGCGCCCGGCCCCGGCCGTCTGAATGCTGTTGACGCCGTGGCCCGTCGCCACGGTATCCAGAACAACAAGCCCGGCCGGCATCCGCTGGCGGGTCAAGCGCTGTCCCTATGTCCTCCACTCCGACCTCAGTCACCGTACCGGGCCCGGCCGTCCCTGCCAAGGCCCTCAAGATCCAGAGCCGGCTGCGCATGGCAGCGACCTGGGCGCTGATCAAGCCCTACTGGAAATCCGAAGACCGCGTGGCTGGCCTTGGCCTGCTTACCCTGGTGATCGCCCTGAACCTGGGCATCGTCTATATCAACGTGCTGCTCAACGAATGGAACCGCGTGTTCTACAACGCGCTGGAGCAGCGCGACTATGCCTCGTTCAAGGTGCTGCTGCTGCGCTTCTCATGGATCGCGGCGTTCTTCATCGTCGCGGCGATTTCGCGCCAGTACTACACCATGATGCTGCAGATGCGCTGGCGTACCTGGATGACCGGCCGCTTCATGGGGCACTGGCTCGGGCACCAGGCCTACTACCGCATCGAACAGACCCACGCCACCGACAACCCCGACCAGCGGATTGCCGATGACCTGCGCCTGTTTACCGACGGCGCGCTGTCGCTGTCGCTGGGGCTGCTCAACTCGGTGGTGACGCTGCTGTCCTTCGTCGGCATCCTGTGGACCGTGTCCGGACCGATCAGCTTCGCGCTGGGCGGCACCGAATGGACCATCCCCGGCTATATGGTGTGGTTCGCGGCCGGCTATGCGGTGATCGGCTCGCTGGTGGCGCACGTGGTCGGCCGCCCGCTGATCGGCCTGAACTTCCAGCAGGAGCAATACGAAGCAGACTTCCGCTTCACGCTGGTGCGCCTGCGCGAGAACAGCGAGCCGGTGGCGCTGTACCGCGGCGAGCCGACCGAGCAGGCCGGCCTGCGCGCGCGCTTCGACCGCATCCGCGCCAACTGGAACCAGCTGATGCGCTATACGCGGCGGCTGACTTTCGTCAGTTCCGGCTATGCGCAGTTCGCCATCATCTTCCCGATCCTGGTCGCGGCGCCGCGCTACTTCGCCGGCAAGATGACGCTGGGCGGGCTGATGCAGACCAGTTCCGCGTTCGGCCAGGTGCAGGGCGCGCTGTCGTGGTTCGTCGACAGCTATGCCACGCTGGTGGGCTGGAAGGCGGCGGCCAACCGCCTGATCGACTTCCACGAAGCCATCCGCGTGGCCGAGCGGCAGGATGCGTCGCAGGATGGCAGCCGTGATATCGAGGTGGCTTACCACGGCAAGCCGCAGGAGGGCATCGCCATCGACAGCCTGGCGCTGGCCTTGCCGGTGCGCGCAGCGCGCGGCGCGGCGGTGGGCCAGCGGCCGCTGGTGGCGCCGTTCTCGCTGGCGGTGGCGCCGGGCGAGCGCTGGCTGGTCAGCGGCCCATCAGGCTGCGGCAAGAGCGTGCTGTTCCGCGCGCTCGCCGGGATCTGGCCGTACGGCAGCGGCACGGTGACCATGCCGGAAGGGGCACGCCGGCTGTTCCTGCCGCAGCGCAGCTACCTGCCGATCGGCACGCTGGCCGATGCGCTGGCCTACCCGGACGCGGGCACCGAGCACAGCAAGGAAGTCCTGCAGGCGGCCCTGCGCCAGACCCGCCTGGCCGCGCTGGCGGACCAGCTCGACGTGTTCGACAACTGGTCGCTGCGGCTGTCGCCGGGCGAGCAGCAGCGCCTGGCCTTTGCGCGCGCGCTGCTGCAGAAGCCCGACTACCTGTTCCTCGACGAAGCCACCAGCGCGCTGGACGAGGATACCGAGCGCGCCATGTACCAGCTGATGGTGGAGCAGTTGCCGCAAACGGCGATCGTCAGCATTGCGCACCGCAGCACCGTGGCGGCGTTCCACCAGCGCAGGCTGCGCTACGTGCCGCAGGACGCGGAAGCGGCCCGGGCTGCGCAAGCCGGCGAGCCTGGGGTAAGCTATCGGGTCGTATGCGAAGCGTGATGCGGGGCTGCCGCGGCAGCCGGCGCGGCCACGGCGGCATCATGCGGCAATCACCCTCACCGGCGCCCCTCAGCGGGCCGCGATCACCATGGCAGGCCTGGAAAAAGACACCCCCCATCCCACCGCGCTGACGGTGCACACGCAATCGCGCGTGCTCGAGATCGGCTTCGACAATGGCCGCAGCTTCCGGCTGCCGTTCGAGCTGCTGCGCGTGTATTCGCCCTCCGCCGAAGTCCAGGGCCATGGCCCTGGACAGGAGGTGCTGCAGACCGGCAAGCGCGAGGTCGGCGTCGACGCGGTCGAGCCGGTCGGCAACTACGCCATCCAGATCCGCTTTTCCGACGGCCACGACACCGGCATCTATTCGTGGGACCTGCTGTACCGCCTGGGCGACAACCAGGACGCGTTGTGGCAGGACTACCTGCAGCGCCTGGAAGCCGCCGGCGCGGACCGCGACACCCCGATGCCCGCCGCAGGTGGCGGGCACGCCTGCGGCCATCACTGAGCCGCCCCCGACAATCCTGGAGTCTTGAAAGATGAGTGAAACCCACTTCGGGTTCGAAAAGGTCGACGAAACGGAAAAGGCCGGCAAGGTTGCCGGCGTGTTCCATTCGGTGGCCAGCAAGTACGACGTGATGAACGACCTGATGTCGGGCGGCATGCACCGGCTGTGGAAGATGTTCACCATCGCGCAGGCTGGGGTGCGCCCGGGTCACAAGGTGCTGGACATTGCCGGCGGCACCGGCGACCTGGCCAAGGCGTTCGCGAAGCAGGCCGGCCCGACCGGACAGGTGTGGCTGACCGACATCAACGAGTCGATGCTGCGCGTGGGCCGCGACCGGCTGCTCAACAAGGGCATCGTCACGCCGGTGGCGCTGTGCGACGCGGAAAAAATCCCGTTCCCCGACAACTACTTCGACCTGGTCACGGTCGCCTTCGGCCTGCGCAACATGACGCACAAGGAAGCTGCGCTGGCGGAGATGCGCCGCGTGGTCAAGCCGGGCGGCAAGGTCATGGTGCTGGAGTTCTCCAAGGTGTGGAAACCGCTGGAGAAGGCCTACGACGTCTATTCTTTCCAGGTGCTGCCGTGGCTGGGCCAGCGCGTGGCAGGGGATGCCCCCAGCTATCGCTATCTCGCGGAATCGATCAGAATGCATCCAGACCAGGTTTCGCTTGTACGCTTAATGGAACATGCAGGCCTGGAGAATGTCGAATACTTCAATCTGACGGCCGGAGTGGTGGCGCTCCACGTCGGGCGCAAGTATTGAGAACACTTGAAAGAACACTTGAAATCGCCATGCTCGCCCGTATATGGGTGAAACTGACAGGGGATAACAGCATATGTCGTCAATTCGTGGAAAATTCCTGGTGGGGTCGCTGGTCACGGCGCTGGCCGTCGGCATGGCGTTCGACGCCGAGGCCAAGCGCATGGGCGGCTCGCGCAGCATTGGCAAGCAGTCCGAGTCGGTGACCCAGCGCCAGCAGACCCAGCCTACCTCGCCCACGCAACAGGCGCAGCAACCCGCACAGCAGGCGGCACCGGCCACCGCCGGCGCAGCCGGCGCGGCCGCGGCCGCGGCGCCCAAGCGCAACTGGGGCGGCATCCTCGGCGGCATCGCCGCCGGCCTGGGCATCGGCTGGCTGCTGTCGCACTTCGGCCTGGGCGGCGCGGCGCTGACCTTCCTGTCCAACCTGATCCTGATCGCGCTGGTGGCCTTTGCCGCGATCTGGCTGATCCGCAAGTTCCGTGGCAGCAAGCGCACGGCTCAGCCGGCCTATGCCGGTGCCGGCGGCGCGCCGAACCTCGGCCGCAACGCGGAGCCGATGTTCCGCGGCGAGCCGACGCCACTTTCGTCGGGCAACGTGTCGGGCAACGTGTCGGGCAGCCCGGTCCTGCCGGCATCCGCAGCGCCGGTCGCAGCGGGGGCCGTGGCGCAGCAGCCGTGGGGCGTGCCGGCCGATTTCGACGCCGAATCCTTCCTGCGCAACGCCAAGGTTCACTTCGTGCGCCTGCAGGCTGCATGGGATGCCGGCAACCTGGACGATATCCGCGAGTTCACCACGCCGGAAATGTTCGCCGAGATCAAGATGGACCTGGCCGAGCGCGGCGCCGAGGTCAACAAGACCGATGTGGTCACGCTCGAAGCCCAGCTGCTCGGCATCGAGTCGTCGCCGGCCCAGCACCTGGCCAGCGTGCGTTTCTCGGGCATGATCCGCGAGAAGGCGGGCGAGGCGGCGCAGCCGTTCGGCGAGGTCTGGAACCTGGCCAAGCCGGTCTCCGGCAGCGGTGGCTGGCTGCTGGCCGGGATCCAGCAAGAGTCCTGATGCCGCACCCCGCGGCGGTGATGCGCCGGGGGGAGTAGCTTAGAATGGAGGCCCACGCGAAAGCGTGGGCCTTTTTGTTTGCGACGCCGGTCCCGCGCGTCGCCGCCTGCCCGCCAACCGCGCTGTCATGAATACTCTGCCTTCCGCCCTGGCCACGCCTGCCGTCGCGGCACTGAATCACCTGCTCGAGCAGGAGCCGTGGGCCCGCAACCAGCTGGCGCCGTTTGCCGGACGCGTGATCCGTTTCGACGCCGCCGCCTTCGAGCTGTCGCTGAAGGTGACCGAACACGGCTGCACGGAGCTGGCACGCGCGGCCGAGGCGCCCGCGGTGACGCTGCGCGTGCCGGTGCAGCAGTGGCCGTTGGTTGCCGCAGACGTGGCCGAAGGTGGCCAGGCGGCCGCCATGCGCCATGTGCGCATCGAGGGCGACGCCGAGCTGGCCAATACGGTGTCGACGCTGGCGCGCAACCTGCGCTGGGATGCCGCCGAGGACCTGTCGCGCGCGCTGCGCGGCATCCTCGGCGGGCCGGTCAGCGACAGCGTGGCGCAGCGCGTGGTCGATGGCGCGCGCCAGGTCCATGAGCAGGCCACGCGCGTGGGCCGGGCGCTGCTGGACAACGTCACCGACTACCTGCTAGACGAACAGCCGACCCTGGTACGCCACGCCGCGCTGGATGACTTTGGCGCCGGCGTGGGCCAGGTGCGCGACCGCCTGGCGCGGCTGGAGAAGCGGCTGGAGCGCCTGGAGCGCGGCGGCACGCCGCCAGCGCCGGGCTCCTCCGGCCCGTCCGGCGCGTCCGGCCCGTCCGGCAAGCTGCCGTCGCCGCACCGCTGAGGCGGCCAAGCCGCGCTTCCCCCCGATCATCCACTGACTGCCTGCCCGGCCCCGTGAAGACTCCCGAATGACCCGCCTCCTGCGCCTTGGCAAGATCCTTTTCGTCATCCTCTACTACGGCCTGGACGAGCTGGTGCTCTCCGGCTTCAGCAGCCGCAGGATCCGTTTCCTGGTGCGGGTCATCACCATCGGCCGCAAGCTCGACATGCCGCGCGGCGTGCGGCTGCGGCTGGCGCTGACGCGGCTGGGCCCGATCTTCGTCAAGTTCGGCCAGGTGCTGTCGACCCGGCGCGACCTGATGCCGCCGGATATTGCCGACGAACTGGCCAAGCTGCAGGACCAGGTGCCGCCGTTCGATTCGGCGGTGGCGGTCAGGATCATCGAGCGCTCGCTGGGGCGGCCGCTGGACCAGCTGTTCGAGACCTTCGAGCACCAGCCGGTGGCCAGCGCCTCGATCGCGCAGGTGCACTTCGCCACGCTCAAGGGCGGCCCCTGCCATGGGCGCGAGGTCGCGGTGAAGGTGCTGCGCCCGGGCATGCTGCCGGTGATCGACAGCGACCTGGCGCTGATGCGCGACATGGCCACCTGGCTGGAGCGCTTCTGGGCCGACGGCAAGCGCCTGAAGCCGCGCGAGGTGGTGGCCGAGTTCGACAAATACCTGCACGACGAGCTCGACCTGATGATCGAGGCGGCCAATGCCAGCCAGCTGCGCCGCAACTTTGCCGACACCAACCTGCTGCTGGTGCCCGAGGTGTTCTGGGACTGGTGCAGCAGCACGGTGTTCGTGATGGAGCGCATGCACGGCATCCCGATCTCGCGCACCGAGTCGCTCAAGGCCGCCGGCGTCGACATGCACCAGCTCGCGGAGGAGGGCGTCGAGATCTTCTTCACCCAGGTATTCCGCGACGGCTTTTTCCATGCCGACATGCACCCGGGCAACATCCTGGTGTCGGTGCAGCCCGAGACCTTCGGCCGCTATATCGCGCTGGACTTCGGCATCGTCGGCGCGCTGTCGGAATTCGACAAGAACTACCTGGCGCAGAACTTCATCGCCTTCTTCCGCCGCGACTATCACCGCGTGGCGCTGCTGCACGTGGAATCGGGCTGGGTCCCGCCCGAGACCCGCGTGGAAGAACTGGAAAGCGCGGTGCGCGCCTGCTGCGAGCCGTACTTCGACAAGCCGCTTAAGGAAATCTCGCTGGGCATGGTGCTGATGCGGCTGTTCCAGACTTCGCGCCGCTTCAACGTCGAGATCCAGCCGCAGCTGGTGCTGCTGCAGAAGACCCTGCTCAATATCGAAGGGCTGGGCCGCCAGCTCGATCCGGACCTGGACCTGTGGAAGACCGCCAAGCCGTTCCTGGAGCGCTGGATGCACGAGCAGGTGGGCTGGCAGGGCGCCTGGGAGCGGATCAAGGTTGAGGCGCCGCTGTGGGCCAAGATGCTGCCCGACTTCCCGCGCCTGGCGCACCAGTTCCTGGAGCGGCGGGCGCTCACCACCAACGGCGAGCAGGACAAGCTGCTGGCGATGCTGGTGGTGGAGCAGCGTCGCACCAACCGGCTGCTCGGCACCGCGGTGCTGCTGGTGGGCGGCTTTGTCGCCGGCATCGTACTCACGCATGTGCTGGGCTGGGCCGGCTACTGGTAGGCGCAGGCCAATACCACAAAGGACGGAGACAGACCCATGGGCGATACCACCAGGCCGGTGCCCGGCTTTACCACGCGCAATGCCGGCGACCCGGCGTTCTGGGACGAGCGCTTCAAGGAAGGCTTCACGCCCTGGGACCTGGGCGGCGTGCCGGAAGAATTCCGCCGCTTTGTCGAAGGCCGCCAGCCGTGTCCCACGCTGGTGCCCGGTTGCGGCAACGGCTGGGAGGCGGCGTGGCTGTTCGAGCGCGGCTGGCCGGTGACGGCGATCGACTTTTCTGCGCAGGCGGTGGCGTCGGCGCGGCGCGCGCTCGGGCCGGCCGGGGCGGTGGTGCAGCAGGGCGACTTCTTTGCCTTCACGCCGCAGCCGCGGTGCGAGCTCATCTACGAGCGCGCCTTCCTGTGCGCGCTGCCGCCGGCGCTGCGCGCGGCCTATGGCACCCGCGTGGCCGAGCTGCTGCCGCCGGGCGGGCTGCTGGCTGGCTACTTCTACCTGGGCGAGAACCGCGGCGGACCGCCGTTCGCGATGCCGGAGACGGAGCTCGATGCGCTGCTCGGGCCGGCCTTCGAGCGCATCGAGGACCGGCCCTCGGCCGCGCCGCTGCCGGTGTTCCAGGGGCAGGAGCGCTGGCAGATATGGCGCCGGCGCGGCGGCTGAACCCGCCGGGCATCCGGCTTGTGGCGCAGGCGGTGCCCCGCGTGGCGCATTCGCGCCAGCGGGGAATTTTTTTCGCCCGCGCCGGTCTGCGTCGCTATAATCCGCGTTTTGATTCGGCTACGACCGCGGGCCCCGCCGCGTTGCCCGCCTCGCCGGGACAGCGCCAGGCACCCCGATATGCGGCCCCGACCGATGAATTGGACTCCGGGCCACCGTGCGCGACCCGCGCCCTGCCGCCCGGCATTCGGTTTTTCGCCACAAGGGCACCTTCTGCATAGGGCAGCGGCATGCTGATCTGGTTTGTCATCATCTACTGGGTAATCTCGGTCGGCATCGGCCTGTGGGCGGCGCTGCGCGTGCGCAACACCACCGATTTCGCCGTCGCCGGGCGCAGCCTGCCGTTCCATATCGTCACCGCCACCGTCTTCGCCACCTGGTTCGGCTCGGAGACGGTGCTGGGCATCCCTGCCGTGTTCCTGAAGGAAGGCCTGTCGGGCGTGGTGTCCGACCCGTTCGGCTCGTCGCTGTGCCTGATCCTGGTGGGCCTGTTCTTCGCCCGGCCGCTGTACCGGATGAACCTGCTGACCATCGGCGACTACTACCACAACCGCTACGGGCGGCTGGCCGAGGTGCTGACCACGCTGTGCATCGTGGTCTCGTACCTGGGCTGGGTGGCGGCGCAGATCAAGGCGCTGGGGCTGGTGTTCTATACCGTGTCGGACGGCGCGCTGTCGCAGGAGGCCGGCATGATGATCGGCGCTGGCAGCGTGCTGGTCTATACGCTGTTCGGCGGCATGTGGTCGGTGGCGATCACCGACTTCATCCAGATGATCATCATCGTGATCGGCATGATGTATATCGGCTACGAGGTCAGCGGCCAGGCCGGCGGCGTCACGGCGGTGGTGTCGCACGCGGCCGCGGCGGGCAAGTTCGAGTTCCTGCCGGCACTGGATTTCGTGCAGATCATCGGCTTCGCCGCGGCGCTGTTCACCATGATGCTGGGGTCGATCCCGCAGCAGGACGTGTTCCAGCGCGTGACCTCGTCGCGCACCGAGCAGATCGCCGGCCGCGCCTCGGTGCTGGGCGGCGTGCTGTATTTCTGCTTTGCCTTTATCCCGATGTTCCTGGCGTATTCGGCCACGCTGATCGACCCGGGCATGGTGGCCAAGTACATCGACACCGACTCGCAGCTGATCCTGCCGCAGCTGATCCTGCAGCACGCGCCGATGTTCGCCCAGGTGATGTTCTTCGGCGCGTTGCTGTCGGCGATCAAGAGCTGCGCCTCGGCGACGCTGCTGGCGCCGTCAGTGACCTTTGCCGAGAACATCCTGCGCCCGTATTTCCGCCATCTCGACGACAAGCAGTTCCTGCGCGTGATGCAGACCGTGGTGCTGGTGTTCACCACGCTGGTGACGCTGTTCGCGCTGAACTCGCACCTGTCGATCTTCCATATGGTCGAAAATGCCTACAAGGTCACGCTGGTGTCGTCGTTCGTGCCGCTGGCCTTCGGCATGTTCTGGAAGCACGCCACCCGCCAGGGCGGGCTGGCGGCGATCCTGCTGGGCCTGTCATCCTGGCTGACCTGCGAGGTTGCCTTTGCCGATGCCGTGGTGCCGCCGCAGATGGTGGGACTGCTGTTCTCGGTCAGCGGCATGGTGATCGGCTCGCTGCTGCCGCAGTGGATTGCAGATCACGCGCCGGTCAAGGAAGTCCATATCGCCTGACGGCGCGGGGGCGCCCACCCCCTTATTTCCGCCGATCAGGCGGCCCCGGAACGGTTTATAATTCAAGGCTTTGCATCGCCGCGCGGGATATTCCCGCGGCCGCCCCGGCTGGCGGCGATGTCCGCCCTGGTACCGATTCCCAAGTTTTTCTCGCGAAATAACACCATGCCGATCTATGCCTACCGTTGCGACGCCTGCGGCCACGGGCGCGATGTGCTGCAGAAAATGAGCGATGCCCCGCTGACGGACTGCCCGTCCTGCGGCGCCGCCGGCGCGTTCAAGAAGCAGCTGACCGCTGCCGGCTTCCAGCTCAAGGGCTCCGGCTGGTATGTGACCGACTTCCGCGGCGGCAGCGGCGGCGCCAGCGCGCCCGCGGCCACCGGCGGCACTGCAGCGGCTGCGGCGAGCGCGCCGGCGGCGGCCGAATCGTCGTCGAGCGGCACGGCTGCAGCGAGCGCGGCGCCGGCTGCCGGCGGTTGCGGCAGCGCCTGCGCCTGCCACTGAGCCGGACCCGCCCGTGGTAGCCAAGAAGACTTCCGCTCTCAAGACCTGGTTCCTGACCGGGCTGCTGGTGCTGGTGCCGCTGGGCATCACGCTGTGGGTGCTGAGCCTGATCATCGGCACGATGGACCAGAGCCTGGCGCTGCTGCCGGAAGCCTGGCGGCCGGACCGGCTGATGTTCGGCAAGCGCGTGACCGGCCTGGGCGCGATCCTGACGCTGCTGTTCATCCTGCTGGTCGGGCTGCTCGCGCATAACTTCATCGGCCAGCGCCTGGTGCGCTGGTGGGAAGCGCTGCTGGGCCATATCCCGGTGGTCGGGCCGATCTACACCAGCGTCAAGCAGGTGTCCGACACGCTGCTGTCGTCGTCGGGCAATGCCTTCCGCAAGGCGCTGCTGGTGCAGTACCCGCGCGAGGGCTCGTGGACCATCGCCTTTCTGACCGGGCGCCCCGGCGGCGACGTGCAGAACCACCTGCAGGGCGAGTACGTCAGCGTCTACGTGCCGACCACCCCCAATCCGACCTCGGGCTTCTTCCTGATGATGCCCAAGGCCGACACCATCGAACTCGACATGACCGTCGACGCCGCGCTCAAGTACATCGTCTCGATGGGCGTGGTGGCACCGGCGGAATTGCCGCGCAAGAACGGCAGCGCGCCCCGGCCGGTATCCACGAGTCCGGCCGGCAGGTCCAGCAGCGAGGAACCGGTCCAGACCACCGATCCTTGAGCCTCCAAACTGATCACGGGCTGGCCGATGCTGTCGGGCAGCCGCGTTTTACCGGGAATCTCCTTATGTCCTCCATGCGTACTCACTACTGCGGTCTGGTGACCGAACAATTCTCGGGCCAGGAAGTGGCCCTGACCGGCTGGGTCCAGCGCCGCCGCGACCATGGCGGCGTGATCTTCATCGACCTGCGCGACCGCGAGGGCCTGGTGCAGGTGGTGTGCGACCCGGATCGCCCCGAGATGTTCAAGGCCGCGGAAGAGATCCGCAACGAGTTCTGCATCCGCGTCACCGGCAAGGTGCGCCCGCGTCCGGCCGGCACCGAGAACGCCAACCTGACCTCGGGCAAGATCGAGGTGCTGTGCCATGAGCTGACCGTGCTGAACCCGTCGGTCACGCCCCCGTTCCAGCTCGACGACGACAACCTGTCCGAAACCACGCGCCTGACGCACCGCGTGCTGGACCTGCGCCGCCCGCAGATGCAGTACAACCTGCGCCTGCGCTACAAGGTGGCGATGGAAGTGCGCAAGTACCTGGACGCGCAGGGCTTCATCGACATCGAGACCCCGATGCTGGGCAAGAGCACGCCCGAAGGCGCGCGCGACTACCTGGTGCCGTCGCGCGTGAACCCGGGCCACTTCTTCGCGCTGCCGCAGTCGCCGCAGATCTTCAAGCAGATGCTGATGGTGTCGGGCTTCGACCGCTACTACCAGATCACCAAGTGCTTCCGCGACGAGGACCTGCGCGCCGACCGCCAGCCGGAATTCACGCAGATCGACTGCGAGACCTCGTTCCTGACCGAGCAGGAAATCCGCGACCTGTTCGAGGACATGATGCGCACGGTGTTCAAGAACGCCATCGACGTCGACCTCGACGCGAAATTCCCGGTGATGGAGTTCCGCGAGGCGATGGCCCGCTTCGGCTCGGACAAGCCTGACCTGCGCGTCAAGCTGGAATTCACCGAGCTGACCGAGGTGATGAAGGACGTCGACTTCAAGGTGTTCTCGGGCCCGGCCAACAGCGACAACGGCCGCGTGGTCGGCCTGCGCGTGCCGGGCGGCGGCGCCATCTCGCGCGGCGAGATCGATGCCTACACCCAGTTCGTCGGCATCTACGGCGCCAAGGGCCTGGCCTGGATCAAGGTCAACGAAGTGGCCAAGGGCCGCGACGGCCTGCAGTCGCCGATCGTCAAGAACCTGCACGACGCCGCCATTGCCGAGATCCTGAAGCGCACCGGCGCGCAGGACGGCGACATCATCTTCTTCGGCGCCGACAAGGCCAAGGTGGTCAATGACTCGATCGGCGCGCTGCGCCTGAAGATCGGCCACTCGGACTTCGGCAAGGCCAATGGCCTGTTCGAGGACGCCTGGAAGCCGCTGTGGGTGGTGGACTTCCCGATGTTCGAGTACGACGAGGAAGACGCGCGCTGGGTCGCGATGCACCACCCGTTCACCAGCCCCAAGGACGAGCACCTGGAATACCTCGAGACCGATCCGGGCAAGTGCGTGGCCAAGGCCTACGACATGGTGCTGAACGGCTGGGAAATGGGCGGCGGCTCGGTCCGTATCTATCGCTCGGACATCCAGAGCAAGGTGTTCCGCGCGCTCAAGATCAACGACGAGGAAGCGCGCGCCAAGTTCGGCTACCTGCTCGACGCGCTGCAGTACGGCGCGCCCCCGCACGGCGGCCTGGCCTTCGGCCTGGACCGCATCGTCACGATGATGGCTGGTGCCGACTCGATCCGCGACGTGATCGCCTTCCCCAAGACCCAGCGTGCCCAGGACCTGCTGACGCAGGCACCGAGCTCGGTCGACGAGAAGCAGCTGCGCGAGCTGCATATCCGCCTGCGCACCGCCGAACCGAAGCCCAACGCCTGACCGGTTCCCGATCGCATGATCTGCAAGAAAAGCCGCGCGGTTGCGCGGCTTTTTTGCTTTTTGCGCAACATCGGCACCCGGCGCATTGGTTTCGATTTGTTACCGGTCGGAACGAAGCCGGCGGCGGGCCGGTCTCCTTCCTTTGACACGTAATTTGCCGAGGGGCCCTGTCATGAAGGTCCCCGGCACTCGGGAGGAAATTCGTGAACCTGAACCTGGATACCGAACTGATCCGCCAGTTCCTGCTGGCCCACCAGGAAACCATCCTGACCTGGCTGGCGGCCGGACTGATCATGATGCTGCTGGCCCGTTTCGAGCTGCGTCGCGCCCAGCGCCGCGCGGCGCAGGCCATGTCCGAATCGGTGGCGACCACGGTGGCCGCGTGCGTGCCCGATATCGCCCACGCGGTGCAGGCGGCGTCGCCCCAGGCGGCGGCCGAGCCGGTCGAGATGCAGCGCGCCGAAGCCCTGCGCCGGCTGGCACTGGACACCGTCGGCGTGGTGATGACGCGCGGACGCTGGCTGGACGAGCTGGGCAACCTGCGCGTGGCTGACGATGCGCTGCTTGCCGGACAGCGCGCCGATGGCGCTGATCCGCTGCTGGTGGTGGCGCCGCAACCGGTGGTGCAAGCCTACCTCGATGCGCAGCGCGTGTTCGAGGACGAGGCCGCGCAGGTGCAGGCGCTGCGCCGCGACGCCCAGCGCGTGCAGGAGGCGCTGCAGGCGCTGGATACCGAGGCCGCCCATATCGAACAGGAAACCGGCAGCATCGTGCTGCGCTTCGAGCAGGTCAATGCCCAGGCGGCGCAGGGCATGGATGGCGGCGATTACCAGCGCTTCCTGATCCAGAAGTACAACACGCTGGGCCAGCGCGAGAAGGAAATCGCGCAGGAACGGATGCGGCTGCAGGGCGAAGTGCGCCAGCGCGCCGACGCCCTGGCCACCCACGCGCATGCCGCCGCCAAGCGCTACCGCCACGCGCTGGCACCGCTGATGGAGCAGCTGCGCGCGGCCTGGGGCCACGGCGAATCGCCGCAGGTGTTCGACACCTGGCAGCGCCACGGCAGCACCGAACCCTACCTGGCCCCGCACGGCATGCAGGGCGCGCGCAGCGCAGCCTGACACGGCCACAAGTTGCGGCGCCCGCGCACGGGCGCCGCAGCGCTTTCCCGTGGCAAGCGCGCGCGCCTGCGCTATCCTTGGGTTTGTCCTTTGGCCCAGACCCATGTCATACAAGATCCCGGAATCCGTGCTGGTGGTGATTTACACGCCAGATCTTCAAGTCTTGCTGCTGGAACGCGCCGATCGCCCGGGCTTCTGGCAGTCCGTCACCGGCAGCCTCGACACCCTGGACGAACCCCTGGCTCTGACCGCCGCGCGTGAAGTCGCCGAGGAAACCGGCATCATCGCCGGCGAACACCAGCTGACCGACTGGGGCCATGCCATCCAGTATGACATCTATCCGCAGTGGCGCCACCGCTACGCCGAAGGGGTGACGCGCAATACCGAGCACTGGTTCGGCCTGCGCGTGGCCGAGGCACTACCGGTGACGCTGGCGCCACGTGAACACCTGCAGTACAAGTGGCTGCCGTGGCAGCAGGCGGCGCAACAGTGCTTTTCCAGCAGCAATGCCGATGCCATCCGCCAGCTGGGATGGCGCGCGGGCGGTGCCGGCGCGCCGGCCGCTGCGGGCACCGATGCCAGCCGCGAGGCAGCCCTCGGAGGCCGGCCATGAAGCTGCGCGTGGTCACCTACAACATCCACAAAGGGGTGACCGGCCTGTCGCGGCGCCCGCGCATCCAGAACGTGCGGGCCGGCCTGCATGCCATGGATGCCGACATCGTCTTCCTGCAGGAAGTGCAGGACCGCAACGACCGCCTGGTGGCGGCGGCGCTGTTTGATCCCGACCATACCCAGCTCAACTACCTGGCGACCGATGCGTACCCGCATTCGGTCTACGGCCGCAATGCGGTCTACGACTACGGCCATCACGGCAACGCGATCCTGTCGCGCCATCCGATCCTGATGTCCGAGAACCTCGATATTTCCGACCACCGCTTCGAGCAGCGCGGGTTGCTGCACGCGGTGGCGGACGTGCACGGCGTCGAGACCCACCTGATCTGCGTGCATTTCGGCCTGTTCGCGCGCAGCCGTGCGCGCCAGGCCGAGGCCCTGGTGGAGCGTGTGCAGAACGTGGTGCCGGCGGGCGTGCCGCTGGTGATCGCCGGCGACTTCAACGACTGGAACCACCGGCTCGACGCGCAGATCTGCAATACGCTGGGCGCGGTCGAGGCCTCGCATGCGCGTGGGGCGCGGCTGCACACCTTTCCCAGCCATATGCCGTGGTGGCAGCTCGACCGCATCTATGTGCGCGGCTACGAGATCGAACGCGCCCACGCGCTGACCGGGCGCGACTGGGCGCAACGCTCCGACCACGTGCCGCTGGTGGCGGAGCTGGGCCATCCGCTCGGCGAAATGGTGGAGCGGGACGCGCCCGCGGACAAGGCCGCCTGAGGCAGAGCCCGGTCAGCCCGCGCCGCCGTCGCGGCCGGGCAGGGGATAGTCGCGGATAAAGGCGAACACCGCCTGGGCATCGTTCAGGTCCAGCACTGGCAGCGTGGTCATGGCGGCGACGGCGGCGGGATCGTCGCTCGCGACCGCCACCACGCCCGGCACCTCGTCCCATAGCGGTGCACGGCCCAGCGCGGGGCGGAATACTTCGAGCTTGGGAAAATCGCTGCGTTTGTATCCTTCCACCAGCACCAGGTCGGTATCGGGCGGCAGCACCGCGAGCGCGTCGTCGAGCTCGGGTGACGGCACGGCCTCGGGGTAATGGCGCATCAGCGTCAGGTGGCGCGCGCCGACCAGCACGACGTTGGCGCAGCCGGCCGCGCGCATGCGCCACGAATCCTTGCCGGGCGTGTCGGGATCGAAGCCGTGGTGGGTGTGCTTGACGCCGGCCACGCGCAGGCCAGCGCCGACGAAGCAGGGGATGAGCTGGTCCAGCAGCGTGGTCTTGCCGCTGCCGGACGAACCGGTAATGCCGAATACCTTCACCATGGTTTCCGTAGGGGGCGTCGGGAGTCTGCCTGCAGCCACCTGCGGTAGCGGCGGGGCGGGCATCGGCATCGACGATAGCAGAGTTCCGGGCGGCAATGTGCAGGCTGCGCCTTGCCCGCGGCAAACTGTCCGATAATCACGGCATGTCACGGATCTCCCACTCCGCCCAGGCCGAGAGCGCCCCGGTGCACGACACCGCCACCTCCGGCGAGCCGACCTATCGCCACCACATGCTGCGCTGGGCCTGGCGCCGCGGCAAGCCCACCACCGGCAATACCGTTCGGCTGCTGCACGGCGGCCACGACTTCTTTCCGGCGCTGATCGCCGCCATCGACCAGGCCGCGTTCCAGGTCATGCTGGAAACCTACATCTATGCCGACGACGAGGTCGGCCGCGCCGTCGCCGACGCGCTGATCCGGGCCGCCGCGCGCGGGGTCGCGGTGCGGGTGACGGTGGACGGCTTCGGCGCCGGCGACATGCCCGCCGAGCTGGCCGAGCGGCTGCGCGCGGGCGGCGTGCGCCTGCGCGTCTACCGCGCCTTGCGCGGCTTCCGCCTGGCGCGGCGCCACCTGCGCCGGCTGCATCGCAAAGTCGCCGTGATCGACCGCCATGTCGCCTTCGTCGGCGGCATCAACATCATCGACGACCACAACCACGGTCCCTTCGAAGGCGCCAACCTGGGGCCGCGCTATGACTTCGCGGTGCAGGTCAGCGGGCCGCTGGTGGACCGCATCGCGCTGTCGTCCGAGCGGCTGTGGTGGCGGCTGTCGCTGCGCGAGGCGCGCGGCAGCGAGCGCGCCGCGGCGGTCGCCGACTACCCGCTGGTGACCGACCTGCCGCCGCGCCCCGAAGCCACCGGCGGCATTCGCGCCACGCTGCTGCTGCGCGACAACCTGCGCAACCGCCGCACCATCGAGCGCGAATACCTGCGCGCGCTGGGCGCGGCGCGCCACGACGTGATCCTGGCCAACGCCTACTTCCTGCCCGGCCACAAGATGCGGCGCGCGCTGCTGGCCTGCCGCGAGCGCGGCGTGCGCGTGCGGCTGCTGCTGCAGGGCATGGTCGAATACCGGCTGCAGCACTACGCCACCCATGCGCTCTATGCCTCGTTGCTCGAGGCCGGGGTCGAGATCTACGAGTACGCCGAGAGCTTCCTGCACGCCAAGGTCGGTGTGGTCGACGAGGCCTGGGCCACGGTCGGGTCGAGCAACATGGACCCGTTCAGCCTGCTGCTCGCGCGCGAGGCCAACGTTGCCGTTTATGATGCGGCCTTCGCCGCTGAACTGCGCGAAGCGCTGGAGCGCGCCATTGCGCACCGCAGCGTGCGCGTGCTGCCCGACGTGCATGCGCGGCGCTCGCCGCTGCACCGGCTGGCCAACTGGACGGCCTATATGCTGCTGCGACTGGGCGTGATCATTGCCGGCGTCACCGGCCGCTACTGAAACGGCGTGGCGGCCGGTGTGCGTTTGCTGCCATGCGGCAACGGCCGCGCTGAAACCGGTGGCAGCATCGCGGCTGGCGGACATGCTGCATTGCAGTCCGTTTAGAAACAGCGGTCTAATTAAAAGCTTGATGGGCAGGTGCCGCGCCAGAATAATCTGAACGACCGTTCTTTTTTGGCTTAGACTGCGTGCATTCGCGGTATGCACCGGCAAATCCGCCGGCCGCCCGCAAGCAATGAATGCAACGTCAGGGTCATACGCGGTGCCGCAGCAGGCGCCGCAGAACGGAGAAAAAACATGCGACACCAGTCAGCCCGTCTCGAATCCGCCGCCTCGTCGCCCTCGCCCATGCGCAAGGGCGAGATGACGCGCGTGGCGATTCTGGATGCCGCACTGGAATTGTCGTCCCGCGACGGGCTCGAAGGTCTGACCATCGGCCTGCTCGCGGAACGCATGCAGATGAGCAAGAGCGGCGTCTTCGCGCATTTCGGTTCGCGCGAGGACCTGCAGGTGGAGGTGGTGCGGGAGTATCACCGCCGGTTCGAGCAGGAGGTGTTCTATCCCTCGCTGCAGGAGCCGCGCGGCCTGCCCCGGCTGTGGTCGATGGTGCGGCGCTGGATGGAGAAGCGCATCCAGGAAGTGACGACGGGATGCATCTACATCAGCGGCGCGGTGGAGTACGACGACCGTGCCGGCAGCCTGGTGCGTGACGAGTTGGTCAAGAGCGTCACCATCTGGCGGGCAGCGCTGACCCGCGCCATCAACCAGGCCAAGGAAGAGGGGCATCTGCGCGCGGACTGCGATCCGCGCCTGATGCTGTTCGAGATGTACAGCCTTGAACTAGGCTTGCATCATGACGCCCGTTTCCTGCGCCTGCCCGACAGCGCCGAGCTTGCCATGGTCGCGCTCAACAAGCTGATTCAGTCTTACCGTACCTGAGGCCGTCGGGTCGGACCGGATCGCGTCAAGCGAGGCGGGCGGCGTGGCGGCATCGCACAACTCCAAGGAGTCTCTGATGGGCCAGTACACCGCACCGTTGCGCGACATGCAGTTCGTGCTCCATGAACTGCTCGGCGCCGAAGCCGAACTCAAGGCGATGCCGCCGCACGCGGACATCGACGCGGACACCATCAACCAGGTCATCGAGGAAGCCGGCAAGTTCTGCTCGGACGTGGTGTTCCCGCTCAACCAGGTGGGCGACCGCGAAGGCTGCACCTATGTCGGCGACGGCGTGGTCAAGGCGCCCACCGGCTTCAAGGAAGCCTACCAGCAGTATGTCGAGGCCGGCTGGCCAGCGCTGGCGTGCGACCCGGCCTTCGGTGGCCAGGGCCTGCCGATCGTGGTCAACAACGTGGTCTACGAGATGCTGAACTCGGCCAACCAGGCCTGGACCATGTACCCCGGCCTGTCGCACGGCGCCTATGAGGCCCTGCACGCACACGGCACCCCCGAGCTGCAGCAGGCCTACCTGCCCAAGCTGGTGTCCGGCGTGTGGACCGGCACCATGTGCCTGACCGAGCCGCATTGCGGCACCGACCTGGGCATCCTGCGCAGCAAGGCCGAGCCGCAGGCCGACGGCTCCTACCTGATCACCGGCACCAAGATCTTCATCTCCGCCGGCGAGCACGACCTGGCCGAGAACATCATCCACCTGGTGCTGGCGCGCCTGCCGGACGCGCCGGGCGGCACCAAGGGCATCTCGCTGTTCGTGGTGCCCAAGTTCATCCCGGATGCCAGCGGCAACCCGGGCGAGCGCAACGGCATCCAGTGCGGCTCGATCGAGCACAAGATGGGCATCCACGGCAACGCCACCTGCGTGATGAACCTGGACGGCGCGCGCGGCTGGATGGTGGGCGAGCCCAACAAGGGCCTGAACGCCATGTTCGTGATGATGAACGCCGCGCGCCTGGGCGTGGGCGCGCAGGGCCTGGGCCTGACCGAGGTGGCCTACCAGAACTCGGTCGCCTACGCCAAGGACCGCCTGCAGATGCGCGCGCTGACCGGCCCGAAGGCGCCGGAGAAGGCCGCCGATCCGATCATCGTGCATCCCGACGTGCGCCGCATGCTGCTGACCCAGCGCGCCTACGCCGAAGGCGGCCGCGCCTTCAGCTACTGGACCGCGCTGCAGATCGACCGCGAGCTGTCGCACCCGGACGAGGCCGTGCGCAAGCAGGCGGGCGACCTGGTCGCGCTGCTGACCCCAGTGATCAAGGCGTTCCTGACCGACAACGCCTTCACCTCGACCAACGAGGGCATGCAGGTGTTCGGCGGCCACGGCTACATCTCCGAATGGGGCATGGAGCAATACGTGCGCGACGCCCGCATCAACATGATCTACGAAGGCACCAACACCATCCAGGCGCTGGACCTGCTGGGCCGCAAGATCCTGGGCGACATGGGCGCGAAGATGAAGGCCTTCGGCAAGATCGTGCAGGAATTCGTCGAGGCCGAAGGCACCAATGAAGCCATGCAGGAGTTCGTCAACCCGCTGGCCGACCTGGGCGACAAGGTGCAGAAGCTGACCATGGAAATCGGCATGAAGGCGATGGGCAACGCCGACGAAGTGGGAGCCGCCGCGGTGCCGTACCTGCGCGTGGTGGGCCACCTGGTGTTCGCGTACTTCTGGGCCCGCATGGCCAAGATCGCGCTGGAGAAGCAGGGCAGCGGCGACAAGTTCTACACCGCCAAGCTGGCCACCGCGCGCTTCTACTTTGCCAAGCTGCTGCCGGAAACGGCCGCCGAGATCCGCAAGGCGCGCGCCGGTTCGGCTTCGCTGATGGCGCTGGACGCGGATCTGTTCTAAGTCCGTCGGTCCCGCGAAGGCGGGAACCCGGCGTCGTTACAGGCGCTGACGGAACACCAAAGTCACTGGGTCCCCGCGTACGCGGGGACGACGATTTACAACGCTCATTGCTCAGGAGCGAGTATGTCCAATTTCATCGTCAAGAAAGTCGCCGTGCTGGGTGCCGGCGTCATGGGCGCGCAGATTGCCGCCCACCTGATCAACGCGCGCGTGCCGGTGGTGCTGTTCGACCTTCCCGCCAAGGACAAGGACGGGGGAGGGGCCCCGTCCGCTTCCCCGGTCGCGAAGAACGGCATCGCCCTGCGCGCCATCGACAACCTGAAGAAGCTGTCGCCCGCGCCGCTCGGCATCAAGGACGAGGCCGGCCTGATCCAGGCCGCCAACTACGAGGACGATATCGCGCTGCTGAAAGAGTGCGACCTGGTGATCGAAGCGATCGCCGAGCGCATGGACTGGAAGCACGACCTGTACAAGAAGGTCGCGCCGCACCTGGCCGCGCACGCGATCTTCGCCACCAACACCTCGGGCCTGTCGATCACCGCGCTGTCCGACGGGTTTGACGATAACCTGAAGTCGCGCTTCTGCGGGGTCCACTTCTTCAACCCGCCGCGCTACATGCACCTGGTCGAGCTGATCCCGACCGCGACCACGCAGCCGCAGATCCTCGACCAGCTGGAAGCCTTCCTGACCACCACGCTCGGCAAGGGTGTGGTGCGCGCCAAGGACACGCCCAACTTCATCGCCAACCGCGTCGGCATCTTCTCGATCCTGGCGGTGTTCGCCGAGGCCGAGAAGTTCGGCATCCCGTTCGACGTGGTCGACGACCTGACCGGTGCCAAGCTGGGCCGCGCCAAGTCCGCGACCTTCCGCACCGCGGACGTGGTCGGCCTGGACACCATGGCGCACGTGATCAAGACCATGCAGGACAACCTGCACGACGACCCGTTCGCGCCGGTTTACAAGACCCCGGCGGTGCTCAAGGGCCTGGTCGACGCGGGCGCGCTCGGGCAGAAGACCGGTGCCGGCTTCTACAAGAAGGAAGGCAAGGCCATCAAGGTGCTCGACGCCAAGACCGGCCAGTACGTCGAGTCGGGCAAGAAGGCCGACGAGATCGTGGTGCGCATGCTGAAGAAAGAGCCGGCCGAGCGCATCAGGCTGCTGCGCGAATCGACCAACCCGCAGGCGCAGTTCCTGTGGGCGGTGTTCCGCGACGTGTTCCACTACATCGCCGTGTACCTGGAGCAGATCGCCGGTTCCGCCGCCGATATCGACCTGGCGATCCGCTGGGGCTTCGGCTGGAACTCCGGTCCGTTCGAGGACTGGCAGTCGGCCGGCTGGAAGCAGGTGGCCGAGTGGGTGAAGGAAGATGTGGAAAGCGGCAAGGCGCTCTCGGCCGCGCCGCTGCCGGCATGGGTCTTTGAAGGCCCCGTCGCCGAGCGCCAGGGCGTGCATGCCGCCGAAGGTTCGTGGTCGCCGGCGACGCAGTCGTTCGTCGCGCGCAGCACCTTGCCGGTGTACCAGCGCCAGGTGTTCCGTGCCGCGCTGAAGGGCAGCGAAGCGGTCGATCCGCGCAAGGCGGGCCGCACCGTCGAGGAAAACGACGCCGTGCGCATCTGGGTCAGCGAGGGCCAGGACGACGTGCTGGTGGTCTCGTTCAAGAGCAAGATGAACACCATCGGGCCTGACGTGATCGACGGCCTGACCCGCGCCATCGACCTGGCCGAGGCTGGCTACAAGGGCCTGGTGGTGTGGCAGCCGACCTCGCTGCAGCTGGGCGCGCCGGGTGGCCCGTTCTCCGCCGGCGCCAACCTGGAAGCGGCGATGCCGGCCTTCATGATGGGCGGCGCCAAGGGCATCGAGCCGTTCGTGAAGAAGTTCCAGGACGGCATGATGCGCCTGAAGTACGCCTCGGTGCCGGTGGTGTCGGCGGCGTCCGGCATCGCGCTGGGCGGCGGTTGCGAACTGATGCTGCATTCGGCGGCACGCGTGGCTGCGCTGGAAACATACGTGGGCCTGGTCGAAGTCGGCGTGGGGCTGGTGCCCGCCGGCGGTGGCCTGAAGGAAGCCGCGCTGGCCGCAGCACGCGCCGCGCAGGCAGCGGGCAGCACCAACATCCTGCAATTCGTGACCAGCCGCTTCCAGAGCGCGGCGATGGCCAAGGTCTCCGCATCGGCGCTGGAAGCGCGCCAGATGGGCTACCTGCAGCCGTCGGACAGGATCGTCTTCAACGTGCACGAGCTGCTGCACGTGGCGCAGAACGAAGTGCGCGCGCTGGCCGATGCCGGCTACCGCGCGCCGCTGCCGGCGCTGATCCCGGTGGCCGGCCGCTCGGGCATCGCCACCATCAAGGCGTCGCTGGTCAATATGCGCGACGGCGGCTTTATCTCCGCGCATGACTTCCTGATCGCCACCCGCATCGCCGAAGTGGTGTGCGGCGGCGACGTCGAGGCCGGCGCGCTGGTCAGCGAGGACTGGCTGCTGGCGCTGGAGCGCAAGGCCTTCGTCGACCTGCTGGGCACCGCCAAGACGCAGGAGCGCATCATGGGCATGCTGCAGACCGGCAAGCCGGTGCGTAACTAATCAGGCTAGCGAGGAACCGAGATCATGAAACAACTGCAAGACGCATACATCGTTGCGGCTACCCGCTCGCCGATCGGCAAGGCCCCCAAGGGCGCCTTCAAGCACACGCGCCCCGACGACCTGCTGGCCACCATCCTGAAGGCCGCGGTGGCCCAGGTGCCGAACCTGGACCCGAAGCTGATCGAGGACGCCATCGTCGGCTGCGCCATCCCGGAAGCCCAGCAGGGCCTGAACGTGGCCCGCATCGGCGCGCTGCTGTCGGGCCTGCCCAACACCGTCGGCGGCATCACCGTCAACCGCTTCTGTGCCTCTGGCCTGAGCGCGGTGGCGATGGCCGCCGACCGCATCCGCGTAGGCGAGTCCGACGTGATGATTGCCGCCGGCGTGGAATCGATGAGCATGGTGCCGATGATGGGCAACTCGCCGTCGATGTCGCCGGAGATCTTCGCCCGCGACGAGAACGTCGGCATTGCCTACGGCATGGGCCTGACCGCCGAGAAGGTGGCGCAGCAGTGGCAGGTCAGCCGCGAGGACCAGGACGCGTTCTCGCTGGCGTCGCACCAGAAGGCCATCGCCGCGCAACAGGCCGGCGAGTTCCGCGACGAGATCACGCCGGTCGAGACCGTCGAGCGCTTCCCCGATCTCGCCAGCGGCCAGGTCAGCGTGAAGACCCGCACCATCGCGCTGGATGAAGGCCCGCGCCCGGATACCTCGCTCGAAGGCCTGGGCAAGCTGCGCCCGGTGTTTGCCAACAAGGGCAGCGTCACCGCCGGCAACAGCTCGCAGACCTCGGACGGCGCCGGCGCGCTGATCCTGGTCTCGGAGAAGATCCTGAAGCAGTTCAACCTGGTGCCGCTGGCGCGCTTCGTCTCGTTCGCGGTGCGCGGCGTGCCGCCCGAGATCATGGGCATCGGCCCCAAGGAAGCGATCCCGGCGGCGTTGAAGGCGGCGGGCCTGACCCAGGACCAGCTCGACTGGATCGAACTGAACGAAGCCTTCGCCGCGCAATCGCTGGCGGTAATGCGCGACCTGGACCTCGATCCCGCGAGGGTCAACCGCATGGGCGGCGCGATCGCGCTGGGCCACCCGCTGGGCGCGACCGGTGCGATCCGCTCGGCCACGGTGGTACATGCGCTGCGCCGCCACAACCTGAAGTACGGCATGGTCACCATGTGCGTCGGCACCGGCATGGGCGCCGCAGGTATATTCGAGCGCGTATAAACGCGCCTGCGGGATGGCCCATGGCCATCCCGCCCTTCTGCATCAGGTGAAGAAAGCAGTACCGGGGCTGCCGCCCGCGACGCGGGTCACCAGGTAGGGGAGGAGACAACAATATGCAGGAGACAGCCATCCTGGCCGATGCCGCGTGCGACTTGCCACGCGACGTCATGGCCGCGCTGAAGGTCCACACCATTCCGTTCCGCATCCGCGCCGGCGAGCAGTTCGTCGCCGACACGCGCGATGAAGACGCATTGCCGCGGCTTTACCAGCAATACCTGGTCGGGCGCCAGGACCACTATGCCGAATCGGTGCCGATGGTCGAGCGCGAGCTGGAGGAACACCTGCTGCGCAACGTGGCGGCGCAGTGCGACCGCGCCATCCTGTTCACCATCGCCAGCACGCGCAGCAAGCTGTATGCGCATGCGAGCGGCGCGGTGATCGGCACCGTGGCGCGCAGCGTGCGGCTGCGCAAGCAAGCGGGACGCCCGGGGCTGTTCGACCTGACCGTGGTCGACACCGGGGCCATCGGCCCGGGCCAGGCGCTGATCGTGCGCGAAGCCGCGCGCATGGCACTGGCCGGCGCCAGTCCGCAGGCCGTGCGCGAGGCCGTGGAAACACGGCTGCGCGATGCCGCCCACATGTTCCTGGTGCCCGACGAACTGCTCTACCTGTACACCCGCGCACGGCAGAAGGGCGAGGGCAGCATTACCTGGGGCCGCTACGTGATGGGCAGCGCGTTCAACCTCCGCCCCGTGGTGCATATGCACCGCGGCCAGACCGAAGCCATCGCCAGGGCGCGTGGCTCGGAAGAAGGCAGGCGCCGCGTGCTGCAGCATGCCGAGCAATGCCTGCGCGCCGGCGACCTGCTGGTGCCGGCGATCTCGGCCTGCTATGCAGGCCCGCTGGACGAAGTGCGCGCGATGCCGGCGTACCAGTCGCTGGCGAATACCGCACGAAGCCAGGGCGTCGAGCTGATGCTGGCGCCGATGAGCCTGACAGTGGCACTGAATGTCGGCGCGCGCGCGTTCGGGCTCAGCTATCTCGCCGAGTCGCCGCCGCCTTTCGAATAACTCCCACAGACGAGGACACCATGAGCATCCGTACCAGCATCGAGCAGGGCATCCTGACGCTCGAATTCGACCGCATCGACAAGAAGAACGCCATCACCGCGGCGATGTACCAGTCGCTGGCCGACGCGCTGCGCGCGGCCGAGACCGATCCCGCCGTGCGCGCCATCCTGCTGCGCGGCAAGCCCGAAGTCTTCACCGCGGGTAACGACCTTGAGGATTTCATGCAGCGCCCGCCCGGCGCGGGCGAGGGCGCCGAAGCCGCCCCGGTGTTCCAGTTCCTGTACCAGATCAGCCATGCCAGCAAGCCGGTGGTCGCGGCGGTCAGCGGCGCCGCGGTGGGCGTGGGCACCACTATGCTGCTGCACTGCGACCTGGTCTATGCGTCCGACACCGCCAAGCTGTCGCTGCCGTTCGTGCAGCTCGGGCTGTGCCCCGAGGCCGCCTCCAGCCTGCTGCTGCCGCGGCTGGTCGGCTACCAGCGCGCGGCCGAGAAGCTGCTGCTGGGCGAGGCCTTCAGCGCGCAGGAAGCGCTGGAGATCGGGCTGGTGACGCGGGTGCTGCCGGTGGCCGAGTTGCATGACTTTGCCCTGGCACAGGCACGCAAGCTGGCGGCCTTGCCGGCGTCGTCGCTGCGCGAGACCAAGCGCCTGATGAAGGCCGGCGCGATGGCCGAAGTGGAGAAGCAGATGGCCGACGAGGGCGCGGTGTTCCGGCGCATGCTGGTGGCGCCGGAGGCGAAGGAGGCGTTCAGCGCGTTCTTTGAAAAGCGGAAGCCGGATTTTAGGAAGTTTGAATGAGGGAGTGCTCCCAAGCCGCTTGATCTCGCCTAAGCAAGATGTTCACCCTCTCCCCTCATGGGGAGAGGGCCGGGGTGAGGGGTGGGCTAGGCAAGGAACCACATAAAGCGGGGCCAACGGTTTTTTCCAGCGCGATAGCTTCGGCCAGCGCCCGCCCTCACCCCAACCCTCTCCCGCAAGCGGGAGAGGGAGCACACCGACCGATGGGCAGGAGCCTTTTATCCCTCAAGCCGTCGGCAACACCCGCGGCTGCCGCGACTCATCCGTCGCCACATACGTCAACGTCGCCTCGGTCACCTTGACGATCTCATTGCTGTGCCGCATGCGCTGCGCATAGACCTCGACCTCGACCGTGATCGAGGTGCGTCCGGTCTTGACGATGTCGGCATAGAAGCTGACCAGGTCGCCCACGAACACCGGGTGCTTGAACAGGAAGGAATTGACCGCGACGGTGGCCACGCGCCCCTGTGCGCGTTCGACCGCCGGGATCGAGCCGGCGATATCCACCTGCGACATGATCCAGCCGCCGAACACATCGCCGTGCACGTTGGCGTCGGCGGGCATCGGCACCACGCGCAGCGCGGGGTTCTTGCCGGCAGGCAGGGCGGGGACGGTGTGGGGAGCGTTCATGGCGGTATGCGGGTGGACTGCTGAGGGCTGGGGATGGGGCGTGGCAGCGAAAGACCCTTCGCCAGCCGCGCAACGCGATCTCTGCGACAATCGCGCATTGGCCCGGATTCTAACGTATGCGCCGCTATTCCACGACCGCCGAGCAGGCCCCCGACACGGCCTCGGTGAAGCTCTTTCCCGGCCAGCGCGCCCCCCGCAGCGACTGGCAGACCGTGCGCAACCTGCTGCCCTATGTCTGGCACTACAAGTGGCGCGTGATGCTGGCGCTGGCCTGCCTGGTGGCGGCCAAGGTTGCCAACCTGGGCGTGCCGGTGCTGATGAAGCGGCTGATCGACAGCATGAACATCTCCGCCGGAGACCCGCGCGCGCTGCTGGCGGTGCCGGTCGGGCTGATCGTCGCCTACGGCATGCTGCGCCTGTCCGCGACGCTGTTCACCGAGTTGCGGGAGATCCTCTTTTCCAAGGTCACGCAGAGCGCCGTGCGCGAAATCGCGCTGCAGGTGTTCCGGCACCTGCATGCACTGTCGCTGCGCTTCCACCTGGACCGCCAGACCGGCGGCATGAGCCGGGACATCGAGCGCGGCACGCGCGGCATCCAGTCGCTGATCTCGTATTCGCTGTACAGCATCCTGCCCACGCTGGTGGAGATGGCGCTGGTGATCGGCTTCTTCATCCTGCATTACGACATCTGGTTCGCCGCCATCACCGGCTCCGCGCTGGTGGGCTATATCGTCTTCACCATCGTGGTAACGGAATGGCGCACGCACTTCCGCCGCCGCATGAACGAGCTGGATTCGCGCGCCAACCAGAAGGCGATCGATTCGCTGCTGAACTTCGAGACCGTCAAGTACTTTGGCAATGAAGCCTACGAGGCGCAGCGCTATGACGAGAACCTGCGCAAGTACCGCACCGCGGCAATCCGCTCGCAGAACTCGCTGTCGTTCCTCAACTTCGGCCAGCAGGCCATCATCGCGATCGGCCTGATCCTGATCCTGTGGCGCGCCACAGTGGGCGTGGTCGACGGCAAGCTGACGCTGGGTGACCTGGTGCTGGTCAACACGCTGATGATCCAGCTCTATATCCCGCTGAACTTCCTCGGCGTGATCTACCGCGAGATCAAGCAGGCCACCACCGACATGGACCGCATGTTCGTGCTGCTGGGCACGCACCAGGAGGTGGCCGACGCGCCGGGCGCGCCGCCGCTGCGAGTCGGCGGGGCGCAGGTGCGCTTCCGCGACGTGCGTTTCGGCTACGAGCCGGACCGCACCATCCTGGACGGGGTCGACTTCACCATCGCCGCCGGCACCACCACCGCGGTGGTGGGCCACAGCGGCTCGGGCAAGTCGACGCTGGCGCGGCTGCTGTTCCGCTTCTACGACGTGGGCGGCGGCGCGATCGAGATCGACGGCCAGGACATCCGCGCCATCACTCAGGACAGCCTGCGCCGCGCCATCGGCATCGTGCCGCAGGACACCGTGCTGTTCAACGACAGCATCTACTACAACATCGCCTACGGCCGCCCGGACGCGACCCGCGACGAAGTCATCGCCGCGGCGCAGGCGGCGCAGATCGATGCCTTTATCCGCGAGCTGCCGCAGGGCTATGACACGCCCGTGGGCGAGCGTGGCCTGAAGCTGTCCGGCGGCGAGAAGCAGCGCGTGGCGATCGCGCGCACGCTGCTGAAGAACCCGCCGGTGCTGGTGTTCGACGAGGCGACTTCCGCGCTGGATTCGCGCACCGAGCAGGCGATCCAGGCCGAGCTGATGCGCCTGGCGCAGAACCGCACCACGCTGCTGATCGCGCACCGGCTCTCCACCGTGGTTCATGCCGACCAGATCCTGGTGATGGACCACGGCCGCATCGTCGAGCGCGGCACCCATGCGCAGCTGATGCGCGCGGGCGGGCGCTATGCCGAGATGTGGGACATCCAGGCACGCGCCGCCGCGAGGGGCGGCGACGCGGTCGGCGCGGACGCGCTGGCGCTCGACGTGGGCGACGCCACGCAGGACGCCTGAGCGCTGTTGCGCCGCGCCGGCTTGCACCAGGGCGCGGCGCGGATTGTCGGCAATCGCTGCCGACGATGCCGCCGCGGCAATCGCCACGCCCATTTCTGGTTCGACAATCGCGTGCGGGCACGCCCTGGAACGGGGCCGGCAAAGCTGGCATGTCCCTTGCGGACGAATCCCTCCGAAATCACTATCCACGGAGAGATGCCATGCCCAAATCCCGCGCTGCGCAAGTGTTGCCCGGCGTTTTCACGGCTGCCACCGAAGGCGCTGGCCATGCCGGTGCGCGCCCGGCCCGCGCTTCGGCACGCCGCCGCCTGCTGAAGCTGGGCGCAATGCTCGGCACCAGCCTGGTGCTGTCGACATCATTCGCCGGCGCGGCCCACGCGCAGGCTGCGTCCACCAAGGTCCGGTTCCAGCTCGACTGGCGCTTCGAAGGGCCGGCGGCGCTGTTCCTGCTCGGCGAGCAGAAGGGCTACTACAAGGCCGAGAAGCTGGAAGTCGCGATCGATGCCGGCAACGGCTCGGGCAACGTGGTCAACCGCGTGGCCTCGGGCACCTATGACATGGGCTTCGCCGACATGTCGTCGGTGATGGAGTTCTACGGCAACAACCCGGACGCGAAGAACAAGCCGGTGGCCGTGATGATGGTCTACAACAACACGCCCGCGGCCATCCTCGCGCTGAAGAAGTCGGGCATCCGCGCGCCGAAGGACCTGTCCGGCAAGCGCCTGGGCGCGCCGGTATTCGACGCCGGCCGCCGCGCCTTCCCCATCTTCGCCCGGGCCAACGGCCTGCAGGCATCGTCGTTCAACTGGCAGGCGATGGACCCGACGCTGCGCGAAACCATGCTGGTGCGCGGCGATCTGGATGCCATCACCGGGTTCTCGTTCACGTCGATCCTGAACCTGAACGCGCGCGGCGTGAAGGACGAGGACATCGTGGTGCTGCCGTACCCGCAGTTCGGCGTGAAGCTGTACGGCAACGCCGTGATCGCGTCGGAGGAATTCATCAGGAAGAACCCGGAGGCGGTGAAGGCGTTCCTGCGCGCCTTCAGCAAGTCGGCGCGCGAAGTGATCGCGAGGCCGGAAGAGGGCATCCGCGCCCTCAAGGCGCGCGACGGCATCATCGACGAAAAGCTGGAAACGCGCCGGCTGAAGCTGGCGCTGGACAGCGTGGTCCGGTCGCCCGACGCCAAGGCCGAGGGCTTTGGCCGCATCAGCAAGCCGCGCCTGTCGCTGATGGCCTCGCAGGTGGCCGATGCCTTCGGCACCAAGGGCCGTATCAACGCCGATGCGCTGTGGACCGACGCGTACCTGCCGAGCGCGGCCGAACTGGATGTGCTGCGATGATGGCGGGCCTGGCTGAATCCATGCCGGCCACCGCGGCTGCCGCGGCGGCAGCGTCCGCGCCCGTCGAGCCCTTCGTCGATTTCAACCGGGTCTGGCTGGCCTATGACGACACGCTCGCGCGCCAGGGCGAGTTCGCGGTGGAAGACCTGTCGCTGCAGGCTGCGCCGGGCGAGTTCATCGCCATCGTCGGCCCGTCCGGCTGCGGCAAGTCCACCTTCATGAAGCTGGCGACCGGGCTGAGACCGGCCACGCGCGGTACCGTGAAGGTGGCCGGTCAGAAGGTGAGCGGGCCGCTCAAGCAGGTCGGCATGGCGTTCCAGGCGCCAACGCTGCTGCCATGGCGCACCACGCTCGACAACGTGATGCTGCCGCTGGAAATCGTCGAGCCCTACCGTTCGACTCTGCGTGCCAGGCGCGACGAATACGTCGACCGCGCCCGCCGGCTGCTGCATACCGTGGGCCTGGGCGGCTACGAGGACAAGTACCCGTGGCAGCTCTCCGGCGGCATGCAGCAGCGCGCCTCGATCTGCCGCGCGCTGATCCACCAGCCGCGCATGCTGCTGCTGGACGAGCCCTTCGGTGCGCTCGACGCCTTCACCCGCGAGGAACTGTGGTGCGTGCTGCGCGACTTGTGGCAGGCGCAGCGCTTCAACGTGATCCTGGTCACGCACGACCTGCGCGAGGCCGTGTTCCTCGCCGACACGGTCTACGTGATGAGCCAGCGCCCCGGCCGCATCGTGCTGCGCAAGGAGATCGGCCTGCCGCGCCCGCGCGATCTCGAGCTGACTTATACGGAGCCCTTTGCCGGGCTGGTGCACGCGCTGCGCGAGAAGATCGGCCATGTGCGCCAACACTGAAGCAGACCCCGAGGCAAGACAATGATGATGATGCTGACTTCCGCGCAGGAGCGCCGCGTGCAGCGCGTGGCGCCGTGGCTGCTGCTGGCCGCGGTGCTGCTGCTTTGGCAGGGCGCGTGCATGGCCTTTGACGTATCCGACTTCATCCTGCCGGCGCCGTCCGCCATCGTGGCCGCGCTGGCGGACTATGCGGACGTGATTGCGGGCCATGCGTGGCGCACCTTCTGGACCACCATGGTGGGCTTTGGCGTGGCCATCGGCGTGGGCGTGCTGCTCGGGCTGGCGATGGGCTCGTCGCGGCTGCTCTATGCCGCCAGCTACCCGCTGATGACCGCCTTCAACGCGCTGCCCAAGGCCGCCTTCGTGCCGATCCTGGTGGTGTGGTTCGGGCTCGGCGCCGGGCCGGCGATCCTGACCGCGTTCCTGATCTCGTTCTTCCCGATCATGGTCAATATCGCCACCGGGCTGGCCACGCTGGAGCCGGAACTGGAAGACGTGTTGCGCGTGCTGGGCGCCAAACGGCGCGACGTGCTGTTCAAGGTCGGCCTGCCGCGCGCGCTGCCGTATTTCTTCGCCTCGCTGAAGGTGGCGATCACGCTGGCCTTTGTCGGCACCACGGTGTCGGAGATGAATGCCGCCAACGAGGGCATCGGCTACCTGCTGGTGTCGGCCGGCTCCGCCATGAAGATGCCGCTGGCCTTTGCCGGGCTGGTGGTGATCGCGGTGATGGCGATGGCGATGTACGAGCTGTTCGCGGTGGCCGAGAAGCGCATGACCGGCTGGGCCCACCGGGGTTGAGGCGGGCTCAGTGCCGCACTAGCTGCCGGCCTGCTGCAGCTGGTAAGTCGAGCAGTAGCTGAAGCGGCTGGCCGGATGCACGCCGGTGGTCACGATGATCGCCTGGTCGCGCAGGAAATAGGTGCGGACGATGCGCAGGCCCGCCGACTTGTCCGGCACCTGCAAGGCAGCGGCCTGCGCGCCTTCGACCAGCCATCCCTGCACCTCCTGCTCCACGCGGGTGACCTTGATCCCGTATTGCTTCTCCACCATCGTGTACACCGGCACGTCGAGCGTCTCGCCGGGCGGAGACAGCTCGCCGTAAGCGCCGTCGACATAGATGTCGACCAGCCCGATCGGCTCGTGGCCGGGCGCACTGTCGAAGCGGGTGCCGCGGATATGCAGCCAGCGCGCGCCGGGCGCGCAGCGCAGCAATGCCGCCAGCGTGTCATCTGCCTTCACCGTGCCGAACGCCGAGGTGCGCAACGTCGTTCCCTTGGCATAGCTGACCAGATCGGCAGGTGAGTCCATCAGCTGGGTGAAGCGGCTTTGCGGACGGTCTGAGATCACACGCGTGCCGACACCGGCCTGGCGCGAAACCATGCCCAGGTTGGTCAGCTTCTGCACCGCCTGGCGCACCGCATACCGGCTCAGGTTCCAGGTTTCGCACAACTCCGCCTCGGTCGGCAGCAGCGCGCCGACGGGAGGGTTGCCGTTCACGATTTCCTGCATCAGCGTGCGGGCCAGGTCGAGATGGCGCGGCGAGGTCGCGCCCAGGGCGGCGGAAACGGGGTCGATGTCTCTTTGCATGAATTGGCGAGAGGTCGGCGGCAAGGGCGTCGGCGCCGCGGCCGATGCCCGTGACAGCCGCCGCGACGCGCGGATCGATCTTAGCATTGCGCGCAGGGTTTTTCCTAATATTCGAATGTTCGAACAAAGTCCTATAGTTCGAGCCATGCAGATGCTTGACCTGCCGCGCTGCCCGTATCCGGCAACCACGCATCCATTCCTCGATTTCGGAGAAGCTTCCCGCATGTATCCCATTGATTTCCTGTGGCGCGCCGCCCACCGCCACCCCGAGCGGACCGCCATCTTCAGTGCCGATGGCCAGTTGTCATACCGGGTGCTTGCCGACGCGGTGCTGCGTCGCGCCGCGGCCCTGGTGGCGCTCGATCCGTTGCCCCGCAGCCGCGTCTGCGTCGGCGCCGCCAACACGGTCGATCACCTGGTGGCGATCCTGGCGATACTGGCCGCCGGCAAGGTATGGGTGCCGCTGAATCCGCGCAACGGCGATCCCGAGCTGCGCCGCATTGTCGATTTCGTCGAGCCCTCGCTGGTGCTGGCCGATGCCGGCATGGCCGGGCGCCTCGCCGGCATCGCGGCGCCGTTGCGCCTGTTGTCCGACCTCGGCGCAGACGGTGGCGATTTCGCTGCGGTGGTGATGGGCCCTCGTGGCCGCGGCGGCGTGCCGCTGGAAGCGGCGCAGGCGGTCAAGTTCACCGGCGGTTCAACCGGTTTTCCCAAGGGCGTGATCCAGCCGCTGCGGGCATGGAACGCCAATATCGCAACCCAGATCCACGAACTTGGCCTGACGCCGGCAGACCGCTACCTGGTGGCGGCGCCGATCACGCATGGAACCTCCACCTACATGCTGCCGCTGCTCGGTGCCGGCGGGGCGCTGGTGTTCCCGGAATCGGCCAAGCCGGCCGGCCTGCTCGATGCGGCCCAGGCCCACGGCGCGACGCTGTTCTTCGCGCCGCCGACGCTGATCCTGGCACTGGTCGAAGAGCAGCGGCGCGCGCCGCGCGCGTTGCCGGCGCTGCGCTATCTGGTCTACGGCGGCGCGCCGATGCGCCCGGAACAGATCCGCGACGCGCAGGCGGTGTTCGGCCCGGTGCTGTGCACGTCGTTTGGCCAGACCGAAGCGCCGCAGATCATCACCTTCCTGCCGCCGGGCGAGATGCACGGCGAGCGGCTCGCTTCGGTCGGCAGGCCGTCGCTGCTGACCCGGGTGGCCATCGTCGACAAGGCCGGCAACGTGCTCGGCGCCGGGGAAGAGGGCGAGATCGCAGTGCGCGGCGACCTGGTCATGAGCGGCTACCTGAAAGCGGAGCAGGAAACCCGCAAGACGCTGGTCGACGGCTGGCTGCGCACCGGCGATGCCGGCGTCTTCGACGAGCACGGCTTCCTGTTCCTGCGCGACCGCATCCGCGATGTGATCATCACCGGCGGCTTCAACGTCTATCCCGGCGACGTCGAGGTGGTGCTGTCCGCCCACCCCGCGGTGGCCGACTGCTCGGTGGTCGGCATCCCCGACGCCAAGTGGGGCGAGGCCGTGCACGCCGCGGTGCAGTTGCGCCCCGGCATGCAGGTTGCCGCAGACGAACTGATCGCGCTGGTCAAGCGCGAGCTGGGTTCGGTCAAGACGCCCAAGCACATCCACGTGTTCGACGCATTGCCGCGCAGCGCGGTCGGCAAGGTGCTGAAGCCGGCGGTGCGCGAGTCGATCCTGTCCACCTGGAGCGCGACATGACTTCGCCCAAAGCCTCCGCTGCGCCGCGCACGCGGCTCTGTCGCTACACCGAGCAAGCGGTCTATTACGGCGAGGACGACCTGGTTGCGGACCTGCTCGGCCAGGCCAGCTTCATCGACGTCTTCATGAAGCAGACCTTCGGCAGCGCGCCCGGCCCGGCGCAGCGCCGCATCGCCGAGGCGGTGCTGGTGACGCTGATGGAACATGGCATGACGCCGAGCGCGATTGCCACGCGCATGATCTATTCGAGTTCGCCGGAAAACCTGCAGGCCGGCGTTGCGGCGGGCCTGCTGGCGGTGGCCAGCCAGTTCATCGGCACCATGGAACCCGCCGCGGGGCTGCTCGACCAGATCGCGGCGGCCGGTGCCGACGGCGCAGCGGAGGCCCGGCGCATCGCGCGCGCATACCGTGCGCGGCGCGAGCCCGTGCCCGGCTTCGGCCATCACCTGCACCGTCCCGACGATCCGCGCGCGCTGGCGCTGCTGGCGCTGGCGCGCGAGCTGGGCACCTATGGGGAACGCTGCGCCGCGCTGGAACGACTGGCCGCCGAAGTCGATGCCGCCGCCGGCCGCCATATCACCATCAATGCCACCGGCGCCGTGGCGGCGGTGCTGGGCGACATCGGCATCCCGGCGCGGCTGATGCGGGGCTTTGCCGTGCTGAGCCGCGCCGCGGGGCTGATCGCCCATATCGCCGAGGAACAGCGCGAACCCTCGGGACGCTTTGTGTGGAGCCTCGTTGACGAGGCCATGACACCCGCCCGCAGCGCGGGCGGGCCAGACTGACCACCGCCGCAAATCGACAAACAGAAATCAGAAGGAGACGCCATGACAGCAGCCGACCGAGCCATCCAGCGGCACCACCACATCACCCTCAGCGTGGGGACCGCGCAGCAGGACTATGATTTCCATACCAGGGTGCTTTCGCTGAAGAGCGTCAAGAAGACCCTGATCTACGACGGCGGCACGCCGTTCTATCACCTGTACTACGGCAACGACCTGGGTGAGGAAAGCACGCTGATCACCTGCTTCCCGGTCGCGCACTTCGGCCGCAAGGGCACGCGGGGCACGGGCCAGATCGGCAGCCTGGCGCTGTCGGTGCCAGGCTCGGCGATTCCGTTCTGGCACCAGCGCCTGCTCGACCACGGCTTCGAGGTGCGCCGTACCGAACGCTTTGGCGAGGTCGTGCTGGCCTTCGCCCACCCGTGCGGGGTCGAGTACGAGCTGATCGGCATCGCCGATGACGCGCGTACGCCTTACTCCAACGGCGAGGTGCCGGCCGAGTTCGCGATCCGCGGCCTGCATACCATCGCGGTGAACGTGCGCGAAATGGAGTCGTCGCAGCAATTCATGCAGGAAGGATGGTCGGGGCGCGAAGTCGGGCGCGATGGCAAGTACCTGCGCTATGCCTTCGGCGACGGTGCCTCCGGAAAATTGGTCGATTTCTCGCTCGAGCCCGACCTGCCCCAGGCCAGCTGGACCTACGGCGAGGGCACCGTGCACCACTGCGCATTCCAGGTCGAAGACCGCGTGGTGCAGGACATGGTGAAGGCGCGGCTCGAGGGCCTGGGTTTGACCGACACCTCCGAACGCAAGGACCGCGGCTACTTCGAATCGATCTACGTGCGTACCCCCAGCGGCGCGATGTTCGAGGCCACCGTGTCGAAGCCCCAGGCGTTCCTGATCGACGAGCCCTATGAAAGCATGGGCTCGACGCTGCAGATCGCGCCGCAGTTCGAGAGCCAGCGCGCAACCATCCTGCAATCGCTGGAAAGCCTGCACTACTGAAGCGGACCCTCGTCGCGCTGTGTGGCCGTGCATGGCCCGAAGCCGGAAACATCATGCCTGTCCTCAATCCTCACCTGCACACGCCGCTGAGCGTGTTCGACGCGCCGGCGGGCAATGCCCGGCTGGCGGCGATCCTGGTCCATGGCCGCGGCCAGTCGCCGGCGCTGATGCGCGAACTGCTGGTCGACCGGCTCGACTGCCCCCAGGTGGCATGGTTCGCGCCGCTGGCCGCGGAAAACACCTGGTATCCGGAGCGCTTCATCGCTCCGCTCGAGGCCAACGAGCCGCGCCTGTCACAGGCGCTGGCGCGCATCGAGGTGCTGTCCGAGGCGTTGCTGGCGATGGGTTTTCCCTACACCTCGCAGGTGCTGGTGGGGTTCTCGCAGGGCGCCTGCCTGTGCAGTGAATTCCTCTGGCGCCAGCGGCGCCGGTATGCGGGCCTGATCGCCCTGACCGGCGGGCTGATCGGCCCCCCGGGCGCGCCGCGCGAGTGCGCGCGGCCGTGGCTGGCAGGCATGCCGGTGCTGCTGTCGACATGGGACGAGGATCCGCATGTGCCTGCCGACAGCGTGCGCGAGTCGGCGCAGTGGTTCCGTGCCGCCGGCGCCGACGTCAGCATCCGGGTCGAGCCGGGCACTGAGCACGGCATCCGCGACCGCGAAATCGCTTACGCCAATTACTTCCTGGCCGCCTGCGTGCCAGATGCCAGTTGAACGCCAAGGAGCCTTGCGGCATGCAATCTTTTATCCATGAAACGCGCCAATCCCGCATCGTGTTCGGCAACGGTGCGCGCGAGCACCTGCTGCGCGAGGTGGAACTGCTCGGCGTGCGGCGCGTGCTGGTGCTGACCTCGCCGGAGCAGTTCGCGCTGGGCCGGCAGATGGCCGAGCTGATCGGCGCGCGCAGCGTCGGCGTCTACGGCCATGCCGTGATGCATGTACCGGTCGATGTGGTGAAGAACGCCGTCGACGCGGTGCGGCGTGCCGACGCCGATGGCTGCGTGGCGGCCGGCGGCGGCTCGACCATGGGCCTGGCCAAGGCCATCGCGCTCGAGGTCGGGCTGCCGTTCATCGCCGTGCCGACCACTTACGCCGGCTCCGAGATGACGCCGCTGTACGCCATCACCGAAGGCGGCCTCAAGCATACCGGCCGCGACTGGCGCGTGGCGCCGCGCACCGTGATCTACGACCCCGAGCTGACGCTGTCCCTGCCGCCGGGCCTGGCCATGACCAGCGGCATGAATGCGATCGCGCACGCGGCGGAGGGCCTTTACGCCGGCGACGGCAACCCGGTCTACGCGCTGATGGCCGAAGAAGGCATCCGCGCGCTGGCCGGCGCGCTGCGATGCCTGAAGCGCGATGCCTGCAACGCCGGGGCGCGCGGCGATGCGCTGTACGGCGCCTGGCTGTGCGGCATGGTGCTGGGCAACCTGCAGATGGGCATCCACCACAAGCTGTGCCATACCCTGGGCGGCAGCTTCAACCTGCCGCATGCGGAAGTCCACACCGTGGTGCTGCCCTATGCCATGGCCTACAACGCCGCAGCGGCGCCGCAGGCGATGGTGCGCATTGCGCGCGCGCTGGGCACTGCCACCGCGCCCGCAGGACTGCGCGAGCTCGGCGCCGCGCTCGGCGTGCCGCGCTCGCTGCGCGAGATCGGCATGCCGGCGCATGGCCTCGATCAGGCGGCCGACCTGGTGGTCGCGGCGCCGTACCCGAATCCGCGCCCGCTCGAGCGCGCAGCGGTCCGCGACCTGCTGCAGCGCGCCTACGACGGTGCCGCTCCCGCCTGAGCGCGCGCCGCAACGGTAGCGCTTCCGCCAAATGAGGCCCCCATCATGCCAACAGTCATTCGCGCCTACTTCCGCACCGACATCGCCGCCGCGCGCTTGCAGCACCGACCGGACCATATCCGCCACATCGCCGCGCACCTGCCGGAGATCGTCTGTGCCGGCGCCCTGTGTGACGAAGCACAGGCGCCGCGGGGGTTGTTCCTTGCCGTGCAGGGCGACAGCGCGCAGGCGCGGGCGCTGATCGAATCGGATCCGTACCACCGCGCCGGCCTGTTCGAGCGCGTCGAGACCGAGCCTTTCCTGCAGTTCGTTCCGCACGCCAATCCACGCCTTCTCGACGAGGAACTGGAGCGCGCGCTGCAGAGCGCCGCCGCCGCCGCCACATAAAGCCGCCGCCGGCGGCAGCCGGCAAGCCAGCCTGAACCTGTCTCGCAGTGAAACCCTGCAGGGCGCCGTGCGCCTGCTGCCGGCGCAGCGCGACATTCCGAGGAAGACCACAACATGCAACGCATCAAACGCTACCTGCTGTCCGGTTCGGCCGTGGCAGTGATCGGCGGCCTGCTCTACGCGGGCCTGTTCATCAAGCCGAAGCCGGCCGGCAAGGCGCTGCCGCAGCCACTGGTGGAACGCGGCGACGCCTTCTACGGCATGGCCGTGCTGCCCGACGGGCACATGTGGGCCGTCGGCACCAACGGCAAGATCCTGCACAGCGATGACGCCGGACAGGCCTGGCGCCTGCAGCGCACCACGCAGCGCGCAACCCTGCAGGACATCGCCGCCTGGGATGCGCGCCGTGCCGTTGCGGTCGGCAACGACGGCGTCATCCTGGCCACCGCCGACGGCGGCATGAACTGGCAGGCCGCGCGCGCGCCGCGCTCCTCGATCAGCAACAAGCTGATGCGGGTGCAGGCGAGCCAGGATGGACGTGCCTGGGCGGTGGGCAGCGGCGGCGTGCTGCTGCGTTCGCTCGATTACGGCAACAGTTGGGAGTCCGCCGCGCCCGTCGAGGACACCGCCTGGAACGGCGTTGCCTTCGATGGCGCCCGTGGCTGCGTGGTGGGCGAGTTCGGCCGCATCCGCGTCACGCGCGATGCCGGCGAACACTGGACCACCGTCACCAGCCCGGCGCGGCAAAGCCTGATGTCGGTGCGCATGCGCGACGACGGCCACGCGGTGGCGGTGGGCTTGCGCGGCACCGTGCTGGTCAGCAGCGATGCGGGCACCAGCTGGAAATCCGTCGCCGGCGCCACGCAGGAAGACCTGTTCGACGTGGCCTGGGATGGCAGCCAGTGGGTCGCCGTGGGCGACAAGGGAGTGGTGCTGCTGGGCGGCGCCGATGGCGCCGCCTGGCGCGCGACGCGCTTCGACGCGATGGACCGCGGCTGGTACACGCGCGTGCTCGCGCATGGCGGCAAGTACTACGCCGCTGGCTCGCGGCTCGCGGCCGGCACGGCCAGGGCGCTGTAAGCACGGGACAGCCCGGCTGCGCGCAGAAAGAGAATCTGGAGGAGATCATGAACACAACACAACCGGGCAGGCTCGAACGCTTTGCCGAGGCCTGCATCCGGCGGCGGGCCTATGTCGCGGGCCTGTTCCTGCTGGTCACCGCATTGATGCTGGTGGCCGCGCTGCGGGTGGAGGTCAGGACTGTCTTCGACGACCTGCTGCCGCGCAGCCATCCGTATATCCAGGTCCACGAGCAGTACAAGCACGCCTTCGGCGGCTCCAACGTGGTCAGCCTCGTGCTCGAGGCCGAGCAGGGCGACATCTTCAACACGGCCTTCCTGACCAAGGTCAAGACGGTCACGGCGGCGCTGCAGCGCGTCGATGGCGCCAACCAGTTCCAGATCGTCTCGCTGGCGTCGCGCAAGCTCAAGGAGATCCGCGGCTCCACCGAGGCCATCGATTCGTCGCCGCTGATGTGGCCGGACGTGCCCCAGGACGCGGCCGGGCTGAACGCGCTGAAGCAGGCCGTGCTCAACAACCCGCTGGTCTATGGCGCCTATGTCTCGAAGGACCTGCGCGCCGCGCTGGTGACCGTCGATTTCTACGAGGGCTCGGCCGACTACAACAAGATCTTCCCGCAGGTGCAGGCCATTGCCGATGCGGCGCGTGGCGACGGCGTGCGCGTGCGCGTGACCGGCGAGCCCATGCTGTATGGCTGGGTCAGCCACTTCCTGCCCGAGACGCTGCACATCTTCATGCTGACGGTAGGCTGCCTGGTGCTGCTGCTGTTTATCGTCGCGCGCACCTGGCGCGGCACGCTGCTGCCCTTGCTGGCGGGGCTGAGCAGCGCGATCTGGGCGCTCGGCGCCGCGCGGCTGCTCGGCTACAACCTCGACCCGCTGGTGATCGTGATTGCGTTCCTGATCACGGCGCGCGCGATCTCGCATTCGGTGCAGCTGGTGTCGCGCTTCGACGAGGAGCTGGCCGCGGGCGCCGACACCCCGCGCGCGGCGGCGCGGGCCAGCATGCTGCAGTTGTTCAAGCCCGGCATGCTGGGCGTGGTTGCCGACGCCGGCTGCATGGTGGTGGTGGTGCTGACGCCGATCCCGCTGATGCACAAGGTGTCGATCATCGGCACGATATGGGTGATGACCATCGCGCTGAGCGCATGCGTGATGACGCCGGTGCTGCTGTCGTGGGTGCGCGATCCGCGCGGCCACGCGCATCGGCTGGACCTGGGCCCGGCGCTCGACCGAATCCTCGGCGTGTGCGTGCGCAGCGCGACGTCGCGCTGGCGCTACGCCGTGCTGGCCGGCGCGGTGGCGGTGTTCGCCGTCTCGGCCTGGTACGCGACCCGGATCCAGGTCGGCGATGCGCAGCCGGGCTCGCCCATCCTCTGGCCCGATTCGACTTACAACCAGGATGCCGCTGCCATCAACCGCCAGTTCCAGGGTGCCGACCGTCTCTACGCGGTGTTTGCGGGACACCAGCCCAATGCAGTGAAGTCGCCCGAGGTGCTGGCGAGCATGGCGGGGATGCAGCGCTATATGGCGGCGCAGCCGGAGATCGGCGGCAGCGCCTCGATCGCCGACGTCATCCCGATGGTCCGGCGCGTGCTCAACGAGAACAACCCGCGCTACCAGGAGCTCGGCGGCACCGCGCAGGAGAACGGCGAGCTGATGTACATGTTCGTGTCGGGCTCCGATCCCGGCGACATGGCCCGCTTCACCGATGCGCAGGCGCGCAATGCCTCGGTGACGTTCTACTTCCGCGACCACCAGGGCGACAGCATCCGTACCGCGATGGCGCGCCTCAAGGAATATGTCGACGCCCATCCGCTGGCACAGGGCACGTACCAGCTGGCCGGCGGGCTGGTCGGCGTGCTGGCCGCGGTCAACGAGGTGATCCTCGCCGGCCAGATCGAGAGCATCGCGCTGGCGCTGCTGGTGCTGGTGCTGTGCTGCGCGGTCGCGTACCGCTCGGTCACGGCCGGCATCTTCTTCATGGTGCCGGTGATCCTGTCCAACACCATCACCTTCAGCTACATGGCGTGGAAGGGCATCGGCATGAACCTCAGCACGCTGCCGGTGGCGGCGCTGGGCATCGGCCTCGGTGTCGACTACGCCTTCTACATCGTCGACGGCATCAAGGAAAAGATAGCCGAAGGCAAAGACCTGCGCACGGCCACGGTGGCCTCGCTGCTGGGCGCGGGCCGCGGCGTGGTGGTGACGGCGCTGACGCTGACCACCAGCGTGGTGCTGTGGTGCGCCTCGTCGCTGCGCTTCCAGGCCGACATGGGCGTGCTGATGGCGATCTGGCTGTTCGTCTCGGCGCTCAGTGCGCTGTTCATCATGCCCGCGATGGTGCTGGTGTTCCGGCCGGCGTTCATCGTGAAGCGAGCGGGCGCAGGCAATGCCGCCGGCGAGCGCGACATCTCGATGCATCCGGTGCCGGAGGCATAGCGGCCAGGTATCGACAAGAGCCAGAGATACAAGACCAACAGGAGGAGACCATGACAATGCATTGCTGGAAGGGGCGGCGCCGGGGCACCAGCGCCGCGGGCCTGGCGCTGGCGCTGCTGGCGGTGGCGCCGCAGCTGCTGGCCGCGGAGGCCGCAGAGAGCGCAGAGACCGCAGAGACCCGGGAGCCGGCGGCGCCCGCCGCGCAGGACGCCGGCAGCGACGCCAAAGGAGAGGACTACAGCTTCCGCGTGGGCGGCTATGCGCGCACGTGGGCCTCGTTCAACCTGCAGAATCCGCCGGAGACCGGCCGCGACGACAGGTTCGCGCCGTCCATGCTGCGCGGCTCGCTGCTGCTCAATGCCGACGCCAAGACCGGGCCGGTGACATGGAAGGTGGTCGGCCGGGCCGACGGCGAATACAAGACGCGCTACCTGAAGGACCTCGAGCAACTGAACCGCACCAGCTCGCCCGGCGGTCCGGGCAGCCGGCTGATGGACCAGTACGACAACGCCGACCTGCGCGAGTACTACATGGACTTCTCGCCGGTGGAGCGGGTCAACCTGCGCATCGGCAAGCAGCAGGTGGTCTGGGGCGAGACCGACTTCTTCCGCGCCCTCGACCTGGTGCACGGCTTCGATTACCGCTGGCGCTCGTTCCTGGAGCGCGAGGGCGACGAGTTGCGCAAGCCGCTGTTCCTGGTCAAGGCCAAGGTCAACGTGCCCGAAGCCGACGGCAGCCTGCAGCTGCTGTACCGGCCGGGCCTCGACCGCAACCGCGACATCGGCAACAGCTACGACCTGTACGGCGGCCGCTGGGCGGGCCAGCCATACAAGGGCGTCGACTTCCTCGCGCCCGGCGCGCTCAACTACAACTACCGGCAGCCCGGCGCCAATGTCAGCGACCAGACCGGCGGCGTGCGCTGGGAGGGCATCGCCGGCCCGGTCAACTATTCGCTGGCCTACCTGAAGACGTTCAGCAACGACCCGGTGGTCAACTCGGCCTTCGCGCCGTCGGGACAGGCTCCGACCGGCACGCTGGGGGACTTCATCTTCCCCAAGATCGACCTGTTCGGCGCGACCGCCAGCGGCTATGTCCCCGCCATCGATGCCGTGCTGAGCACCGAACTGGTCTACACGCGCAACGCGCCCTACAACATCGGCACCAATTTCTTTGGCGGGGCGTTGCCGGGCTTCGGCGGCATCATCAGGAAGGACGTTGTCACCACCATGTTCCGCATGGACAAGAACCTGAACCTGAGCCGCCTGCTGGGGACCAGCCGCCCGTCGTTCTTCTCGGTGCAGGTGTTCGACAAGTGGATCCAGAACTTCAGGCGTTCCGACGACATCGTCAATCTCGTCGGCTACGGCGCCGCGGCCAAGGAGCATTCCACCATCGCCACGGTGATCCTCGGGCTGAACTACCGCAACGACAAGATCAATCCGCAGCTGGCCGCGGGCGTGGACCTGCAAGGCCGCGGCGGCTTCCTGATCCCGAGCGTGGAATTCGTCTACGGCGACCACTGGCGCCTGGTGCTGGAGGCGGACCTGTTCTTTGCCAAGAACAAGCGCAACCCCGGCCAGGTGGAAGGGTCCACGCGCCTGTTCGGCACCTTTGCCAACAACAGTCAGTTCCTGGCGCGGCTGACGCGCCAGTTCTGATGCATCCCGAGTGAGGAGACACAACATGATTCGCATCCGCAAGACCATCGCGCTGTGCCTGCTGGCGGTGCTCGCCAGCGCCAGCGCCGCCAGCCAGGCGGCCGAGTTGCCGGCCGGCACCGTGATCGACAAGGACAACCTCGACAAGGTCAAAGGCGACACCTTCGACGGCCACACCATTGCCAGCCTGCTTACCGAGAAGCTGGAATGGCAGATCCGCAATACCGGCCTGAGGATCCCGCTGGCCCACGCCAAGCCGGTGCAGCTCGATCCCAAGTACCTGGAGGCGACGCGCAAGAACGCCGGCAAGGCGCAGTTCGACGAGAAGACCCGCGAGGTGACCGGCTGGGAAGCCGGCATTCCGTTCCCGCAGGTGAGCCAGAACGACCCCTTTGCCGGCGACAAGCTGATCTGGAACTTCTATTACGCCTCCCCGGAAGGCGACGTCATCAACAACAAGGTCACCTTCCTGATGATCAGCGGCGACAAGGGCCTGGAGTCGACGCAGGACTGGGTGTTCCAGCGCTATTACCTGAAGGGGCGGCTCAGCGGCGACAAGCCCGTGCTGGGCGACGGCAGCGTGCTGAGCAAGACACTGTTCGCCGCGACCGCGCCGGAGGACATCCGCGGGCTGGGCACCTTCACCATCCGCTACGACAGCCCCAAGCTGGAAGACAGCTGGGCTTATATCAAGTCGGCCCGGCGCACGCGGCGGCTGTCGGGCGGCGCATGGATGGACCCGGTGGGCGGGCTGGATGTGCTCAACGACGACATCTATGTCTGGAACGCCAGGCCTTCCTGGTATCCGAAGATCAGGCTGGTGGGCAAGCGCTGGATCCTGGCGATCTCGGACGCGAAGCTGGGCTACACGCCGTCCAAGAAGGGCACGCCCGAAGAATGGAAGACGGTGGACTTGAAGAACGCGCCGTACTGGAATCCGGTGCAGACCTGGCAGCCGCGCGAGGTGTGGGTGATCGAAGGCACGCCGCCCGCCGAACACCCTTATGGCAGGAAGGTGGTCTACATGGACGTGAACTATCCGCGCGTCTACATGGGCGAGGCCTATGACAAGAAGGGCGAGTTCTGGAAATTCATCAACTTCCATATGACGCCGTCGACCGGCGAGGACGGCACCAAATACTCGTCCTCGATCCAGGGCGACATCATCGACTTCAAGGCGCGCCACGCCTCGATCTATCTGTTCCGCGGCTACAAGCTCAACGAGGCGAAGATCAAGGAAGCCGACATGAACTACAGCGCGCTCGAGTCGATCGCAAAGTAGGCCGGGCCTGGCGCGGCCCCCGGGGGGCACGGGCGGCCGCGCCGGATCTGACAGGCGGCCGCCAGCCCGGCGGCCCAGGAGACGGGATCATGGAAATCAAGACAATGACGGATGAACAGCGCAAGGCGGTGGCGCTGGAGTACTTCAGACGCATGGACCGGGGCGAGAGCGTGATCGATCTCTTCGACGAGCACGCGGAATTCTGTTTTCCCAAATGGGGTGTGGCACGCGGGCGCGCGCAGATCGAGCAACTGTTCGGCGACCTGATGGGGATCGTGGCATCGGTGCGCCACGATGTCGCCTACGCCAACTTTATCCAGCAGGGGGACCTGATGGTGGTGGAAGGCACGTCTGCCGGCAGCCTCGTCAGCGGCGAAACCTGGCGCGCGGACGTCGGCCATGCCGGGGGGCGCTGGTGCGACGTGTTCGAGATCCGCAACTTCCGCATCCAGCGCTGCTACGTCTACCTGGACCCCGACTATGGCGGGCAGGATGTCGGGCGCTATCCCTGGCTGCGCCAGCGGCACCAGGGCAAGGGCGGACCGGCGTAGCGGCCGCAACGCACCGGTGTCAGGTGACGGACACCCGCGCGCCGGTGGATAATCCGCGTCATGGAAATCAAATGGCTTGAAGACTTCGTCAGCCTGGCCGAGACGCACAGCTTCTCGCGCTCGGCCGAACTGCGCCACGTCACGCAGCCGGCGTTTTCGCGCCGGATCCAGTCGCTCGAGGCGTGGGTTGGCACCGAGCTGATCGACCGCTCGAGCTATCCCACCAGCCTGACGCCGGCCGGCAAGGTGTTCTACGAGCAGGCGCTGGCGATGCTGGCGCAGGTCAGCGAGACCCGCGCGCTGATGCGCGGCCAGCGCTCGGCCAACGCGCAGGTGCTGGAATTCGCGGTGCCGCACACGCTGTCGCTGACCTTCTTCCCGGAATGGCTCAAGGCGCTGGAGCGCAAGCTCGGCACGCTGCCGTGCCGGCTGCGCGCACTCAATGTCCATGACGCGGTGCTGATGCTGGTCGAGGGCGGCTGCGACCTGGTGATGGTCTACCACCACGCGCGCCAGGCCATCCAGCTGGATCCCGCGCGGTACGACATGCTGGTGCTCGGGACCGAACGGCTATCGCCCTACAGCGTGCCGGACCCCGCCGGCAAGCCTCTGTTCCGGCTGCCGGGCACCGACAAGAAGCCGGTGCCGTTCCTCAGCTATACGCCCAACGCCTTCCTCGGCCGCATGGTCGACCTGCTGCTGGCTGAAACCGCCGAGGCGCTCAAGCTGGACAAATGCTACGAGACCGACATGGCCGAGGCGCTCAAGGTGATGGCGCTGTCCGGCCACGGCATGGCCTTTCTGCCCGAAAGCGCGGTGCGCGACGACGTCGCGGCGGGGCGGCTGGTGCGGGCCGAGTCGGCCCGCGGGCTGCCGCTGTCGATCGACATGGAGATCCGCTTGTATCGGGAGAAGCCGGGCGAGAACGGCGGCGAGCGGCGCGCCGGGGCGCGGCGCAAGCGGCAGCTGGTGGACCAGGTGTGGGGGACCCTGACCTCGGCGTAGCGACGGTTTGCCCCAAGGTTATGCGCGTCCTGCATAACCCGATGAGCAAACGGCATTGGATTCCGGGCCGCCGCCAAGCCTAAGCTTGCGCCCATCTTCCACCCCGGAACCCACCCCGATGTCTTCCGCAGCACCGACCAACACTGCTGGCCAAAAGCACGCACTCCCGTCCTACCTCAACGCCGACAACCTCGGCCCCTGGGGCATCTACCTGCAGCAAGTCGACCGCGTCACGCCCTACCTGGGTTCGCTGGCGCGCTGGGTCGAGACCCTCAAGCGTCCCAAGCGCGCCCTGATCGTCGACGTGCCGATCGAGCTCGACAACGGCACCATCGCCCATTTCGAGGGCTACCGGGTGCAGCACAACCTGTCGCGCGGCCCGGGCAAGGGCGGCGTGCGCTTCCACCAGGACGTGACGCTGTCCGAGGTGATGGCGCTGTCGGCCTGGATGTCGGTGAAGAACGCGGCGGTCAACGTGCCTTACGGCGGTGCCAAGGGCGGCATCCGCGTCGACCCGCGCACGCTGTCGCACGCGGAGCTGGAACGCCTGACGCGCCGCTACACCAGTGAAATCAACATCATCATCGGGCCGAGCAAGGACATCCCGGCGCCCGACGTCAACACCAATGCACAGGTGATGGCGTGGATGATGGACACCTATTCGATGAACTCGGGCAGCACCTCGACCGGCGTCGTGACCGGCAAGCCGATCTCGCTGGGCGGCTCGCTGGGCCGCCACGAGGCCACCGGCCGGGGCGTGTTCGTGGTCGGCTCCGAGGCCGCGCGCAATATCGGCCTCGAGGTCAAGGGCGCGCGCGTGGCGGTGCAGGGCTTCGGCAACGTCGGCGCGGTCGCCGCCAAGCTGTTCCATGAGGCCGGCGCCAAGGTGGTGGCGGTGCAGGACCACCGCACCACGCTGTTCGACCCGGCCGGCCTGGACGTGCCGGCGATGATGGAATACGCGTCGCACAGCGGCACCATCGACGGCTTCCGCGGCGAAGTCCTGCGTACCGAGCAGTTCTGGGAAGTCGACTGCGACATCCTGATCCCGGCCGCGCTGGAAGGCCAGATTACCGCCGAAAACGCGCCGAAAATCACGGCAAAGCTGGTGATCGAGGGTGCCAACGGCCCGACCACGCCGCAGGCCGATGACATCCTGCGCGAGCGCAATATCCTGGTCTGCCCGGACGTTATCGCCAACGCCGGCGGCGTGACCGTGTCCTACTTCGAATGGGTGCAGGATTTCTCCAGCTTCTTCTGGACCGAGGAAGAGATCAACCAGCGCCTGGTACGGATCATGCAAGAAGCCTTCCGGGCAATCTGGCAAGTGGCACAGGAAAACAAGGTGACGCTGCGCACGGCGGCGTTCATCGTGGCCTGTACGCGGATCCTGCAAGCGCGTGAAATGCGCGGCCTGTACCCCTGATCGGGGCAGGCGGGCCCGGGGCGAGGCACTGGCATGGTGCAGTGCAATAATCGTCCCCGGGCCCCGGCTTCATGACCGCCAGACGCGGTCTCCGGCAAGCGCCGGAGGCCGCGTTGTCGTATCCGGACGCGCTGCGCACGGATTGCCCCGAAGTGAGGTTCTAGGAGAAAACCCAGTTGTATTGCGCCGGATGCTGCGCAATACTGTTTCACCAGTGGCGGTTTTATTCTTAGAATCCCGCTTTCTCTTCATGGTCAAGGAGATGTTATGAATTTCGCCAAGTTGGCTGCCCTGATGATTGCCGGGGGCGTAATGTGCGGGACGGCACAGGCAGCCGAACAACTGACGGGCACGCTGAAGAAAATCAAGGACACCGGCGTCATCACGCTCGGCGTGCGCGAATCGTCGATTCCGTTCAACTACAACCTGGGCGGCGTGCGCCAGGTCGGCTATTCCTACGATATCAACATGAAGATCGTGGAAGCCATCAAGGACCAGCTGAAGCTGCCGAACCTGCAGGTCAAGGAAATCCCGATCACCTCGCAGAACCGCATCACGCTGCTGCAGAACGGCACCATCGATATCGAGTGCGGCTCGACCACCAATAACCTGGAACGCCAGAAGCAGGTCGCCTTCACCAATTCCATCTTCATCATCGGCACGCGCATCATGGTGAAGAAGGATGCCGGCATCAAGGACTGGGCCGACCTGAAGGGCAAGAACGTCGTCACCACCGCCGGCACCACGTCGGAGCGCCTGCTGCGCAAGATGAACGACGACCAGAAGCTGGGCGTGAACATCATCAGCACCAAGGACCACGGCCAGTCGTTCCTGACGCTGGAATCGGGCCGCGCGGTCGCCTTCATGATGGACGACGCGCTGCTGTATGGCGAACGCGCCAAGGCCAAGAACCCGGCCGACTGGATCGTCGTGGGCAAGCCGCAATCGCGCGAGTCCTACGGCTGCATGATCCGCAAGGACGACCCGCAGTTCAAGAAGCTGTCCGACAACGTCATCTCCGGCATGATGAAGGACGGCTCGATCAACACGCTGTACACCAAGTGGTTCATGCAACCGGTTCCGCCCAAGGGCCTGAACCTGGACTTCCCGCTGTCCGAAGACATGAAGACGCTGATCAAGGCGCCTAACGACAAGGCGCTGGACTGACCTGCCGTTGACAGCACTGCGAAACGGAAGGCATGTCCTTCCGTTTCTTTTTGAGGACGCAACATGAACTACAACTGGCATTGGGGAGTTTTCCTCGAACAGGCCGCCCAGAACGAGACCTACCTGGACTGGATGATCTCCGGCCTGAAGGTCACGCTCGCGCTGGGGCTCTCGTCCTGGGTCATTGCCCTGGCCATCGGCTCGGTGCTCGGCGTGCTGCGCACGGTGCCGAACAAATGGCTGGCCGGCATTGCCGCCACCTATGTCGAGATTTTCCGCAACATCCCGCTGCTGGTGCAGCTGTTCATCTGGTACTTTGTCGCGCCCGAGCTGCTGCCCGGCGGCGAGGCGATCAAGCAGATGAACCCGTTCGCGCAGCAGTTCCTGGCCGCCATGCTGTGCCTGGGAACGTTTACCGCCGCGCGGGTGTGCGAGCAGGTGCGCTCGGGCATCAACTCGCTGGCACGCGGACAGAAGAATGCCGGCCTGGCGATGGGCTTCACGCTGCCGCAGACGTACCGCCACGTGCTGCTGCCGATGGCGTTCCGCGTGATCGTGCCGCCGCTGACCTCCGAGTTCCTGAATATCTTCAAGAACTCGGCGGTGGCCTCGACCATCGGCCTGCTCGAACTGGCCGCGCAGGGGCGCCAGCTGGTGGACTACACCGCGCGCCCGTATGAATCGTTCATCGCGGTCACGCTGATGTACGCGCTGATCAACGTCACCGTGATGCTGGTGATGCGCTGGGTCGAAGCCCGCACGCGCGTGCCCGGCTTCATCGGCGGCAAGTAAGGGGGCGCCATGGCTTATTCCTTCGATTTCACCTCGATCAACCCGGCCACGCTGCACGTGCTGGGCGAGGGCATGATGGTCTCGCTGAAGATCACCGTCACCGCGGTGGTGGTCGGCATCATCTGGGGCACCATCCTGGCGATGATGCGGCTGTCGTCGTTCCGGCTGCTGAACTGGTTCGCGCAGGGGTACGTCACCATCTTCCGCTCGATCCCGCTGGTGATGGTGCTGTTGTGGTTCTTCCTGATCATCCCGCAGGTCTTGCAGGGGATCTTCAACCTGTCGCCGGCGACCGACCTGCGCATGACCTCGGCGCTGGTGGCATTCGCGCTGTTCGAGGCGGCGTACTACTCCGAGATCATCCGCGCGGGGATCCAGAGCGTGTCGCGCGGGCAGATGTTCGCGGCGCAGGCGCTGGGCATGACCTACGGGCAGTCGATGCGGCTGGTGATCCTGCCGCAGGCGTTCCGCAACATGGTGCCGCTGCTGCTGACCCAGGGCATCATCCTGTTCCAGGATACGTCGCTGGTGTACGTGAGCGCGCTGGCGGACTTCTTCGGCCAGGCCTACGGCATCGGCGAGCGCGACGGCCGGATCGTCGAGATGCTGCTGTTCGCCGGCCTGGTGTACTTCATCATTTGTTTCTCCGCTTCGCTGCTGGTCAAGCGTTATCAGAAAAAGGTGGCCGTATGATCGAGATTAATAACGTTTCCAAGTGGTACGGCTCCTTCCAGGTGCTGACCGACTGCACCACCAAGGTTGCCAAGGGTGAAGTGGTGGTGGTGTGCGGCCCGTCGGGCTCGGGCAAATCGACGCTGATCAAGACCGTCAACGCGCTGGAGCCGTTCCAGAAGGGCGACATCCTGGTCGACGGCACCTCGGTGGGCAATCCCAAGACCAACCTGCCCAAGCTGCGCTCGCGCGTCGGCATGGTGTTCCAGAACTTCGAGCTGTTCCCGCACCTGTCGATCACCGAGAACCTGACCATCGCGCAGATGAAGGTGCTCGGCCGCTCCAAGGACGAATCCATGGCCAAGGGCATGAAATACCTGGAGCGCGTGGGCCTGAAGAGCCAGGCCGAGAAGTACCCTGGCCAGCTGTCGGGCGGCCAGCAGCAGCGCGTCGCGATCGCGCGCGCGCTGTCGATGGACCCGATCTGCATGCTGTTCGACGAGCCCACCTCGGCGCTGGACCCGGAAATGGTCAACGAAGTGCTGGACGTGATGGTGCAGCTGGCGCAGGAAGGCATGACCATGATGTGCGTGACCCACGAAATGGGCTTTGCACGCAAGGTGGCCAACCGCGTGATCTTCATGGACCAGGGCAAGATCGTCGAGGACGCCGACAAGGAAGAGTTCTTCGGCGATATCGAGCACCGTTCGGAGCGCGCCAGGCAGTTCCTGTCGAAGATCCTGCATCACTGAACGGACTGCCAGCCTTATGAAAAAGGGACGCCTCGGCGTCCCTTTTTCCCTTGTGCCGGATGGCTCAGGTACAGGCCGTATTGGCGGCGTTCTTGGCCTGGACTTCGGGCGGGATCGGCACGGTCAGCGTCATGGTCGGGCGCCCGTCCTCGAACATGATCAGCTCGCCGGGGGCGAACTGGGTCCAGGTCTCGTTGTCGGTCAGCGGCGCGGTGGCGATCACGGCGACACGGTCGTCTGGCGTGGTGACCTGCGCGAAGTCGATCGACAGGTCGGCGTCGATCAGGTGCGCGGTCGAGAACGGCCATTGCCGCACGATGTAGTAGAGGCGGGTCGAGCAGTGCGCGAACAGCGCCTGCCCGTTGCACAGCAGGTAGTTGAACACGCCGTGCAGCGTGATGTCGCGCGTGATGTCGGCCAGCGCGTGCCCCAGCTCGTTCAGCGGCGGCTGCGAGCCCGGGAAGCGCTTGCGCAGGCCCTGCATCAGCGTGCAGAAGGCCAGTTCGCTGTCGGTGTCTCCCACCGGCTGGTAGACGCCGGACAGGAACGGGGTGAAGCCGTGCAGGTCGCCGTTGTGGGCGAAGATCCAGTGCCGGCCCCACAGCTCGCGCATGAAGGGGTGGCAGTTTTCCAGCAGCACGGTGCCCTGCGTGGCCTTGCGGATATGCGAGATGACGTTCTTGGACTTGATCGGATAGCGCTTGATCAGGTCCGCCACCGGCGAGGTGCCGGCGGACTGGTTGTCGATGAACAGGCGGCAGGCCTTGTCTTCGAAGAAGGCGACACCGAAGCCGTCGGCGTGGTGGTCGGTCAGGCCTCCGCGCGCGGCAAAGCCGGTGAAGGAGAACGTCACGTCGGTCGGCGTGGCGCAGTTCATGCCTAGCAGCTGGCACATGTCGGGGCACCGGACGGCAGGGGGCTGCCGCTTTGCAATAGAATGCAGGCATTATCCCGCGCGCCCGCGCCGCTGCCAAGCAACCGCGGACGCTCCCCCCGCCAATGTCGCCAGCCATGGCGCCGACATACCTGCTAGCAATCCCGAGAACGATGAGCCAATACAAGATTGCCGTGATTCCCGGAGACGGAATCGGCACGGAAGTCATGCCCGAGGGCATCCGCGTGATGGACGCCGCGGCGCGCCGCTTCGGCATCGACTTCCAGTGGGATCACTTCGATTTTTCCAGCTGCGACTACTACGCCCGCCACGGCAAGATGCTGCCGGACGACTGGTTCGACACGCTGGTCAAGTACGACGCCATCTATTTCGGCGCGGTCGGCTGGCCGGACACGGTGCCCGACCATGTTTCGCTGTGGGGTTCGCTGCTGCAGTTCCGCCGTTCGTTCGACCAGTACGTGAACCTGCGCCCGGTGCGGCTGATGCCGGGCATCCGCAGCCCGCTGGCCGGCCGCCAGCCCGGCGACATCGATTTCTACGTGGTGCGCGAGAACACCGAGGGCGAATACTCCAGCATTGGCGGCCGCATGTTCCCCGGCACCGAGCGCGAGATCGTGGTGCAGGAAACGGTGATGAGCCGCACCGGGGTCGACCGCATCCTGAAGTTCGCCTTTGAACTGGCCCAGAAGCGCCCCAAGAAGCACCTGACGTCGGCGACCAAGTCCAACGGCATTTCGATCACGATGCCGTACTGGGACGAGCGGGTCGAGGCAATGGCGGCGAACTACCCCGGCCTGAAGGTCGACAAGTACCACATCGACATCCTGACCGCCCATTTCGTCCAGCATCCGGACTGGTTCGACGTGGTGGTCGCCAGCAACCTGTTCGGCGACATCCTGTCCGATCTCGGCCCGGCCTGCACCGGCACCATCGGCATTGCGCCGTCGGGCAATATCAATCCGGACCGCACCTTCCCCAGCCTGTTCGAGCCGGTGCACGGCTCGGCCCCGGACATTGCCGGGCGCGGCGTGGCCAACCCGATCGGTCAGATCTGGTGCGGCGCCATGATGCTGGAACACCTCGGCCATGACGATGCTGGCGCCGCCGTGCTGGGCGCGATCGAGCAGGTGCTGGCGGCCGGGCCGGAGCACGCACCGCTGACGCGCGATATCGGCGGCAAGGCCGGTACCGCCGACCTGGGCCGTGCCATCGCGGAGGCGCTGTGAGCGCCGCGTTCGCGGGGGACGCCCGCGCACTGCTGCTCGAGACCTTCCAGGCCGCCGTGGCGGCGGCCGATCCGCTGCAGATCGTCGCGCAGCACCTGCCGCCGCCGCACGCCGGTGGCCGCACGCTGGTGGTGGGCGCGGGCAAGGCGGCTGCGTCGATGGCCGCGGCGGTCGAGCGCGCCTATGCCGGCAAGGCCACGCTGGAGGGGCTGGTGGTCACGCGCTACGCGCATGGCATGCCGACCGACCATATCCGCGTGATCGAGGCCGGCCATCCGGTGCCGGACGAGGCGGGCGAGCAGGCCGCGGCGGAGATCCTGGCCGCGGTGCAATCGCTGACGCCGCAGGACCGGCTGCTGGTGCTGGTCTCGGGCGGCGGCTCGAGCCTGCTGTCGCTGCCGGCCGAGGGCATTCCGATGGCCGACCTGAAGGCGACCACCCGGGAATTGCTGCGCTGTGGCGCGCCGATCACCGACATGAACATCGTGCGCAAGCATATCTCGCGCATCCAGGGCGGCCGGCTGGCGCAGGCGAGCCAGGCGCCGGTGACCACGCTGATCGTCTCGGACGTGGCCGGCGACGATCCCAGCGCGATCGCCTCGGGCCCGACCGTGGCCGACCCGAGCACGTTCGATGACGCACTGCAGATCCTGCGCCGCTATGGCGCGCAGGTGCCGGCCAGCGTGCAGTCGCACCTGGAACGCGGCGCGCGTGGCGAGGTGCCGGAGACGCCCAAGCCCGGCGACCCCTTGTTCGATCGGGTCGACAACATCATGATCGCCACCGCGCATGGCAGCCTCGAGGCCGCCGCCGCGCTGTTCCGCCAGCGCGGCATCACACCGGTGGTGCTGGGCGATACCGTGACCGGCGAGGCGCGCGAAGTAGCCCGCGTCTATGCCGCGCTGGTGCGCGAGATTCGCGCGTACAATGCCCCGTTCGCCACGCCCGTGGCGCTGATTTCCGGAGGTGAGTGCACGGTCACTTTGCCGGCCGGCAGCGCCGGCAAGGCGCGCGGGGGGCGCTGCTCGGAGTTCCTGCTGTCGCTGGCGGTCGAACTGGCAGGCCTGCCCGATGTGCACGCGATCGCCGCCGACACCGACGGCATCGACGGCTCCGAGGACAACGCCGGTGCGCTGGCCGACCCGACCACGCTGGCGCGTGCCGAGGCCGCCGGGCTGCCGGGCCAGCGCCAGTTGGACGCGCACGACGCCTGGGGCCTGTTCGATGCCATCGGCGACCTCGTGGTCACCGGCCCCACGCGCACCAACGTCAACGACTACCGCGCCATCCTGATTCTCTGATTTCGACGAACGCCAGCCGCCGCCCGCGGCAGGCCCAAGCTAGCCATGACCCAGAAGCTCACCATCACCCGCCCGGACGACTGGCACCTGCACCTGCGCGACGGCGCGGCGCTGGCCGCCGTGCTGCCCGACACCGCGCGCCAGTTTGCCCGCGCCATCATCATGCCCAACCTGAAGCCGCCGGTAACCACGGTGGCGCAGGCACAAGCCTATCGCGCCCGCATCCTGGCGGCGCTGCCGGCCGGCATGCAGTTCGAGCCGCTGATGACGCTGTACCTGACCGACAACACCAGCCCCGAGGAAATCGCGGCGGCCAAAGCCAGCGGCTTCGTGCACGGCGTCAAGCTGTACCCGGCGGGCGCCACCACCAACAGCGACGCCGGCGTGACCGATATCCGCCGCTGCTATCCGGCGCTGGAAGCGATGCAGCGCGCCGGCCTGCCGCTGCTGGTGCACGGCGAAGTGACCGACCCGGCCATCGATATCTTCGACCGCGAGGCCGTGTTCATCGATCGGGTGATGACGCCGCTGCGCCGCGACATGCCTGAACTGAAGGTGGTGTTCGAGCACATCACCACCAGGGATGCGGCACAGTACGTGCGCGACGCGAGCGGCCCGGTCGGCGCCACCATCACCGCGCACCATCTGCTCTACAACCGCAATGCCATCTTCACCGGCGGCATCCGCCCGCACTACTACTGCCTGCCGGTGCTCAAGCGCGAAACCCACCGCGAGGCACTGGTGGCGGCCGCCACCTCGGGCAGCGAGCGCTTCTTCCTGGGCACGGACAGCGCGCCGCACGCACGCGGCCTGAAGGAACATGCCTGCGGCTGCGCCGGCTGCTATACCGCGCTGCACGCGATGGAGCTGTATGCCGAAGCCTTCGACGCCGCCGGCGCACTGGACAAGCTGGAAGCCTTCGCCAGCTTCAATGGCCCGGCCTTCTACGGCCTGCCGCGCAACGCCGGCACGCTGACGCTGGAGCGCGAGGACTGGGAACTGCCGGCCGAGCTGCCCTACGGCGACACCACGCTGGTGCCGCTGCGCGGCGGCGAAACGCTGCGCTGGAAGGCACGCTGATCGACTTGACGTTGCAAGACGGGACGACCGCGGAGAGCGAATCCTTCGCCGCCGCGCTGGCCGGGGTGGACTGGTCCCGGCCATGGTTCCAACCCTTTGCCCCGCGCGGCGCAGCCCTTGCCGCGGCAGTGCAGGGCGGGGCCGACCTGCGCGGACTGCTCGATGCCGAGTCCGTAGCGCTGGGCCTGCACAACGCGCGCGACCTCCCGCTGCGCTTTGTCCCGCAACTGGCCCTGCCCGAGGGCCGCGCCTACGAAGCGCATATCGACGCCACGGGCGAGGTCCCGACGCGCGACAATCTCCATGATTTCTTCAACGCCCTGGTCTGGCTGCATTTCCCCCAGGGCAAGCGCGTGCTCAACCAGATCCAGGCCACGGTGATCGCGCGCGAAGGCGTGCGGACTGCGCGCGGCGGTGTACGCGACGCCGCCACGCTGTTCGACGAGAACGCGGTACTGTTCCTGAGCGAAGACGACGAACATGCCCAAGCGCTGCGCGGGTTTGCCTGGCAGCGGCTCTTTGTCGGGCGCCGGCACGCGTGGGGCACCACCTGCAGGGTGGTGCCGTTCGGCCATGCTCTGCTGGAAAAGCTGGTGCGGCCGTACAAGGCCGTGACCGCACATGCCTGGACGCTGCCGCTGGTGGCGCAGGGCGAGCTGGACAAGGCGGTGGCGTTGTCGCTGCAAGAATCGGCGGCAGCCGGCAGGCTGCGCGGCGGCCATTGCTTTGCGCCGCTGCCGGTCATGGGGATCCCGGGATGGTGCGGCGACAACGCATCCCCTGACTTCTATGCCGACACCGCGGTGTTCCGGCCCGGGCGCATGCGGGATTTACACCGGCAACCCGATTGAATCGGTGTTAGACTGCGGCCCGCAAAGCAGGCCAGGCAACCGCTGCCTGTACCGCAAGGTGCAGGGGGAGGAAAGTCCGGACTCCACAGGGCAGGGTGTTGGCTAACAGCCATCCACGGCAACGTGCGGAATAGGGCCACAGAGACGAGTCTTGCCGCCGGGTTCGCCCGGCGGGAAGGGTGAAACGCGGTAACCTCCACCTGGAGCAATCCCAAATAGGCAGGCGATGAAGCGGCCCGCTGAGTCTGCGGGTAGGGAGCTGGAGCCGGCTGGTAACAGCCGGCCTAGAGGAATGGTTGTCACGCGCCGCGCGCCGCAAGGCGGGTGGGGCGCACAGAATCCGGCTTATCGGCCTGCTTTGCTTCAGTCATCGGCACGACCCGGCGCCCGCGCGGCGCACCGGGCCGGCCAAACCTCCATCAGCCTTCGACGATTTCCAGCGTGTGCGTGATCTCGGCCGTCTTGGCCAGCATGATCGACGCCGAGCAGTACTTCTCGTGCGACAGCTTGATGGCGCGCTCGACCGTGGCGGGGTTGAGATTCTTGCCGGTCACCACAAAATGGAAGTTGATGCGGGTGAATACCTTGGGGTCTTCGCCGGCGCGCTCCGCCTGCAGCTGCACGCTGCAGCCGGTGACGTCCTGGCGGCCGCGCTTGAGGATCAGCACCACGTCATAGGCGGTGCAGCCGCCGGTGCCGAGCAGCACCATTTCCATGGGCCGCGGAGCCAGGTTATGGCCGCCACCTTCGGGAGCGCCGTCCATGGCAACGATGTGGCCGCTGCCGGTCTGGGCAACGAAGCTCATGCCGTCGGTGCCCATCCATGTTACTTTGCATTCCATTTTGTTCGTTCCTGTGCTTTATATTGTCGGTTTCCGATCACAAGCGCGTGATCTCGAATCTTGCTTTTCCCAGTATATGGCAAGGTCAAGTTCGGGGCATCGATGCCGATAACCTTAGAAAACCTGAGGGTTTCCTCTAGTGTGTCGTTGCGATGACACCTTCCTTGATTCGTTAAGTTGTTGATTTTTAAGGTTTAGATTCAAGGCGGACAGGGCTTGGTAACGTTTCGTAATACGAAATCGCGTTTCGCAGTGCAAATTTCCCTTGCATCCGGGCAAACCCTAGGTATAATTCCAATCATTGAACGACGGCGCAGACAGCGCGCCAGAGTGCGAAAGCGAAGCCCCCGGCCAAGCCCTCCGCACCGCCCGCGGTCCCTCCGTCGATCTCCAAGTGTCTCCTCCACCCTCCTCCTTTGGTGGATTCAAACCCAAGCTCAAAAGCTTGGGTTTTTTTTCGCCTGAACAAAGGCCGTTGGCACTCCAAGTGCATTGGGCGACCTGGAGCCGCGGCGATTGGCGTCGATCTTGACGAAAACTTCAGTCTTTGCTTGTGCGCTCGCTACGGCCGCCAGTATAATCGAGGGCTTTTCCGTCATGCCCGCGGAAGAAGACAGAAGCACCCGGCCACCCCCGCGGCGGCCACAAGACTTGCAGGGGCGAGCACAAGCCTTCGCGAGTCGGATTACGGGCACGAACCAATAGTCAGGAAAAATCATGAAGACCTTTTCCGCCAAGCCTCATGAGGTAAAGCGCGACTGGTACGTGATTGACGCGACGGACAAAGTCCTCGGCCGTGTTGCCAGCGAAGTGGCACGCCGTCTGCGCGGCAAGCACAAGCCGGAATTCACTCCGCACGTCGACACCGGTGATTACATCATCATCGTCAACGCAGCCAAGCTGCGTGTCACGGGTACCAAGGAAACGGACAAGAAGTACTATCGCCATTCGGGCTACCCGGGCGGTATCTACGAAACGACGTTCGGCAAGATGCAGCAGCGTTTCCCGGGCCGTGCCCTGGAAAAGGCTGTGAAGGGCATGCTGCCGAAGGGTCCGCTGGGCTACGCGATGATCAAGAAGCTGAAGGTTTACGCCGAAGCCGAGCATCCGCACGAAGCGCAGCAGCCCAAGGCGCTGGAAATCTAAGGAGGCCAATCCATGATCGGTAACTGGAATTACGGTACTGGCCGCCGCAAGAGCGCTGTGGCACGTGTCTTCATCAAGTCGGGCAAGGGCGACATCGTCGTCAACGGCAAGCCCATCAAAGAGTATTTCGCTCGCGAAACCTCGCTGATGATCGTGCGCCAGCCGCTGGAACTGACCGCTCACGCTGAAACGTTCGACATCAAGGTCAACGTCACCGGCGGCGGCGAAACCGGCCAGGCCGGCGCTGTGCGCCACGGCATCACCCGTGCCCTGATCGACTACGATGCGACCCTGAAGTCGGCCCTGTCGAAGGCTGGCTACGTCACGCGCGATGCACGTGAAGTCGAGCGTAAGAAGGTCGGCTTCCACAAGGCGCGTCGTCGCAAGCAGTTCTCGAAGCGCTGATGCGTTTTCGCGGGTCCGGCCCTGCCGGATCTTGCGAAACCAGAAAAACCGCACGCTGGCCGTGCGGTTTTTTTTCGCCCGCGGGCTACGGAACCGGCGCTGTGCTGCCGTCATAGTGAGCAGGCCGCCATACTTTTGTGGGGTATCCGGCCGTACGCGGCTACAATCTCGCCCTGTCGCCGACGGCAAGTCCGGCTTGCCGGCGCGCCTGCGCCATGGGCAGGCCAGCCTGGCACGAACGAGAGAGGAGTGAGAGTCATGCTGTTTTCCAAGAAGAAGGGCCTTTCGATCGACACGCTGATTGGCGAAGACACCGCCATCGATGGCGACCTGGTGTTTGCCGGCGGCCTGCGGCTGGACGGACGCGTGCGCGGGAACGTGACCGCGGCGCCGGGCAAGCCCAGCATGCTGGTGGTCAGCGAGAAGGGCATGGTCGAGGGGGAGATCAGCGTCGGCCACCTGGTGTTGAACGGCACCGTCAAGGGCCCGGTGCACGCCGGCGACCTGCTGGAGTTGCAGCCGCAGGCGCGGGTGCTGGGCGACGTGCGCTATGCCGCGCTCGAAATGCACCAGGGCGCGCTGGTCGAGGGCCGGCTGATGCCGCTGGTGCAGGCCGAGATCAAGGCGTTGCCGAACCTGGTCGAGGCGCCGCCGGTGGCCGAAGTGACCGAAACGGCCGCTGCTGACGGCGAAACTCCGGCAGCCGATGCCAGTCCCACTGAAAAGGCCGCGTAGCGGCGACTTCGATGCCGGGAACCCCTTGAAAACACAAGGTTTCGGCACGATTTCCCAGTAGCGCTTAGAATACAGGCGTATCTAAACAGGAGAACACCCCATGAACGCAGTCGCAGAGGCACCCGTTACCGAGGACGTGCCGGCACCGTTCGTCTTTACCGACAGCGCCGCCGACAAGGTCAAGCAGTTGATCGAGGAAGAGGGCAATGCCGAGCTGAAACTGCGCGTGTTCGTGCAGGGCGGCGGCTGCTCGGGCTTCCAGTACGGCTTCACCTTCGACGAGGAAGTCAACGAAGACGACACCACCATGGTCAAGAACGGCGTCACCCTGCTGATCGACTCGATGAGCTACCAGTACCTGGTCGGCGCCGAGATCGACTACAAGGAAGACATCAACGGCGCGCAGTTCGTGATCAAGAACCCGAATGCTTCGACCACCTGCGGTTGCGGCTCGTCGTTCTCGGTCTGAGCGATCCCGCTTGCACAAAAAAATCGCACCTTCGGGTGCGTTTTTTCTTTGCCGCGCCGCCCTACTGCGGGGCGCGCCAGACCACCGGGAACCAGTCTTCACGCAGGCGCTCGCCGGTCTGCTGGCCGATGCCGGGGAACGGCGGCGAGGTTCGCCCTGGGCGCTGCATGAAGCGCACGTCGTCGCCGAGGAAGCGGGCCGAGAACGCCCGACGCCGCCCGGTGCCGGTGTTGCCCGCGGCACCGTGCACGGTGCGGAAGTCGAACACCACCGCATCGCCCGGTTCCAGTTCCGGCGCAAGCAGGGTGTGGCTGCCGTCCTCCACGTCCGGCATTTCCATGAAGGCATCGTCGCCGCCGTAGAAGTTTTCGTTGCTGGCCCAGCGCTTGGGCCGCACCAGGCGTGGCCAGCGATGCGAGCCGGCCACCACGCGCAGCGTGTTGGCCCGGGTGACCGGGTCCAGCGGAATCCAGTAGCTCGCGGTCTGGGTGCCGTCGACGCAGTAGTAGGGCAGGTCCTGGTGCCATGGCGTGGGCTTGGCGGTGCCCGGCTCCTTGACCAGGATGTGCTCATGGAACACCTGCACCGCCTGCGACTGCATGATCCGCCCGGCGATGCCGGCCGCGGCCGACTCGCGGATAAACGCGGCGAACGGGGCGATGCGCTGCCAGTTGCAATAGTCCTCGAAGAAGCGCCCGCCCTCGCCGGCGCGCACGTTCTCGATGGCAAAGGGGCCGGGCTCGGCCAGGTTCTGCGCGAAGCCTTCGCGCAGGCGCTCGACCCACTCGGTAAAGGCGCCGCGCAAGACCAGCACGCCGTCGCGCTGGTAGGTGCCGATCTGTTCCGGGGTGATGTCCATGGCGATAGGTGTTGGGGGCGATGGACCCAGTATCACTAAGCGCGAGGGATAGGAAAAGCATATATTTCCTATGTTGCGATATAGGAAATCATGATCCCTTTCTCCTTCCGCCAGCTCGAGTACTTCGTCGCCGCCGCCGAGCACGGCAGCATCAGCGCCGCCGCGCGGGCGCGCCATGTGTCGCAGCCGTCGGTATCGACCGCGATCGCACAGCTGGAGGACACGCTGGGCGAGCCACTGTTCAGGCGGCAGGTCAGTCGCGGGCTGTCGCTGACCCCGGCCGGGCAGCGCCTGCTGGGCAAGGCCCGCGACGTGCTGGCGCTGGCCGCGGGGCTTGCCGCCGACGATGGCGCCGGCCGCGGCCTGAGCGGCCAGTTGTCGCTGACCTGCTTCCAGGACCTGGGCCCGTACTTCGTGCCGCGCCTGCTGGCGGGACTGCGCGAGCGCCATCCCGGCATCGCGGTGACGCTGTTCGAGGCCGACCTCGCCACCGTCCATCGCACCTTGCAGGCCGGCAAGGCGGAGCTGGCGGTGACCTATGAACTGGGACTCGACGCCCGCACCGAGCGCCGCACGCTGGCGGAGCTGGCGCCCTACGCGCTGCTTCCGGCCAACCATCCACTGGCAAGCAGCGCGGAGATCAGCCTGGCTGACCTGGCCGCCGAGCGGTTGATCCTCGAGGACATCCCGCAGACCCGCGAATACTTCCTGTCATTGTTCTGGGCCCACGGGCTGCGCCCGGCGCTGCACCAGTACACCCAGACCTTCGAGATGCAGCGCGGGCTGGTGGCGCACGGCTATGGGGTGGCGCTGTCGTGCACGCGGCCCGCGGGCGACCACAGCTACGACGGCATGCCGATCGCCTGCCGGCCGCTGCGCGAGCCGGTGACGCCGCAGCGCGTGGTGCTGGCGCACTCGCCGGCCATGCGCGCGTCGCCGCTGGCGCAGGCGTTCATGGATTGGGTCGATGCAGGGGAGGGCGGCGCCGGGGTTCAGCGCGGGTAGATCGCGCCCAGCACGCGCGGCCCGGCGGCGCCGGTCACGGTGGGGACGTTGCCCGGCAGGCGCAACAGGCACTGGCGCGCGAGCCAGGCAAAGGCGATGGCTTCGACCTGCGACACCGGCACGCCGTAGTCGTCGGAGGTCTCGATGGCCACGCCGGGCAGGGCCTGCGCCAGCCGCGCCATCACGAAGGCATTGCGGGCGCCGCCGCCGCAGACGATCAGCCGCCGTGCAGCGGGCGCGCTGGCGCGCACGTCGCGCGCGATGGCCTCGGCAGTCAGCGCCGCCAGGGTGGCCTGCACGTCGGCCGGCGCGAGCTGCTGGAACGCCGCCAGCCGCGTTTCAAGCCAGCCGGGATGGAACAGGTCGCGCCCGGTGCTCTTGGGCGGCGCCGCGCTGAAATAGGGCTCGGCCAGGCACTGCGCCAGCAGCGCGGCGTCGACCCGCCCGCTGGCGGCCCAGTCGCCGTTGTGGTCGAAGGCCAGGCCGCGGTGGCGGCCGATCCAGTAGTCGAGCAGCGCATTGCCCGGTCCGCAGTCGAAGCCGCTGATGGGGCCGCCTGCCGCCGGCAGGATGCTGATGTTGGAGATGCCGCCGATATTGCAGGCCACGCGGGTCTCGGCCTCGCTGCCGAACAGCGCGTGATGCAGCGCCGGCACCAGCGGCGCGCCCTGTCCGCCGGCGGCGAGGTCGCGGCTGCGGAAGTCCGCCACCACGTCGATGCCGGCCAGCTCCGCCAGCCGCGCCGGATGCTGGCTCTGGCGGGTATAGCCGATGCCGTCGTAGAGGCCGGGCCGGTGGCGGATGGTCTGCCCGTGGGCGCCGATGGCGGCAACCGAGGCGGCATCGACACGTGCCTCGCGCAGCAGCGCGCCGACGCAGTCTGCGTACACCTGCGCCAGCGCGTTGGCCGCCAGGGCCTCGCGGTGGATCTCGTCCTCGCCCGGCTGCTGCAGGGCGCCGAACGCGGCGCGCAAGGTGTCGGGGAAGGGTTGGCTGGCGGCCGCCAGCACTGCCGGCCGCGCACCGCTGAAATCGACCAGTACCGCATCGGCACCGTCCATGCTGGTGCCGGACATGATGCCGATATAGCGTTCGCTGCCAGGCGCGGGGATCACGATGGACGCGGTCAGTTGGCGGCGGTCAGCACGTTATAGGTGCGCAGCGCGTTGATGCGGCTGAGCAGCCCGCTGGTGTAGGTCAGGAATTCCTGGCGCGACTTGCCGGTCAGCGGCGGCGATTCCATCAGCGTGACGGTCAGCGGGTTCTGCGGCACGTCGTTGAAGCGGAACTCGTAGTGCAGGTGCGGGCCGGTGGCCCAGCCGGTTGCGCCGACATAGCCGATCAGCTGGCCCTGGCGCACCACCTGCCCCTGGCGCATGCCGGCAAAGCCGGACAGGTGCGCGTAATAGGTGGAATAGCCGTTGGGGTGCGACAGGATGACGATGTTGCCGTAGCCGTTCTGCTGGCCGACGAACTCGACCATGCCGTCGCCGGTGGCCAGCACCTTGGTGCCGGTGGGGGCGGCGAAGTCCACGCCCTTGTGCTGGGCCCAGTCATGATGCAGCGGATGCTCGCGGCCCCCGAAGCCCGACGACACGCGCGAGAACTCCACCGGCGAACGCAGGAACGGCCGCTTCATGCTGCGCCCGTCGAAGGTGTAGTAGGCGCCGCCGTCCTTGCTGCCCTCGGGCGCGAACCACAGCGCCTGGTGCAGCTGGTTGCGGTTGATCAGCTCGAGCGCGACCACGCGGCCGTTGCGCACGAAGGTGCCGTCGCGGAAGCCCGCTTCATAGATGATGCGGAAGCGGTCGCCGGCGGCGATGTCGTGGTGGAAGTCGATCACGCCGGAGAAGATCGACAGCATCTGCTGCACCACTTCGTCGGGCACGTTGGCCGCGTCCATGGCCTTGAAGAAGCCGCCAGAGGAAATCGCGCCCGAGGCCATCTCATAGTGCACGTCGTTGTCGACGCGCTGCACCTTGGCCTTGTAGGCGGCGGCGCTGTCGCCGCTGGCGGCGCGCACGCGCTCGATCACCAGCTCGCGCGAGGCCGCGGCGTCGCCGCCGAGGTTGGCCTGCAGCGACACCAGCGTGTTGCTCTCGTCGATTTCCGCCTGCACCGCCTGGCCCGGGTTCAGGTTGAACAGGCCGCGCGCGGTGGGGTTCTTGACGATGAACGCCTGCGCGTCGGCATCGTCCACGCCCAGGCGCTTGAGCAGGCTGGCAATGGTGTCGCCGCGCTGCATGCGCTCTTCGCGCACGTACACGGCCTGGCTGTCGGTAAGCTGTTCGAGCTGTTCGCGCACGTCGGGCATGCGCAGGGCCTGCTGGGTGCGGGGCGCGCGCGGATCGTCGTAGGCGCTGCGCGGCGCGACACCCATGGCCGCGGCCATGCCGAGCGTGAAGATCGCGCCGACCGAGGCCGTCAGTTGTTTGCGCCGCCGCGCATGCTGGGGGTTGGTCGGATCGACCAGTACCACCAGCTCACGCGCGAAAACTTCGCGGAGTCTGGACCACATCACGTAAAATTCAACCTTGGTCTGAGCCCGCTGCCGGGGACGATGTTTCTCGTCTGCCTTCCTCCCCCGAGGTGCGGCGCGTGCTGTCAGTATTCAGTAATTTTGGCCGCCTGCCTTGCTGTGCAAAGTGCCGTGCAAAGTGACGGGTGGCGCACCGGAAAGGCTTCCGCTGGCGCCTGGAAACGCGGATTATACCAAAATCCGGCCCTGGCGGCTGTCGGCAGATTTCCTAAAATTTCAAGTATTTCAAAGACTTACGTGATGACTGAAGTTGCCTCGGCCGCACCGGCCAAATACCCCCTGACGCCCTCGGTGATGCAGGCCCTGGAGATCTCCAGGCGCGGCTGCGACGAGCTGCTGATCGAAGCGGAGTGGGCGCAGAAGCTGGCGCGCAGCGAGGCCACCGGCGTGCCGCTGCGCATCAAGCTGGGCCTGGACCCGACCGCGCCCGACATCCATATCGGCCACACCGTGGTGCTGAACAAGCTGCGCCAGCTGCAGGACCTCGGCCACCAGGTGATCTTCCTGATCGGCGACTTCACCTCGACCATCGGCGACCCGTCCGGCCGCAACAGCACGCGCCCGCCGCTCACGCGCGAGCAGATCGAGGCCAATGCCCAGACCTACTACCGCCAGGCCAGCCTGGTGCTCGACCCGGCCCGTACCGAGATCCGCTACAACAGCGAATGGTGCGATCCGCTCGGCGCGCGCGGCATGATCCAGCTGGCGGCCAAGTACACCGTGGCCCGCATGATGGAGCGCGACGACTTCACCAAGCGCTTCCGCTCCGGGATCCCGATTTCCGTGCACGAGTTCCTCTACCCGCTGATGCAGGGCTACGACTCGGTGGCGCTGAAGTCCGACCTGGAACTGGGCGGCACCGACCAGAAGTTCAACCTGCTGGTGGGGCGCGAGCTGCAAAAGGAATACGGCCAGGAGCCGCAGTGCATCCTGACCATGCCGCTGCTGGTGGGCCTGGACGGGGTCGAGAAGATGTCCAAGTCCAAGGGCAACTACGTGGGCGTGACCGAGGCGCCCAACGAGATGTTCGGCAAGCTGATGAGCATCTCGGACGACCTGATGTGGCAGTACTTCACGCTGCTGTCGTTCCGCCCGATGAGCGAGATCGACCTGATGAAGCAGGAGATCGCCGCGGGACGCAATCCGCGCGACTGCAAGGTGCTGCTGGCGCAGGAGATCGTGGCGCGCTTCCACAGCCAGGCCGATGCCGAGAAGGCGCTGGAAGACTTCAATCATCGCGCGCGCGGCGGCGTGCCGGACGATATCCCCGCGGTCAGCCTGGAAGGTGCGCCGCTGGGCATCGCGCAGCTGCTCAAGCAGGCCAACCTGGTGCCGTCGACCTCGGAGGCCAATCGCAATATCGAGCAGGGCGGCGTCAAGATCGACGGCGCCACCGTGAGCGACAAGGCTACCAAGGTGGCCGCGGGCACCTACGTCGTGCAGGTCGGCAAGCGCCGCTTCGCGCGCGTGACGCTGGCCTGAGGCGGCGATGATCGCGCTGATCCAGCGGGTGGCCCAGGCCCGCGTCACGGTTGCAGGCCGCACCACCGGCGAGATCGGCGCCGGCCTGCTGGCACTGGTCTGCGCCGAGCGTGGCGACACCGAGGCGCAGGCCGAGCGGCTGCTGGCCAAGATGTTGTCGTACCGGGTGTTTTCCGATGCGGACGGCAAGATGAACCTGCCGGTGCAGAACATGGACGGCAACGGCAATCCGGGCGGGCTGCTGGTGGTGTCGCAGTTCACGCTGGCGGCCGACACCAACAGCGGCACGCGGCCCAGCTTTACCCCCGCGGCCTCGCCCGAGGACGGCCGCCGCCTGTACGAGCATTTCGTCGCGCGGGCGCGCGCGGCGCATCCGCAGGTGCAGACCGGCGAGTTCGGCGCGATGATGCAGGTCAGCCTGGTCAACGACGGTCCGGTCACCTTCTGGCTGCGCGTGGCGCCGGCCTGAACCGATTCGAAGCTGCCGCGTCCCCGGCGCGGCATCAAGACAGGAGAGACAAATGAAACTCTGGAGCAAGTCCTTCAACGACAACGCGCCGATCCCCGGCGAGTTCGCCTTCTGCGTGCCCGACGCCGCCGCCCACGTGGCCCTGTCGAACAACCGCAATCCCGACCTGCACTGGGAAGACGCGCCGGCCGAGACGCGCTCGTTCGTGCTGATCTGCCACGACCGCGACGTCCCCAGCAAGGGCGACGACGTCAACCAGGAAGGCCGCGAAGTGCCGGCCGCGCTGCCGCGCGTGGACTTCTTCCACTGGGTGCTGGTAGACATCCCGCCCGGCCTGACCTCGATCGCCGCCGGCTCGCACAGCGACGGCGTGATCGCGCGCGGCAAGCCGGGGCCGGAAGCCACCGGCGGCACCGCCACCGCCGGCGGCCTGCGCCACGGCATCAACGACTACACCGGCTGGTTTGCCGGCGATGCCGACATGAAGGGCGACTACTACGGCTATGACGGCCCGTGCCCGCCGTGGAACGACGCGCTGCTGCACCACTACGTGTTCACGCTGTATGCGCTGGACCTCGACCGGCTGCCGCTGGAGGGCACCTTTACCGGCACCCAGGTGCGCGAAGCGATCCAGGGCCACGTGCTCGCGCAGGCCAGCCTGACCGGCACCTATACGCTGAACCCGAAGCTGGCCAAGTCATCGGCGGCCTGAAACCGGACCGGTGCCGCGTTCCGCGCGGTGCCGGGCCCGCACGGCCCCAAGCAAGCACCCGCAGCAACCCCGAAGGAAACGGCATGTCGCAAAGCCCCGGGCCGCATTCGCTGGCCTTTACCCACCTGATCGTGATCCGCCACGGCGAAACGGCCTGGAACCGGGAGCGCCGGCTGCAGGGCCAGCTCGATATTCCGCTGAACGAGACCGGCCATGCCCAGGCACGCGCGCTGGCAAGTGCGCTGGCGGGCGAGCCGATCGATGCGGTGTATTCCAGCGACCTGTCGCGCGCGCTGGAAACCGCCGCGCCGCTGGCCGAGGCGCTGGGGCTGCAGGTGCGCGCCGACGCGCGCCTGCGCGAGCGCAGCTACGGCTCGCTGCAGGGCAAGACCTACGCCGAGGTGGCCGAGCACCTGCCGGAAGACTTTGCCCGCTGGCAGGCGCGCGTGCCCGATTACGCGCCGCCCGAGGGCGAGTCGCTGCTGGGCTTCCACGAACGCACCGTGGACGCGGTGCTGGCGCTGTCGCGCCGGCATCCGGGCGAGCGCATCGCGCTGGTCGCCCACGGCGGCGTGCTCGACTGCCTCTACCGCGAGGCCACCGGCATGACGCTGGAAGCGCCACGCCAGCACGAGTTGCTCAATGCCAGCGTCAACCGCCTGCGCAGCGACAGCACCCACCTGACGCTGGCCCAATGGGGCGACGTCAGCCACCTGGAAAACCTGGCGCTGGACGAGGTGGACCGGCGCGTGCCGTAGCGCGGCGCTAGACCCGGACGCGGAACGGCGTGAAGTTGGTATGCCGGTCGAAGTAATCTTCGTTCTCGGCGCGCTTGAGGAAGCCCACCACCTTGTACGTGACCGGCGTCATCACCACTTCCCAGCCGGTCTTCAGCACGTACTGCGCCACCGCCACCTGGACCACCTGCTCCAGCGGCCAGATGCCGTAGAAGGCGATCACGTAGAACAGTGACGAGTCCACCAGCTCGCCCGCCAGCGTCGAGCCGATGGTGCGCGTCCACAGCCAGCGGCCAGCGGTCCACAGCTTCATCTTGGCCAGCACATAGCTGTTGGTAAAGCTGCCGCAGCAGAATGCGATCAGGGAACCGAGCGCGATGCGCCAGGTATTGCCGAACACGTCCTGCAGGCTCTGCTGGTAGTCCGCCATGAACGGCGCGACCGGCATGTTCAGCACCACCACGCTCATGAAGGTGGCGAAGGCCAGCGCGGCAAAACCCGCCCAGACCACGCGCCGGTCACGGCCGTAGCCGTAGACCTCGGTCAGCACGTCGCCGAAGATGTATGAGATCGGGAAAAACAGCACCCCCGCACCGAAAGTCACCGTGCCGATCAGTGGCAGCGTGACCTGCGCCGCCTTGGCCGCGCCGATCAGGTTCGAGCACAGCAGCACGGTGACGAAGGCCACCATGACGAAGTCGTAGTAGCGGTAGACGCGGCCGGCCTGGGGCGGGCTGGCGGTGGTGGCAGTCATTGGGGGCTCCCGGTCGCGTGCGCGCTGGCGCAGTGAGTTGGGCGCGATTATGCCAGCACGCGGCGCGTTCGCGCATGCAGCAAGCCCCGGCATGGCGCAGCCACGGGTGCCCAAAAAACAAATTCCCGGCCTGGGCCGGGAACCGTGTCAGAGAGGGCGGCCGCTGCCGGAGCGGCATCGCCGTTAGGTCAGATATCCAGCTTGCTGATCTTGGACCCGTTCACCGAGACGTCGAACATCAGGCCGGCGTTGGTCTGCACGAAGGCGATCACCGGCTGCTGGCTGGTCAGCGTGTCGAGCCTGCCGTCCGCGCCGATCTTCGCCACCGCCACGTTGGCATCCGCACCCGCGGTCCAGCCCTTGCTGGATACGAACTTGTTGTAAGCCTCCGGCGTCATGAACATGATGATGACGGCCTTGGACTGCCCGCCGGCGGTCAGCCCGACCGAGGCCTGCGTCGTGCTGTAGTAGCCGACCGTCGCGCCCTTCGATCGCAACGCGCCTTCGCCGTATTCGGCGCCTACGATAAAGCCGCCTGCCAGTACGCGCGGGAACACCAGGATGCCCTGCGCGCGCTGGGCCAGCTCGCGGGAGCCGTTGGCCGAGGAGTACAGCCGGTTCAGCGCGCCATCGACGCCCGCGTCGATCTCTTGCTTCTTGGCGACCGGGTCTTTGGACGCCCCGGTGCCGGTGGTGGTACAGCCCGCGGCCATCGCGGTCGCAACGAGCAGGCCCGATCCGGCAACCCGGGTAACAAAGTGGCGACGATTCATAGGTAACCTCCTGATGGGAAAAGTACCGCGCCTGATTCAGTGGCTCAGTTTGCTGCGGCTGCCGCTGGCGCCCTGACCGTAATGGCCACGACTTCACGGTAGACGATCTTGGCCATCTGGCCTTGCTTGATGCCATTCAGATCGATGGCGGGGTCCTGGACCTTGACCGTGCGCAGCGTCTCGCGCGGGCCGCGGAAGGTGAGCAGGCGCTTGGCCGGGTCGACCTTGGTGATCTGGGCGGTCACCGTGGTGGTGATCTCGCGCATGATGCCGGGCTTGCCGCCCTCGGCCGCGCGCGTGGTGCGGTCGACCGATTCGGCCAGTGCCGTCGCCTTGCTGTCGACCGGCTCCAGCGCCGCGACCAGCGCGGCGCCGCGCGCCACGGTCAGGATGTCGCCCTTGCGGATCTGGCCGAAATTGCGGACCTCGTCGCCGCCCACCAGCTCGACCACGTTGCCGCGCGGGCCCTGCACCAGCACCGCCTTGGTTTCTGGATCGATATCGACGATCTTGCCGCTGATGACCGCTTCTTCGGCCACGCCGACCGGCGCCGGCGGGCGCTGGGCGTTGGCACTGCCGGCGCTGAACGCGGCCACGGCGAGAAGTGCGGCTAGCAGGCTGGAACACTGGCGGATCATGGCTTTCCTTGACAGGTTTGCAAAGGCGCCGTGCCCCGGCGGACACAGCCGTCATGGCACCGGGCAGGTGCCGATGAAGCCATTGTGGACAATCGGCCACCGGCCAGCAATCCACTTCGAAAAAATTTGGGGCGCGAATTTAAAACATTTAATTGAGCGCGACGTGTGCGCCATGGCACACCTCGCGTGGGCACCGGTTCAGGCGTCGCCGAACAGTTCGCCGCCTTCGCCGGCCATGCCTTGCGGGCTGGCCAGGCCGAAATGCCGGTAGGCCGCCGCGGTGGCGACGCGCCCGCGCGGGGTGCGCTGCAGGTAGCCCTGCTGGATCAGGTAGGGTTCGAGCACGTCCTCGATGGTGTCGCGCTCTTCGCCGATCGCGGCGGCGAGGTTGTCCACGCCGACCGGGCCGCCGCCAAACTTGTGCAGCACCGCCTCGAGCAGCTTGCGGTCCATCAGGTCGAAGCCGACGCGGTCGACGTCGAGCATGGCCAGTGCGGCATCCGCCATCTCGCGCGTGATGGTGCCGTCGCCCTTGACCTCGGCATAGTCGCGCACGCGGCGCAGCAGCCGGTTGGCGATGCGGGGCGTGCCGCGCGCGCGCCGGGCGATTTCCAGCGCGCCTTGCGGATCGATGCGGGCATGCAGCAGCTGGGCCGAGCGGCTGACGATGCGGGCCAGCTCCTCGGCGGTGTAGAACTCCAGCCGCGCGACGATGCCGAAGCGGTCGCGCAGCGGGTTGGTCAGCATGCCGGCGCGCGTGGTCGCGCCCACCAGCGTGAACGGCTGCAGGTCCAGCTTGACCGAGCGCGCCGCCGGGCCCTCGCCGATCATGATGTCGATCTGGTAGTCCTCGAGCGCCGGGTACAGGATTTCCTCGACCACCGGCGAGAGCCGGTGGATCTCGTCGATGAAGAGGACGTCGTTGGCTTCGAGGTTGGTCAGCAGCGCGGCGAGGTCGCCGGGTCGCTCCAGCACCGGACCGGAGGTCTGGCGCAGGTTGACCCCCATCTCGCGCGCGATGATGTGGGCCAGCGTGGTCTTGCCCAGCCCGGGCGGGCCGAACAGCAGCACGTGGTCGAGCGCCTCGCGGCGCTTGCGCGCCGCATGCATGAAGATGTCCAGCTGGCCGCGCACCTTTTCCTGGCCGACATACTCGTCCAGCAGCTTGGGCCGCAGTGCGCGCTCGAACGCCTCCTCCTGCGACGAGGCGGGGGTGGCGGCGATCACGCGGGAGGGAGCGGCAAGCTTGTCTGTTTCGATCATGGTGGTCAGGGGCCCGGACTGCGGCAACAAAGCGCCATTCTACGCGCCAATCCGAAGCTCAACCCTTAGACAGCGCCTTTAGCGCCAGCTTGATGCCCTCGGACACCCCGGTGCCTGCCGGCACCTGCTTGATCGCGGCAGCGGCTTCTTTTTCCGAGTAGCCCAGCGCCAGCAGCGCATTGAGCACGTCGACGGCACTGTCGGGCACCGCTGGCGCGCCGGGCGCGTGGCCCAGTTCCGCGCCCAGCTTGCCCTTGAGCTCCAGCAGCAGGCGCTCGGCGGTCTTCTTGCCGATGCCGGGGATGCGCGTCAGGCGCCCGGCTTCCTGCAGCGTGATCGCCTGCGCCAGCTCGGGCACGGACATGCCCGACAGCACCGCCAGCGCCATGCGCGCGCCGATGCCGGTGATCTTGATCAGCTCGCGAAAGGTGTTGCGCTCGGCCGCGCTGCCGAAGCCGTACAGCAGGTGCGCATCCTCGCGCACGATCAGCTGCGTCAGCAGGGTCACCGGCTGGCCCACCGCCGGCAGGTTGTAGAAGGTGCTCATCGGCACGTCGACCTCATAGCCGACGCCGTGGCAGTCGACCAGCAGGTGCGGGGGATTCTTCTCGATAAGGGTGCCGGCGATGCGTCCGATCATGGTGCGGGAAAAAACAGGAGGTCAGGAAAGAGGCGGCCGCCAGTGTAGCGCGGCGGCCGCCCGGCCGGCTCAGCGTGCCGGTGTATCGACGGCGCGCCGGCCCAGCGCCGGGTCGTCGGTGAAGAAGCCGTCGATGCCGGCCGCGACGAAGGCCTGCACCTCGCGCTCCATGCCGGCCGGGCTGCGCGTGGCCTCGTCGCCGCCGCTCTGCAGCGCCTTGGGCAGGAAGCTGTTTTCCGGGCGGAAGGTGTACGGATGCACGAACAGGCCGGCGGCATGGGCCTGCTGCACCACCGCGGTCGGCGCGCCCAGCGCACCCTGCGCATCGCGGGGCACCACGCTGCTTTTCTCGGGGCCGATGCCGTCGGCGTAGGCCGCGACTTCGCGCAGGCCGGTCGTACTCAGCATGTCGCCATAGGTGCGGCCGTCGCCGGCCAGCTTCCAGTCGGCCGGGCCCTTGCGCGGGTTGCCGATCAGCTGGACCAGCCTGACGTTGGGCAAGCCGTTGCCCAGCGTGCGCCGCAGCGTGCGCAGGCTGCCGCTCTCGAAACACTGGATGAACACCGGCGCATTGCGCAGGTACGGCTGCGCCCGCACCGCCGCGGCGAGCTTGTCCTCAAGCGGCAGGCCGATGCCGCGGAAGTAGCTGGGGTGCTTCAGTTCGGCATAGATGCCGACGGGTTTGCCGGTGCGCAGCGCGGCCTGCTCGGCCAGGCGCACGATCTCGTCGAAGGTCGGTACTTCGAACTGGTCGTTCAACCGTGCATTGGCCGGGCGCAGGCGCGGAATGCGCTCGCGCGCGCGCAGCGTCTTCAGCTCGGCCAGCGTGAAGTCCTCGGTGAACCAGCCGGTCAGGCGCTCGCCGTCGATCACCTTGGTGCGCTTGCGCTCGGCGAACTGCGGCAGTTCGGCGACGTTGGTGGTGCCGGTGATGTCGTTCTCGTGGCGCGCCACCAGCACGCCGTCGCGGGTCATGACGAGGTCGGGCTCGATCGCGTCGGCACCATCCTCGATCGCCCTGGCGTAGGCGGCCAGCGTATGTTCCGGGCGCAGCGCGCTGGCACCGCGGTGCGCGATCACCAGCGGCTTGGACGGCGGCGCCGCCACCGCGGCAGGAGCACTCGCGGCGGGCGCCGGCGCCGGCGCAGCCGGCGCTGCGGCGCGCTTGGGGCGCGGCGCGGTGGCGCAGCCTGCGGCCAGCACCGCGCACGTCGCGGCGGCAACGGTCGGCAACAGCCAGCGGCGGCAGGCGGCAACAACACGGGCAAGGCTGGCGCGCGGGCGCGGCGCGCGCAGTCGGGACTGGCTAGGCATGCAGCGTTCCTGAGGTGGGACCAAGCCCCGATTGTAAAAGACGCGCAAGCGTGAGGCGGCAGCGGCAAGCACTGCGGCCGGCGTGTTCAGCCGACCAGGCGGCCGCGCCGCACGCGCATGCCCTTGCGCACCAGCTCGGGCGCCAGGCCGGCGAGCGTGCCCAGGGTATCGCCGCCGTTGGCATGGCAGATCGCCACGCCCAGCGCATCGGCGGCGTCGCTGCCCGGCTGGCCGGGCAGCATCAGCAGCCGCGTCACCATTTCCTGCACCTGCGCCTTGTTGGCGCGGCCATAGCCGACCACCGCCACCTTGAGCTGCAGCGCGGTGTATTCGAACACCGGCAGGCCATAGCCGACCAGCCCGCAGATCGCTGCGCCGCGGGCCTGGCCGAGCAGCAGCGTGGATTGCGGGTTGACGTTGACGAAGACCTTCTCGATCGCCGCGCAATCGGGCGCGTAGGTGCGCGACACCTCGCTGATGCCGTCGTACAGCGTTTTCAGCCGTTCCGGCAGGGTCGAGTTGCCGTCGCTCTTGATCGTGCCCGAGGCCACGTAGGCAAGCTTGTTGCCGTGCTTCTCGATCACGCCGAAGCCGGTGGTGCGCAGGCCGGGGTCGATGCCTAGGATTCGCATTGGGATGGGGTAGGGAGGACGCCGACTAGTGTATTGCTTTTTGCGCAGCCGGTTGCGGCGCTGGCGTCCATGAGCCGTTTGCGAGCGCCGCTAAGGTGCGGCCTGCTGCCGGTGTACTCCCTCTCCCGCTTGCGGGAGAGGGTTGGGGTGAGGGCGGGAGTGTCCACGAAGGACAGTCAGTGGTATGCCAGCGCCTGCCCTCACCCCCGGCCCCTCTCCCGCAAGCGGGAGAGGGGAGCAAACAAGCGGGAAAGCTTAATGCCGGAAATGCCGCGTGCCGGTCAGCACCATGGCAATGCCGCGCTCGTCGGCGGCGGCGATCACTTCGTCGTCGCGCACCGAGCCGCCCGGCTGGATCACGCAGGTCGCGCCCGCGTCGACCACCACGTCGAGGCCGTCGCGGAACGGGAAGAACGCGTCCGATGCCACCGCCGAGCCGGCCAGGGTCAGGCCGGCGTTCTGCGCCTTGATGCTGGCGATGCGGGCCGAATCGACGCGGCTCATCTGGCCGGCGCCCACGCCCAGCGTCATGCCGCCGCCGCAGAACACGATGGCGTTGGACTTGACGAACTTGGCCACGCGCCAGGCGAACATCAGGTCGTCCATTTCCTTCGGCGTCGGGTGGCGGCGCGTCACCACGCGCAGTTCGGACGGCTGCACGTTCTTGGCGTCCGGGCCCTGCACCAGCAGGCCGCCGCCAACGCGCTTGAAGTCGAACTGGTTGATGCCCTTGCCCAGCGGGATCTCGAGCAGGCGCACGTTCTGCTTGGCCGCGAACACCGCGCGCGCGGCGGCGCTGAACGACGGGGCGATCAGCACCTCGACGAACTGCCTGGCCACCGCCTGCGCGGCGGCTTCGTCCAGTTCCACGTTGAAGGCGATGATGCCGCCGAAGGCCGAGGTCGAGTCGGTCTTGAAGGCCTTGTCATACGCTTCCAGCGCGCTGGCGCCCAGCGCCACGCCGCACGGGTTGGCGTGCTTGATGATGACGCAGGCGGCGCCCGCGGCAGCGTCGAACGACTTTACGCACTCCCACGCGGCATCGGCGTCGGCGATGTTGTTGTACGACAGCTCCTTGCCCTGCAGCTGCACATAGTTGGCGAGCGCGCCGTCGACCGCCTTCAGGTCGCGGTAGAACGCCGCCGACTGGTGCGGGTTCTCGCCGTAGCGCATTTCCTGCACCTTGTCGAAAGCCAGGTTCAGGGTTTGCGGGTAGGCGCTGCGGGCCTGGTGCGACTTGTCGGCGCCGAGGCTGGTCAGGTAGTTGGTGATGGCGCCGTCGTACTGCGCGGTGTGCGCGAACACCTTGGTGGCCAGGCGGAAGTTGGTGTCGTAGCCGACGCTGTTGCCGTTGGCGCGCATTTCACCGAGCACCACGGCGTAGTCGGCCGGGTCGACGATCACGGTCACGTCGCGGTGGTTCTTGGCCGCCGAGCGCAGCATGGTCGGGCCGCCGATGTCGATGTTCTCGATCGCGTCCGGCAGCGTGCAGTCATCCTTGGCCACGGTCTGCTGGAACGGGTACAGGTTCACCACCAGCAGGTCGATGGTGGGGATGTTGTGCTCGGCCAGCGCGGCCATGTGCTCGGGCAGGTCGCGGCGCGCCAGGATGCCGCCGTGGACCTTCGGGTGCAGCGTCTTGACGCGGCCGTCGAGCATTTCCGGGAAGCCGGTGTAGTCGGCCACCTCCGTCACGGGCAGGCCGCTGTCGGCCAGCAGCTTGGCGGTGCCGCCGGTGGAAAGCAGCGTGACGCCGAGCGCGTTCAGTTCGCGCGCGAATTCGACGATGCCGGTCTTGTCGGAAACGGAGAGTAGGGCTTGCTTGATCATGGCAGTGGGAAACGCTTCAAATTCAAAGTAAACCGTGCTGCTGCAGCTTCTTGCGCAGCGTATTGCGATTGATGCCCAGGTAGGCGGCCGCCAGCGACTGGTTGCGCTCGGCGCGCACCATCACGGCTTCCAGCAGCGGCCGTTCGACCGCCTCGAGCACCATGTTGTACATGTTCGACGGCTCTTCGCCGTCCAGGTCGCGAAAGTACGTATCCAGGCTTTCCCGGATGCACTGGTCGATAGCGTTGCGGCTCATGCGGCAAGCAACTCCCCGTTTTTGTTGTTGTTCGCTTCGTCTTTGTCTTGCGCCGCGTCGTCGACATACACCAGCCGGTCCGAGAACTGCGCCTGCTCGTCGAAGAACGCATTGACCGCCGCCAGCTGCTCGGCGGTGCTTTCCAGCGTGTTCATGCGGTGGCGGAACAGGTTGGCGCCGCGCAGCCCGCGCGTGTACCAGGCAATGTGCTTGCGCGCGGTGCGCACGCCGGTGAACTCGCCATAGAAGGCGTAGTGGTCTTCCAGGTGTGCGTTCATGATGGCGCGGATCTCGGCCACTTCCGGCGACGGCAGCATCTCGCCGGTCTTCAGGAAGTGCTCGATCTCGCGGAACAGCCAGGGCCGGCCCTGCGCCGCGCGGCCGATCATGAGCGCGTCGGCGCCGGTCAGCGCCAGCACCTGCCTGGCCTTCTGCGGCGTAGTGATGTCGCCGTTGGCGACCACCGGGATCGACAGCTCCGCCTTGACCGCGGCAATAGTCTCGTACTCGGCGTCGCCGTGGTACAGGTCGGCGCGGGTGCGGCCGTGGATGGTCAGCATGCTGATGCCGGCGTCCTCGACCATGCGCGCGATGCGCAGCGCATTGCGGTTTTCGCGGTTCCAGCCGGTTCGGATCTTCAGCGTCACCGGCACGCGCTCGCCGACCGCGGCGACCACCGCCTCGACGATGCGCACCACCAGCGGCTCGTTCTGCAGCAGGGCCGAGCCGGCGGCGACGTTGCACACCTTCTTGGCCGGGCAGCCCATGTTGATGTCGATGATCTGCGCGCCGCGGTCGACGTTGTAGCGCGCCGCCTCGGCCATCATCGACGGCTCGGCGCCGGCAATCTGCACGGCGATCGGTTCGACCTCGCCGGCGTGGTTGGCGCGGCGCATGGTCTTCTCGCTCTTCCACAGCTGCGCGTTGGAGGCGACCATTTCCGACACCGCGTAGCCCGCGCCCAGCTGCTTGCACAGCTGGCGGAAGGGCCGGTCCGTCACGCCCGCCATCGGGGCGACAAACAGGTTGTTGCGGAGTTGGTGAGGTCCGATCTGCACGGCGGTGGTGGCGGTTATGGCGGTGAAGCGGCGATTCTGGTGGCCCGTCCCGGTGGCCCCGGCGTCGCCGCACGACATGCGCCGCGACGGATCGGGACAGTCTGTGCGGGGCGGGAAGGAAACAGAGACGAAACGGAAAAACATGCCCCTGCCGAAACTGCTGCCGGCGGTGGATCGGGACATGTGCGAGGGCAGGATTCTACCGCCAATCGGTCGAGGTTGCCCAAGATTTGAGCATCCGCGGCGCAGCGCGGCGGGGACCGTGGCGCCATGCCACATCGCCAGTGGCGCAAGCGCCACTGGCAGCGTCCGGCCAACCGATTTAACGGCGCATGCCGAACATCATGTGGCGCGCCAGCGCGTGCCGCAGCGGCGGCAGGCATGCCAGTGCCGCCAGCGACGCGCCGCGGGCATGGGCCGCGAGCGGGTAGGCCACGCCGAACACGCGCGGCAGCAGGTCGGTCACGCCGATGGTGACGGCGCGGTCAAGGCGGTGGCGGGCGGCAAACGCCTGCAGCGCTTGCGGGCTGCAGGCGCCGCGCAGCGAGTCGGCCAGCGCAAACGCATCGCGCAGGCCCAGGTTCAGCCCCTGGCCGGCTACCGGATGCAGCGTTTGCGCGGCATTGCCGACCGCGACCACGCGCCCGTTGACCGTGACCGGCGCGGCATTCAGCCCCAGCGGGAAGGCATGGCGCTTGCCCGCGAGCGTGAACTGGCCCATGCGGTCGCCGAAGGCCTGGCCCAGCTCCGCGGCAAACTGCGCCTCCGGCAGCGCGATGCGGCGCGCGGCCCGTTCCGGCGGGCAGCACCACACCAGCGCGTAGCCGGGCGTGCCGTGTTCCTCGTGCGGCAGCAGCGCCAGCGGGCCTTCCTCGGTGAAGCGCTCCCAGGCCCAGCCGGGCTGCGGGCGCGAGCAGGTCACATGGGCGATCACCGCGGTCTGGCGGTAGTCGCGCGTGCGTGCGCCGCGGCCCTGGTGCGCGGCCTGTTCATGGAACAGCCCGCCCTCGGCCTGGACCGCCACGCGCGCGGCAAACCGTGCCGCCTGGCCGTCGTGGCCAGTTCCCTGCAGATGCACGATGCCGGCGTCGGCCACGTCCGCGCCACGCGGCACCGGATCCTGCTCGATCCGCTCGATGCGGGTTTCGAAGACCCGCCGCAGCTGGCCTTCGCCGGCCGCCTGCGATGCCTGCGCCAGCGCCCGCTCCAGCACGTTGCACAGCTCGCCGTAGCGCACCACGTAGCCGAGCGCGGGCACGCCATAGTCGTCATGGTGCAGGCGGACATGACCGAAGCGGCCGCGCTGCGACACATGGATATGCTCGATCGGGCTGCCCGGCACCGGCCATGCGCCGATCTGCTCGAGCAGCTGGCGGCTGCCGTGCGACAAGGCGATCGCGCGCGGGTCGCGCGCCGCGCGCGCCGGCGTGGCGGCGTCTGCCAGCACGATGCGCCAGCCGGTGGTGTGCAACAGCTGGCAGGCCAGCGCCAGGCCGACCGGGCCGCCGCCGACGATGGCGATATCGGCCGGGCCGTCGAAATCAGGCTGCGGGGCCGCCATGGTCGCTGCCTCCTGCAGGGTCTGCGTCGGTTCCGGGCTGGGCTTCGGCGCCGCGCTTCCAGCAGATTGCGTCCGAGCGCGACTTGCCGGCCGCGGCGTCGCGCAGCGCATTGTCGAGCTTTTGCTGGTTGAAGCCCGGCAGCGCACGCAGCTGCTCCAGCAGCGCGGCATGGTTGGCGGCATCGAACGGCACCACGCAGCCCTGGCCCGAGTCCGGCGCGCCGATCAGGATCAGCCAGGCCCGGCCGGCCCAGGGCGCGCGCTCGGACACCCGCACCACCACGCGCTCGAGCACGTTCCAGGCGAGCTCCTCGCGCTGGCCGTCGGGGCGGTGCACCACCACGCGGTCGTCATACAGGTTGACGATGAACGGTTCGGATGGGTCGGGTCGCCGGGCACTGCCGGCCTGGTCGCGGGCGCCGCCCTGGCCCGGCAGGATCCTGCGCAGCCAGCTGATCATCGCTGCCCCCCGGCGCTGGCGCGGTCGCGCATCAGCGCTTCGATCTCGTCGGCCAGCACCGGCACGCCGCGCGTGATCAGCTCGCAGTCGCCCTCGGTGACCACGGCGTCATCCTCGATGCGGATGCCGATATGCCAGTAGTGCTCGGGCACGTCCTCGGCCGGGCGCACGTAGATGCCGGGCTCGATGGTCAGCACCATGCCGGGCTGCAGCGGCCGCCACGGCCGCTCGCCCTCGCCGCTGTGGCTTGCCACGCGGTACTCGCCCACGTCATGGACATCCATGCCGAGCCAGTGGCCGGTGCGGTGCATGTAGAAGCGGCGGTAGCTGCCGCTGGCCAGCACGTCGTCGAGCGTGCCTTCCTTGTTGCGGTCGAGCAGGCCGGTGTCGAGCATGCCCTGGGCCAGCACGCGCACGGCGGCGTCATGCGGCACGTTGTAGGGCACGCCGGCGCGGGTCTCGTCGATGGCGGCCTGCTGCGCGGCCACCACCAAGTCATACAGCTCGCGCTGTGCCGGCGAGAAGCGGCCCGAGACCGGGAAGGTGCGGGTGATGTCCGAGGCGTAGCCGTCGAGCTCGCAGCCGGCGTCGATCAGGCACAGGTCGCCGTCCTTCAGTTCGGCCGGGCCGGCGCGGTAGTGCAGCACGCAGGCGTTGGGGCCGGCGGCGACGATCGAGTTGTAGGCCACGCTCTGCGCGCCATGGCGGCGGAATTCATAGAGCAGCTCGGCCTCGAGGTGGTATTCGCGCAGGCCGGCGCGGGTGGCCTGCATCGCGCGCACATGGGCGCCGGCGGAAATCGCCGCGGCGCGGCGCATGATGGCCAGCTCGCCGGCATCCTTGAACAGCCGCATTTCGTCGAGCAGGGTGCGGATGTCGAGCGCCACCGATGGCGCGGCCACGCCGGCGCGGCCCTGCATGCGCACCGCGTCGAGCCAGCGCCGCACCTGCATGTCGGTGCGGATCGAATCGGCCAGCGGGTAGGCCAGCTGCGCGCGGTTGGCCAGCAGCGGCGGCAGCGTGGCATCGATCTCTTCGACCGAATGCGCTTCGTCGAAGCCGAACGCGGCGCGCGCGCCTTCCGGGCCAAAGCGGAAGCCGTCCCAGATCTCGCGCTCTTCATGCTTGGGGCGGCAGAACAGGATGCTGCGGTCGGCCTCGGCCGGCTCGCCGGGCGCGCCGGCCACCAGCACCAGCACCGCTTCGGGCTCGGTGAAGCCGCTCAGGTAATAGAAATAGCTGTCGTGCCGGTACGGATAGTCGCTGTCGCGGTTGCGCATGGCTTCCGGCGCCGTGGGCAGGATCGCCACGCCGCCGCCGCCGGCGCGCAGGTGCTGCAGCACTCGGGCGCGGCGTTCGCGGCAGGCGGCGAGGAGGGCGGCGAGGTGGGCGTGATCGGGTGCGGACATTGGTCTGGCCTGATAAGGAGGATCAGGCCGATTCTACCGCCGCTGGCGGCGCCGCTGCGCCAGTGGCGCCAAAGTCGCGCGCGCTAGCGCCCCGGTGCGGCCGACAGCATCGCGTCCAGCTCGGTCAGCTGCGCCGGCGTGCCGACGTTCTCCCAGCGACCGTCGAAGCGCTCGCCGGTGGCGGTGCCGGCGGCGATGCCGGCATGGTAGATCGGCGTCATCGCCAGCCGCGTGCCCGGCACGATATCGGTAAACAGCCGGGTGTCGTACAGCCCGATATTGCCGAAGGTGAGGCGCGCGCCGGTGGCCGGCTCGGCCTCGAGCGAGAGCCGGCCGTGGTCGTCCAGCGCGAAATCCCCGCGCGGATGGAACGGCGGGTTCGGCACCATCACCAGGTGCATGTGCGGCGCGGCCGCGCCGGCCAGCGCCTGCGCGCGCGGCAGCAGCGCGCGGAAATCGTAGTCGCAGAAGATGTCGCCGGACACCGCCAGGAAGATCTCGCCGCGGACCGGGTCGTGCGACAGCAGCGGCAGGGCCTTGGCGATGCCGCCGGCGGTTTCCAGCGCCTCGCCCTCGGCCGAATAGGCGATGCGCACGCCGAAGCGGCTGCCGTCGCCCAGCGCCGCTTCGATCTGCGCGCCCAGCCAGGCGTGGTTGATGACGATGTCGCGCAGCCCGGCGCGCGCCAGCGCTTCGATCTTCCAGACGATCAGCGGCTTGCCGCCCACCGCCAGCAGCGGCTTGGGGCAGGCATCGGTCAGCGGACGCATGCGGTCGCCGCGGCCGGCGGCAAAGATCATCACCTTCATCGGAACAGGGCCTCCAGGGCAAGCAGCGTGGCCATGCCGCCGGCAATGGTCCAGCCCACGCTGCGGGTACGTGCGGCAATCAGGATGGCGACCACGCCGGCCACCAGCCTGGCGTTGGTCGGGGTCAGGGCGAGCTCGCCCTGCTGCATCAGCAGGTCGGGTGCGATCAGCGCCGACAGCATCGCGGCCGGCACGAACTGCAGCGCGGTGCGAAACCACGACGGCAGCCGCACCCGGCCTTCGACGGCAATGAACGACAGGCGGATCAGGAACGTGGCCAGGCCCGCGGCCAGGAACACCCACAGCAGCGTCAGCGCGCTCATGCGGCCTCCTTGCCGGCGGTGCCGGCAGTGCCGCCGTCGGCGGCGTGGCTGGCGGCACGGGGCCCGGGGCGGTTGCCGCGTCCCAGCACCAGCATGCCGACGGCGATGCCGCCCAGCGCCGCCACCATCAGGCCGAGCTTGTGCGGCAGGCTGTAGCAGGCCACCGCCAGCGCGCTGGCGGCCAGCGCCGCGGCGACATGCGAGCGGTGTTTGAGGCCGGGCACGATGATGCCGATAAAGGTCAGCGGCAGGAAGAAATCCAGCGGCCAGTGGCGCGGCACCTGGGCCCCGACCAGCACGCCGGCCAGCGTCGACAGCTGCCAGCTGGCCCACAGCGCGAAGCCGCCGCCAAAGTAATACCAGTGGCGGTAGCGGGCGCGCGGGCCGGTGTCGCCCAGCCGGTGCGTCATCGCGGCAAAGGCCTCGTCGGTCAGCAGGTAGGCGATCAGCGCCTTCCAGCGCCGCGGCAGGTGGGCCAGGGTCGGCGCGATGGTGGCCGAGTACAGCGCGTGGCGCAGGTTGACCATGGCCACCGTCAGCGTGATCACCACCGCCGGGGTGCCGGCGGTCCACAGCTGGGTCAGGATCATCTGCGAGGCGCCGCCGAACACGATCGCGCTCATGGCGCAGGCGAGCCAGGCGGGCATGCCCGCGCCGACCGCCAGCACGCCGTAGATCAGCCCGAACGGCACCACGCCCAGCAGCATCGGCGCGAGCGCGCGCGCACCGGCCAGCCATTCGCCGGCGGCGGTGATGGCGGGCACGGCATTGTCGTCCGGACCGGTTGCGTCGGCGCGCATGGCGTCAGAACGTATAGCCAGCCGGGCTGGACACGCCTTCGAGCGCGTCCAGCAGGCGGATCAGCTTGCGCAGTTCGGTATAGCGCCCGGCCACCTGGCGCGTGTACTTCATCACCAGCGGCAGGTTGGCGAGGTAGCCGTCCTTGCCGTCGCGGTGGTACAGGCGGGCAAAGATGCCCAGCACCTTGAGATGGCGCTGCAGCCCCATCCACTCGAAGTCGCGGTAGAACTCGCCGAAGTCGGAATTGACCGGCAGCGCGGCCTTGCGCGCGCGCTCCCAGTAGCGGATCAGCCAGTCCAGCTGCTGCTCCTCATCCCATTCGATATAGGCATCGCGCCACAGCGACACCGCATCGTAGGTGATCGGGCCGGTCACCGCGTCCTGGAAGTCCAGCACGCCCGGGTTGGCGGTGCCCTCGAGCACCATCAGGTTGCGCGAGTGGAAATCGCGGTGCACGTAGACCTGGGGCTGGGCGAGGTTGTTGGCTAGCAGCGCTTCCGTCACTTCGTGCCAGTCAGCCTGCTGGGCCTCGGACAGCGTGGCGCCGAGGTGCCTGGCCACGTACCACTGCGGGAACAGGTCGAGTTCGCGCTGCAGCAGCGCGCGGTCGTAGGCGGGCAGTTCGCCGGGGCGCGTGGCGGCCTGGATGCGGACCAGCGCGGCGGCTGCGTCGGTGTAGAGGCCGTGCGCGGAGGAATCGTCCAGCTTCGACAGGTAGGTCTGGCTGCCAAGGTCGGCCAGCAGCAGGAAACCCTGGTCCAGGTCCTGCGCCAGCACCGTCGGCACGGTCACGCCGGCGGCGCCGAACAGCCCGCACACGTGGATGAACGGGCGGCAGTCCTCGTGCGCCGGCGGGGCGTCCATCACGATCGCGGTGGGATGCGCGCGATGGCCGGTGCGGACGCGGAAATAGCGCCGGAAGCTGGCATCGGCCGAAGCCGGCACGCAGGAATCGGGATCGGCGGACCATGCCGGTCCGAGTCCGGCCACCCAGGCCTTGAGCTGGTCCAGGCGCGGGTCGTGGGGAAGAGCTGCCATACAGGTACTTGTCGGAGGCACGTGTGGGGATGGGGCGCGGGGGCGGAACGAAAGTGAGAGCCCTCGATGACCGGAAATGAAACCGGAAGTAAGCGGCAAGAGCACCCCGGGTTGCCCCGTATAATACCCGACCAGACCGGGGCGCCGGTGGCCTCCGGCAGGGGCCGCGTTGCCCCGCAGCCTGCCCCGGCGGGGGCCTGGCGGCCTGCAGGCGAGCCGCTGCCCGTGCCGAGACTGACCACCCGTGCGAATGACCGAATCACAACGATCACCGAACAACAGGGCCTTGCCTTCGCCTGCTTCCCCCCGCGCCCCGGCCCGAGCCCGGCGCGGCGGCAGCCTGCACGCGGGCGCGCTGCGACCGCTGGTGCTGGCCATGGCCGGCCTGTCGGCCGGCGCCCATGGGCAGATGACCGGCTCGGCGATCCCCGACCTCGACCAGGTCGAGCCGGTGTTCGAAGCCGCGCCGCCGGCGCCGCCGCTGCCGGTGGAGTCCGGCGAACTGGTGCCGCGCCTGGCCGAGCCCGCCGCCAGGGCCGAGTCCGATCCCGACGCCCCCACCTTCATCGAAGCCGACCGCATGACCGGCTACAGCGAGCGCGGCGTCGAACTCGAAGGCCATGCCGAACTGCGCCGCGACGGCGGCGTAATCAAGGGCGACAAGCTGACCTACGACCAGGACACCGACGAGGCCTTCGCGCAGGGCAATGTGCGCATGTCGCGCGGCGGCGCGCTGGCGGTGGGGCCGGAAGCGCGGCTCAAGGTCGAGGCCAACGAAGGCTACATGCTGTCGCCGGACTACTATTTCCAGCAGACCGGCGGCACCGGCAAGGCCGAGCGCATCGATTTCCTCGACCAGAACCGCAGCACGGCCCGGCAGGCGTCGTACACTACCTGCTCGCCCGACAATGCCGACTGGTATTTCAGCGCCAACCGGATCGACCTGGACAGCGACCGCCAGGTGGGCGTGGCCTACGGCGGCGTGCTGAACTTCTTCGGCGTGCCGGTCGCCGCCGCGCCCGCGTTCAGCTTCCCGCTGAACGACGATCGCCGCAGCGGCTTCCTGCCGCCGCTGATGGGCTACAGCTCGAAGTCCGGTTTCGACGTCACCGCGCCGTACTACGTCAATATCGCGCCCAACCGTGACCTGACCATCTACCCGCGGCTGATGACCGAGCGCGGGCTGCAGCTCGGCGGCGAATACCGCTATCTCAGCGAGACCTACTCCGGCCGCGTGCGCGCCGAGTTCCTGCCGGACGACAGGAAGACCAACTCGAACCGCTGGGCCTATTCGCTGCAGCATACCCAGCGGCTGGCGCCGGGACTGGCCGCGTACCTGAACCTGAACCGGGTGTCCGATGACCGCTACCCGGACGACTTCAACCGCAGCGTGTCGCAATCGACGCTGCGGCAGTACACGCAGGAGGGCGGCGTCACCTACAACTGGCAGGACTTCACCCTGCTGGCGCGGGTGCAGAAGTTCCAGACGCTGCGCCCCAGCGAGCCCTCGTACGAGCGCGTGCCGCAGCTGAACGGCAAGTACATCCGCTATGACCTGGGCGGCTTCGACGTGCAGATGGAAGCCGACTATACGCGCTTCCGCATCCCGCTGACGTCCACCGGCTTCCAGCAGCCGCAGGGCGAGCGCATGTATTTCCAGCCCAGCATCAGCTACCCGATCGTGCGCGCGGGCTGGTACGTCACGCCCAAGGTGTCGTTCAGCGCCGCGCAGTACCAGATGGAAGCGGCCACCAATACGCCGACCGCGCAGAACAACCTGTCGCGCGCGATCCCGACCGTCAGCCTGGATTCGGGCATGACCTTCGAGCGCGACGCGCCGACCATCAGCCGCCTGTTCGGGGTCAACTACGTGCAGACGCTGGAGCCGCGCCTGTTCTACGTCTACACGCCGTTCCGCGACCAGAGCCAGTTCCCGCTGTTCGACACGGTGCAGTCCGACTTCGGCTACGGGCAGATCTTCAGCGAGAACCCGTTCACCGGCTACGACCGCATCGCCGACAACAACAAGCTGACCGGCGGCGTGACCACGCGCCTGATCGAGTCCGATACCGGCATCGAACGCTTCCGCGGCACCATTGCCCAGCGCTATGACTTCACCGGGCAGCGCGTGCAGCTCAACGGCACGCTGGCCGATCCCAAGTCGGGCTCGTCGGACCTGCTCGCCGCCACCACCATCCAGCTGTTCCGCGGCTACTATCTGGATGCGGGGGTGCAGTACAACCCCGATTCGGACCGGATCAGCTACGGCAACGTGGCGTTTACCTACCGCCCCGAGTCGCGCAAGGTGTTCAACGCCGGCTACCGCTACCGCCGGCCGACCTCGGTGACCGACAATACCGCGATCGACCAGTTCGAGCTGTCGAGCCAGTGGCCGATCACGCGCCGGGCCTACGGCATCGCGCGCTTCGCCTTCGACCTGACCGCCAGCCAGATGGTCGATGCGCTCGCCGGCGTCGAGTACGCCGCGGACTGCTGGGTCGGCCGCGTGGTCTACCAGCGTTTCCGCAACACCACCCAGGGCTACACCGGGCGGGTCTTCCTGCAGGTGGAGTTCCGTGGCCTTTCCAAGATCGGGTCCAACCCGTTGAACATCCTGCGCCTGAACGTGCCGGGCTACGAGCCGGTCTCGGCCAAGCCGGTGCCGACGACCCAGTTCGATCACTATGAATGACGGATTACGATGAAACGTCAAGAATTCGCCGTGTTTTCCTTTTTGCTGACGTCCTGGCACCGGCTGCTGTTGCCGGCCGTGCTGGCCGCGATGGCGATGCCCGCCGCCGCGCAACTGAAGGCGCCCGGCACGCCGCGCGCCAGCGGCATCTTCGTGCCGCAGGCGTCCGACGTCACCGCGCCGTCCAGCCAGCCCAAGCTGGGCGTGCCGCAGGCCGGCGGCCAGAAGCGCTCGCAGCTGATCGACGAAGTGGTGGCGGTGGTCAACAACAGCGTGATCACGCGGCGCGAACTGCTTGACCGCGCCGACGAGATCGAAAGCCAGCTGCGTGCCGGCGGCCGTCCGGTGCCCGCGCGCGCCGACCTGCTGGGCGAGGTGCTCGAGCGCCTGGTGATGGAGCGCGTGCAGACCCAGGCCGCGCAAGACGCCGGCATCCGCGTCACCGACCAGGAAGTCGACCGCGCGATCGAATCGGTGGCGCAGCAGAACCAGATGAACGCGGCCGAGCTGCGCCGCCGGGTCGAGAGCAGCGGCATGACCTGGACCAAGTACCGCGACGAGCTGCGCAAGCAGGTGCAGGTGATCCGCCTGCGCGAGCGCGAGGTCGACTCCAAGGTGCAGGTCTACGACGGCGAGATCGACAACTACCTGGCGGCGCGCGGCGGCCAGGGCGCGGCCGGCGGCCCGACTGAATACAACATGGCGCAGATCCTCGTGCGCGTGCCCGAGAATGCCTCGGACGCCCAGAAGCAGGCGCTGCGCGCCAAGGCCGACGGGCTGCTCAAGCAGGCCCTGGAGGGCGCCGACTTCGCGCAGCTGGCGCAGGCCAGCTCCGAAGGGCCCGAAGCGGCCCAGGGCGGTGCCATGGGCTTTCGCGAAATCGGCCGCCTGCCGGCGCTGTTCGCCAATGCCGTGGTCGACCTGCAGCCGGGCGCGGTGGCGCCGCAGGTGGTCGAGAGCGCCGCCGGCTTCCACGTGATCAAGCTGGTGGCCAAGCGCGCGGCGCCGGCCTCGGGCCCGGCCGCGGCCGGCAAGATCACGCAGACCCAGGTGCGCCACATCCTGATCCGCACCGGCCCCAACATGCCCGAGGCCGAGGCGCGCCGCCAGCTCGGCACGCTGCGCGACCGCATCACCCATGGCGGCGACTTTGCCGATGCGGCCAAGCGCTTCTCGCAGGACGGCTCGGCGCAGAACGGCGGCGACCTGGGCTGGGTGTCGCCGGGCGAACTGGTGCCCGAGTTCGAGCAGGCCATGAGCCGGCTGCGCCCGAACGAGATCTCCGAGCCGGTGGTCACGCAGTTCGGCGTGCACCTGATCCAGGTGCTGAACCGCCGCGAGACCGAGCTGTCGCCGGAGAAGCAGCGCGACTTTGCCCGCGCCGAGGTCCGCGAGCAGAAGCTGCGCGCCGCCTATGATGACTGGGTGCGCCAGCTGCGTTCGCAGGCGTACGTGGAGTACCGGGTCAACCGGCAGCGCTGACGCGCCGGTGCCCGTCCGCCCATCAGCGCCGCCACCCGCGCCCACCGACATGCCCGACCCGCTAGCCCTGGCCATTTCCACCGGAGAACCCGCCGGCATCGGCCCCGATATCACCATCGGCGCGCTGCTGCAGCTGGCGGGCGCCAACCATGGCTATGACGGCGCAGCCTACCGCTTCCATGTGCTGGGCGATGCCCGCCTGCTGGCCGAACGGGCCGAGGCAATCGGCGTCACCCATGCCTGGGAGCGGCGCCTTGCCGACGGCGGCGTGGTGATCGAGGACATCGCGCTGGCGGTGGCGTGCGAGGCCGGACGGCTCGATGCGCGCAACGGCCGCTATGTGCTGAAGCTGCTCGATGCCGCCATCGACGGCTGCCGGCCGCACGGCGGCGCCGCGCCCCGGTATGCCGCGATGGTCACGGCGCCGGTGCAGAAGAGCACCATCAACGACGCCGGCGTGTCCTTCACCGGCCATACCGAATACCTCGCCGAAAGCGCCGGCGTGCCGCGCGTGGTGATGATGCTGGCCGGCCCGCAGCCGGCGCACGACGATGCCATGCTGCGCGTGGCGCTGGCCACCACCCACCTGCCGCTGCGCGCGGTGCCCGATGCGCTGTCGGTGCCGCTGCTGGTGCAGACGCTGGCGATCATCGATGCCGACCTGCGCCGCTGCTTCGGCATCGCGCGGCCGCGCATCCTGGTCACGGGCCTGAACCCGCACGCCGGCGAAAGCGGCCATATGGGCCGCGAAGAGATCGACATCATCGCGCCCGCGCTGGCGCAGGCCAAGGATGCCGGCATCGACGCGCGCGGGCCGTTCCCGGCCGACACGCTGTTCCAGCCGCGCCACCTGCGCGATGCCGACTGCGTGCTGGCGATGTACCATGACCAGGGGCTGGCGCCGCTCAAGTACGGCACCTTCGGCCACGGCGTGAACATCACGCTGGGGCTGCCCTTCATCCGCACGTCGGTGGACCACGGCACCGCGCTCGACCTCGCCGGCACCGGCCAGGCCGAGCACGGCAGCATGATCGAGGCCATTCGCACGGCGGTTATCATGTCTGGCCACGCCAACGGCCGACGGCCCGGCGGCGGTGCCCCGGGCCATATCCCTACCGGCACGCAGCCGCCATGCTGACGCCGGACTAATACATCATGCGTTCTAACGTGCACCAGGGCCATGTGGCCCGCAAACGATTCGGGCAGAACTTCCTGGTCGACGACACCATCATCCACGGCATCGTCAATGCCATCAGCCCGCAGGCCGGCGACGTGCTGGTCGAGATCGGGCCGGGCCTGGGCGCGCTGACCGACCCGCTGCTCGAGCGGATCGCGCAGATGCAGGTGGTCGAACTGGACCGCGACCTGGTCGAGCGGCTGCGCCGCCGCTATGGCGAGCGCCTGCAGGTCCACGCCGGCGACGCGCTCGACTTCGACTTCGACAAGCTGGCCGTGCCCGGCCGACCGCTGCGCATCGTCGGCAACCTGCCGTACAACATTTCGAGCCCGCTGCTGTTCCACCTGATGGAGTTTGCCGACCACGTGCACGACCAGCACTTCATGCTGCAGAAGGAGGTGGTCGAGCGCATGGTCGCCGAGCCCGGCAGCAAGGCCTTCGGCCGGCTGTCGATCATGCTGCAGGTGCGCTACTACATGGAGCACGTGCTGGACGTGCCGCCGGGCGCCTTCAATCCGCCGCCCAAGGTCGACTCCGCCGTGGTCCGCATGATCCCGTGGCCGCGCCACGGCGATGGCCGGCTGCGTTCGCCGCATGCCGATTGCGACATCACCGTGCTCGGCGACGTGGTCACGGCGGCCTTCTCGCAGCGGCGCAAGGTGCTGCGCAACACGCTCTCGTTCCTGCGCGACCAGGTCGATTTCGATGCCATGGGTTTCGACCTGGGCCGGCGCGCCGAGGAAGTGCCGGTCGGCGAGTATGTCGAGCTGGCCCGGCGCCTGGGCGACAAGGCCTCGGGCCAGGCCGCCTGAGCGCGGCAGCCGAATTCCCGCATTCCCAAAGCATCCCGATTCTCCCGCGACTATTTCCGTGCAAGACCGTCCCATGACAGCCCAAACCAGCCCAACCAACCGGCGTCCCGTAATCCTGACCGGCGACCGTCCCACCGGCCCGCTGCACCTCGGCCACTTCGTCGGCTCGCTCAAGAGCCGCGTCGCGCTGCAGGATTCACACGAGCAATACCTGCTGCTGGCCGACACCCAGGCCATGACCGACAACGCGCACGATCCCGACAAGGTGCGCCGCAACGTGCTGGAGGTGGCGCTGGACTACCTGGCGGTCGGCATCGACCCGGCCAAGACCACCATCACGGTGCAGTCGCACCTGCCCGCGCTGGCCGAGCTGACGCTGATGTACCTGAATTTCGTCACGGTGGCGCGGCTGGAGCGCAACCCGACCATCAAGGAAGAGATCCAGGCACGCGGCTTTGGCCGCGACATCCCGGCCGGCTTCCTGTGCTACCCGGCCTCGCAGGCCGCCGACATCACCGCCTTCAAGGCCGAGGTGGTGCCGGTGGGCGAGGACCAGGCGCCGCTGATCGAGCAGACCAACGAAATCGTGCGCCGCATCAACCACCAGGTCGGCCGCGACGTGCTGCCCGAGTGCAAGGCGATGATCCCGCAGTTCGGCCGCCTGCCCGGCGTCGACGGCAAGGCCAAGATGAGCAAGTCGATGGGCAACGCGATCGCGCTGGGGGCCGCGCCCGAGCAGATCAAGGCCGCGGTGCACAGCATGTACACCGACCCGAACCACCTGAAGGTGTCGGATCCTGGCCAGGTCGAGGGCAACGTGGTGTTTACCTACCTCGATGCGTTCGATCCGAACACCGAGGAGGTCCAGGCCCTGAAGGAACACTACCAGCGCGGCGGTCTTGGCGACATGGTGCTCAAGCGCCGCATCGAGGGCGTGCTGCAGGACATGCTGGCCCCGATCCGCGAGCGCCGCGAAGCGCTGGCCAAGGATCCGGACTATGTCTTCGACATCCTGCGCCAGGGCACCGCGAAGGCGCGCGAACTGACCCAGCAGACGCTGGAGGAAGTGCGCGACGCGCTCGGCATGTTCTCGTTCGAGGCGCGCCGCTGAGCGCGCTGAGGGTTTGCTCCCTCTCCCGCAGGCGGGAGAGGGGAGCTCCAATCTCTCACCTCCGCCGGTTCACCAGCACGATCCCCGCCAGCACCAGCACCGCCGCCACCGCGAAGCGCGGGCCCACGGTGTCGTGCATCAGCACCACGCCGAAGGCGACCCCGAACAGCGGCGTCAGGAAGGAAAACACCGACAGCCGCGACGCCAGGTAGCGCTGCAGCAGCCAGAACCAGGCCAGGTAGCTGGCAAAGGCGATCAGCACCGACTGGTAGAACAGGCTCGCCAGCACCACGCCGTCGATCTGCACGGTGGCGGTCTGGCCGCCGGCGAGCGCCATGCCCAGCAGCATCACCGCGGACACCGCCAGCTGGTACAGCAGGGTCTTGCTGGCCGGTGCGCCGGCCAGCGGGCTGGCGCGCACCACCACGGTGGTGGCCGCCCACAGCGCGCCGGCCAGGATGCCGAGCGCATCGCCCAGCAGCGTGCTGCCCTGCGCCGACGGCGCGGCGATGCCATCGGCAAAGGCCAGCGCCATGCCCGCGAACGCCAGCGCCACGCCCAGCCACTGGCCCGGATGCAGCCGTTCGCCGGGCACCACCAAATGCAGTCCCAGCGCGGTGAAGATCGGCGCGGTGTACAGGAACACCGCCATGCGAGAGGCCGTGGTGTGCCCGAGGCCGACAAAGATGCAGAAGAACTCCGCCCCGAACAGCAGCCCCGCCAGCAGGCCGGCGTTGAGCGTGCCGTCGCGCCGCCACAGTGGGGTGCCGCGCCACGCCGCGAAGCCGAACACCAGCAGCGCCGCCACCGCCGAGCGCACCCCGGCCTGCAGCACCGCGCCCATCAGCGGCGCGGTCACCTTGATCACCACCTGCTGCAGTCCCCAGGCGGCGCACAGCACCACCATCAGGCCGATGGCGGTGGCGTCGAGCGGCTGGCGCGCGATACTCTGCGTGCTCACGGCGCAGGCCTTCAGGGACGGCTGGCGTCGCGGGTGGAATGGCGCTCGATCAGCTCGATCTTGTAGCCGTCCGGGTCTTCGACGAAGGCGATCACGGTGGTGCCGCCCTTGACCGGGCCGGCTTCGCGCGTGACCTTGCCGCCCGCGGCGCGGATGCGCTCGCAGGCCGCCGCGGCATCGTCGGTCTCCAGCGCGATGTGGCCGTAGGCGGTGCCGAGGTCGTAGCTGTCGACGCCGTAGTTGTAGGTCAGCTCCAGCACCGCGGTTTCGCTCTCGGGGCCGTAGCCGACGAAGGCGAGGCGGTACTTGTACTCGGGGTTGTCGCTCTGGCGCAGCAGCTGCATGCCGAGCACGCGGGTGTAGAAATCGATGGAGCGCTGCATGTCGCCGACGCGCAGCATGGTGTGGAGGAGTCGCATGGGAGGGCCTTCAACTGTTATCGGTATAGGAAGGCGCCATTTTAGTGCCTTTGGCCGAAACCCACCGGGCCCAGCCCCGGTAGCGGTAGCGGCCCTCAGAACGTCGGCAGCAGCTCGGGCGGGTGCGCGCGCAATTGCGCGCGGGCGTCGCGGAACTCGGGAAAGATCGACTCGACGGTTTCCCAGAAGCGCGGGCCGTGGTTCATTTCCTTCAGGTGCGCGAGTTCGTGCGCGGCGACATAGTCGATCATCGACAGCGGGAAATGCATCAGGCGCCAGTTCAGCCGGATCTTGCCGTCGGCGGTGCAGCTGCCCCAGCGCGTCGCGGCCGAGGTCAGGGCGAAGCCGGTGTGGCGCACGCCCAGCCTGGCGGCATAGAGGTCCAGCCGCTCGGCCAGCAGGCGGCGTGCCTGCTGCTGCAGCCAGCCCTGCACGCGGTCCTTGATCTGCTGCTCGTCGGCATGGGCCGGCAGCGCCAGGTGCAGCACGCGGCGCTCGGCATCGAACAGCAGCGCGCCGATCGGCGACTCCAGCGCCAGCGTCAGCGGCTGGCCGAGGAAGGGCAGGGCGGCGCCTTCGCGCCATTGGACCGTCGGCAGCACGCGGCGCGCTTCGCGGTGGCGCCACTCGCCCAGCTTGTTGAAGATCCAGCGCTGTTTTTCCAGGATGGCCGCCTCGATATCGGCCAGCGTGACCCAGCGCGGCGCCGTGATCGACAAGCCGCGGTCGTCGATGGTGAAGCCGATGGTGCGGCGCGCGGAGCGCTTGAGGGTGTAGTGCAGCGGCCGCTCACCGATCTGCAGCAGGCGCGCATTGGGCTGCGGCACCGGCCACGCCGGTGCTTGCTGCGGTTGCGGCGGCTCCGGTGCCAGCGGCGCCGCCGGCTGCGGCGCGTGGGCGGGTTCCGCCAGCGGCAGCTCCAGCTGCGCGCCGTCGGCGTCCGCGGCGGGGCGCAGCAGCTTCATGCGGTCGACTCGCTGCGCTGCGCAGCCTGGTAGCTTTCCGGGTCGATGCGGCGCATGTCGCGTTCGATCCAGTCGGCCACTTCCTGGTTGAGCTGGTCGGCGGTCTTGTTGGCCGATGCGATCGGCGGGCCGACCGAGATCGTCACCATGCCCGGATACTTCATGAACGAATTGCGCGGCCAGACCCGGCCCGAGTTGACCGCCATCGGCAGCACCCAGGCACCGGTTTCCACCGCCAGGCGCGCGCCGCCGCTCTTGTAGCGCGTCTTTACCAGGCCCGAAGGGGTGCGCGTGCCTTCCGGGAACATGATGATCCACGCGCCTTCGGCCAGCCGCTCGCGGCCCTGGCGGGCCGCCGAGGCAAACGCGCGCGTGCCTTCCTTGCGGTTGATATGGACCATCTTCAGCATGCCCAGCGCCCAGCCAAAGAACGGCACCAGCAGCAGCTCGCGCTTGAACACGAAGCACAGCGGCTTGGGCATCAGCGCGACGTAGGCCACGGTTTCCCAGGCCGACTGGTGCTTGGACAGCAGCACCACCGGCTTGTCGAGCATGCCGTCCATGTGCTCATGGCCTTGGATGCGGTACTGGATGCCGCAGATGACGCGGGCGGCGCCGATCACCAGCCGCGGCCAGCCGCGCACGAAGCGGAAGCGCTGGTCGGCATTCATGAACGGGAACACCAGGAAGCAGGCGCAGGCGTAGGGCGGCGTCAGCACCAGCAGGTACAGCGCGAACAACAGGGAACGAAGGAACGTCATGCGGGGGGCGCAAAAAGGGAATGGGTGCGGACGCGTGGGCCGCAGGCTCGGTCAGCCGGCGGCGGCATGCCCGCCCTGGCCACTGGGGCCGCTCGGGCCACTCTGGGCCGGCAGGCCGCCGTCGTTGCCGGTCAGCCAGCGGGCAAAGGCGCGCAGGTCGTCGTGCACCTGCGTGCCGGGCGGCAGCCCGCCCTTGTCGAGCGTCTTCAGGCCCTTGCCGCTGCGCACCAGGTGCGGCGCGCAGCCGACCGCCACGCCGGCTTCGAGGTCGCGCAGCGAATCGCCGACGATCGGCACGCCGCGCAGCTCGATGCCGAAGCGCTCGCTGATCTGTTCCAGCATGCCCGAGCGGGGCTTGCGGCATTCGCAGCCGTCCGCGGCGGTATGCGGGCAGAAGAATACCGCCTCGACGCGTCCGCCCAGCCGTGCCAGCGCCGTGTGCATCTTCTCGTGCATGGCGTTGAGCGCGCTCATCTCGAACAGCCCGCGGCCGATGCCGGACTGGTTGCTGGCGATGACCACGCGGTAGCCCGCCTGGTTGAGCGCGGCGATGGCTTCCAGGCTGCCGTCGATCGGCACCCATTCATCGGGGGTCTTGATGAACTGGTCGCTGTCGAGGTTGACCACCCCGTCGCGGTCCAGGATGACAAACTTGGGCGGTGTCTGCGGCATGTGCGGCTCCGGCGGTTGCTGGGGGCGTGGCTAAGGCAACCGCTCAGGCGGCCAGCTTGGAGATGTCGGCGACGCGGTTGGCCAGCGCATGCAGCGAGGCCAGCAGCGCCAGCCGGTTGGCGCGCAACTGCGTGTCCTCGGCCATCACCATCACGTCGTTGAAGAACTGGTCGACGGCGTCGCGCAGCTGGGCCAGGTCGCGCAGCGCGGCGGTGAAGTCGCCGCTGGCGAAGGCGGCCTCGACGGCCGGGCGCACGCGCTCGATGGCGGCGTGCAGCGCGCCTTCGGCGCCTTCCTGGAACAGCCCCGGGTTCACCGCGCCGACCGGCTCGGTGTTCTTGCGCAGGATGTTGGTGATGCGCTTGTTGGCGGCGGCCAGGGCCTCGGCTTCGGGCAGCGCGGCGAAGGTGCGCACTGCTTCCATGCGGCCCAGGATGTCATGCAGCTGGTCCGGGCGCAGGCTGACCACGGCCTCGACTTCATTGGTGGTGTAGCCCTTGTCCTTCAGGTAGCCGCGCACGCGGTCGTACAGGAAGTCGAGGATGGCCTCGGGCGCCGGCTTGACCGCGGCGATGCCGGCGAAGGCCTGCTGCGTCAGCGCCAGCAGCGACGACAGCGACAGCGCCAGCGGCTTTTCGATCAGCATGCGCAGGATGCCCAGCGCATGGCGGCGCAGCGCGAACGGGTCCTTCTCGCCGGTGGGCTGCAGGCCGATGCCCCAGATCCCGACCAGGGTCTCGAGCTTGTCGGCCAGCGCCACCGCGGTGCTGACCGCGCTTGCCGGCAACTCATCGCCGGCGAAGCGCGGGCGGTAGTGTTCGGAGCAGGCCAGCGCCACGTCCTCGGCTTCGTCGTCGTGGCGCGCGTAGTAGGTGCCCATGGTGCCTTGCAGCTCGGGGAACTCGCCCACCATGTCGGTCAGCAGGTCGGCCTTGGCCAGTTCCGCGCCGCGCATCGCCGCGGCCTTGTCGGTGGCCACGCCGGCGGCGTTGAGCGCATCGGCGACATGGCCGGCGATCTGCTGCAGGCGCTGCACCCGATCCAGCTGCGTGCCGATCTTGTTGTGGTAGACCACGCTGGCCAGTTGCGGCACGCGCGAGGCCAGGGTCTTCTTGCGGTCCTGGTCGAAGAAGAACTTGGCATCGGCCAGGCGCGGGCGCACCACGCGCTCGTTGCCGGTGATGATCGATTGCGGCGTCTCGGTGGCCAGGTTGGAGACGATCAGGAAGCGGTTGCGCAGGTGGCCGTCGGCATCGGTCAGCGCAAAGTACTTCTGGTTGGTCTGCATGGTCAGGATCAGGCATTCCTGCGGCACCGCCAGGAAGGCTTCCTCGAAATGGCAGGCGTACACCACCGGCCATTCCACCAGCGAGTTGACCTCATCGAGCAGCGCCTCGGGCATGATGACCTGGTCGGCGCCGGCCTCCTGCAGCAGCGCGCTGCGCATGCGCTCGCGGCGCTCGGCATAGCTCGCCACCACGCGGCCGGCGGACTCGAGCTGCTGCGCATAGTCGTTGGCATGGCGGATCTCGATCGCGCCATGCGACAGGAAGCGGTGGCCCTGGGTCAGGTTGCTGGCCTGCAGCCCCAGCAGCGTCACCGGCAGGATCTCGGCGCCGAACAGCGCGATCAGGCTGTGCGCCGGGCGCACGAAATGCACCGTGCTGCCGTCCGGGCGCTGGTAGCTCATGACCTTGGGGATCGGCAGCTTGGCCACGGTGTCTTCCAGCGTGGCCTGCAGCCCGGCGGCCAGCTCGGCGCCGCGCGCGGTATAGCGGTAGAAGAAGGCCTCGGCCTTGCCGTCGGAGGCGCGCTCCAGCGACTGCCAATCGATCTCGGCAACGCCGATCGACTTGGCCAGCGCGGCCAGCTTCTTGGCCAGCGGGGCGGTCGGCTCGCCGTTGGCGTCCAGCGCCACCGACAGCGGCAGGACCTTCTCGCGCTGCTCGCGGTCCGGCGCGTTGCGGCGCACGCCGCTGACCAGCGCCGCCAGGCGGCGCGGGGTGGCGAACGGCGTCACGGTGGCGCCCGGCTCAAGCAGGTCGCGCTCGCCCAGGCCGGCGAACAGGCCCTGCGCGAAGGCGTCGCCCAGGCGCGCCAGCGCCTTGGGGGGCAGCTCTTCGGTGAACAGTTCGATCAGCAGCGAGTCGGTCATGGGTTGCGACATGAATCGTATCCAACAGGTTGTAGCGCGCGCAGCCTGGCTCAGCAGCGCGGCGAAAGATTAGGTTCGACTCCGGACAGCAGCCACAGGCCGTTCTGTTGCCGGAATTGCAGCGTGGTGTAGGCGCATTGCGCGGCTGCTGCTGCTGCGGCGGCGCTGGCGGCGCCATTGGTGCCGCCGCGGCTGCCCGCCGCCGGGAAGCGCGCGTCGATGCGGCGCAGGCGCTTGTCGTAGCGGATCTCGTCGATGCGCCCGCCCACCCAGAAATCGATCTTTGGCGGCAGCTGCGAGGCCGAGTAGTAGGTCTTGACCTTGCGCCGGGTGCGGCCGTTGTGGGTCTCGGTTTCGACCCAGGTCAGCGGGTAGCGGATCGCGCTTTCATAGGCGCGCAGCGGCACCCGATGCCAGCCCAGGTCGCGCTGGCCGGACAGGTCGCACGAGAACGAGCGCACCAGCTGCGTCCACTGGTCCAGCGCGTTCAGCGACGGCCGCCACTGGCGCGCCATCGCCAGCTGCAGCGCCTGCGCGTCGGCCTCGCACACATTGCTCAGTTCGGCCGGCAGTATCAGCACCTGCGCGCTGGGAGCGGCCTGCGCACGCGCGCCGGCGGCATTGCCCGCCGCGGCCAGCGTGGCGAGGGCCAGGGCGCAGCCCAGCGCGCTGCGCGCCAGCAGCCTCATGCCCGCGCTCCGTCGCGCTGGCCGCACATCGGGAAGCCGAGGGCCTCGCGCGAGTCGTAGTAGGCCTGCGCCACCTGGCGCGACAGGTTGCGGATGCGGCCGATATACGCCGCGCGCTCGGTGACCGAGATCGCGCCGCGCGCATCGAGCAGGTTGAAGGTGTGCGCGGCCTTGAGCACCTGTTCGTAGGCGGGCAGCGCCAGGCGCGCGCCGGATTCCTGAGCGGCGTCGGCGCCGTCGCCATTGCCCATCAGCCGCTTGGCCTCGCCCTCGTGCTCGGCGAAATGACGGAACAGGATTTCGGTGTTGCTGTGCTCGAAGTTGTAGGTGGATTGCTCCACCTCGTTCTGGTGGTAGACGTCGCCGTAGGTCAGGCGGCGGGTCTCGCCGTTCTCGACCCACTCGGTCCAGATCAGGTCATAGACGTTCTCGACCTTCTGCAGGTACATCGCCAGGCGTTCGATGCCGTAGGTGATTTCGCCGGTGATGGGCTTGCAGTCGATGCCGCCCACCTGCTGGAAGTAGGTGAACTGGGTCACCTCCATGCCGTTGAGCCAGACTTCCCAGCCCAGGCCCCAGGCGCCCAGCGTCGGGTTTTCCCAGTCGTCCTCGACGAAGCGGATGTCGTTCTGCTTCAGGTCCAGGCCGAGCGCCTCGAGCGAGCCCAGGTACAGCTCCAGGATGTTCTCCGGCGCGGGCTTGAGCACCACCTGGTATTGGTAGTAGTGCTGCAGCCGGTTCGGGTTCTCGCCGTAGCGGCCGTCCTTGGGGCGCCGCGACGGCTGCACGTAGGCGGCACGCCACGGCTCGGGGCCGATCGCGCGCAGGAAGGTATGTACGTGGGAAGTGCCGGCGCCGACCTCCAGATCGATCGGTTGCAACAGCGCGCAGCCCTGCCGGTCCCAGTAGGCCTGCAGGGTCAGAATCATTTGTTGGAAGGTCAGCATAGGAAGACTAGGTAGAGGCAAGCGGAGGCAAGCCGAGGCCGCGCAGCGCGTGCCGGAGCCGCCGCATACGGATTTTGCCAAACCCTGAATTCTATCGGCTTTTTGGCGCGGCGCCCCGTTTGGCAGGGCTGCATAGGGCACGCACCGATGGCCGGGCCGGCGCGCGGCGGTGCGCCAATGTCGGCCGCGCACAACGCATCGGGAAAATACTGACGCGGATTTCAAGTCGCGCCGCTGCTTGCCGATAACGTTTTTGTATACAGTATGAGTAAGCAACCCGTTTCAGAGCGTTGCGATTGACAGTCCGTGCCGGTATGCAGGCACGGCGGCTGCCCGGTCTTGCCGCGGCAGCCGTATGTCAGGAACTGATTATTGATGGGGACATTCGGATCATGGCACTTCTTTCTCGCAAACCTTATCTGGTCGCAATCGCGGTCATGATCGCCGCGGCCACCGTGTCCGTGGTGACCGGGCTGCTGAACTGAACCTGCCGGCGCGGACCTGACGCGCCACCGGTACCGGGCCCGCAGCGGTGATCCGCCGCGCCCGGCGCCCAGCCTTGCGCCTTCAGCCGGTGGTGCGCGCCCGGCCCGCGCGCCAGGCCGCCATGCCCAGCACCAGCGCAATCAGCGCCAGCACCGGCGTGTTACCCCAGCGGATATAGGGCGTCAGCCCCTGCATGCCCTGCACCTCGGCCGTCAGCGTGCCGACGGTGAAGGTCGGCAGGCGTTGCTGCACCGAGCCGTCCGGGCGCACCACCGCGGTCATGCCGGTATTGGTCGAGCGCAGCATCGGGCGGCGCGTTTCCAGCGCCCGCATGCGCGAGATCTGCAGGTGCTGGTCCAGTGCGATGGTGTCGCCGAACCACGCCAGGTTGGTCAGGTTGGCCAGCAGGTTGGCCGGCGCCGGCTGCTGGCGCAGCGTCTGCGCGATCTCTTCGCCAAACAAATCCTCGTAGCAGATGTTCGGCGCCACGCGCACGCCCCGCACCGGCAGCGAGGGCTGGTCCAGGCCACCCCTGCGGAAGTCGCCCAGCGGCATCTTCATCATGTCGACGAACCAGCGGAAGCCGAGCGGGATGAATTCGCCGAACGGCACCAGGTGGTGCTTGTTGTAGCGGTACAGGCGCTCGGTTTCAGGGCCCAGGCCGAACACGCTGTTGGTGAAGTCGACCGGGGAATCGGCTCCGGCGGCGCCGAACAGCACCGTGGTGCCGCTTTCCAGCGCGAAGTCGCGCACGGTGACGGCGACGTCGACCGGCAGCTCCTGCAGGATCACCGGGAACGCGGTTTCGGGCGTCACCACCAGGTCGGCCGGCGCCGCGGTGATCATGTCGCGGTACAGCTCGATCGAGCGCTGGATGCCGGCGGGCTCGAACTTGATGTCCTGCGCCACGTTGCCTTGCAGCAGCCGCACCGTCAGCGGCTTGCCCGCGGGCGTGGTCCAGGCCAGCGGCACCAGCGCCGCGCCGGCGGCGGGCACCAGCCCGGCCAGCGCCAGCGCGCCCAGCGCGCGGCCCCGTTCGCCACGGCCGAGTCCGCGCACGGCGGCGGCCAGCAGCGCCGCCACGGTGGCGGCCAGCGCGCCGATGCCGTACACGCCCAGCACCGGCGCGAAGCCCGCCAGCGGGCCGTCGGCGTGCGCATAGCCGCCCGACAGCCACGGGAAGCCGGTGAACACCACGCCGCGCAGCCATTCAGTCAGGCCCCACGCCGCGCCGAACGCCAGCGGCGCCAGCAGCGTGCCCGCGGGCAGGCGCGCCGTGAGCCTGTGCCAGAGCGCGCCGGCCAGCGCAGGGTAGAGCGACAGGAAGCCCGAGAACAGCACCACCGCCAGCGCGGCCATCCACGACGGCATCTCGCCGTACACGTGCATGCTGATATAGAGCCACCAGATGCCGGACAGGAACCAGCCCAGGCCGAAGGCATAGCCGATGGCGCCGGCCGCGCGCGTGCGCGGCGCCTCGGCGATCAGCGCGGCCAGTCCGGCCAGCGACAGGATCTGCAGCCACCACCAGTCATGCGGGGCGAAGGCCTGGGTATGGGCGATGCCGAGCACGCCGGCCAGCAGCAGGCGCGCGAGCACCGCGGCGCGCGATTGCGCGCGCGTGCCGCGCACGCCGGTGGCGCCGGCGTCGGCAGCGGCGCCGTCGGGGAGCGGGGCGGGCAGCTTCATGCGCTGGCCGCGCTGGCGCTGTCGGTGTTGGCTTCGCGGTGCACCTGCAGCAGGTGCACCTGGCGCGCGTCGGCGCGCAGCACCTCGAAGCGGATCGGCGGCAGCGTGATGACCTCGCCGCGATGGGGCACGTGGCCCACGTGGTTGGACAGCAGCCCGCCGACGGTGTCGACATCGTGGTCCGAAAAGCCCGTGCCGAAGGCCTCGTTGAACTGCGCGATCTCGGTCAGGCCGTGCACGCGCCAGCTGCCGTCGGGCATCGGCAGGATATTGTCCTGGTCTTCGTCCAGGTCGAATTCGTCCTCGATATCGCCCACGATCTGTTCCAGCACGTCCTCGATCGTCACCAGCCCGGCCACGCCGCCGTATTCGTCGACCACCATGGCGATATGGTTGCGGTTGATGCGGAACTCGCGCAGCAGGATGTTCAGGCGCTTGGATTCGGGAATGAACACCGCCGGACGCAGGGTCTCGCGCAGGTCGAAGGCGGGATCGGTGTAGTAGCGCAGCAGGTCCTTGGCCAGCAGGATGCCGATGATGTTGTCGCGGCTGCCTTCGTAGACCGGGAAGCGCGAGTGCGCGGTCTGCTGCATGAAGGGGATGAAGGTCTCCGGCGCGTCGGCGATATTGACCAGATCCATCTGCGCGCGCGGCACCATGATGTCGGCGGCGGTCAGTTCGGAAACCTGGAACACGCCCTCGATCATCGACAGGGAATCGGCATCGATCAGGCTGCGCTCATGCGCTTCCTGGAGCACTTCAAGCAATTCCGCGCGGGTGTCCGGCTCGGGGGAGATCAGGTCTGACAGGCGTTCGAGCAGCGATCTTGGCCGATCGGCCTGCTTCAGGTAAGCGGGCTTCGAACTGGGATAGGGGTCGTTCATTTCGCGGCGAGCGCGTGGTGGAGATCGTCTGAAGGATACACTAAAAGCCTGTCGGGCCCGTGACGGCGGGCCGCGGCCGTACTTCAGATGTGCCGCAGGAGACGCTCGCCGGCGCCGCCTGCGGCAGCCGCGTCACGCGGCCCGGTCGGCCTTCTCCGCCCGGTAAGGATCGGCATAGCCGAGCGCCTGCAGCGTCTCGGTCTCGATCGCTTCCATTTCCTCGGCCTCGGCGTCGTCCTCGTGCTCGTAGCCTTGCGCATGCAGCACGCCATGCACGACCAGATGGGCGTAATGGGCCTCGAGCGGCTTGCGCTGCTCGCGCGCCTCGGCTTCGACCACCGGGCAGCACAGCACGATGTCGCCGGTGACGGGATCCTCCTCGCGCTCGGCATAGGCGAAGGTCAGGACATTGGTGGCGTAGTCCTTGCCGCGATAGGTGCGGTTCAGCGTGCGGCCTTCTTCCTCGCCCACGAAGCGGATGGTCAGCGCGGCGTCGGCGTACAGCGCCGACTTGACCCAGGTCTCGAGCTTGCGCCGCGCCGGCAGTCCGTTGCCCTTGGCGATGCCGTCGCCGTGCTGGACTTCCAGCTCCAGCGCCGGCGGCGTGGCGGGGGTGCCGGTGGTGGTGGTCAGCGGCGCGGCGGTCACCGCCACCGACAGCGCGTCATGGTTGTCCGGGCGCACCAGCAGGCCGGCCTGCTGGTTGGTATCGGTGTGCTCGGCCAGCAGCGCGACCACGCCATCGGCGGCCTGCGACAGGTCCAGCGTCAGGCTGCGGCCGTCGGGCAGCTGCACGCGCAGCGCATGCGCGGCGCTCTTGCGCGCGCGGCCTTCGTTATCGAACAGCGTCAGGCTGACGCCGGAAGACTTGGATTTCGGGGATTTCAATTACGCGTCCTTGTGCTGGGCGTGGTATTCGTCATAGGCATCGACGATGCGGGCCACCAGCGGATGGCGCACCACGTCGATGCTGGTAAAGCGGGTGCAGGCGATGCCGCGCACGTCGCGCAGCACGTGCTGCGCTTCCACCAGGCCGCTCTTCTGCCCCTTGGGCAAGTCGATCTGCGTGGTGTCGCCGGTGATCACCGCCTTGGAGCCGAAGCCGATGCGCGTGAGGAACATCTTCATCTGCTCGGGCGTGGTGTTCTGCGCCTCGTCCAGGATGATGAAGGCGTGGTTCAGCGTGCGCCCGCGCATGTAGGCCAGCGGCGCGATCTCGATCATCTGGCGCTCGAACATCTTCTGCGTGCGGTCGAAGCCGAGCAGGTCGTACAGCGCGTCGTACAGCGGGCGCAGGTAGGGGTCGACCTTCTGCGCCAGGTCGCCGGGCAGGAAGCCCAGGCGCTCGCCGGCTTCCACCGCGGGGCGGGTCAGCACGATGCGCTTGACCGCGTCGCGCTCGAGCGCGTCGACCGCGCACGCCACCGCCAGGTAGGTCTTGCCGGTGCCGGCCGGCCCGACACCCAGCGTCAGGTCGTGCGACAGGATATTGCGCAGGTAGTCGCGCTGCGCCACGGTGCGGCCCTGCAGGCCGGTGCGGCGCGTGTGCAGCACCGGCGATTCGTCGCCTTCCTCGCGCTCGGCCTCGTCATCGCCGTTGCCGTTGCCGTTGCCGGGCAGGTAGCTGCCATGCGCGCTGAGCTGGCGCGTCTCGACCAGGCCCAGCTGCACGTCGTCGATCGACAGCGGCGTGCGTGCCTGGTTATAGAAGCGCTCGAGCGCCAGCGCGGCATCCTGCGCGTGGCCGCCGCGGATGGTCATGCGATGGCCGCGGCGCTGGATGGTCACGTCCAGCGCCTGCTCGATCTGGCGCAAGTTCTCGTCGAGCGGGCCGCACAGGTTCTGCAGCCGGGTGTTGTCGTCCCGCGGGGCGACAAATTCTGCGGAAGGGATCTTCATCGGTGGGCGATGGCCTCGCTGGAAGCTGCTGGGTGGATGGGTCGGAGCGTTACTGCCGCACCACGATCTCGCCGCGCAGCGAGTGCGGGAATGCCTGCGTGATGCTGACATCGACCAGCTGGCCGACCAGCCGGTCGCGGCCCGCCTGCGGTACCCCCGGCAGGGCGAAGTTGACCACGCGATTGTTCTCGGTGCGGCCATGCAGCTCGGTCGGGTCCTTGCGCGCCGGGCCTTCGACCAGGATGCGCTGCACCGTGCCGACCATGTTCCGGCTGATGCGCTGCACGTTTTCCTCGATGGTGGCCTGCAGCCGCTGCAGGCGCTGCAGCTTGACCTCGCGCGGGGTGTCGTCGTGCAGGTTGGCAGCGGGCGTGCCCGGGCGCGGGCTGAAGATGAACGAGAACGAGGTGTCGTAGCCGATCTCCTCGATCATCGCCATCAGCTTGTCGAAGTCGGCATCGGTCTCGCCGGGGAAGCCGACGATAAAGTCCGACGACATCGACATGTCCGGGCGCAGCACGCGCAGCTTGCGGATGATGCTCTTGTACTCCAGCACGCTGTAGCCGCGCTTCATCGCCATCAGGATGCGGTCGGACGCATGCTGCACGGGCAGGTGCAGGTGGTTGACCAGCTTGTCGCAGCGGCCGTACAGCTCGACCAGGCGCGAGGTGAATTCCTTTGGGTGGCTGGTGGTGTAGCGGATACGCTCGATGCCGGGGATCTCGGCCACGTATTCGATCAGCAGCGCGAAGTCGGCGATCTCGGCGGTATCGCCCATCTTGCCGCGGTAGGCGTTGACGTTCTGGCCCAGCAGCGTGACTTCGCGCACGCCCTGGTCGGCCAGGCCTGCGACCTCGGCCAGCACGTCCTCGAACGGGCGCGACACTTCCTCGCCGCGGGTGTATGGCACCACGCAATAGCTGCAGTACTTGGAGCAGCCCTCCATGATCGACACGAACGCGCTGGGGCCCTCGACGCGCGCGGGCGGCAGGTGGTCGAACTTCTCGATCTCGGGGAAGGAGATGTCCACCTGCGACTGGCCGGTGCGCTGGCGGCGCGCAATCAGGTCAGGCAGGCGGTGCAGCGTCTGCGGGCCGAACACCACGTCGACATAGGGCGCGCGCGAGACGATGCTGGCGCCTTCCTGGCTGGCCACGCAGCCGCCCACGCCGATCACCAGGTCGGGCTTGACGGCCTTGAGCGCCTTCATCCGGCCCAGCTCCGAGAACACCTTCTCCTGCGCCTTCTCGCGCACCGAGCAGGTGTTGAACAGGATCACGTCGGCGTCTTCGACGTTGTCGGTAGGCTCCAGCCCCTGGCTGGCGTTGAGGACGTCGACCATCTTGTCCGAGTCGTACTCGTTCATCTGGCAGCCGTACGTCTTGACGAAAACTTTCTTCATATGCCGATCTCAGTGGTTGACCTGGGGGCATCAGGGTGTTGCAACAACACGGCCGGCGCGTGGGGCACGCCGGTCGCACTTCGGGGTGGTTATTTCTTCAGCGCCTGCTGTTCGGCCTCGCTCAGCACCCATGCGGTCAGCAGCTGGCCGTACAGGTCCAGCTTGTACCGCACCGGCAGCTTCTGGCCCGCCACCGCGGCGCTGGCCAGCATCTGGTTGTCGGTGCCGAACAGGCGCAGGCCCGGCGCCACACCCACGCGCTTGCCGTCGAGCGTGGCAGTCTGGGGCGCGCCGGCCGACGGCGCGGCGATGACCAGCCTGGCCGCCGCGGCATCGTCCGGGATCGCGCGCACCGGCTGAGCCGCCGCGACTGCCGCACCCAGCAGCAGCGCCGCGCCGCACGCCAGTCCTGCCCAACGCTTGCGCAGGCGGCTGGATGTCACGAACTCCGGCGCCTCGCGGCGCGTATCACGACCTGCTGGCATGGGGAACTCCGACAAATAGGGCAGTGCGGTGGGTGGATGACCCGCTGGCTGTGGCCGAAAGGCGGGCAACCGCGCATTTTACCTCGCCGGCGCCGGCTTGGTGTGGCAGGCAGCGTGGCAGGCAAGCGGCGTCAGAACAGGCAGGATGCCTCTTGCAGCACGCGTTGCTTGGAAACCGTCCCCATCAGTTCGCGCCCGGCCGGGTCGCGCACCAGCGGGATCCGGTTGATGCCGTGCTCGGCGAATACCGCAAGGGCATCGCGCAGCCGCGAATCCGGCGTCAGCGCCGGGAAGTCGCGTTCTGCCAGCGCCAGCACGTCGTCGGGCGCGCCTTCGCGCTGCGCGCGCTGCAAGGCATGGATCGACAGCGCGCCCAGCAGGCGGCCGTCGGGCTGCACCAGGTAGAGGTAGCGGGTGCCGGTCTCGGCGAACTTGTCGGCGGCCGCGGCCAGCGTGGCGTTGGGATCCAGCACGGTGTCGGTCGGGTCGCACAGGCCCGCCAGCGTCAGCGCGCGGGCATGCTCGGCGGCCGCCGATGCCTGCGCGCGCTCGGCGATCACGCTGTACAGCGACAGCGTCTGGCAGCGCGACGCGGTGTAGTAAGCCGCCACCGCGCCGATCATCGACGGCAGCAGCAGCGCAGGCGCCAGCGTCATCTCGAACACCATCAGCACCGACATCAACGGCGCCTGGCTGGTGGCCGCCAGGAAGGCGCTCATGCCCACCAGCGGCAGCAGCGGCGCCGCGCCCGGGCCCTGCATGCCGAGCGCCAGCAGCTGGCCCAGCGCCGCCCCCACGAATAGCGACGGCGTGAACACGCCGCCGACCGCGCCCGAGCCCATGCTGATCACCGTGGCCGCCAGCTTGGCCAGCAGCACGGCGGCCACCGGCACGCTCAGCGGCTGCTCCTGCAGCAGGGTCTGGATGGTGGAAAAGCCGTTGCCGACGACTTCCGGCACCGCCATCGCCAGCACGCCGACCAGCGCGCCGCCCAGCGTCAGCCGTGCCACCGGCCCGCCCGGCAGCGCCGCGAATCGGCTGCGCGCGAAGCCGGCGGCGCGCAGGAACAGCGCGCCCGCGATGCCGGCGGCCACGCCCAGCGCCGCCGCGGCCAGCAGGATCTGCGGGCGCAGATCCGGGGCGATATCGAGGCCGGGGTAGAGCGGCTGCAGGCCGCCGTGCCACTGGCTGACCATGGCGCCGGCGACCGAGGCCAGGAACAGCGGCATCAGGCGCTGCACCGCGAGCGCGCCGAACACCACTTCGGCGACAAAGACGGCGGCGGAAAAAGGGGTGTGGTAGACGGTGGCAAGGCCCGCCGCGGCGCCGCAGGCGGTCAGCATGCGGCGCATGTTGGAGCCGCCGCCGCGCTCGATCCGGGTCGACGGGAACAGCGACCCGCACAGCGCCGCCAGCTGGATCATCGCGCCTTCTTTGCCGACCGAGCTGCCGCTGACGATCGAGAAAAAGGAGGACAGCGCGCGCAGCAGCGTGATCCGCACCGGCAGCCGGCCGCTGCCGTTGGCGACCGCTTCCATATAGTCGGTGGCGCCGGGGTGGGTGCTGGCCAGCCGGTTGGCCAGCACCAGCAGGCCGCCCGCGAGCGCGCCGCCGACGGCCGGCACCACCACGCGCCATGCCAGCGCCAGCGTCGCGAACACCGTGACCACGTCGGCGTGGCTGGCAAACAGCACGATGCCCGCGCCGTCCAGCGCCTCCTTGAACAGCGTGGTGGCAATGGCGGCGACGATCCCGACCGGGATGGCCGCGAGCAGTGTGACTTCCTGGTCTTCGAGGAAACGCAAGCGCATGGCGGCTTTCCGGGCAGGCGGGGCGACGTGCCGGCCCGTGGCGGCGGGGCGGGCGGAGGCCGTCATGATAGCGCAGCGCCACCCGCGCGCAGCCCGTGTGCGCCGGCGCGCATGCGCGGCGGGATCCAGTGCAGAACCCGCCTGCGCCGGACTGGTACACTACCGCTCTTTCCTTCGCGGGCGGGCCGGTGCCCTGCCAGGCCGGCTTCCCGGCGTTCGCGTTCCGATTCCGATCGATTACAAGGAGCCATCCGGCGTTTGGCGCACCGCGTGCGCAGCGATGGCCCAAGCAGCAATTCATGTCTTTTTCTGAACTCGGCTTGTCCGAAAAGATTGTGCGTGCCGTAGCCGAACAGGGCTACACCACCCCGACTCCCATCCAGGCCCAGGCAATTCCCGCCATCCTCAAGGGCGGCGATCTGCTCGCCGGCGCCCAGACCGGCACCGGCAAGACCGCCGGCTTTACCCTGCCGATGCTGCAGCTGCTGTCCGAAACCGCGGCTCGCCATGCCAGCAGCGCCCCGCGCGGCGCACGCGTGGCGGTGCGCGCGCTGGTGCTGACGCCCACGCGCGAGCTGGCGGCGCAGGTCGAGGAGAGTGTGCGCAACTACGGCAAGTACCTGCGCCTGCGCTCGATGGTGATGTTCGGCGGGGTCGGCATCAACCCGCAGATCGAGCAGCTCAAGCGCGGCGTGGAGATCGTCGTGGCCACGCCCGGCCGCCTGCTGGACCATGTGTCACAGCGCACCATCGACCTGTCGCAGGTGGAACTGCTGGTGCTCGATGAAGCCGACCGCATGCTCGACATGGGCTTCATCCACGATATCCGCAAGATCCTCAACGTGCTGCCGGCCAAGCGCCAGAACCTGCTGTTCTCGGCGACGTTCTCGGACGATATCCGCGCGCTGGCCGACCGCCTGCTGAACAATCCCGCGTCGATCGAAGTGGCGCGGCGCAACACCACCGCCGAGACCGTGGACCAGCGCGTCTACCCGGTCGACCGCGAACGCAAGCGCGAACTGCTGGCCCACCTGGTGCGCCAGCACGACTGGCACCAGGTGCTGGTATTCACGCGCACCAAGCATGGCGCCAACCGGCTGGCCGAGCAGTTGACCAAGGACGGCCTGTCGGCGCTGGCGATCCACGGCAACAAGAGCCAGTCGGCGCGCACGCGCGCGCTGTCCGAGTTCAAGGCCGGCACGCTGCGGCTGCTGGTGGCGACCGATATCGCCGCGCGCGGCATCGACATCGACCAGCTGCCGCACGTGGTCAATTTCGACCTGCCCAACGTGCCCGAGGACTACGTCCACCGCATCGGCCGCACCGGCCGCGCCGGCGCCGAGGGTGAGGCGATCTCGCTGGTGTGCGTTGACGAGCTGGGCCTGCTGCGCGACATCGAACGCCTGATCAAGCGCAAGCTCGAACAGACCGTGCTGCCGGGCTTCGAAGTAGACCCGAGCATCGCCCCGGAGCCGATCCAGAAGGGCCGCCAGCAGCGCGGCGGTGGCGGCCAGGGCCAGGGCCAGGGCCGCGGACGGGCCGAGGCGCGTCCGGCCGGCGACGGCGAAGGCGCGCAGCGCCAGCGTGCCGCCCGCCAGGGGCAGGGCGCGCCGCGCCAGGGCCAAGGCCAAGGCCAGGCCCAGCGCGGCAACGGCGCCGCCAACGGCAACCGTGCCGCCCAGCCCGCCGGCGCGCGCAGCCCCGCTGCGCGCCGCGACGGCCAGGACCCGGCACGCCCGCAACGCGCCGCGGCCCAGCCCGCGCGCCAGCCCAATGACGCCGCGCCGGCACCGGCGCGCAACCGCCGTCCGGCGCCGCAGGCGGCGCTGCTGGGCGGCAACCGCAAGCCGGCGCGCTAACGCGGAGCCGGCCGGCAACCATGCACGCGTCCGACGCCCCCGCCGATTCCGGTGTTCCCTACGCCGGCCTGACGCCCGAACTGATGCTGGACGCGCTCGAGGGCGCCGGCCTGCGCCCCGACGGGCGCCTGCTGGCCCTCAACAGCTACGAGAACCGGGTCTGGCAGGCAGGCATCGAGGACGCCGCGCCGGTCATCGCCAAGTTCTATCGCCCGGGCCGCTGGACCGATGCGGCCATCCTGGAAGAACACGCCTTCGTGCAGCAGCTGGCCGACGCCGAGATTCCCGCCGTGCCGGCCATGGCGCTGGCGCCCGGCGAGGCCGGCACGCTGCTGCATCACGCGGGCTTCCGCTTTGCCGTCTTCCCCCGCTGCGGCGGGCGCGAACCGGCGCTGGACCGCGCCGATACGCTGACCTGGCTCGGCCGGTTCATCGGCCGCATCCATGCGCTGGGCGCGGCCCAGCCCTACCAGGCGCGTCCGGCGCTGGACCTGGACACCTTCGGCATTGCCCCGCGCGACTGGCTGCTCGCCAGCGGCTGCATTCCGGCCGATCTGCTGCCGGCCTGGCAGTCGGTGGCGCAGCTGGCGCTGGACGGCGTGCAGCGCTGCTATGAACGCGCCGGCGACGTGCGGCTGCTGCGCGTCCATGGCGACTGCCATCGCGGCAATGTGCTGTGGATCGACGAAGAAGATGCCCGCGGCGGCGCCCATGGCGAGCCGGGCCCGCACTTCGTCGACTTCGACGACAGCCGCATGGCCCCCGCGATCCAGGACATCTGGATGCTGCTCGAGGGCGACCGCGCGGCCATGCAAAGCCAGCTGGCGGACATCGTCGCAGGCTACGAGGATTTTGCGGAATTCCAGACGCGCGAACTGTGGCTGGTCGAAGCGCTGCGCACGCTGCGGCTGCTGCACTACAGCGCCTGGCTGGCCAGCCGCTGGGCCGACCCGGCCTTTCCGGCCGCCTTCCCGTGGTTCGGCACCGCGCGCTACTGGCAGGACCGGATCCTGGAATTGCGCGAACAGGTCGCGCTGATGGACGAAGCGCCCCTGTGGGGCGCCTGAGGCCTGCCGCAAGGCGGCGCCATTGCGGCACCGCCAGTCAGTGGGGGGCTCAGCCCTTCTTTTCCGGGGTCTTGACCAGCACCACCGGACACTCCGCCTGGGCCAGCACCCGGCCCGCCACCGAACCGATCACGGCATCGAAGAACGAGCCGCGCCCGTGCGTGCCCATCACGATGGCCGCCGCATCCACCGAGTTCGCATAGGCGACGATGCGTTCGGGCGCGAAGCCGTGCAACGGGTGCCGCTCGAACGGCACATTGGCCGCGGCGAGGATATCGCAGACCGCCGCCATCGCCTTGTCGCTGGCTTCCCTGTGCCAGTCGTCGATGGTTTCCTTGCTGACGAAGGCGCGCACCTGGCCGCTCACTTCGGGCGCGACATGGACGACATGCACGGTGAAGCCGTTCTGCAGCAGCTTGCCTTCGGCGATAAAGCGTGCCGCGGCGTCGCTGAAGGCCGAGCCGTCGGTGGCGAGGACGATATTGGTCATGGCGGGATCTCCTGGATGGGGGCTGTCGGAAGCGCCGCGGCCATGTGGCCGCAACGCCATCTGGAACCATCATGCCCCCTAGTGTCCCGCCAGGATGCGATTCAGATCAAGTCGGATCGGAATTGTCCGATTTCCTGGTGCGATAACCGGTCGGCCGGTCCGTTGATTTATTCCGTCATTCCGGCTGATGGATTTGGCCATTGCCCCGTCAACACGGCGGCGCGTAGCATGCTCCCGAGCCCCACGGCCTGCATGGCCCGCCCGTGCGGCAACGGGCACACGATCCAACCACCAATACCAGCCGCCTCCCGCCACGGTGCGCGCAGGCGGCGAACCGGAGACAACCATCATGAGTGAGCGCGGCAACCTGCAGCCCCTGCGCGGTATCAAGGTCGTGGAATTCGAAGGCATCGGCCCCGGCCCGCTGTGCGGCGCCATGCTGGCCGGCCTCGGCGCAGAGGTTACGCTGGTGACCCGCCCGGTGGCTCCCGACGCGCGCCGCATCCTGCGCGGCCAGTCGGTGCCGGCCGAGATGGAGCTGGAGCACGGCAAGCGCGTGGTGCAGCTGAACCTGAAGGCGCCCGCGGACGTGGCCGCCGCACTCGACCTGGTCGCCGGCGCCGACGCGCTGATCGAGGGCCTGCGTCCCGGCGCGATGGAGCGCCTGGGGCTGGGCCCCAAGGCCTGCCATGCGCGCAATCCGCGCCTGGTCTACGGCCGCATGACCGGCTGGGGCCAGAGCGGCCCGCTGTCGCAGAGCGCCGGACATGACCTCAACTACATCGCGCTGACCGGCCTGCTGTCGATGGCCGCGCGCCAAGGCAGCCTGCCGATGGTGCCGCCGACCGTGATGGGCGATGCCACCGGCGCGCTCGGGCTGGCGTTCGGCATCACCAGCGCCATCCTCAGCGCGCGCGCCAGCGGCGAGGGCTGCGTGGTCGATGCCGCCATCACCGACATCGTTGCCATGCTCGGCTCGCTGGTGCAGGTGTCGCGCGCGGCCGGCACGCTGGGCGGCCCGCAACCGAGTCCGTTCCATGACTCGCCGTTCTATGATGTGTTCCCGTGCGCGGACGGGCGTGCCATCACCCTCGGCGCGCTCGAGCCGCAGTTCTACCGCGAACTGCTCGAGCGCCTGGAACTGACCGATATCGACCCGGCCGCGCAGTACGACCGCGCCCAGTGGCCGGCGGTCAAGGCACGCATCGCCGCGGCGATTGCCGCCAGGCCCAGCACGCATTGGGAGTCCGTGCTGGGCGGCACCGACGTGTGCTTCGCGCGCGTGCTGACGCTGGACGAGGCCGCACGCCATCCGCACAACCAGGCACGGGGCACGTATCGTCTCTATCAGCAGGGCGAGCGCGAGGTGCCGCGCTCCGCGCCCGCGCCGCGCTTCCTGCCGGCCGGGACGGAATGAGCGGGTCGGAATGACCGGCGCTGCAGCCACTTGACGCCAGCCGCGTCATCGAAGGAAAAGCCTGACTCTTGTGCAGAATCTGCTGCGTCCGCGCAGTGAGGATTCGGCGCATCAAGGTTCCTAAGGGCCCTTAACCTTGGCATAGCCAGTTCCCTGGCCAATTCCCCGCCAGTTGTTAAGGAGCCCTGAATTGCCCCCAACGCTGATCGTCGACGAACCCTCGAGGTTCCGCACCTTGTTATGCGCCGAACTCGCCGCCGAGTTTGACACCGACGAGGTCCTGGAAACGGATGGAGTCCGCGAGGGCTACCGCCTCGCCCGCGAGCACCGGCCCGGCCTGGTGCTGGTCGACGTCGAACGCTTCGGCAATCCCGGCATCGACTTTGTCCGCAGGGTGATCGCCACGCTGCCCGGCGTGCCGCTGCTGGTACTGTCCGGCAACGACACCGCCCAGGCGTCGGTACGGGCACTGCGCGCCGGCGCGCACGGCTTCGTGGTCAAGCAGCGCGGCGTCGAGGAAGTGATGCAGGCCGTGCGCGGCGTGCTGAGCGGCTATCTGGTGTTTCCGCTGCAGACGCTGGAGACGGTGCGCCAGCTCGGCGAGCAGCAACAGGCCGGCCTGCCGCGCCTGAGCAACCGCGAGATCACCATCCTGCAATACCTGGCGCGCGGACACTCCAACAAGTCGATCGCCGCGCAGCTGCTGATCAGCAGCAAGACCGTCAGCACGCACAAGGCCAACATCATGGCCAAGCTGCATGTGGGCTCGCTGGTCGAGATGGTGGACTACGCGCGCCGGCACCAGCTGGTGTGGTGAACGTTGCCTGGCGGGTTTGCCCGCGGCATGCGCCTTCTGCCACGCCTTGCCGCGCCCATCGGCTATCGCGGGTAGACTGTGGGCATCTGTGACGAATCCGAGCTATCCGCCCGATGCCCCAGATCCTGAATGCTGCCGTGCGCCGCCTCGGCGCCGTCGCCATTGCCGGCGCCACGTGGCTCGCCGCTCCCGCCTTCGCCAACGAGCCGATGTGGTTCGTGCAGGGCCGGCCAGTGCCGGAGGCACGCCAGGCGGTGGACGCGCTGGCCGCCGTGGCCGCCGATGGCCTCGATCCGCGCGACTACGATGCCGAGGCCCTGCGCCAGGCCGTGACCCAGGCCACCCACGGCCCGGCGCTGCCCCCCGATGCCGCGGCCCGGCTCGATGCGGCGCTGAGCGCCGCCATGGAACGGATGCTGTCCGACCTGCACGGCGGCCGCATCAACCCGCGCGCGGTCCATGCCAATTTCGCGCCGCCGGCCGAACGGCCTTTCGATGCCGCCACCTGGCTGCGCGATGCCGTTGCCCAGCACCGCCTGCCCGATGCCATCCGCCAGGCCGCGCCGACGTTCCCGCTGTACGGTACGCTGCGCCAGGCCCTGGCCCGTTACCGCGACATCGGCCGGCAGCCGGTGTGGCAGCAGCCGCTGCCGCCGTTGCCGGCCAGCAAGCTCACGCCGGGCCAGCCTTGGGCCGGCACCGCCGCGCTGACCGCGCGCCTGGTGGCGCTGGGCGACCTGCCGGCCGGCACGCAGGCGCCGCCGCGCTACGAGGGCGCGCTGGTCGAAGGCGTCAAGGCCTTCCAGTCGCGCCATGGGCTGCAGCCCGACGGCGTGATCGGCGCGGCCACGCTGGCGCAGCTGAACCTGCCCATCGCCGAGCGCGTGCGGCAGATCGAACTGACCATGGAGCGCCTGCGCTGGACCCCGCTGGACGGTCCGCGCATGATCGTGGTCAATGTGCCGGAGTTCATGCTGCGCGCCTATGAAATCCGCGACGGCAAGCTCGACATCAAGCTGGAGATGAAGGTGATCGTCGGCAAGGCGCTCGACACGCGCACGCCGCTGTTCGAGGAGGACATGCGCTATATCGAATTCAGCCCGTACTGGAACATCCCGCCGTCGATCGCGCGGCGCGAGACGGTGCCGCGGCTGCGCCGCGATCCGGGCTATTTCAACCGGCAGGGGCTGGAGTTCGTCGGCGGCGACGGCAAGGCCGTGACCACCTTGTCCGAGGAGAACCTGGAGGCGGTGCTGAACGGCAGCCTGCGCATCCGCCAGCGGCCCGGCCCGCTCAACGCGCTGGGCGACATCAAGTTCGTGTTCCCCAACAACGAGAACATCTATTTGCACCACACGCCGTCGCCGCAGCTGTTCAAGCGCGACCGGCGCGACTTCAGCCACGGCTGCATCCGCGTGGAAGCCCCAGTAGCGCTGGCGCAATTCGTATTGCACGATATGCCGGACTGGAACGAGACCCGGATCCGCGAGGCGATGGCACGTGGCAAGTCGAACACGGTGCGCCTGCAGCAGCCGTTGCCGGTGGTGCTGGCTTACGGCACGGTCATCGCGCGCGCCGATGGTCGTGTATCCTTCCTGCCTGACATCTACGGTCACGACAAATTGCTGGACAAGGCGCTGCGTCAACGCAACGGTCGCCCCCAGCCGCGCGCTGTGGCAAGCGCCTCCGGCGTCATCCATTGAGGCGCCGCACCCCGCACATTCAGAGGAAGTACCATGACTGACGCGACGCGCAAGGCACGCCGCCGCTTTCTTCATACCACCGGAACCCTGGCGCTCGCCGCCGGACTGATGCCGCTGGCGCCGCGCCGCGCGCTGGCAAGCCTGCCCCCGAACCTGCCCGCCAACCAGCCGCTGGCCGGCCTGCCGGATGCCCGCACCCTGGCTTTCGACCACACCCACACCGGCGAGCGCGTGTCGCTGGTCTATGCCGTGGGCGACCGTTTCGTGCCCGACGCGCTGACCACGCTCAACGGTTTCCTGCGCGACCATTATTCCGGCAAGGTCGGCACCATCGATCCGCAGCTGTTCGACCTGTTGTTCCAGGTGCGCCGCGAACTGGGCACCGACAAGCCATTCCAGGTCATTTCCGGCTACCGCAGCCCGGCCACCAATTCGCGCCTGCGCAACACGCGCGGCGGCGGGGTGGCCAAGCACAGCCTGCATATGGACGGCAAGGCCATCGACATCCGGCTCGCCGGCGTGTCGCTGGCCGATGTGCGCGATGCCGCCAAGTCATTGCAGCGCGGCGGTGTCGGCTACTACGAGACCGACCAGTTCGTGCATATCGACACCGGGCGCGTGCGCTACTGGTAAGCGTTGCCCGCGGGGCCGTCCGGCATGGGCGGCCTTATGTCGTTGCCACGAACGCCTGTCCTTGGGCACCAAGGCAAAAAGCCGCGATCCCTTGCGGGATCGCGGCTTTTCAAATAGATGGTGGCGAATCAGGGACTCGAACCCCGGACCTGCGGATTATGATTCCGTCGCTCTAACCGACTGAGCTAATTCGCCAACGAAGACTGAGATTATACCTGGGCTTTCTCGGCTGTCAACTCCTTCCGGTGAAGATTTTGCACGAGGCTTCCGTGCAAAAAAAAAGCAGGCCCGTGGGCCTGCTGTTCTGCTTAATGCCGCACGACCGCTCAGTCGTTGGCGTAGATGTTCACGTCCTTGGTCTCGCGGATAAACAGCGCGCCGACCACGAAGGTGAGTGCGGCGATGATGATCGGGTACCAGAGGCCGTAGTAGATGTTGCCGTTCTGGGCCACCAGCGCGAACGAGATGGTGGGCAGCAGGCCGCCGAACCAGCCGTTGCCGATATGGTAGGGCAGCGACATCGAGGTGTAGCGGATGCGGGTCGGGAACAGTTCCACCAGCATGGCGGCGATCGGGCCGTACACCATGGTGACGTAGATCACCAGGATGACCAGGATCACCAGCACCATGATCGTGTTCATCTGCGCCGGGTCAGCCTTGGTCGGGTAACCGGCCGCGGCCATCGAGCTGCCCACCTCCTTCTTGAACGCCGCGATCTGCTGCTTGCTGGCGTCGTCGAAGCTGTGGCCGTTCACCAGCTTGGCATCGAAGGCCTTGATCTCCTTGTCGCCGATCTTGACGGTGGCCACGGTGCCGGCCGGTGCCTCGACCACTTCATAGCTGGCCGAAGCCTGCGCCAGGGTACGCTTGGCGATGTCGCACGAGCTGCGGAAGTCGATCTCGCGGGCGATCGGGCTGCCCTGGAACGAGCACTGCTTCGGATCCGCCGTCACCACGATCTGGGCGCTTTGCTGGGCGCGCTCCAGCGCCGGGTTGGCGTAGTGGGTCAGGGCCTTGAACAGCGGGAAGTAGGTCAGCACGGCCAGCGCGCAGCCCGCCATGATGATCCACTTGCGGCCGATCTTGTCCGACAGCGCGCCGAAGAAGATGAAGAACGGCGTGCCGATCACCAGTGCGCCGGCGATCAGCAGGTTGGCCGTCTTGGCATCGACCTTGAGCACCTGGGTCAGGAAGAACAGCGCGTAGAACTGGCCGGTGTACCAGACCACGGCCTGGCCGGCGGTCAGGCCCAGCAGCGCCAGGATCACGATCTTCAGGTTGCGCCACTGGCCGAACGATTCGGTCAGCGGTGCCTTGGAGGTCTTGCCCTCGGCCTTCATGCGCTGGAACGCCGGCGATTCGTTCATCGACAGCCGGATATAGACGGACACGCCCAGCAGCAGGATCGAAAGCAGGAACGGGATGCGCCAGCCCCAGACCTCGAAGTTCGGACCGGTCGCCTCGCGGCACAGCAGGATCACGATCAGCGACAGGAACAGGCCCAGCGTGGCGGTGGTCTGGATCCACGAGGTGTACGCACCGCGCTTGCCGTGCGGGGCGTGTTCGGCCACGTAGGTGGCGGCGCCGCCGTACTCGCCGCCGAGCGCCAGGCCCTGCAGCATGCGCAGCGCGATCAGGATGATCGGCGCGGCCCAGCCGATGGTGGCGTAGCCGGGCAGCAGGCCGACGATGAAGGTCGACACGCCCATGATCAGGATCGTCACCAGGAAGGTGTACTTGCGCCCGATCATGTCGCCGAGCCGGCCGAACACCAGCGCGCCGAACGGCCGCACGATAAAGCCGGCGGCAAACGCGAGCAGCGCGAAGATGAAGGCCGAGGTCGGATCCAGCCCGGCAAAGAACTGCTTGGCGATGATTGCCGCCAGCGAGCCATACAGGTAAAAGTCGTACCACTCGAACACCGTGCCCAGCGACGAGGCAAAGATCACCTTGCGCTCTTCGGCAGTCATCGGTGCGTTCTGCGCGCCCCCTCCGGGCACCGCAACGTTTTGCACGTTTGCCATTTGTCTCCTCCGTCTGGAATGGATCCCGGGGCGGGCGTGGCGCGCGGAAAGCGCCGCGCGGCTGGCCGCTATGCCCAGAGTTGCAGAGGATTGTGGGTGGCGAAACTTACTGCGTTCTGACAGATTCCGGCGCGCCGCCAGCAAAAAACGTCGGGGTATACGCTAGGCGCGCACGGGGCTGTGGATGCTGCGCTGCGGGTCCTCGGCGCATGCGCTCCGCATGGTTATGCGCGTTGCGGGCGTGCGGCTATGCAGCATCCGCGCCGGGTCCGCGCGAGGCGCCTTGCGATGGCATTGCCGCCGGCGGCGGCTCGGCGCTGACGGCTTCGGCATCGTCATGGTTCATGCGCCAGGCATAGAGCGCGGCCATCAGCACATAGACCACCAGCGCGCCCTGTGCGCCGACCCAGAACGAGAACGGCCAGCCGAAGAAATTGAAGCGCAGGTCGCGTGCAAACCACGCCACCACGAAGGTGACCGTGAACCAGACCGCGAGCAGGCCGCAGATCCAGCGCAGGTTGCGATGCCAGGCAAGGCGATGGCGAGCGTCGGCGCTGCCGGGGGCAGGGGTGTCGTTCATGCGGACGGAAAGTTTTCGGGGCGGCGCAACGTCACGCGGAAGTGCGCGCCGGCCAGCCGTGGCGATTGCTGGTAGACGTGGTCCGAGATCTGGACGTCGCCGCCGTGCTGCTGCACGATCTCGCGCACGATCGCCAGGCCCAGGCCGCTGCCTTCGGTGTTGGTGCCGAGCACGCGGTAGAAGCGCTCCATCACGCGCTCGCGCTCCGACGGCGCAATGCCCGGGCCGGTGTCTTCCACGTCGAGGTAGGCAAACGGTTCGAAGGCGTCGGCGCTGACCCGCACCGTGGCGCGGCCGCCGCGCGGCGTGTAGCGGATGGCGTTGTCGAGCAGGTTGTTCAGCATCTCGGTCAGCATCAGGCGGTTGCCCTGGACCATCACCGGATGGTCGTCGGCATCGAGGCCCAGGTCGATGTCGCGCGCCCATGCCTGCGGCAGCCAGTCCTTGACCACCTCGCGCGCCAGCGCTGCCAGGTCCAGCGCGGCCATGCCGCCGGTGCCGGCCAGGTTTTCCATGCGCGCCAGCGACAGCAGCTGCGTGACCAGGTGCGCGGTGCGTTCCGAGCTGCCCGCGATCTGCGCCAGCGAGCGCCGCAGTTCTTCCGGCGACTGCTCGCGCTGGGCCAGTTCGGCCTGCATGCGCAGGCCCGCCAGCGGCGTCTTCATCTGGTGCGCGGCATCGGCGATAAAGCGCTTCTGGGTCTGCACCGACTGGTCCAGCCGCGCCAGCAGGTCGTTGAACGAGCCCACCAGCGGCGTGATCTCCTGCGGCGCGGCGCGTTCGTCGATGGGGCTGGTATCGCCCGGATTGCGCGCGCGGATGCGCTGCTGGATCGCGGTCAGCGGCGCCAGTCCGCGCGACAGCCCGAACCACACCAGCACCACCGCCAGCGGCAGGATCACGAACTGCGGCAGGATCACGCCCTTGATGATCTCGTTGGCCAGCCGCGCGCGCTTGTCCAGGGTCTCGGCCACCTGCACCAGCACCGGCTGGGTGCCGCTGACCTGCTTCAGCTCGATATAGGTGTAGGCCACGCGCACGTCGTTGCCGGCCACGCGGTCATCGCGCAGCGACACCAGCCCGGCGTGGCCCTGGTCTTCCTCGGAAGGCAGCGGCAGGTCCTGGTCGCCGGCGATGTACTCGCCGCGCTTGCCGACCACCTGGTAGTAGATGTTGTCGGTCTCGTCGGCACGCAGGATCTCGCGCGCCGACAACGGCAGCTGCAGCGTGACCCGGCCATTGACCTCGCGCACCTGCTGCGACAGCACGATGGCGCTGGCTTCGAGCGCGCGGTCGAAGGGACCGTTGGCAATCGACTTGGCCACCAGGTAGGTCACCGCGATGCTCATCGGCCAGAGCAGCAGCAGCGGCGCCAGCATCCAGTCCAGGATCTCGCCGAACAGCGAGCGCGGCGCGGGATGGGCGGTGCTTTCCTCCAGGTGCGGCAGCGCGTCGGCCAGGTCCTGGTCGGTGGCGTCCGTGGAAGGAGGAGGGGGCGCGGCGCGCGGCACGCGCCGCCAGGGCAGTCGCAGCAGGCTCATGTGGGCGAGATTGCGCTCAGGTCGGTCACGCGGCCTGCGGTGATGGAATCAGTGCGGCGCGGCCACCGCCGGCTGGAATTTTTCCAGGCAGTAGCCCAGCCCGCGCACGGTGGCGATGCGGATGCCGCCGACCTCGATCTTCTTGCGCAGGCGGTGCACATAGACCTCGATGGCGTTGTTGCTGACTTCCTCGCCCCATTCGCACAGGTGGTCCACCAGCTGTTCCTTCGACACCAGGCGGCCGCTGCGCGTAAGCAGGATCTCCAGCAGGCCGATCTCGCGCGCGGACAGCTCCAGCATCTGGTCGTTGAGGTAGGCGATGCGCCCGACCTGGTCGTAGGCCAGCGGCCCGTGGCGCATCAGCGTGGCGCCGCCGCCGGCGCCGCGCCGCACCAGCGCGCGCACGCGCGCTTCCAGCTCGGACAGGGCGAAGGGCTTGGCCATGTAGTCGTCGGCGCCGAGGTCCAGGCCCTTGACGCGCTCGTCGACGCTGTCGGCGGCGGTCAGGATCAGCACCGGCAGCATCGCGCCGCGCGCGCGCAGCCGCTTGAGCACCTCCAGCCCGGACATGCGCGGCAGGCCCAGGTCGAGGATCAGCAGGTCGAAGGTCTGGGTCGACAGCGCCGAATCCGCTTCCAGGCCATTGGCGACATGGTCGACGGCGTAGCCAGAGTGGCGTAGCGAACGGGTCAGGCCGTCGGCCAGCACGTCGTCGTCTTCGGCGATCAGAATGCGCATGGTTGTCTCCACCCTGGCCGGCATAGCCGGCACCGGTGCGCAACGGGCACGGGGGCGCGAAGGGGCTTGCCAAGCATACTGTTTTTTTATACAGTACCCGCACGTTCCGCTGGGGCCGCCCGGGGAGACCCCCTGGAGTGCGGCCGCGCAGACAGCCGGGCCGGCGCTGATGCCGGCAAATGCCGGTGCCGCGCCACATGCGGCCTATTTATACACCATTTGATTCAAGGACGACCATGGACGACAAGAAGGCAGGTGCCGGCGTGAGCGCCGAGAAGCAGAAGGCGCTTGCCGCCGCGCTCTCCCAGATCGAGAAGCAGTTCGGCAAGGGCTCGATCATGCGCCTGGGCGACGGCGAGGTCGAAAAGGACATCCAGGTGGTTTCCACCGGTTCGCTCGGCCTGGACATCGCACTTGGCGTCGGTGGCCTGCCGCGCGGCCGCGTGGTCGAGATCTACGGGCCGGAATCCTCGGGCAAGACCACGCTGACGCTGCAGGTGGTGGCCGAAATGCAGAAGCTGGGCGGCACCTGCGCCTTTATCGACGCCGAGCACGCGCTGGACGTCAACTACGCCTCCAAGCTCGGCGTCAATGTCGGCGACCTGCTGATCTCGCAGCCCGACACCGGCGAGCAGGCCCTGGAAATCACCGACGCGCTGGTGCGCTCGGGCTCGATCGACCTGATCATCATCGACTCGGTTGCCGCACTGGTGCCCAAGGCCGAAATCGAAGGCGAAATGGGCGATTCGCTGCCCGGCCTGCAGGCCCGCCTGATGAGCCAGGCGCTGCGCAAGCTGACCGGCACCATCAAGCGCACCAACTGCCTGGTGATCTTCATCAACCAGATCCGCATGAAGATCGGCGTGATGTTCGGCTCGCCCGAAACCACCACCGGCGGCAATGCGCTGAAGTTCTACGCCTCGGTGCGCCTGGACATCCGCCGCATCGGCTCGATCAAGAAGGGCGACGACGTGATCGGCAACGAGACCAAGGTCAAGGTGGTCAAGAACAAGGTATCGCCGCCGTTCCGCGAGGCCTTCTTCGACATCCTCTACGGCCAGGGCATCTCGCGCCAGGGTGAGATCATCGACCTGGGCGTGGATGCCAAGATCGTCGAGAAGTCCGGCGCCTGGTACAGCTACAACGGCGACAAGATCGGCCAGGGCAAGGACAACGCCCGCGAATACCTGCGCGAGAACCCCGACATTGCCGCCGAAATCGAAAACAAGGTGCGCGCGGCACTGGGCGTGGTGGCCATGAACCCCACCGCTGCAGCCGCCGCGGCAACGGTCGAAGACTGACCGCGCCGGCGGCCGCTGCGCCATCCGGAAGGCCGGGGCATCGCCGATGCCCCGGCCTTTTTGCTTGGCCCGCGGCGCCCGTTCTTTCTGTTAACCGCTGATCCCGGTCACCCATGGCAACCCGTCCCCCGCTGTCGCTGAAGGCGCGCGCCGTCGGCTACCTGTCGCGCCGCGAGCACAGCCGCGCCGAGCTCGCGCGCAAGCTGGCGCCGCATGCCGAGTCGCCCGAGCAGCTGGAACAACTGCTGGACGCGCTGGAGCGCGAGAACTGGCTGTCGAACCAGCGCTTTGCCGACAGCCTGGTGCATCGCCGCGGCGCCCGCTACGGTACCGCGCGCGTGATGCAGGAAGCCAAGACCCACAAGCTCGGCAGCGAGCAGCTGGGCGAATTGCAGGAGCGCCTGCGCGCCACCGAGGTCGAGCGCGCGCGCGAGGTCTGGCGCAAGCGCTTCGGTACGCCGCCCGACACGCCCGAGGCGCGGGCCAAGCAGATCCGCTTCATGGTGGCACGCGGCTTTTCGCGCGCGGTGGTCGGCAAGATCATCCAGGGCGCGGACGAGGACTACGGCGACGTGGACTGAGCCGAGTGACGAGGCAGCCTCGGGAAGTACCTGCGCTGCCGTCATGTGTATTTCGCTGCGTTGCGTCATCGCGCCATGCCGGCCCGCGGTTCTTGTCGGGGCCGCGAGCCGGTGCCTGCTGGTGCATTGCGGCAAGGCCGCCCGCCCTGCCGCGGCGCCATGGTCGGCCGACAATCCGGGCGCGACAGTCGCCGCACAAGGATGTTCCCGGCCAACGCGGCATGCCATGTTAAACTCCCCGGGTTATTCGGTGCCGCGTCGGCGCCGCGGCACCACGGTGCCCCAGCCCCCCGGATTCTCCGTAGCTTCCGTATCTTCCGTATCCCTAGCCTGGCCATGCCTCTGTCCCAGCCCGTCAACCGCTCCCTGCGTCACCGCCGTGCCATTGCGGCCGAGGCGTACCAGAGAGAGGACGGCCTGTGGGACATCGAGGTGCGCCTGACCGACACCAAGCCCCGCGACATCGAACTGGCCGGCGACCGTATCCGCCCGCAAGGCCAGCCGCTGCACGACCTGTGGCTGCGCATCACGATCGACGAGGAAATGACGGTGCTGGATGCCGAGGCCTGCTCGGACTGGGTGCCGTACCCATCCCACTGCGACACGATCGGCCCGGCTTACCGCAAGCTGATCGGGCTGAACCTGCGCAAGGGCTTTCGCAAGGCGGTGCGCGAGCGCCTGGGCGGCATGCACGGCTGCTCGCACCTGACCGAAGCCGCCGGGGTGCTGCCGAGCACCGCGATCCAGGCCTTTGCCGGCGAGGTCATCAGTATCCGCGACAACGGCGAGGACGATCCGAATCCGGAGCCGCCCTATCAGTTGAACGGCTGCCACGCCCTGCGTTTCGACGGCGAGGTGGTTCGTCAGTTTTACCCGCGCTGGTATGGTCACCAGCCGACGCCCAAGGCAAGGGCCGAGGCCGCGCCTGCCGTCGCATCCGCGCCTCAGGTGCAGCAGCCCGCGGCCAATGGCGACCGCGGTGGTCACGCAATCGACGGCAACGACGCTGTCCCGGCCGACCGGCCGACCGGCACCTCCGGCTGATTCTCAGGATCGGCCAGCCCGACGAGAGAGTTCGTCTTCTTTCAGATTCTTCCCTTCTACCTTTTACGCCTACCCGAAAGGAAACACGCATGAATATCCATGAGTATCAAGGCAAGGAAATCCTGCGCAAATACAATGTGCCGGTTCCGCGCGGCATCCCCGCGTTCTCGGTTGACGAGGCCCTGAAGGCCGCAGAACAACTCGGCGGCCCGGTGTGGGTTGTCAAGGCGCAGATCCACGCGGGTGGCCGCGGCAAGGGCGGCGGCGTCAAGGTTGCCAAGAGCATGGACGAGGTCAAGACCTACGCGTCCAACATCCTGGGCATGCAGCTGGTCACGCACCAGACCGGTCCGGAAGGCAAGAAGGTCAACCGCCTGCTGATCGAAGAAGGCGCCGACATCAAGAAGGAACTGTACGTTTCGCTGGTGGTGGACCGCGTGTCGCAGAAGATCGCCCTGATGGCGTCGAGCGAAGGCGGCATGGACATCGAGGAAGTCGCTGCCCACAGCCCGGAAAAGATCCACACCCTGATCGTCGAGCCGTCGACCGGCCTGACCGACGCTGACGCCGACGACATCGCCCGCAAGATCGGCGTGCCCGACGCGAGCGTGGCGCAAGCCCGCCAGGCCCTGCAAGGCCTGTACAAGGCGTTCTACGAAACCGACGCTTCGCTGGCCGAAATCAACCCGCTGATCCTGACCGGCGACGGCAAGGTGATCGCGCTCGACGCCAAGTTCAACTTCGACTCGAACGCGCTGTTCCGCCATCCGGAAATCGTCGCCTACCGCGACCTGGATGAAGAAGACGCCAACGAAATCGAAGCCTCGAAGTTCGACCTGGCCTATATCTCGCTGGACGGCAACATCGGCTGCCTGGTGAACGGCGCCGGCCTGGCCATGGCAACCATGGACACCATCAAGCTGTTCGGCGGCGAGCCGGCCAACTTCCTCGACGTGGGCGGCGGTGCCACCACCGAGAAGGTGACCGAAGCTTTCAAGCTGATGCTGAGCAACAAGAACGTGCAGGCCATCCTGGTCAACATCTTCGGCGGCATCATGCGTTGCGACGTGATCGCCGAAGGCGTGATCTCGGCCTCGAAGGCAGTGTCGCTGAACGTGCCGCTGGTCGTGCGCATGAAGGGCACCAACGAAGAGCTGGGCCGCAAGATGCTGGCTGACTCGGGCCTGCCGATCATCTCGGCCGACACGATGGAAGAAGCCGCCCAGAAGGTCGTGGCTGCCGCCGCCGGCAAGTAAGCCGAGGCGCCGTTACCCAATACAAGCGAACTTCGGCAGCGCGCGTGGCCTTTGCCCGCGCTGCCCGAGTCAAGCAAAGGACGAAAGCATGTCGATTCTGATCAACAAAGACACCAAGGTCATCACCCAGGGCATCACCGGCAAGACCGGCCAGTTCCACACCCGTGGCTGCCGTGACTACGCCAACGGCAAGAACGCGTTCGTCGCCGGCGTGAACCCGAAGAAGGCCGGCGAAGACTTCGAAGGCATTCCCATCTACGCCAGCGTCAAGGACGCCAAGGCCCAGACCGGCGCCACCGTGTCGGTCATCTACGTGCCGCCCGCAGGCGCCGCTGCCGCGATCTGGGAAGCCGTTGACGCCGACCTGGACCTGGTGGTCTGCATCACCGAAGGTATCCCCGTGCGCGACATGATGGAAGTAAAGGACCGCATGCGCCGCGAGAACAAGAAGACCCTGCTGCTGGGACCGAACTGCCCGGGCCTGATCACGCCGGACGAAATCAAGATCGGCATCATGCCGGGCCACATCCACAAGAAGGGTCGCATCGGCGTGGTGTCGCGCTCGGGCACCCTGACGTACGAAGCCGTGGGCCAGCTGACCGCGCTGGGCCTGGGCCAGTCGTCGGCTGTCGGCATCGGTGGCGACCCCATCAACGGCCTGAAGCACATCGACGTGATGCAGATGTTCAACGACGATCCGGAAACGGACGCCGTGGTCATGATCGGTGAGATCGGCGGTCCGGACGAAGCCAATGCGGCCAACTGGATCAAGGACAACATGAAGAAGCCGGTGGTCGGCTTCATCGCTGGCGTGACCGCGCCTCCGGGCAAGCGCATGGGCCACGCCGGCGCGCTGATCTCGGGCGGTGCCGACACCGCCCAGGCCAAGCTGGAAATCATGGAAGCCTGCGGTATCAAGGTGACCAAGAACCCGTCCGAAATGGGCCGCCTGCTGAAGGCAATGCTGTAAGCCCTGGCCGACTTTCCCGCGACAGCGGGATCGACCGTTCCCTCAATGCCCCCGCTTCGGCGGGGGCATTGTCTTTTCCGCGGAAGTGATTCAGGGGCCTTGATGACCCCGAACATTACAAGATTGAAATCTAATCGAAAGGTTGGTCGGGTAAACAGTCATGTCTGCGCCTTCAGACATCCGAAATCCCGTCAGATGACGAGGCGCGCCATCACATAGAACTCGAGGAGCCTCCCCGTGGAACTGCTGTCTTCCACCACTTTCTGGATTGCGTTGGGATCGATCATCCTGACCAATATCGTCCTGTCCGGCGACAACGCGGTGGTGATCGCACTCGCCTCGCGCAACCTGCCGCCGGCCCAGCAGAAGAAGGCCATCTTCTGGGGCAGCGCCGCCGCCATCATCATGCGCGTGGTGCTGACCGTGGCCGCGGTCAAGCTGCTGAGCCTGCCGTACCTGAAGATCATCGGCGCCGTGCTGCTGGTCTATATCGGCGTGCAGTTGCTGACCGGCGAGGACGACGAAGACGGCCATGACGCCAAGGACAATATCTGGGCCGCGATCCGCACCATCCTGATCGCCGACCTGGTGATGTCGCTGGACAACGTGGTCGCCGTGGCCGCCGCCGCGCAAAAGGGCCCGGAAGGCAGCCAGCTGCTGCTGCTGATCGTCGGCCTGGGGCTGTCGATCCCCCTGATCGTGTTCGGCAGCACCATCCTGCTCAAGGTGATGGAGCGCTTCCCCGTCATCATCGTGCTGGGCGCCGCGCTGCTCGGCTATCTCGCCGGCGAAATGCTGGTCAGCGACCCGGTCGACGCCGCCTGGTTCGAAATCCACGTGCCGCACGCCCACCTGGTCTTCGGCGCCGCCGGCGCGATCCTGGTCGTGATCATCGGCAAGCTGCTGAGCCGCCGGTCGGCACAGACGGCTTAACGGCAACCAGCGCATGCGCGAAGGGGCGGCCAGCGGGCCGCCCTTTTTCATTGGGGGCTGCGCCAGGTGTGTCGGTGCCCATGCCCACTAACTCATGTGAGTGATCGCACTTTTTGTCGCGCTTGCGTGTGGTAGCGGTCCAGGGTGACAATTTTTGGCGCAACCGGCAAGCATCACCCCGACGGGTGACGAAATTTGTCGTTTTTCACCCCCTACCGATGGGGGATGTGCCTGGCACACTTGCTGCTCAATCGTCCCCGCGTCACGAACCGAAGACGTGCAACGCTTAACCAAAATCTCTTCGAGGGGTCAAATCATGCAACGGGTACAACAACTGAAGAAGCTGGGCCGCCGCGTCCAGAAGGGCTTTACGCTGATCGAACTGATGATCGTGGTGGCGATCATTGGTATCCTGGCGGCGATTGCGATTCCCGCTTACCAAGACTACGTGATTCGCGCTCGCGTTACCGAAGGTTTGACGCTGGCTGATTCAGCAAAGACTTCTGTTACCGAGAATGCCGCGAACGGTGTCGCACTTGCAAACGGTTGGGCTGCTCCTGCCGCCACGCAAAACGTTACGGGCATTGCAATTGCGGCGAACGGTCAAGTTACCATTACTTATGCTGCCCGTGCGGGCAACGGTACACTCGTACTGGTGCCGTCTTCCGGCGGCGCTGCGCTTGTAGCCGGTACTCCGCCGGCTGGTGGCTCTGTGGATTGGGAGTGCTTTTCGGCGGCAAAGGCGGCCTCTACTCTGCCCGCTCCTGGCCCGGCGCCCGCAGCAGCTGCGACTCTCCCGGGTAACGTCTCACCGGTTAGCTGCCGTACCTAATCGTTCTGCGAACGAATGAAAAAGCGCCTTCGGGCGCTTTTTCTTTGCCTGGCGCCCAAGCTATCATGCGCCTTTTCCCAACCCAGGCGCCGCAATGCCGCCTTCCCGGCCAAACTTCTCGTCGGCTGTTCTCGTCGCAGCAATCGTCATCCCGCTGCTGGTCTCCCGGCACACGCTGCCGCTTGCCACGTTCTATGGCGAATGGGCGGCCGCGCTGTGCGGCATGGTCGCGGTTGCTGCCGTCGTGGTTCAAGCGATTCGCCGGCTGGGGACCTCGACTGACGTTGCTTTCGCATCGCTGCCGCTCATCTCGCTGCTATTTCTCTGGCTTGTTGTCGTCAGCCTGATCTTTGCGATCCATGGCCACGCCGACGTTTCCGGCAGCCGCCTGATGACTGTCCTCACGTTGCTGCTCGGCGCCACTGTGGCATCTGCTGCATGGTGGTACCGCCGCACCCAAGGCAGCACGTCGGATTCTGCGGACGCCCTTGCCATTGCGGCGTTGATCGCCGGCCTGCTCGGGACCGTCACCCAATGGGTCCAGCTCTTCCACCTCGAACCCCGCTCCTTCGGCCTCGTCTCCACCTACTTCTACGACACCAACCGCCGCCTCTGGGGCAACCTGAACCAGCCCAACCACCAGGCCACCGTACACGGCCTGGCACTGGTCGCGTCAGTGTGGCTGGCCTCGCGCGGCCGCTTGCGTTTCCCGATGTGGCTGGCCGCGGTGGCCCTGCTGGAAAGCGGCATCGTGCTGTCCGGCTCGCGTACCGGCGTGTTGCATGTGGGCCTTGCCGCGTGCTACGCGATGATTGCGGCATGGCTGGCGCGAGGCGAGCGCCGCGGTCCGGATCCGATGCAGCGCCCGGTTGGACTGGTCGTCGCTGCCGTTGCCATGGTGGCGATGCTCTTGATACTGCAACCCACGATCAAGGCGGCAGGGCAGGCCTTCGACTGGCGCCTGTTCGACACCATCGCCCAGCTTGAAGCCGAAGACCAGATCTCCGCGCGCGGCGCGCTGTGGGCGCACGCCATGGCGATGTTCCGCGCCCATCCGTGGTTCGGCGTCGGCTGGGGCGAGTTCGGCTGGGCGCAATTCCAGCAGCTGGAACAGGTGGGCGTGAAGGTCGAGATGTCCCTGCACGCCCACAACGCGATTCTCGACCTGCTGGCGAAGACCGGGGTCGTCGGCACCGTTGGCGTCGCCGTGATTTTGCTGGCGTGGCTGTGGCGGGTAGTGCGGGTGCGCTTGTGGCATGGCGATCCGGAAGAGCGCAGGCAGACGGTGCTGGTGCTGACCTGGCTGGCGATGCTGTGCGCGCATTCGATGCTGGAATACCCGCTGCATTACCTGTATTTCTTCCTGCCGTTCTGCTTCATGCTGGGGTGGCTGGAGCCGTCGGGCTTCGGGCGCTGGCGGGTGCCGTTGCCGGTGGCGCGGGGGCTGGCGCTGGCGTTTGTCGCGGTGGCCGCGGTGGTGCTGGGCACCATGTGGCAGGACTATCGGCGTGCGGAAGCGCGCGAGTATGCCGGCAGCGAAGGCCGCCAGGCGCTGCCGATGCCCCGCTTCTGGTTCCGCCAGCATGCGCAGGCCGATGCGGCGGGGCAGGCCGCGATCACGCCGGAGAATGCCGCGTCACTGTTGCCTGCGCATGTCGCGGCGGTGCACCTGCTGCCGACCCCTACCATGATCGCGCGCACGGCATGGCTGCTGGCGCTGACGGGCGATGCCGCGCAAGGCCGGCAGTGGATGGAGCGCCTGCGCTGGTACTACCTTGGCGACGAGGCCGCGCAGTACGCGACGATCGCGCAGGCGTGCCGCGGCGTCAAGGCGGAAGCGCGCCCGCAGGCGTTCTGCGGCTGGGTGCTCGACCGCTCGCGGCGGCTTGCCGAACTGGGCCGGGACTGACCTAGTAGTACGGGTACGGGCTGTAGTAGACCGGCGGCGGGGGCGGCGGATAGTAGTACCGCGGCGCCGGCGCCGGGACGGCGGCCACGCGCCCCGGCACGGGCACGCGATTGCCGCTGGCGTACATGCACTGCACGTAGGCGGCGTCGTACTGCTGCTGCGTGCCATAGCCGGCGTATTGCGCATTGCCGGCACCGACCGCGGCACCCGTGAGCAGGCCGACGCCTGCACCCACTGCCGCTCCCGACCCGCCGTCGAAGGCCGCCCCCGCGGCAGCGCCCAGCGCAGTGCCGACCACCGCGCTGCCGAGCGCGGCATTGTTGGCCGCCTGGGCCGAAGACACGCCGCCGACGCGCCCCAAGGCGAACTGCCGGCAGTTGTAGTCGTCGGCGCGGAACTGGTCGAAGTTCTTGCCGGTGCCGGGCAGTGCCATCACGCTGGGTCCGGAGGGCAGCACGGCGCAGGCGCCGAGGGCGAGGGTGGCCACGGCCAGCGTGGCGCGGGTCAGGGCATGCATGGTGTCACCCCGTGTCAGGAATTGGCGGGCGGCTGTGCCGGCACGCGTTGCCAGCCGCCAGGGCAGGATGCGACGTAAGGGTAGTAGCCTTCGGGCTGGCTGCAGTGGTACCACCAGCCCTGCTGCGGCATGACGCCGTCCGGGCCGGGGGCGGGCACCGGGCCGTTCGGGCCTTGCTCGATGTATTCTGGCGGCGCCGCGGGCACCGCGACTGCGGCGGGCGGGTAGTAGTACGGTGCGGGGTAGCCGTAGGGATAGCCGCCGTAGAACGCGCCGGGCCCGAGATAGATGCCCACGCCTACGCTGGTGCGCGTCTTCACCATGCCGTCGCGCAGATCGCCGCCATGCCAGGCGGCATCGTGGAGATCGGCCCGCCCGGCGAGGGCAGCGCCGCTGGCGGCCGTGGCCGCGAGTGCCAGGGCGATCTGGCAGAGCATGCGCCCGTTCATGGTGTCCACCTCATCCCCGCGCGCGTCGCGGACAGGGTCAGCCGGCCGCAATCCCTGGCGGCCCGCAATCATATTGAATACCAAATTGTCGCGCGCGGATGGTGGGGACGGCGCGTGTGGAAATGCGGCGTTACCTTTATTACCAGGGAAGGAAGATGGCGTAAGACGAGGCAACGTCCGCCCTGGCCCGGCGTACTGCACACGTCACGTACGCTGTGTCGCGAGCAGAGCGATCAACCCGCCGCTACCCAATCCCCGGACTTGCCGCCATGCTTTTCCAGCAGCTTCACATTGCCGATCACCATGCCGCGGTCCACCGCCTTGCACATGTCGTAGATCGTCAGCAGCGCGACCTGCACGCCGGTCAGTGCCTCCATCTCCACGCCGGTCTGGCCGCGGGTCTCGGTGCGCACGGTGCAGGCGACGGTGGCGGTGGCCTCGTCCAGCGCGAACTCGACCGCCACCTTGGTCAGGCCGATCGGGTGGCACAGCGGGATCAGGTCGGCGGTGCGCTTGGTGGCCATGATCGCCGCCACGCGGGCGATGCCGATCACATCCCCTTTCTTGGCGCTGCCGTCGCGCACCAGGGCGAAGGTGGCGGGCTGCATGGTGATGGTGCCGGTCGCCACCGCGACGCGATGGGTGCTGGCCTTGTCGCCGACGTCGACCATGTGGGCTTGTCCGGCGGTGTCGAAATGGGTGAGCTGGGTCATGATCGAGAGCTTCGGGCGAACTGCATGCATGGGGCCGCCGGTGCCGCCAGTGTCGCCCCGAAAGGTCCGACCGACGCGTCCGATGGGAACGGCCACGGGAGGCCGCTATCATAGCAACATGCCAAAACACCCATCGCTTCGCAGGTCTGCCGCATCTGGCCGTGGCGCCGTGGCGGATGCCGTTCCTGCCGGTTCCGCGTCACATCGCGAAGCCGGCCGCCGCCGCGCCGGCGGCGCCTGGGCGCCATGGCGGCGGCCGCTGGCGGCGCTGCTGGCGCTGACGTTCGCGGCACCGGCCTGGCCACAGGGTACGCCGCGCCCGGCAGCGGCGCCAGCGACGCCGGTGGCTGCGCCCCGTGCGCCGGCGCCGGCCACCTCGGCCGAGGCGGCGGACCAGGTCTACGACAACCTGAACCGCAGCGTCAAGGCGGGCCAGAAGTCCGAGTTCGGCCTGCGCACCAACAATGCGGTGGTGGAGGCGGGCGGCGTGCAGCTGCCGGATCTCGGCGACCCGTCCACCGCGTCGCTGTCGCCCGACATGGAAAAACGCCTGGGCGACCGCATCATGCGCGATATCCGGCGCGATCCGCTGTACGTGGCCGATCCGCTGCTGTCCGACTACCTGAACGCGCTCGGCTACCGGCTGGTGCAGGCGGCGCGGCGCCAGAACATCTCCGGCTCGACCGGCGCCGGCACCTTCGCCACCGGCTTCGACCTGTTCGCGGTGCGCGACCGCAGCATCAACGCCTTTGCGCTGCCCGGCGGCTATATCGGCGTGCACACCGGGCTGCTGGTGCAGTCCGATACCGAGTCCGAGCTGGCCTCGGTGCTGGGCCACGAAATCGGCCACGTGATGCAGCGGCATATCGCGCGCGGCATCACCCAGCAAGACCAGTCGATGTGGATTGCGCTGGCGTCGATGGTGCTGGCCGGGCTGGCCGCGACGCGCAGCCCGGATGCGGCGGCGGCGCTGGCCATGGGCGGGCAGGGCGCCGCCATTGCCAACCAGCTGTCGTTCTCGCGCGGCGCGGAGCGCGAGGCCGACCGGGTCGGCTTCCAGATCCTGACCGCGGCGGGCTTCGACCCGCAGGGCATGCCCGATTTCTTCATGCGGCTGCAGCGCGCCGCGGGCACCGCCGAGAATTCGGTGCCGTCCTATGTGCGCACCCACCCGCTGACCTCCGAGCGCATCGCCGACATGCAGGACCGCGTCAGCCATGCCAGCCAGCGCAAGGTGCCCAACACGCCCGAGTACGAATTTGCGCGCATGCGCGCCCGCGTGATCCAGGAAGCGTCGCCGAGCGAGCTGCAGAACCTGCGCGCGGCGCTGCGCACGCAACTGGCCGGAGCCTCCGCACTGCGCGCGCCGGCGGTGCACTACGCGCTGGCGTTGGTCGAGCAGCGCCTGCGCCGCTATCCGGCCGCCGAACAGGAACTTGCCGAAGCCCGCCGCCTGTACGGCAATATCCCCGGGGCCAGTTCCGGCAGCCCGATGCTCGACGTGATGGCGGTGGAACTGGCGCGCGCGCAGGGCCGCGTGCCCGAGGCACTGTCGCAGGCCAGCGCTTCGATGAAGGCCTTCCCGCTGTCGCACGCGGTGGCGGTGGCCTACGCCGAGACCCTGATCGGCTCCGGCCGCCATGACGAAGCGGTGCGCTTCCTGCGCGAGCGCACGCGCCAGGAGACCGGCCGCAGCGAATGGTGGGAGATGCTGGCGCGCGCGTACGCCGGCCAGGGCAAGCGGCTGCAGCAACATCAGGCCCTGGCCGAGAAATATGCGATGGATGGCGCCTACCAGGCCGCCATCGAACAGCTGCAGATCGCGCGCAAGGCCGGCGACGGCGATTTCTATACGCTGTCGGAGGTCGATGCGCGCCTGCACCAGCTGGAGCGCCAGTACCGCGAGGACAAGCAGGACAACAAGGGCATGCCCAACTGAGGTTCGAGGTTGGCGCGGCTCAGCCGGCCGGCGCCGCCGGCTGGCGCACGAAGCCGAAGCGCTTCGGCACCTCGCTCTCGGCGATCGGCTCGATTGCCAGGTCGCGGCCATCGTGGCGGAACACGCCCAGGTCGGCGCCGCAGGCTTCGCCATGCCAGGTGCTGGCGCCGCTGAACTGCTCCAGGTCGTGGTCGTGCAGCAGCGCCGCCTGCAACGCCGGCGCGGTGCCAGGCGCCATGCCGGCGACGGTGCCTGCCAGTACCACGTTGCCGTGCTCGTCGGCAAAGCAGGCCTGCAGCGTGAAGGGCTGCCCCGTGGTGGTCTGCAGCGCGCCCTGGTGCAGCCGCACGATCCACGGCGCATAGCCCAGCGTCACGAACACCCGCTGCGGCCCGTTCTGGAAGTACCAGCAGCCGCGTTCGTCGCACTGGTAGTTGCGTTCGATAAAGCCGATCAGCGCTTCATGGCGGATCGGGTCGCCCGAAAGCCCGTGCTGCTGCGCGTACTCATTGCGCAGGCGCCACTGCCCGCGGCGGTCCAGCGTGAGCCAGCCGTAGGCATTGGGCACGTTGGGCCAGCGTGCCATGGCCTGCCTGACGATGTCGTCCATCTCGGTCTCCCCGGCGGGCTGTCGGGACCGGCGCCCGCCTTACATCATGCTGTCGAAAAATCTCAGGATCCGTGCCGGCAGCCATTCGATATGACCGCCGAAGCGTCCGTCGGCCCGCAGCGGCAGGTGGCGGCGCCAGTCCGCGGGCGGCGTCATGAAGCCGACATGGCCGCCGTGCTCGGGCTGTTCCAGCCAGACCTGCGGGCTGGCGTCGGCCGGGCCGGGCAGGTGCCGAGCGGGCAGGAAGGGATCGTTGCGCGCGTTGAGCACCAGCGTGGGCACGGCGATCTCGCGCAGCACGGGTTTGCTGGCGGCGCGGCGCCAGTAGTCGTCGGTATCGGCAAAGCCGTGCAGCGGCGCGGTGACGACATTGTCGAAGGCGTACAGGTCGCGGCTGGCCAGCATGGCGTCGCGGTCGAACAGGCCCGGGAACTGCTCCAGCTTGGCCAGCGACTTGCGCTTGAGCGTCTGCAGGAACATGCGCGTGTAGACCAGGTTGAAGCCGGCCGACAGCGCGGCGCCGCCGGCGGCCAGGTCCAGCGGCGCGGAAATCGCCGCGGCCGCATGCACGTGGCCGGCGGCGCTGCCGTCTTCGCCCAGCATGCGCAGCAAGGCGTTGCCGCCCAGCGAGATGCCCACCACCAGCAGCTTGCGGCCGCCGGCGCAGTGGTGCTGGCGCAGGCGCTCCAGCACCCAGCGGATTTCGGCCGAATCGCCCGAGTGGTAGAAGCGCGGCGCCAGGTTGAGCTCGCCGGAACAGCCGCGGAAATGCGGGATCACGCCCTGCCAGCCGCGCAGCGACAGCGCATGCATCAGCGCCTGCGCGTAGTGGCTGCCGGAGTCGCCCTCGAGGCCGTGGAACATCACCACCAGCGGCGTCTGCGCCTGCACCGCATGTGTGGTCCAGTCGAGGTCGATGAAGTCCTGGTCGGGCGTGGCCCAGCGTTCGCGGCGAAAGCCCACGCGCGGCGGGCGGCGGGTGAAACGCGCAGGGATGATGGTCTGGGCATGGCCGCCGCGCAGCCACCAGGGCATCGGCGTGCCATCGCCATAGCCGTGCGCGCTGGCGGGATCTGCCTGGACCGCGTAGGGCAGTCGGTGGTGCGGAAGCTGCGTCATGCCGGCTTGTGTTGCAGCAGGCCGCTGCGCGGCCGCGGGTTCAGTGCAGCGCCTGGCCGGGCGTGGCGGCCACCGCGGCAACCTGCACCGCGTTGGCCGGGCTGCAGTGGATGTGGGCCAGGCGCCAGCCTTCGTGGTTCTGCATCAGCACGTAGGTGGTGTGCACGTACAGGTCGGCCTCGACGCGGTCGCTGCCGAAGCGCAGCGCCTCGGTCACGTCGAAGATCGACACGGCCATCGACGCATGGCTGCTGGTCTCGATGGCGTCGACCAGCACTGGCTGTTCTTCCAGCAGCTGCGAGAAGGCCTGGCGCAGCTGTTCGTGGCCGATCAGGCGCTGGCCGTCGGGCAGCACGCAGGTGATCGAGTCTTCGTCCAGCCACAGGCGCAGCGCGCCTTCGGCGTCGCGCAGCTTCAGCGCTTCGCGGAAAGCGTCGACGATGTCTTCGGCGGAATCGAACAGGCGGGCAAAGCGAGGCATGTTGGCAATGGACGTGGCTAGGGCGGGGAGGTCAGGGCCGGTGCAGGAGCTTGCGCAGCTCGACGAACACCATTTCCGGTTCGATCTCTTTCAGGCAGCGCAGGTGGCCCAGCGGGCACTCGCGCTTGAAGCACGGACTGCACTCCAGCTGCAGCCACATGATACTCGCTGCCTGTGACAGCGGCGGCGTGTGGCGCGGGTCGCTCGAGCCGTACACCGCCACCTGCGGCCGGCCCAGCGCCGCGGTCACGTGCATCAGGCCCGAATCGTTGCAGACCGCGGCTTCGGCCAGCGCCAGCAGGTCGACCGCGTCGTCGAGCGAGGTCTGGCCGCACAGGTTGCGCACGAACGGGGCCTCGCTGGTGATTTCGGCGGCGATCTCGGCATCCTTGGCCGAGCCCAGCGCGATCATCTGCGCGTACGGATACGAGCGCCGCAGCATCTGCGCCAGCCTGGCGAAATGCGCCGCGGGCCAGCGCTTGGCTGGGCCGAACTCGGCGCCCGGGCAGAACGCGATCACGCGCGTGTGCGGCGCCAGGCCGAAGCGCTCGGCGGTGGCGGCCACGCGCGCCGGGTCCACGCGCAGGCGCGGCTCGGTCAGGTTCTCGGGCAGGCGGGCGCCGGGCTTGAGCGCCAGGCGCGCGTAGTGCTCCACCATCGGCGGGCGGTGGTCGCGCGGCGGATTGGCGTGGCGCACGTTGAGCATGCCGAAGCGCGCTTCGCCGCGGTAGCCGATGCGCAGCGGAATGCCGGCCAGCCACGGGATCAGCGCCGACTTGAGCGAGTTCGGCAGCACGTAGGCGAGGTCATAGCCTTCGTTCTTCAGCTGCTGCGCGAACATCAGCCGCGCCGACAGCTGCAGCTTGCCGTGCGCAAGGTCCGACGGGAACACGCGGCCGATTTCCGGCATGCGCGCGAGCACCGGCGCGACCCACTTGGGCGCGAGGGCGTCGATGACCAGGCGCGGATGGCGTGCCTTGAGCAGCGCGAACAGCGGCTGCGCCATCAGGGCGTCGCCGATCCAGTTGGGGGCGATGACGAGGGCTTTCTTCATGGAAGGGGCGCAAGGAGCCGGCACGGGCGCAGCGGCGCGGGCGCCGGCAACGCCAACGCTCCGGGGCGCCTGTGGGCGGCCCGGAGCGTCAGGGGAGTGCGATGGCAGGCGGCTCGGGTCAGTGGTGGCCCTTCAGCACGGTGCCCGGCTTGAGCTTGTACACGGTGCCGCAGTACGGGCACTTGGCTTCGCCGGTGTCGGCCACGTCGAGAAACACGCGCGGATGGTAGTTCCAGGCCGGGGTGTTGGCGGTCGGGCAGTGCAGCGGAATGTCTTCGGCGCCGATTTCGATGATGGTCGCGGTTTGCGTCATGGTGTTGCAGGGAATAAAACGTATTGTTTGTCAAAACAAGGCGCGTGCCGCGCCCGCGGGGGCGGGCGACTGGCACGCGGGCCGGCGGCCGGTGCTCACACCAGCGTCAGCCACTTCTTGTACTTTTCGTCGGTGCCGCCGACGGCGGCAAAGAAGGCGTCCTGGATCTGCTTGGTCACCGGGCCGCGGCGGCCTTCGCCGATGATGCGGTCGTCCAGCTCGCGGATCGGCGTGACTTCGGCGGCGGTGCCGGTGAAGAAGGCTTCGTCGGCGCAGTACATCTCGTCGCGGGTGATGCGCTTCTCGCGCACTTCGATGCCCAGGTCGCGCGCGATGGTCAGGGTGGCGTCGCGGGTGATGCCGTCCAGGCACGAGGCCAGGTCCGGGGTGTAGATCACGCCGTTGCGCACGATGAAGACGTTCTCGCCCGAGCCTTCGCTGACGTAGCCGTCGGTGTCGAGCAGCAGCGCTTCGTCGTAGCCCAGGCCGGTGGCCTCCTGGTTGGCCAGGATCGAGTTGATGTAGTAGCCGCTGGCCTTGGCGCGCACCAGCGACACGTTGACGTGGTGGCGGGTGAACGACGAGGTCTTCACGCGGATGCCGCGCTCCATGCCTTCCTCGCCCAGGTAGGCGCCCCACGGCCACGCGGCGATGGCGACGTGGATGGTGTTGCCCTTGGCCGAGACGCCCAGCTTTTCCGAGCCGATCCACACGATCGGGCGGATGTAGCAGGATTCCAGGTTGTTGGCGCGCACCACTTCGCGCGTGGCGGCTTCGAGCGTGGCCTCGTCGAACGGCATCGCCATCTGGAAGATCTTGGCGGAATTGAACAGGCGGCGGGTGTGCTCTTTCAGGCGGAAGATGGCGGTGCCGGCGGGGGTCTTGTAGGCGCGCACGCCCTCGAACACGCCCATGCCGTAGTGCAGCGTATGCGTCAGCACATGGATCTTGGCGTCGCGCCACTCGATCAGCTTGCCATCCATCCAAATCTTGCCGTCGCGATCCGCCATCGACATGTCCGTTCTCCCTGCGCCGTGGAAATAGCAAAAACGATATTGTAAGCCCCGGGGGCATGGGTCACAACGCGGCGCGGGCGCCGCGGCGGTCTAGAATGCGCTTTTCCCCGGCATTGTCGCCGCATTGTCGCTGCATAGGCGGCGGCGTGCCGCCAGTCGACCTTCCTGCAAGCCGTGCCTTCGAGCCCACATTCCAGCCCCCATCGCCAGTCTGCCCGGCCTGACGCGCTGCCGGACGCCCCTGGCGCGCCGGAGGTCGACTGGCAGCAGGCGCTGGACGCGCTGCGCGCCCTTGCCGGCACCGATCCGGCCACCGCTCAAGGTGCGGCGGCACCGGCCCGGCGCCTGCTGTGGGCGCTGACGCTGGACGCCGACGGCGCGCCCGGCACGATCGAGCCGCTCGAGCAGGTGCGCGGCCCCAAGGGCTGGGGCAAGCCCCGGCCGGTGCCGCTGGCGCGCATCGCCGAGGACGACCGGCTCGAGCCATGGGATGCGCGCGTGGCGCGCGCCATCCGCCGCGATGCCTCGCACAACCGCCGCTACGTGCTCGACCGCGCCATGGCGCTGATGGCGCTGGCCGGGCACCCGGGCGTGGTGCTGGCCCACGCGCCCACGCAGACGCTGGACGTGGTCGAGGACGCGCCCGCGCTGGAGGCCGTGCGCAGCGCCGGCCGCTACGTGCTGCGCCTGTTCCCGCCGGTGCGCGGGGCGCCGGCGCTGGAGGCACTGCTGCCCGCCGCCGCGCGGCAGGAGGCCGAGGCGCTGCGCCAGTTCACGCTGCTGCGCGACGGCCCGCACCGGCTGCGGCTGATCCGCTATACCCCGGCGCAGTTCGAGGCCGCGCGGCTGATCGGCGACGGCCTGGCGATTCCCGAGGAAGGCCACGCCCGGCTCGACCAGACCCTGCGCGCGCTGGCCGGCCAGTTCCAGATCCAGGCCGATGCCGCGGCGGGCTCGCGCGCGGTCGAGGCCGAGGCACGGCTGCGTGCCGAAGTGGCGCCGGTGGGGCGCGGCATCTCGCTGCGGCTGGTGGTGACGCCGCTGGGCCCGCTCGGGCCGCGGCTGGCGCCGGGTGCCGGACGCGAACGGCTGATGGCCACGGTGCGCGGCGAGACCCTGTCCACGCAGCGCGACCTCGACGCCGAGCTGGCCAGCGTGGCCGAGGTCTTCGCCGCGCTGCCGCAGCTGGTGGCGCTGTCGCCGCCGTGCGGCGAGTACACCTGGGCACTCGACGATCCCGAGGATGCGCTCGCGGTGGTCGAGGCGCTGCCGTCGCTGCCCGCCGTGCAGGCGGTCGAATGGCCGCGCGGCAAGGAATTGCGCGTGCTGCCCGCCGACCTGCCGCAGCTGGGGGTGCAGGTCGAGAGCCGTGGCGCGTGGTACAAGCTGGCGGGCGAGCTGCGGGTGGCCGAGGGGCTGGTGCTGGAACTGGGCAAGCTGATCGACTGGACCGGCAGCCATGCCGGGCGCTTCGTGCCGATGGGGCAGGGGGTCTATGTGGCGCTGACGCAGGTGCTGCGCGGCCGGCTGCGCGATCTTGCCGGCGTGGGCGAGCGCTTTACGGATGGCACCCGCGATGGCATCCGCGTGCCGCAGATGGCGACGCCGTGGCTGGACGACGTGCTGGCCGGCGCGGGTGTCGATCCCGACGCGCATTTCCGCGCGCGCATCGACCGGCTGCGCGCCGCGCGCGAGAGCGAGATCGCGCTGCCGGCCACGCTGGCGGCCGAGCTGCGCCCATACCAGGAAGCCGGCTACCGCTGGGCCATGACGCTGGCCGCCTCCGGCCTGGGCGCCTGCCTGGCCGACGACATGGGCCTGGGCAAGACCCTGCAGGCGCTGGCCGTGCTGGTCGCGCGCGCCGGCGGCGGCGCGGCGCTGGTGATCGCGCCGACCTCGGTGTGCGGCAACTGGGCCGCCGAGGCGCGGCGCTTCGCGCCCACGCTCAACGTCCATGTCTATGCCGAGGGCGATCGCGACGCGCTGCTGGCGCAGGCGGGGCCGCATGATGTGGTGATTGTCTCGTACACGCTGCTGCAGCAGGCCAGCGACGCTTTCTGCGCGCGCGCCTGGCATACCGTGGTGGCCGACGAGGCCCAGGCCTTCAAGAACGCGGTCACGCGGCGGGCGCAGGCGATGTTCGCGCTGCCGTCGGACTTCCGCATGGCGCTGACCGGCACCCCGGTGGAGAACCGGCTGGCCGAGCTGTGGTCGGTGATGCGGTTCTGCAATCCGGGCCTGCTGGGCTCGCTGGCCCGCTTCAACGAGCATTTTGCCAACCCGATCGAACGCGCCGGCAGCCGCGAGGCGCGCCTGCGGCTGCGCCGCATGGTCGCGCCGTTCGTGCTGCGCCGGACCAAGGCGCAGGTGCTGGATGAACTGCCGCCTCGGACTGAGCTGGTGATCCGGGTCGAGCCCGAGCCGGTCGAAGCCGCGCACTACGAGGCGCTGCGCCGCCAGGCCCAGACCGAAGCCGAGGCCGCGCTGGCACGCGTCGAAGCCGCGCGCAAGGCCTCCCGTGATGCGCCCGCCGGCGCCAGGGAACGGGCGCTGGCGCAGGCCCAGCACCAGGCGCAGGCGCGCCTGCACGTGCTGGCGCAGCTGATGCGGCTGCGCCGCGCCGCCTGCGATCCGCGCCTGGTCACGCCGGAAGTGAGCGGGCAACTGAGCCAAGGCGCCAAGGTGCGGGCCTTCGTCGAACTGGCCAGCGGGCTGGCCGCCAGCGGCCACAAGACCCTGGTGTTCAGCCAGTTCGTCGATTTCCTGCAGCTGCTGCGCCAGGGGCTGGAGCATGCCGGGCTGGCGCTGCAATACCTGGACGGCGCCACCCCCGCGGCCGAGCGCACGCGCCGCGTGGCCGCGTTCCAGGCGGGCGAGGGCGATGTCTTCCTGATCAGCCTGAAGGCCGGCGGCTTCGGCCTGAACCTGACCGCGGCCGACTACGTCATCATCGCCGACCCGTGGTGGAACCCCGCCGCCGAAGACCAGGCCATGGGCCGCGCGCACCGCATCGGCCAGCAGCGCCCGGTCACGGTGTACCGGCTGATCAATGCGGGCACCATCGAGGAGCGCATCGTCGAGCTGCACCGCGACAAGCGCGCACTCGCCGACGGCCTGCTGGAAGCCGACGACGACCACGCCGCCGGTACCGGGGCGCCGCTGCCGGATGTCGACGAACTGGTGGGGCTGCTGCGGCGCTGAAGCGCAGTGCGCGCCGAGGCCGTTGCCATATGCCCGCACGGCATACCTTCAGGCAAACTCAGTCGTTTGGTTTTGGCAGGAACCTTGCTATCTTGTTGCGCTGGCCCGGGGCTCAGATCCCGGCCATTGCTCAGGTCCGCCGCGAAGTCCGCCGCGCCGGGCCGCTTCCTTGTGACATTCACCGACGGTGCCCCCATGCCCAACTCGTCCCGCCTGCTTCCGCGCTTGTCCTTCCGTTCCGCCTTCCGCGTGGCCGCGCTGTGCGCCGCCGTGGCCGGCACGGCCAGCTTGCCCGCCCATGCGCAGGGCGAATGGCCGGCGCAGCCGGTAACGATCCTGATGGGCTTCACCGCCGGATCCGGCGTCGACATCGTCGGCCGTACGCTGCAGGAATCGCTGCAGAAGTCGCTGAAGACCACCATCGTCTATGACTACCGGCCGGGCGCCGGCGGCAACGTGGCCTCCGAGGTGGTGGCGCATGCCAAACCGGACGGCTACACGCTGCTGCTCGGCACCGCCGCGACGCACGGCATCAACCCGGCGCTGTACAAGACCCTGCCGTTCGATGCCGACGCCGATTTCACCCCGATCGCGCCGCTGGTCGAGGTCTCCAACGTGCTGACCGTCAACCCGGCGGTGCTCGACGTCAAGTCTGTCAAGGAGTTCATCGAGAAGGTCAAGGCCAATCCCGGCAAGTACAACTTTGCCTCTACCGGCAACGGCACCGGCACCCACCTGGCGTTTGCCGAGTTCAATGCGCGCGCCGGGCTGGACATGGTGCACGTGCCCTACAAGGGCGGCCCCGACGCGCTGCAGGCGGTGGTGAAGGGCGAGGTCTGCTGCATCTTCAACCAGGTGCAGAGCGTGCTGCCGCAGTTCCGCGCCGGCAAGGTGCGCCTGCTGGGCGTGACCACCAAACAGCGCGTGCAGGTGATCGCCGATGTGCCGACCATTGCCGAGAGCGGCCTGCCCGGCTTCAACAGCACCATCTGGTTCGGCCTGTTCGGGCCCAGGGGGCTGGACCCGAAGATCGCCCGCAAGGTCAATGACGCGGTCAAGGTGGCGCTGGAAACGCCGGCGATCCGCCAGAAGCTGATCGATGCCGGCAACACGCCGCGGGTCGAGACCGTGGAGCAGTTCAAGGCCACGGTGAAGGCCGACCGCCAGAAGTGGGCGGGCGTGGTCAAGACCGTGGGCGCGTCGATCGACTGATGCGTTGCCGGCGGCAGCGCCCGCGGCGCTAGGGGCGCACGCCCAGCCGCGTCAGCAGGTGCGCCAGCTGCGCCTGCGTGCCGGTGCCGGTCTTGGTGAAGATCGCCTTGAGCTGGGTGCGCCCGGTCTCGCGCCGGATGCCGATCAGCTCGCAGGCCTCGGGCAGGCCGATGCCCGATGACAATTGCAGCGCCAGCCGGATCTCCGCCGGCGTCAGGCCGTAGAGGTCGCGCAGCACGGTCGGCAGCGTCATCGGCGCGGCGCCCGGTTCGTGGATCGCCACCAGCACGCTGGGGCGCTGCCATTCCAGCGCGAGGTGATGTGCCGGGGGCAGCGGCAGCAGGATCACCTGCGCCTGCCGCCCGGCGCCGTCGACGGCGCGCAGCGCCTGCGCCGGCTGCGCGCTGGCCGGGTTGCTCGCCGCGCGCAGCGCTTCCGCGAACGGGCGCGACAGGGTCCAGCCGCCATCCTCGCGCGCGGCCAGCGGCGCCGCGACGCTGGTCTCGATCGACACCGCCGGCAGCAGCCGGCGCACCCAGGCTTCGCCGATGCTGTTGGCCAGCAGCGCCTTGCCATCTTCGCGGAACACGATCACGCCGAACGGCAGCCGCTCCATCAACTGCGACGACGCATGCGCCAGCGCCGACACCTGGTGGGTGCGCTCGCGCAGCGCCATGGCCTGGCGCACGTGCGGGATGGCCCAGTCGAGCGCGCGCGCGTCCTCGGGTGAGTAATGGTCGTGGCCATGCGGGCGCTGCAGCGACAGGAACACGTCGTAATGCGGCTGGCGCTCGATCAGGCAGGCCATCACCGACGACTGTTCGATCGGCCGCAGGAACTCGCCGTAGAAGGGCGACTGCCGCATGACCTGCGGCCCCAGCTCGCGCGAATCGATATACCAGCTGCCCACCGCCATGCGCCGCGCGAACGGCAGCGCCGGGTCGATCGCGGCGAACTGGTCGCGATAGGCGGCGACGGCCTCGGGCATCGGGTTGACCTCCTGGTGTACCAGCACGCGCTGGTGCACGGTGTCGAGCACGAGCAGATGCGCGTGGCTGCTGCCGCTGGCCTGGCACAGCGCACTCAGGCTGCGCTGCCAGGCATCGGCGTCGAAAATCCCCTCGTACAGCGCGCGAATGGTGTCGTGCATCTGTGTGTCGCTCATGGCTTCCCTTCTTTTTACTTCTTGTACTTTTGGTACTTTACCCGCGTGGCAGAGCGCGTGCCGCCGGCGCGGCGCCGGCCCGTGGCACGGCTTGCGGGTTCAGCCCTGTTCCAGCGCCGCGCCCAGGCGCGAGAGCAGGTGCGTGAGCTGGGCCTGGCTGTTGCAGCCGGTCTTGTGGAATACCGCCTTGAGCTGCGTGCGCGCGGTTTCGTGGCGGATGCCGAGCTGCTGGCTGGCTTCGGGCAGGCCCTGGCCGTGCGCCAGCTGCACGCTCAGCCGGGTCTCGGCCGGCGTCAACCCGTAGAGGTCGCGCAGCACGGGACCGAGCAACAGCGGGGCGCGGTCCTGCTCGTGCACGATCACCAGCGCGGCCGGTTCCTGCCACTGCGCGGCAAAGGCGTGCGACGGCGGCAGCGGCAGCACGATGACCTGCGCGCTGGCGTCGCCGCTGGTGGCGCGCGCCGCCTGGGCGGCCACGGCGTGGCGCGGGTCGCAGGCGGCCTGGACCATGTCGGCGAACGGGCGCGACAGGGTCCAGTCCGACACCTTGCCCGCCGGGTCCAGGCGCCGCGCCCAGCGTTCGCCGGCGCGGTTGCACAACAGCACGTGGCGCTGCGGCGAAAACACCAGCAGGGCGAAATTGAGCCGCTCCACCAGCTGCGTCGACAGCCGCGCCAGCACCGTCAGCCCGAGGGTGCGGTCGCGCATCGCCATGGCGCTGCGCATATGCGGGATGATCCAGTCGAGGCCGCCGGTGTCGACGCTCGAGAACAGCGGCTGCCGGCGCGCGCGCTGCATCGAGAAATAGACTTCGTAATGGGGCTGCCGCTCGACCAGGCAGGCCACGTAGGAGCGCAGGCCATAGCGGTGGAAGAAATCGCGGTAGAACGGATGGCGCGCCATGGTGCCTTCGCCCAGCTCGCGCGCGTCGATATACCAGCCGCCCGGCTGCAGGGCCGGCGCGAACTGCTTGGCCGGGTCGATCGCCTGGTAATCCGATTCGTATTCGGTGAACAGCTCGACCACCGGATTGACGATCTCGTTGACGCTGATCTGGTCGCGCACCGTGTCCCAGACCATCATCGAGGCATGTGCCGCGCCCGCCAGCCCGGTCAGGGTGCGCAGGCTGTCCTGCCAGGCTCCCGGATCCAGAATGCCCTCGTACAAGCCGCGGATCGCTCCGTGAATGTCGGCTTCATTCATCTGACTTACCCCTTGCATTCGCGACAAAATAAATGCGCGGCGCCGGTGGTGCGTCCGCTCGCAACCCGGCATGCTTTGTTGTTCTGGCTGCTTGCGGCGGGCCGTATTGTCAGCCTCTTGTCGGTTGCCGCTTGTCCTGGCCGTTTGTAAACCGGCTCTGGCGTAATTGTGTGTCTGTTGTAGCAGACGTTGCGTACATTACCGCACTTGGGGGTCTCGCGGAAAACGCGTGCGCCCCTTCTTTGGTGGGGAGTCAGGGCGGCAGGGCGCGCGTCGGCACTGGCTGGCGGGTCGGTTTGTGCCTTGCGGGCCGCATCATGGCCGGCGCCAGTCCGGATTCGGCAAAGCCCCGATCGCGTTCAGGTAAAATGCCGGTTTCCCCGAGTCCGCAGCGAAATCTCGCGCCATCCACCGTCATGACCTCTGTCCTGCGTCTTTCCGATCTGATTTCCCAAGGCAAACTCTCCGGCAAGCGTGTGTTCATCCGTGCCGACCTGAACGTGCCGCAGGATGACGCCGGCAACATCACCGAAGACACCCGCATCCGCGCCTCCGTGCCCGCCATCGAGGCCTGCCTGGGCGCCGGCGCCGCGGTGATGGTCACGTCCCACCTGGGCCGCCCGACCGAGGGCGAGTTCAAGCCCGAAGACTCGCTGGCGCCGATCGCCGCGCGCCTGTCCGAACTGCTTGGCAAGCCGGTCAAGCTGGTACAGAACTGGGTCGACGGCGTCGAGGTGGCGCCCGGCCAGGTAGTGCTGCTGGAGAACTGCCGCGTCAACAAGGGCGAGAAGAAGAACAGCGACGAGCTGGCGCAGAAGATGGCCAAGCTCTGCGACGTCTACGTCAACGACGCCTTCGGCACCGCGCACCGCGCCGAAGCCACCACCCACGGCATCGCAAAATTCGCGCCGATTGCCTGCGCCGGCCCGCTGCTGGCCGCCGAGATCGACGCGCTGGGCAAGGCCCTGGGCCAGCCGGCGCGCCCGCTGGTGGCGATCGTCGCCGGCTCCAAGGTCTCGACCAAGCTGACCATCCTGAAGTCGCTGGCCGACAAGGTCGACAACCTGGTCGTCGGCGGCGGCATCGCCAACACCTTCATGCTGGCCGCCGGCCTGAAGATCGGCAAGTCGCTGGCCGAAGCCGACCTGGTCGGCGACGCCAAGGCCATCATCGACATCATGGCCAGGCGCGGCGCCTCGGTGCCGATTCCCGTCGACGTGGTTTGCGCCAAGGAATTCAGCGCCACCGCTACGGCCACCGTCAAGGACGTCAAGGATGTGGCCGACGACGACATGATCCTCGACATCGGTCCGAAGACCGCCGCGATGCTGGCCGATCAGCTCAAGGCCGCCGGCACCATCGTCTGGAACGGCCCGGTGGGCGTGTTCGAGTTCGACCAGTTCGGCAACGGCACCAGGGTGCTGGCCCAGGCCATCGCTGAATCGAAGGCGTTCTCGATCGCCGGCGGGGGCGACACGCTGGCCGCCATCGCCAAGTACGGCATTGCCGACCGCGTGGGCTATATCTCCACCGGCGGCGGCGCGTTCCTGGAATTCCTGGAAGGCAAGACGCTGCCCGCCTTCGAAGTGCTGGAGCAGCGCGCCGCAGGCTGACGCATCCGCCCCGCGCCTGGCGGAGCCGTGGGCCCGCCGGTCGCGCCAACCGGCCGTCGGGCCATCGAGCGCTGAAACCAGGAAACCCCGCATGACCCGTTCCACCAAGATCGTCGCCACCATCGGCCCCGCCTCCAGCTCGCTGGAAATCCTGACGCGCATGATCGCGGCGGGGGTCGACGTGGTGCGGCTGAACTTTTCGCACGGCACCGCCCAGGACCATCTCGACCGTGCCCGGCTGGTGCGCGAGGCGGCGCAGGCATGCGGGCGCGAGGTCGCCATCATGGCCGACCTGCAGGGCCCCAAGATCCGCGTGGGCAAGTTCGAGCACGGCAAGGTCCTGCTCAAGCCGGGCGAGCCCTTTATCCTCGATTCCAACTGCAAGCTCGGCAACGAAGAGCGCGCCGGCCTGGACTACCAGGACCTGCCGCGCGACGTGGGCCCGGGCGACCTGCTGCTGCTTAACGACGGCCTGATCGTGCTGGTGGTCGACCGCGTGCTGGGCAACGAGATCTTCACCACCGTGCGCGTCGGCGGCGAGCTGTCCAACAACAAGGGCATCAACCGCCAGGGCGGCGGGCTGTCGGCGCCGGCGCTGACCGCCAAGGACATGGAGGACATCAAGACCGCCATGGCGCTGGGCGCGGACTACCTCGCGGTGAGCTTTCCCAAGAACGCCACCGACATGGAAATGGCGCGCCAGCTGGCCGCCGTGGCCGGCCAGCCGCACGGCCACCGGGCCCGCATGATCGCCAAGATCGAGCGCGCCGAGGCCATCCATCCGGGCGTGCTGGAAGAAATCCTGCAGGCCTCCGACGGCATCATGGTGGCGCGCGGCGACCTCGCCGTGGAAGTCGGCAACGCCGCCGTGCCGGCGCTGCAGAAGCGCATGATCAGGCTGGCGCGCGAGGCCAACAAGCTCACCATCACCGCGACGCAGATGATGGAAAGCATGATCGTCAACCCGGTGCCGACGCGCGCCGAGGTCTCGGACGTGGCCAATGCCGTGCTGGACGGCACCGACGCCGTGATGCTGTCGGCTGAAACCGCCGCCGGCCGCTATCCGGTCGAGACCGTCGAGGCCATGGCCGCGGTCTGCATCGAGGCCGAGAAGTCCGAGGTGGTGCAGCTCGACACCGATTTCCTGAACCAGACCTTTTCGCGCATCGACCAGTCGGTGGCGATGGGGGCGCTGTTCACCGCCTATCATTTGCAGGTGAAGGCGATCGCGGCGCTGACCGATTCCGGCGCGACCGCGCTGTGGATGAGCCGGCACCGCATCCATGTACCGATTTACGCGATGACGCCCAACCTGGCGTCGCAGCGCAAGATGCAGCTGTACCGCAACGTGGTGCCGCTGCCGCTGCAGTCCAGCACCGACCGCGATACCGCGCTGGAGCAGGCCGAGGAGCTGCTGCTGGCGCAGGGCGTGGTGCAGCGGGGCGATTTCATCGTGCTGACCATCGGCGAGCCGATGGGGCAGCCGGGCGGTACCAACACCCTGAAGATCGTCAGGGTGGGGCATTGAGCGCCGACAGAAGAATACCGAGACATCCCATTTTCATTTAGGAGTTAGACATGCCACTCGTTTCGATGCGCCAGCTGCTGGACCACGCAGCCGAGAACAGGTACGGCCTGCCGGCCTTCAACGTGAACAACCTCGAGCAAGTGCAGGCCATCATGCAGGCGGCCGACGAGGTCAACGCTCCGGTGATCATGCAAGCCTCGGCCGGCGCCCGCAAATATGCCGGCGAGCACTTCCTGCGCCACCTGATCGAAGCCGCGGTCGAAGCCTATCCCCATATCCCGGTGGTGATGCACCAGGACCACGGCCAGTCGCCGGCGATCTGCCAGGCCGCGATCGACCTGGGCTTCTCGTCGGTGATGATGGACGGCTCGCTGCGCGAAGACGGCAAGACCCCGGCCGACTACGAATACAACGTCGACGTGACCCGCAAGGTGGTGCAGCTGTCGCACGCCATCGGCGTGACCGTCGAGGGCGAGCTGGGCTGCCTGGGCTCGCTCGAAACCGGTGAAGCCGGAGAAGAAGATGGCATCGGCGCCGAAGGCAAGCTGGACCACTCGATGCTGCTGACCGATCCCGAGCAGGCCGCCGACTTCGTCAAGGCCACCCAGCTCGACGCGCTGGCCATTGCCATCGGCACCTCGCACGGCGCCTACAAGTTCACCCGCAAGCCCACCGGCGATATCCTGGCGATCAACCGCATCAAGGAAATCCACGCCCGCATCCCCAACACCCACCTGGTGATGCACGGCTCGTCGTCGGTGCCGCAGGAACTGCTGGAAGAGATCCGCAAGTTCGGCGGCGACATGAAGGAAACCTACGGCGTGCCGGTCGAGGAAATCCAGGAAGCGATCAAGTACGGCGTGCGCAAGATCAATATCGACACCGACATCCGCCTGGCCATGACCGGCGCGATCCGCCGCTTCTTCGTCGAGAACCCGAGCAAGTTCGATCCGCGCGAATACCTGAAGCCGGCCCGCGAAGCCGCCAAGCAGGTGTGCAAGGCGCGCTACCTGGCGTTCGGCTGCGAAGGCCAGGCCGGCAAGATCAAGCCGGTGGCGCTGAGCGAGATCGCGCAGCAGTACAAGTCGGGCAAGCTGGCGCAGGTCGTGCAGTAAGTTTCAATCGTCGTTCCCGCGCAGGCGGGAACCCAGCGTCTTTAATGCGGCGCTGACCAAAGGCAAAAGTCACTGGGTCCCCGCCTCCGCGGGGACGACGCATTTTTAAGCGTCAGTGTTTTTTGCAGACGCTGTGCTTTACCTCCGTTCGATCGGAACCATCATGACCAACGCTCTCTACCAGTCCTCCATCAACTCGCTGCCGCTGCTGGGCCACGGCAAGGTGCGCGACAACTACGCCGTCGGCAACGACAAGCTGCTGATCGTCACCACCGACCGCCTGTCGGCGTTCGACGTCATCATGGGCGAGCCGATCCCCGACAAGGGCCGCGTGCTGAACCAGATGGCGAACTTCTGGTTCCGCAAGCTCGCGCACATCGTGCCGAACCACGAGACCGGCATCGCACCCGAGACCGTGGTGGCCGCGGATGAAGTGGAGCAGGTCAGGGGCCGCGCGGTGGTGGTCAAGCGCCTGAAGCCGATCCTGGTCGAGGCCGTGGTGCGTGGCTACCTCGCCGGCAGCGGCTGGAAGGACTACCAGGCCACCGGCAAGGTGTGCGGCATCGAGCTGCCGCCGGGCCTGCAGAACGCGCAGAAGCTGCCCGAGCCGATCTTCACCCCGGCCGCCAAGGCAGAGATGGGCGAGCACGACGAGAACATCTCGTTCGCCGAGGTCGAGGGCCGCATCGGCATCCCGCTGGCGCGCCAGATGCGCGAGATCTCGATCCGCCTGTACAAGGAAGCGGCCGAGTTCGCCGCCACGCGCGGCATCATCATCGCCGATACCAAGTTCGAGTTCGGCCTGGACGACAACGGCGTGCTGACGCTGATGGACGAAGTGCTGACCGCCGACTCGTCGCGCTTCTGGCCGGCAGATTCGTACCAGGTGGGCACCAACCCGCCGTCGTTCGACAAGCAGTTCGTGCGCGACTGGCTGGAAGCGGTGCGCATCGACGGCAAGCCCTGGCCCAAGACCGCGCCGGCGCCGCAGCTGCCGGACGACGTGATCGAGAAGACCGCGGCGAAGTATCGTGAGGCGCTGACGCGCCTGACGGGTGAAGAGTTGAAGTAAGTTTCCCCCGGCTTCCCGCAAGCCGACGGTGTTTCCCTCTCCCCTCATGGGGAGAGGGTAGGGTGAGGGGTGGTTTGGCAAGGCACCACGCGTCGAGAGCCGCCCGGCCCTCACCCCCGCCCCTCTCCCGCCAGCGGGAGAGGGGAGCAAACAAGCAAGGATCAAACGTGAGCAAGCAAGATAAGCCATTGGTCGGCGTCGTCATGGGCAGCAGCTCGGACTGGGACGTGATGCAGCACGCCGTGGCGATGCTGAAGGATTTCGGCGTGCCGTTCGAAGCCCAGGTGGTGTCCGCGCACCGCATGGCCGACGACATGTTCCGCTATGCCGAGAGCGCGCGCAGCCGCGGCCTGCGCGCCATCATCGCCGGTGCCGGCGGGGCCGCGCACCTGCCCGGCATGATCGCCGCCAAGACCATCGTGCCGGTGTTCGGCGTGCCGGTGCCGTCGAAGTACCTGCGCGGCGAGGACTCGCTGCTGTCGATCGTGCAGATGCCCAAGGGCGTGCCGGTGGCCACTTTCGCCATCGGCGAGGCGGGTGCGGCCAACGCCGCGCTGCACGCCATCGCCACGCTGGCCACTACTGACGACGCGCTGGCCGCCGCGCTGGAAGCCTTCCGCGCCAAGCAGACCGAAGCCGCGCGCGCCATGACCTTGCCGCTGTAATGCTGCCGCTGTAACTCTCCGGACCGACACGGAACCGAGCAATGCCTACCGATATCCATCCCTACCTCTCCGAAGCCCACACGCCGGAATCGCGCGCCGAGTTCGGCGTCGACCGTCCCGACGCGCCCATCCTGCCCGGCGCGTGGCTGGGCATGCTCGGCGGCGGCCAGCTCGGCCGCATGTTCACGCATGCGGCGCAGGCGATGGGCTATCGCGTATGCGTGCTCGATCCCGACCAGGACAGCCCGGCCGGCGTGGTCGCCGACAAGCATATCTGCGCGCAGTACACCGACGAGGCCGCGCTGGCCGAGATGGGCAAGCTGTGCCAGGCGGTCAGCACCGAGTTCGAGAACGTGCCGTCGCTGTCGCTGGACCGGCTCGAGCAGCTGGGCGCGTTTGTCGCGCCGCGCGGCTACTGCGTGTCGATCGCGCAGAACCGCATCGGCGAGAAGAAGTTCTTTGCCGCGTGCGCCGAGCGCACCGGCGTGCCGACGGCGCCGCACTGGGTGATCCAGCACGACGCCGACGTCGACCAGCTGCCCGACCACGTGCTGCCCGGCATCCTCAAGACCGCGCGCATGGGCTATGACGGCAAGGGCCAGGCGCGCGTGAAGACGCGCGACGACGTGCGCGCCGCGTGGAAGGCGATGCAGCATGTGCCGTGCGTGCTGGAGCAGATGCTGCCGCTGGCGTACGAGGTGTCGGTGCTGGCCGCGCGCGGCGCGGACGGCGCCACCGCCACCTGGCCGCTGGCCGAGAACGTGCACCGCGACGGCATCCTGTTTTCGACCGAGATGCCGTCGACCAGCGTCTCGCCCGAGATCGCCGAGCGCGCCCGCGCCGCCGCCGCCGCGATTGCCACGGAAATGGGCTATGTCGGCGTGCTGTGCATCGAGTTCTTCGTGCTGACCGATGGTTCGCTGGTCGCCAATGAAATGGCGCCGCGCCCGCACAATTCCGGCCATATCACCATGGATGCCTGCGAGACCAGCCAGTTCGAGCAGCAGGTGCGCGCCATGGCGCGGCTGCCGCTGGGCAGCACGCGCCAGCATTCGGCCGGCAAGATGCTGAACCTGCTGGGCGACGTGTGGTTCGAGTTCGGGCTGGAACGCACCCCGGCCTGGGACGAGGTGGTGGCGCAACCCGGCGCCAAGCTGCACCTGTACTGCAAGAGCGATGCGCGCCCGTCGCGCAAGATGGGGCACGTCAACTGCATCGGCGAGCATGCCGAGGCCGCCGACGCCGCTTTCCAGGCGGCCGCGCAGGCGCTGCACATCCCGCTCTGAATTTCCGCCGACCGCCACGCCACCCTTTGAAGGAACACGATGTCGCCGCGCACGCCCACGGCCGCCGAACTGGATGAAGCCGTCCGCCTGCTCGAGGCCGGGCAACTGGTCGCCTTCCCGACCGAGACCGTCTACGGCCTTGGCGCCGACGCAGAAAACCCCGCGGCGGTCGGCCGCATCTTCGCGCTCAAGGGCCGGCCGTCGAACCATCCGGTGATCGTGCACGTGGTCGACGGTGCCGACATCGGCTACTGGACCGACCACGTGCCCGCGGCCGCGCAGCAGCTGATCGACGCCTTCTGGCCCGGCCCGCTGACGCTGATCCTGAAGCGCGCCGCGCATATCGATGCCGCCGTCGCCGGCGGGCAGGACAGCATCGGCCTGCGCTGCCCGTCGCATCCGGTGGCGCAGGCGCTGCTGTCGCGCTTCAAGCGCGGCCGCGGCGGCATTGCCGCGCCTTCCGCGAACAAGTTCGGCCAGGTCAGCCCGACCACCGCGCAGCATGTGCGCGAGGAATTCGGCGACGCGGTCTATGTGCTGGAGGGCGATGGCGTCGAGGTCGGGATCGAATCGACCATCGTCGACCTGTCGCGGCTGGACCAGGGCATCGGCCCGGTGCTGCTGCGCCCGGGCGCGGTCACGGTGGGGATGCTCGCGCAGGTGCTGGGCGAAGCCCCGCTGCCGCCGGACGCCGCCGCGCCGCGCGCGTCGGGAACCCTGAAGGCCCACTACGCGCCGCACACGCCGCTGCTGCTGGCCGATGCGCAGGCCGCCGCCGCGCGCCTGGAAGCGCTGCCGGCGGATGCCCGCGTGGCATGGGTCGGGCGCGCGCCGCTGGCGGACCAACGCTGCACCTGGGTGCAGGCGCCTGCCGATGCCGCCGCCTATGCGCAGGAGCTGTACCGGCTGCTGCGCAAGCTCGACCGGCAGGGGTATACGCAGCTGGTGTTCGAGGTGTTGCCCGAGGGGCAGGACTGGGCCGGAGTGCGCGACCGGCTGGAGCGGGCGGCGGCGGCGTTTGGGGGGTAGGGCGGACAGGGGTTTGCCGCTGGCCTGACCTGGTCGATCCGCCGGCCCTCACCCCCCCAGCAACCGCAACGCCGTATAAACCGCCATCCCCACCACGATCATTCCCACCATCTTCCTGGTCAGCAGGTAGAACACCGTCGCGGCCACGCCCGCCATCAGCTTGTAGTTGGAGAACGCCACGGTGAAATGCCCCTGCCAGGTCATCAGGTCCGGCAGGATGATGGCGGCCAGCGCCGCCGCCGGCGCATAGCGCAGCGCGCGCTGGATGCGGTCCGGCACGGTGATGTGTTCGCCCGCCATCAGAAACAGCGCGCGCGTGATCACGGTGACGACCGCCATGCCGACCAGCGCGATCCAGACTTCGGTATGGCTCATGCGCGGTCTCCCGGTACGTCCGCCGGCTCGGGCGCTGGCTTGGAAGCGGGCTTGGCCAGCGGTGCCTGCCTGCGCCGCTGGATGCCGCGCAGCGCGGCGCGCGCGGCCAGTTCGTCGCTGGCCATGCCGGCGGCAATCGCGCCCACCACGGCCACCACCAGCCCCAGCCGGTACGGCAGGTCGAAGCACAGCAGCGCCAGCACCGCGGAAATCACCACCGCCATCAGCGTCGAGCGCGAATTGATGGTGGCGATCATCACCGGGATCAGCGCCATGGTGCCGGCCAGGCCCAGGCCCCAGCTGTCCGGGAACAGGCTGGCCAGCACGATGCCGATGATCGACGACACCTGCCACATGCAGAAATTGGTCAGTGCCATGCCCCAGAAGTAGCCTTCCTTGCCGGGCTCGTAGCCCGGTGTGCTGTATTTCTGCAGGAAGTAGACGAAGTGCAGGTCGCCGTTGAAGAAGCCCAGCACCGTGCGCCGCGCCAGCGTCAGGTAGCTGAAATGCGGCTGCATGCCGGCGCTGAAGATGACGAAGCGCAGGTTGACCATGGCCGCGGTCAGCCAGATGGTCCATAGCGGCAGCCCTGCTGCGAACAGCGGCAGCACCGCCAGCTGCGCCGAGCCGGCGTAGACCAGCAGCGACATGCCGATGGCCTCGGGCACGGTCAGCACGGATTTGCTCATGGCCACGCCCGTGACCAGGCCCCAGGAAAATACCGCGGGCAGCGACGGGGCAAAGCGGCGCGCGCCGTCGATAAAGCCGGCGCGTTCGGCCGGTGCGAAGCGATGCCAGAGGCGCAACCACACCGGGGGTTGTGGGGAAGTCATGTCAGAGGAAGCGGGGGCGATGCGGCCCGGGGCCGCAGGCCGGCCCGGAAGGCTGCCGCCGCAGGACGCGCCGGCACCCAGGCATTATAGGGTGGGATGGCGGGCTGGTAAGCGAGCGCTTAACAAAATGCCGCCGCGGCGTTGGCGGCAGGCCACGGCCCCGCGCCCCAGCGCGCCCGGCGGGGCGTCAATGCGCCCCGCGGTACACCCACTGCAGCAGCGCGTCGTGCGCCTCCTGCGCCTGCGCGGCGTTGGCATGGTTGATCATGCTCACCACCACGTAGCGGCCGCCCTCGGCGGCATCGACGTAGCCGGCCAGCGCGCGCACATTGGCCAGCGTGCCGGTCTTCAGGTAGCCGCTGCCGGCCGCGCTGGCGCGGGTCAGGCGGTTGCGCAGCGTGCCGTCGACGCCCAGCACCGGCAGCGAGTCGATCAGCACCGGGCCGACCGGGCTGGCCGCGGCCTGCTGCAGCAGCCGCGCCATGTCATAGGCGCTGATGCGTTCCGCGCGCGACAGGCCCGAGCCGTTGTCGAGCACCAGGCCCGGCAGGTCCAGCCCCTGCCGCGCCAGCCAGCGCTGCACCACGCGGATCGAGCGGCCGGTGCTGGCGGGCCCGCCGCGGTCCATCTCGGCGCCGAGGGTCAGGAACAGCTGCCGCGCCATCACGTTGTTCGAGAACTTGTTGATGTCGCGCACGATATCCGCCAGCGGCAGGCCGTAATGGCGCGCCAGCAGCACCGCGCCGCGCGGGACCTTGCCGCTGCGCAGCGCGGGCAGGCGGGCAAAGCGCCCGCCGGCGCGCTGCCACTCGGCGACAAAGCCGCCCCAGGTGAATTCCGCGTGCGACAGTGTGGCGATATTGAGCACGTGCTCGCCGCAGTCGCTGGAATAGTCGCCCGAGAACGAGGCCAGCACGGTGCCGTCGGCCTGCGGCAGCACGGTCGGGCTGGCGCTGCTCTGCCAGTCGCCGCAGCGGCCGTTGGTCAGCGTGAGGCGGTTGTCCAGTTTCAGCTGCGCCAGCTCCGGCGTGACGCTGACCGCCACGGTCTGCGAGGCCGGGTCCGGCGTCAGCGTGAACGACAGCGTCTTGAAGGCGTACAGCAGCGCATCGGGGCCGACGTTGTAGGCGCGCTGCACCTCGCCGTCGATGGTGCCGTTGCTGTCAAGGCCATCGGCGAAGTAGCTGCGGTCCAGCACCAGGTCGCCGTTGATGGTGTTGGCGCCGGCGGCGCGCGCCCGCGCCACCAGCTTGGCCATTTCCTCGGGCACCAGCTTGGGATCGCCGTGGCCGCGCAGGTAGACGTTGCCGTTGACGGTGCCGTCGTTGCCCGGCTGCGCGTCGGCGTAGAGCGAGGTCTGCCAGCGATAGTCGGGCCCGAGCAGCTGCAGGCCGGCGAAGGTGGTGACCAGCTTCATGGTCGACGCCGGGTTCATCGGCAGCTGCGCGTTCCAGCTGGCGCGCGCGGTGCTGTCGCCCAGCCGCACCACATAGAAGCTGGCCGCCGCGGCCGGCACCCCGGCGCGGCGCAGCGCCGCGGCCACCGGCGCGGGCACGCCGGCGCTGACCAGCGCCGGATCGGTGGCGGCTCTGGTGGCGGCTCTGGTGGCGGCTTTGGCAGCGGCTTTGCCGGCTTTCGGTGCTTTGGCGGGCTTGGTCGCCTTGGCCGCCTTGGCGGGCGGCTTGGCGTAGGCCGGGGTCAGTGCCGGACCGCCGGCCAGCAGCACGGCGGCAAGGATGGACGAGAGCAATAGCGACAGGCGGCGCGGCAGCGCGCCGGGTCGCGCTGCGGTGGGCGCGGCGAGGGTTCTTGGCATGGCGGCCATGTTAACGCATGGCCGCCCGCAAGCGGATGACAGCTCCGCGGGTCCGGCGGTTCAGCCGGCGCGCGGCGGTGCCAGCCGTGCCAGCAGCGCTTTCAGCGTGGCCTGCTCGGCCTCGCTGAGCGCCGAGCTGACGTGGGCGTCGTGCGCCTGGACTGCCTGCGTGGCGGCTTCGAGCGTGCGGCGGCCGGCCGGGGTCAGCACCAGGCTGTAGGCGCGCCGGTCGCCCGCGGCGGGGCGGCGCGCCACCAGCTTCATGGCCTCGAGCGCATCCACCAGCAGCACCGCGCCCGAGCGCGCGATGCCGAGGATCTGCGCCAGCTCGGTCAGCTTCAGGTGCGGGTTGCGCGAGATGATCACCAGCGCCGAGAAGCGCGGCGGGGTGATCTGCCATTGCGCCAGCGACTGCACGAAGTCTTCGTAGATGCGGATCTGCGCGCGGCGGATGGCGTAGCCGACGAGGTTGTCGAGCACGCCGTAGTCGATGTTCGGCACATGCGGGTCGAAGCCGCCATCGGCGCCGTCGCCGGCGGCCGGGTCGGGCGCCAGCGCATCGCGCGTCCTGCGCCGCGCGGGCGCTGCGGCGGTGCGGGCCCGCCGCGCGGGGGTGGCGGGCGGGGTGCCGGATGCGTCGGGAATCATTTGAGCAGTTTCCAGTTGCCGTTCTCTATTGTCACCATAACCCGACCACGCTGGTCAAAGCCATAGTGGTCTTGCGCACTGAAGTTCAGCACCCCGTGCGAGACCACGATGTCGCGCTCGGTTTCCAGCGCGTGGCGCAGCGCCTGGCGGAAGGCCGGCGTGCCGGGGCGGGCATGCTTCAGCGCCACCGGCACGATGCGCTCAAGCACCAGCCCGGCATCGTAGGCATGGGCGCCGAACTGCGTGCGGGTCTCGGCCCCGTACTGCTTTTCATAGCGGGTGACGTAGTCCAGCCCGGGCTTGCGCACCGGATCGCCGGCGGGCAGCTGCTCCGGCACGATCACCGGGCCGGCGGGCAGGATCGCGCCGTTGACCAGGCGCCCGCCGATGCGGATCAGGTCCTTGGTGGCCGCACCGTGGGTCTGGTAGAGGGTGCCGCCGTAGCCGCGCTCGCGCAGCGTGGTGTGCGGCAGCGCCGCGCCGGTGCCGGCGCCGGCGATCAGGATGGCATCGGGCCGGGCGGCGATCAGCTTGAGCGCCTGCGCGGTCACGCTGGTGTCGGCGCGGCCGTAGCGCTCGGTGGCGATCAGGCGGATGCCGTTGGCGGTGGCGGCGGCGGTGAAATCCTTCAGCCAGGTCTCGCCGTAGGCATCGGCAAAGCCGATAAAGCCGATGGTCTTGACGCCCTGGGTCTTGGCGGTGGCGGCCACGGCATTGGCCATCAGCCGCACCGGCTGCGCCAGCCGGAAGGTCCATGCGCCGCGCCCGGGCTTGAGTTCGATCGGCGAGAACGCCAGCTGTACGGTCTGGGCTTCGTCGGCGACCTCGGCAATCGCGATCGACGGCGCCACCGCGGACGAGCCCAGGATGATGTCGACCTTGTCCTCGGCGACGAAGCGGCGCGCCGCCTTGGCGCCCTGGGTCGGATCGGAGGCATCGTCCAGCACGATGTAGCGCACCGGCTCGCCGCCGATCTGCTGCGGCAGGTAGGCCAGCGTATTTTTTTGCGGGATGCCGAGGGAAGCGGACGGGCCGGTGGTCGACAGGCTGACGCCGACGGTGATGTCGGCCAGGGCGGTGGTGGCGGTGAAGGCCAGCAGGGCGGCCAGCGCGAGGCGGGTGAGCTCGGTCGGGGTTCGGGGTGCCATGGTTGTCTCCTCGGTCTGAATCATCTTATGTGTTTTCCATCCCGCTGGTCTGCTTCCCTCTCCCGCTTGCGGAAGAGGGAGTACACCCGCGGTCGAGATCAAGGCATCGCCTTACGCCTTGCCCTGCATCGACTGCCGGTCGAACCCCGCCAGCTGCTTGTACCGCAGCGAAATCGCTTCCAGCTCGGCGCGCGGGATCACCTGGTCGATATCGCTGAACCCCTGCGGCGCGCGCTCCTCGGCCAGCTGCATCACCTGCTCCGGCCCGTTCATGCGGTTGCGCAGCACGATGCCGGCGGTGCGCGGCAGGCGCTCGGCCTCGTATTCGCGCAGCGCGTAGCCGGTGTCGCGGGTGCCGAGCAGGCTGTCGACCAGGTAGCGCGCGTCGAGGATGGCCTGGGCGCTGCCGTTCGAGCCGATCGGATACATCGGGTGCGCGGCGTCGCCCAGCAGCGTGACGCGGTCGAAGGTCCAGCGCGGCAGCGGGTCCTTGTCGACCATCGGGAATTCGTAGATGGCCTCGGCGCCGTCGATCAGCGCGGGGATGTCGATCCAGTCCCACTGCCAGTTGGCAAACCGGGCGCGGAACACGGCTTTGTCGACCTGCTTGTTCCAGTCGCTGCGCGGCGGGGTGTCGGACACGCTGTCGGGCACGCGCAGCTCGGCAATCCAGTTGACCAGCGCGCGGCCCTGGCGGCGCAGCGGTTCGGAGATTGGGTAGGCGACGAACTTCTGGTCCTGGTGCCCGGCCATGAACATCGAGCGGCCGTCCAGGTAGGGCGGCGCCTCGGTGACCGCGCGCCACAGCAGCCGGCGCGAAAAGCGCGGCAGGTCGCCGCCGGGATAGAAATGGCGGCGCACCGCCGAATGGATGCCGTCGGCGCCGACCAGCACGTCGGCGCCGGACTCGACCGCGGCGTTGTCGGCGCGGCGGCGCAGCACGAAGCGCGCCTGGCCGCGCGCGCCGGTATCCAGCACGGACTCGAAACTGTGGCCGGTATGGATCGCGCCGGCCCCAAGGCGCTCGACCACGGTGCGGTGCAGCAGCATCTGGAATTCGCCGCGATGGATCGAGAACTGCGGCCAGTCATAGCCGGCGGCCAGCCCGCGCGGCTCATGCCAGATGCGCTGGCCCAGCTTGTTGTAGTACGACAGGGACGAGGTCTCGACGGCAATCGCGGCCAGCGCATCGCGCAGGCCCAGCTCGGACAGCACGCGCACGGCGTGCGGCAGCAGGTTGATGCCAACGCCCAGCGGGCGCAGCGTTTCGCTGGCTTCCCAGACCTCGGCCTCGATGCCGTGGCGGTGGCACAGCAGCGCCAGTGTCAGTCCGCCGATGCCGCCCCCGGCGATTGCGATTTTCATGGTGTCTCCCCGCGTGCAGGTCGCGCCGGGGCCGCGCACGCGGCGCCGCTCCCGGCGAATCGAATTTGTTATGGAGTATAACGATTCGACCGGTGGCGGCAAGACGGGGAAGACCTCGGCGCGGCGCGCCCGGGGTCGGGAAAAACCCGCGCTCAGCCCAGCGCGGTGCCTTCGGGCTTGGCTTGGGAGGTGGCCTGCGCCTTGAGCGCCGGCACCGGGAACACGATGTCGTACAGCCAGTTGTACACCAGCGCGTAGACCATGTAGAAGCCGGCCACGGCGATGTCCATGATGAGCGCGTCGATCAGGCTGATGTCGAGGTACCACGCCAGCGACGGCAGGAACACCACCAGCAGGCCCAGTTCGAACAGCACCGCGTGCAGCACGCGCACCGGCACCGACTTGCGCAGCTGGCCGGTGAAACGCAGCATGCCCTTGTCGAACAGCACGTTGTAGAGGTAGTTCCAGCCGGTGGCGACCAGCGAGGCGACCGCGCCGATCAGCCCCATCTGGTGCAGTTCATAGCCGAAGGCCCAGCTCGCCAGCGGGGCGAAGATCAGCAGGCCGACCACCTCGAAGCCCACGGCATGGCGGATCCGGTCCCTGGTATTGCGCATGATTTCTCCTTGCGGGCAAATACGATGGTGCCTAGTCTATCTGCTGGGCAGGGATTGCCAAGTTGGATACTATCGTCATAACAGATAGATGAAGGAGTGGGGTTACGTATGAGTCTCTCTCTGGAGCAATTGCAGGCCTTTGTCGCGGCGGCCGACACGGGCTCGTTCTCGGCCGCCGCGCGCCGGCTCGGCAAGGCCCAGTCGGTGGTCAGCGCGGCCGTGTCCAACCTCGAGATCGATGCCGGCAACGCGCTGTTCGACCGTACCGGCCGCTACCCGGTGCTGACCCCCGCAGGCGAACGGCTGCTGGCCGAGGCGCGCGTGATCCTGGAGCGCTGCGAGCATTTCCGCGGCGTGGCCAAGAGCCTGGGCGAGGGCGTGGAGACGCGGCTGGTGCTGGCGGTCGACGAGCTCTATCCGGAAGAGACACTGGGTGCGCTGCTGGTGGAGTTTTCCGGGCGCTTCCCGGCGGTGGAGCTGGAACTGCTGTTCCCGCTGATGGAGGACGTCAGCCGGCTGGTGCTGGAGGGCGGCGCCGACCTCGGCATCATGTGGCGCCAGGAAGTGCTGCCGCCGGAGCTGGGCTTCCATGCGCTCGGCTGGATGCCGATGCAGATCCTGTGCGCGCCCGACCACCCGCTGGCGTCGCAGCGGGTCGACTGGGAAGAGCTCAAGCGCTACCGCCAGCTGATGGTCGCGACCCGCACCGACAGCGAGGAAAAGATGCGCCTGCGCGTGGCCGCCGACGTATGGTGGGTGGAAAGCCAGTGGGTGATCGTGGAGCTGGTCAAGCGCGGGCTGGGCTGGGCCTTCGTGCCGTGGCACGTGGTCGCCAATTCGCCGGCCGCGGCGCAGCTGGTGTCGCCGCCGCTGGCGTTCCAGCAGCAGGACTGGCCGGTGGCGATGGAGCTGGTGTGGCACAAGCAGCGGCCGCTGGGCAAGGCCGCCACCTGGCTGCGCGAGCGCATCTGCGCGCAGCCGCTGCCGAATGCCCCGCAGCGCGGCGCCTAGCGCTGGCCGACGGTGGCGGAAGCGGCGGCTGGCACGCTGGGACTCGCGCTGCCGCTACTACCTGCGGGCTGCGCGTGCCAGCCGCCGCCCAGCGCCTTGATCAGCACCACCGCCGCGGTGTACTGGCGGCCGGTGATCGACAGCGCGGTGCGCTCGGCGGTGTAGGCGCTGGTCTGCGCCGTCAGCACATCGAGCAGGCCGGCGGTGCCGGCGCGGTAGCGGTTGTTCACCAGCGCCAGCGCCTCGCGCGCCGAGCGCAGTGCGTCGTTCTGCACCACCGCCTCCTGTTCCAGCAGCCGCTGCGCGGCGAGGTTGTCCTCGACTTCCTGGAACGCCCCCAGCACGGTCTGGCGGTAGTTGGCCACGGTCTGGTCGTAGGCCGCCACCGCCTGCGCCTTGGCCGCGCGGCGCGCGCCGCCGTCGAACAGGGTGCCGGCCAGGCCGCCGCCGATCGACCAGATCCGGTCCGGCAGCGACACCCAGCGCGCCAGCGTGCTGGCGGTCAGCCCGCCGCTGGCCGACAGCGACAGCGTCGGATAGTAAGCCGCCTGCGCCACGCCGATCTGCGCATTGGCCGACGCCATGCGCCGCTCGGCCGCGCCGATGTCGGGGCGGCGCTCCAGCAGTTGCGACGGCACCGCGGCCGGCACGCGCGGCGGCGCGGCGCGGAACTCGCCGGCGGCCAATGACAGCGCCGCGGGCGGCTTGCCCACCAGCACGGCGATGGCATGCTCCAGCTGCGCGCGCGTGATCTGGATGTCGATCTGCTGCGCCTGCGCGCTCTTGAGCTGGGTCTCGGACTGCAGCACGTCGGAGCGCTGCGCGGTGCCCGCCGCGTACTGGTTCTGCACCAGCTGCAGCGACTTCTGGTAGTCGGCCACGGTGCGGTCCAGCAGCGCCTTCTGCGCATCCGCCACGCGCAGCAGGAAGTAGCTCTGCGCCAGCGTGGCCTGCGTCGACAGCAGCGTCGACGCCAGGTCGGCCTCGCTCGCCTGCGCGCTGGCCTCGCTGCTTTCGACCTGGCGCCGCACGCGGCCCCAGACGTCGAGCTCCCAGGTCGCGCCCAGCGTGGCGCTCTGGCCGTTGAGCGTGTTGCCGGTGGCATTGCGCGCGCGCGAGGCGCCGGCCTGCGCATCGACCAGCGGGAAGAAGCCGGCGCGGGCCGCCTGCAGCGACGCCACCGCCTGGCGGTACTGGGCCTCGGCCGCCTTGATGTTCTGGTTCGAGATCTGCACCTCGGCCATCAGCGCATCGAGCTGCGCATCGCCGAATACGGTCCACCAGTCGGGGCGCGCCAGCGCATCCTGCGGCTCGGCGGGCTTCCAGGATGGCTTCCAATCGCCGGTCCACGCCGGGGTGGCAGTATCGGCCGCGGCTTCCTTGAACTCGGCCGACATCGGCGCGTCGGGGCGCTGGTAGTCGGGGCCGACGGCGCAGCCGGCCAGCAGCAGCGCGCATGCCAGTGGTACCGGCAGGCCCTGGGACAGGAAACGGGTAAGAGCATTCATGTCGAGTCTTCGCAAATCTAGACGGCGGCGGGCTGGTCCGGCGTGCCGGCGCTGCGGCGGCGCTGGCGCCAGGCCTTCACCTTGAGGCGCCAGCGGTCCAGCGTCAGGTAGACCACCGGCGTGGTGTACAGCGTCAGCAGCTGGCTCACCACCAGCCCGCCGACAATGGAAATGCCCAGCGGCGCGCGCAGCTCGGCGCCGTCGCCGCGGCCCAGCGCCAGCGGCACCGCGCCCAGCAGCGCGGCCATGGTGGTCATCAGGATCGGGCGGAAGCGCAGCAGGCAGGCGCGGTAGATGGCGTCGCGCGGCGACAGCCCCTCGCGCCGCTCGGCGTCGATGGCGAAGTCGATCATCATGATCGCGTTCTTCTTGACGATGCCGATCAGCAGGATCACGCCGATCAGCGCGATGATGCTGAAGTCGGTCTTCGAGGCCAGCAGCGCCAGCAGCGCGCCCACGCCGGCCGACGGCAGCGTCGACAGGATCGTCAGCGGGTGGACATAGCTTTCATACAGCACGCCCAGCACGATGTAGATGGTGATCAACGCCGCCAGGATCAAAATGGGCTGGCTCTTGAGCGAGTCCTGGAACGCCTTGGCGCCGCCCTGGAAGTTGGCGCGCAGGGTCTCCGGAGCGCCGATGCGCGCCATCTCGCGGTTGATGGCGTCGGTCGCCTGCGACAGCGAAGTCCCTTCGGCCAGGTTGAACGAGATCGTCGAGGCCGCGAACTGGCCCTGGTGGTTCACGCCCAGCGGCGTGCTGCTCGGCGTCACGCGCGCGAATGCGGCCAGCGGCACGCGGTTGCCGTTGCCGGTGACCACGTAGATGTCCTTGAGCGCCTCGGGTCCCTGCAGGTATTCCTGGCTCAGCTCCATCACCACGCGGTACTGGTTCAGCGGATGGTAGATGGTCGACACCAGCCGCTGGCCGAAGGCATCGTTGAGCACCGCATCCACCTGCTGCGCGGTCACGCCCAGGCGCGAGGCCGCGTCGCGGTCGATGATCACCGAGGTCTGCAGGCCCTTGTCGTTGGTGTCGGTGTCGATATCCTCCAGCCCCTTCAGGTTGGACAGCGCCGCGCGCACCTTGGGCTCCCACGCGCGCAGCACCTCCAGGTCGTCGGACTGCAGCGTGAACTGGTACTGCGAGCTGCTCTGGCGCCCGCCGACGCGGATGTCCTGCACCGATTGCAGGAAGAGCCTCGCGCCCGGCTCCTTGGCCAGCTTGTCGCGCAGCCGCGCAATGATGGTGTCGGCCGATTCGCGCTGCGCCAGTGGCTTGAGCGTGACAAACATCTGCCCGGTATTGCGCTGCGAGCCGCCGGTAAAGCCGGTCACGTTCTCCACCGCCGGGTCCGACTGCACGATCTTGATAAAGCTGTCGAGCTTGCCGCGCATGGCCTGGAACGAGGTGGCCTGGTCGGCGCGGATAAAGCCGATCAGCCGCCCGGTGTCCTGCTGCGGGAAAAAGCCCTTGGGCACGATCACATACAGCCAGACGTTGAGCGCGATGGTGGCGATCAGCACCAGCCACACCAGCGGGCTGAAGCGCAGCGCGGTGGACAGCGAGCGCGCATAGCCGTCATGCAGCCACTGGAACATGCGCTCGGTGGCACGGAAGAAGCGACCCTGCTGCTCCGGTTCCACCGGGCGCAGCATGCGCGCGCACATCATCGGCGTGGTGGTCAGCGAGACCACCAGCGATACCAGGATCGCCACCGACAGCGTGATCGCGAATTCCTGGAACAGCCGGCCGACGATGCCGCCCATCATCAGCAGCGGGATGAACACCGCGATCAGCGACAGGCTCATCGACAGCACCGTGAAGCCGACTTCGCGCGCGCCGCGCAGCGCCGCCGCCAGCGGCTTCATGCCTTCCTCGATATGGCGCGAGATGTTCTCCAGCACCACGATGGCATCGTCGACGACGAAGCCGGTGGCGATGGTCAGCGCCATCAGCGACAGGTTGTTCAGCGAGAACCCGGCCAGGTACATCACCGAGAACGTGCCGATCAGCGACACCGGCACCGCCACGCTGGGAATCAGGGTGGCGCGCACGTTGCGCAGGAATACGAACACAACCATGATCACCAGCGCCACCGAGATCATCAGCGTGTGCTCGACCTCGCGCAGCGAGGCGCGGATGGTTGGCGTGCGGTCCATCATCACGTCCATCGAGATCGCCGCCGGGATCATCTTCTGCAGCTGCGGCAGCATCTCGTTGACGCGGTCCACGGTCTCGATGATGTTGGCGCCGGGCGAGCGGTTCAGCACCAGCAGCACCGACGGCTTGCCGTTGGCCGAGCCGGCGTTGCGGGTATCCTGCACCGAATCGACCACGTTGGCGACGTCGCGCAGCCGCACCGGCACCGCGAACGAATTGGGGCCGCTGGTGGCGCTGGTGCCGCCGGTGGCGCCGCTGGTGATGGTGGTGGTGCCGCTGCTGGTGGTCAGCGTGGTCACGGTGACGCCGTTGACCACCTTGGTGCTGACGCCGCCGCTGGCGGTGGCGTTGGCGGTGCTGGCGATCAGCGCGCCCGCCGACGCCGACGAGTACGTGCCCGGGGTGGCGTAGCGGATGATCAGCGGCAGGTAGTCTTCCGCCTTCATCGCCTGGTCGTTGGCGTAGACCTGCCAGTTGCTGCTGGCGTTTTCCAGCGTGCCCAGCGGCCGGTTGGCGTTGGTCGCGCTGATGGTGTTGCGCACGTCCTCGAGCGAGATGCCGTAATTGTTCAGCGCAGTCGGGTTCAGTTCCACCCGCACCGCCGGCAGCGAGGCGCCGCCGATGGTGACCTGGCCCACGCCCTCGACCTGCGACAGCTTCTGCGCCAGGATGGTCGAGGCCGCATCGTAGAGCTGCCCGCGCGTCATGGTCGGCGAGGTCAGCGCGATGATCATGATCGGCGCGTCGGCAGGGTTGACCTTGCGGTAGGTCGGGTTGTTGGGCAGGCTGGTCGGCAGCGTCGCGCGCGAGGCGTTGATGGCGGCCTGCACGTCGCGCGCGGCGCCGTCGATATCGCGCGACAGGTCGAACTGCAGCGTCACGCGGGTCGAGCCGAGCGAGCTGCTGGAGGTGATTTCGGTCACGCCGGCGATGGTGCCGAGCGCGCGCTCCAGCGGCGTCGCCACGGTGGCGGCCATGGTTTCGGGGCTGGCGCCGGGCAGCGACGCCGACACCGAGATGGTGGGGAAGTCCACCTGCGGCAGCGGCGACACCGGCAGCAGCCGCAGCGCCGCGAGCCCAGCCAGCAAAATGCCGAGCGTGAGCAGCGCGGTCGCGACCGGGCGATGGATAAAGGCAGCCGAGAGATTCATGCTCAGACCGGCTCCTCGCCCGTGCCGCCTTCCTCCGGATCGCCGAAGCGGCGCTTGCGCCAGCCCTTCACGCGCGTCGCCACGCGGTCGAAGGCCAGGTAGATCACCGGCGTGGTGAACAGCGTCAGCACCTGGCTGAGCAGCAGGCCGCCGACCATGGTCACGCCCAGCGGGCGGCGCAGCTCGCTGCCGATGCCGGAGCCCAGCATCAGCGGCAGCGCCGCCAGCAGCGCCGCCATGGTGGTCATCAGGATCGGGCGGAAGCGCAGCAGGCAGGCCTGGAAGATCGCGTCGCGCGGATTCATGCCGCCTTCGCGCTCGGCCTCGAGCGCGAAGTCGATCATCATGATCGCGTTCTTCTTGACGATACCGATCAGCAGGATGATGCCGATGATGGCGATGATGCCCAGGTCCATCCCCGCCACCAGCAGCGCCAGCAGCGCGCCGACGCCGGCCGACGGCAGCGTCGACAGGATCGTGACCGGGTGGATGGTGCTTTCATACAGCACCCCCAGCACGATATACATGGTCACCACCGCGGCCAGGATCAGCCACAGCGTGTTCGACAGCGACGCGCGGAACGCCAGCGCCGCGCCCTGGAAGCTGGTCTGCATCGAGATCGGCAGCCCCAGCTCCTGCTCGACCCGGGTGATCTTGTCGACCGCCGCGCCCAGCGATGCGCCCGGCGCCAGGTTGAACGAGATCGTCGCCGCCGGGAACTGGCCCTGGTGGTTGATCACCAGCGGCCCGGTGCGCTCGGTGATGCGCGCGAACGCGCCCAGCGGCACCTGTCCGCCGGACGAGGAGGGCAGGCGCAGCTCGGCCAGCGATTGCGGGCTGGTACGGAATTCAGGCATGGTCTCGAGCACCACGCGGTACTGGCTCGACTGCGTGAAGATGGTCGACACCAGCCGCTGGCCGAAGGCGCTGTACAGCGCGCTGTCGATCACCGCGGTGGTGATGCCGAAGCGCGCCGCGGCGTCGCGGTCGATATCGACATAGGCGCGCAGGCCGTTGTTCTGCTGGTCGCTGGTGACATCGCGCAGCTCCGGCTCCTGGCGCAGGCGCTCCACCAGCTTCGGCACCCACGTCGCCAGCGTCTGGGGATCGGGATCTTCGACCGTGAACTGGTACTGCGTGCGCGAGACCTTGTCCTCGATGGTCAGGTCCTGCACCGGCTGCGTGAACAGCGACACGCCGCCCAGGTCGTGCACCGCCTGCTGCAGCCGCTGCGTCACCACGTCGATCGGATCGCGCTCGTCCTTGGGCTTGAGGTTGATCAGCATGCGCCCGGCATTGAGCGTGGCGTTGGTGCCGTCCACGCCGATGAACGACGACAGGCTGGCCACCGCCGGATCCTGCATCACCACCTTGGCCACGGCTTCCTGCTTGCGCGCCATGGCGCCGAACGAGGTGGTCTGCGCGGCTTCGGTGATGCCCTGGATCACGCCGGTGTCCTGCACCGGGAAGAAGCCCTTGGGCACCAGCAGGTACAGCAGCACCGTCAGCGCCAGCGTGGCCACCGCCACCACCAGCGTTGCCTTCTGGCGATCGAGCACCCATTCCAGGCCGCGCCCGTAGCGCTCGATCACGTTGTCGAAGAAGCGGCCGGTGGCGCGGTGGAAGCGCGACAGCTTCTCTTCCGGCACATGATGCAGCAGCCGCGCGCACATCATCGGCGTAAGCGTCAGCGACACCACCGCCGAGATCAGGATCGACACCGCCAGCGTGATCGCGAACTCGCGGAACAGCCGGCCGACCACGTCGCCCATGAACAGCAGCGGGATCAGCACGGCCACCAGCGAGAAGGTCAGCGAGATGATGGTGAAGCCAATCTGCCTGGAGCCCTTCAGCGCCGCCTGCATCGGCGAATCGCCTTTCTCGATGTAGCGCATGATGTTCTCGATCATCACGATCGCATCGTCGACCACGAAGCCGGTGGCAATGGTCAGCGCCATCAGCGTCAGGTTGTTGATCGAGAACCCGGCCAGGTACATGACCCCGAACGTGCCCACCAGCGACAGCGGCACCGCCACGCCGGGGATGATGGTGGCGGGGATATTGCGCAGGAACAGGAAGATCACCAGCACCACCAGCGCGATCGCCAGCAGCAGCTCGAACTGCACGTCCTCGACCGAGGCGCGGATGGTGGTGGTGCGGTCGGTCAGCAGCTGCACGTGCACCGACGCCGGCAGCGCGTTCTGCAGCTGCGGCAGCAGCGCCTTGATGCGGTCGACCACCTCGATCACGTTGGCGCCGGGCTGGCGCTGGATATTCAGCACGATCGCGGGCTTGTCGTTGGCCCACGCGGCCAGGCGGCTGTTCTCGGGGCCGTCGACGATCTCGGCCACGTCGGTGATGCGGATCGGCGCGCCGTTCTTGTAGCCCAGGATGATCTGGCGGTATTCGTCGGCCGAGCGCAGCTGGTCGTTGGCGTCGATGGTCGAGGCGCGTTGCGGGCCGTCGAAGCTGCCCTTGGCGCCGTTGACGTTGGACGCGCCAATCGCGGTGCGCAGGTCGTCGATCGACATGCCCAGCGACGCCAGCGCGGCCGGGTTGGCCTGGATCCGCACCGCGGGACGCTGCCCGCCGCTGATGGTGACCAGGCCCACGCCCTGGATCTGCGAGATCTTCTGTGCCACGCGCGTATCGACCATGTCCTGCAGCTTTGGCAGCGGCATGGTGTCGGAGGTCATGGCGATGGTCATGATCGGCGCATCCGCCGGGTTGACCTTGCTGTAGACCGGCGGCATCGGCAGGTCCGACGGCAGCAGGTTGCTGCCGGCATTGATGGCGGCCTGCACCTCCTGCTCGGCCACGTCCAGCGGCAGCGTCAGCTCGAACTGCAGCGTGATCACCGACGCCCCCCCTGACGAGGACGACGACATCTGCTTGAGGCCCGGCATCTGGCCGAACTGGCGCTCCAGCGGCGCGGTGACCGACGAGGTCATCACGTCCGGACTGGCGCCAGGGTAGAGCGTGGTGACCTGGATGGTGGGATAGTCGACCTCGGGCAGCGCCGACAGCGGCAGCAGCCGGTAGGCCACCAGCCCGGACAGCAGGATGGCCAGCATCAGCAGCGCCGTGGCGACCGGGCGCTCGATGAAGAGGCGGGACGGGTTCATGCGGCGTCCTTACGGCTGCGGCGCGCGTGCGGTTGGTGCGCTGGCGCCGGCTTCGCGGTGGCGGCGGCGTTCGCCTTGCGGTGCCGAAGCACCTGCCGCGCCGGCATCGGCCTGCGCGCCGCTGGCACCGCCAGCACCGCCAGCACCGCCCGCACCATCGCGATGGCGCCGTCCGCGCGCGCGCGGCTGGCTGGCCGGCACCACCGCGGCGGCGCGCGCGGCCGGGTCGACGGTTTCGACCGTCATGCCTTCCTTGAGCCGGTCGGCGCCATCGACCACCACGCGCTGGCCAGGCTCGAGCCCCTTGAGCACCGCGCTACGGGCGCCGTCGCCGGGGCCCAGCTCGATCACCTGCACCTTGACCTGGCTGGCTTCGTCCACGGTATAGACGAAGGTGCCCTGCTGGCCGCGCTGGATCGCCGCCACCGGGATCACGGTGGCGTCCCTGAGCGTATCGACGCGCGTGCGCACGTTGACGAACTGGTTGGGGAACAGCATGCCGTCGGCATTGGGAAACACCGCCTTGAGCTTGACCGTGCCGGTGGTGGTGTCGATCTGGTTGTCGGTGGTCAGCAGCTCGCCTTCGCCCAGCTGATTGCGCACCTGGCGGTCCCAGGCCTGCACCGGCAGCTTCTCGCCGGCGTTGAGCTTCTTCAGCACCGACGGCAGGTTGTCCTCGGGGATGGTGTACATCACCGCGATCGGCTGGATCTGCGTGATCAGCGCGATGCCGTTGGTGTCGCTGGTATTGACGATATTGCCGGGATCGACCTGGCGCAGGCCGATGCGGCCCGACACCGGCGCCACGATCCTGGTATAGCCCAGTTGCAGGCGCGCGTTGGCAACGTTGCCCTGGTCGGTCTTGACCACGCCCTCGTACTGGCGCACCAGCGCGTCCTGGGTATCGACCTGCTGCTTGGAGATCGAATCCTGGCCCAGCAACGTGCGGTAGCGCTGCTGGTCCAGCCGCGCGTTCTGCAGCAGCGCCTGGTCGCGCGCCAGCTGCCCCACGGCCTGGTCGAGCGCGGCCTGGAACGGGCGCGGGTCGATCTCGGCCAGCACGTCGCCGGCCCTGACCATCTGGCCTTCCTTGAACAGTACCTTGAGCAGCGGGCCGGACACCTGCGCGCGCACGGTCACGTTCGACACCGGGGTCACGTTGCCCAGCCCGTTCAGGACCACGTCCATGTCGCGCTGGGCCACGGTGGCGACCACCACCGGCGAGCGCGGCATGCCGGCCGGACCTCCTGGACCTCCCCGGCCTCCCGCCGCGGGTGCGCTGGCACCGCCGGGGCCCGCCGCGCTGCCCTGGGGGGTGTCGCCGCGGTGCGCATGCCAGTACCAGCCGGCCCCGGCCAGCAACAGCACCAGCAGCCCGGCATACAGCGGGCGCTGGTTCCGGCGCGGCGGTTTGCCGGACGGGTCGGGCGGGCGGGACGACGGGGAGGGGGAGGGGTGGGTTTGGCCTGGTTCGGGGTTGGACATGTCCGCAATCCTGGGAACGGCGCGCGCGGCGCACCGTCATGTGTTCTGCTGGCAAGTGACGATGCCGCAGTATGCCGCATCGCCATGGGTGCCGGCCGGCCTCGGGGGGCAGCGGGCCCGCAAGCGCCGGCGTGCCGGCGAGTGCCGCGCGGCGCGCATGGGGCGGCACCGGCGGCAAGTCATGCGGCAAGGATAATGTGCGGGCACGGACGCCCGTATTTCGGCGTCCGGCCGATTTATTACAGAGGATTACCAGGACCCCGGGTGTAACCTGCGGAAACAAAACCGTCCGGCCCCGCCGGCATATGTGGCGCCGGGGCTGACTATCATGTGCCTATGCGAACGAACCAGCCTACCCAGATCCTCGTCGTCGACGATGATCCCGAACTGCGCGACCTGCTGCGCGAGTACCTGACCCAGCAGGGCTTCGCCGTCTCGGTGATGCATGACGGCGACGGCCTGCAGGCGCGCCTGGAGCGCGAGCGGCCGGCGCTGATCGTGCTGGACCTGATGATGCCCAAGGTCGACGGCCTGACCGCGCTGCGCAACCTGCGCGCCCGCAACGACGATATCCCGGTGATCCTGCTGACCGCCCGCAGCGACGAGATCGACCGCATCGTCGGCCTCGAGATCGGTGCCGACGACTATCTCGGCAAGCCGTTCTCGCCGCGCGAGCTGCTGGCGCGCATCAACGCGGTGCTGCGCCGCAAGCTGGCGCGCCCGGCGGCGGCGCCCGAGGACCGCGAGTCGGTCGCGTTCGGCCCGTTCCGCGTCAACTTCCGCCAGCGCACGCTGACGCGTGCCGGCCAGGCGCTGTCGATCAGCGATACCGAGTTCGCGCTGCTCAAGCTGCTGCTGATGCATCCGCTCGAAGTGCTGTCGCGCGAGCGCATCGTCGAGCTGATGTACGGCAGCGCCAGCGGCATCAGCGACCGCGGCATCGACGTGCAGATCTGGCGCCTGCGCCGGCTGCTGGATGAGGACGCGCAGCGCCCGCGCTACATCCAGACCGTGCGCGGCCGCGGCTACACCTTCGTGCCCGACGAAGCGGAAGAGATTCCCGCGGGCCTCCCCGAATAACCCGGCGCCGGCGCCACCAGGATCTGCTTGCCGATGAAGTTGCGACGTATCGATACCCTGTTCGGCCGCATTGCGCTGCTGATCGCCGCGGTGCTGGTGATCAGCCATTTCTCGTGGCTGGCCATCCTGCGCATGGACCGGCGCCAGCAGCAGGTCGACTATTCGGTGGAGCAGATGCTGTTCCAGCTCGACAGCATCGAGCGCGCGCTCGATGCACGGCCGCCGGCCAGGCTGCCCAGCCTGGTGGAAACCGCCAACACCGCCGATGCCGACGAGCACGCCACCGCGCCCAAGGGCGGGCGCTCGCGCCGCCTGGTGGAGCAGTTCATCAGCCGGCTCCCGCAAGGCACCGAGATCCGCCTGGAGGACGAGACCACGCCGCGCATCTGGATCAAGCTGCCGAGCCGCGCCGACTGGATCGCGATGCCGATCCTGTGGGTCCACAACCCGCCGCCGGACAACCGGCTGGTGCCGGGGGTGATGCTGGTGGTCGGCGTCGCCATCGTCTTCGCCGTGCTGATCGCATGGCAGATCCAGCGGCCGGTGCGCGACATGGCCAACGCGGCCGCGCTGCTGTCGCGCCAGCACGCCGTGCCGCCGCTGCGCGAGCGCGGCCCGCACGAGCTGCGCCAGCTGATCGAGCGCTTCAACCGCATGGTGGCCGACCTCGCGCGCATCGACCAGGAGCGCAACACCATGCTGGCCGGCATCGCCCACGACCTGAAGACGCCGCTGGCGCGCCTGCGCCTGCGCGCCGAGATGCTGGCCGATCCCAAGGCCGCCGCGGGGGTCACGCGCGATGTCGATTCGATGGCGGCCATCGTCGAGCAGTTCCTGAGCTTCGCGCAGACCAGCGAGTCGACCGCGCGGCCGGTGCCGGTGGACCGGCGCGTCAACGAGCTGGCCGCCTCGCTGGCCGAGCAGGAGCGCCAGGTGGAGCTGTCGCTGGGCGCGGGCGAGGGCTTCCGCATGATCGCCACGCACTTGGACCGCATCGTCGGCAACCTGGTGGACAACGCCTACGCCTATGGCAAGCCGCCGGTCAGCATCGCGACCTCGCGCACGCCGGACGGCTACATGCTGGTGGTGGAAGACCGGGGCGTCGGCATTCCCGACGACGACAAGGAACGCGCCACGCTGCCGTTCGTGCGGCTGGACCCGGCGCGCGGCGGCAATGCGCATTCCGGGCTGGGGCTGGCGATCGTCGACCGGCTGGTGCGGCAGGCGGGGGGGAAGCTGAACCTGGTGAATGCCGACGGGGGCGGGCTGCGGGTGGAGATGCAGTTTGGGGCGGCTGGGGTTTGATGACCGCTGGTGTACTCCCTCTCCCGCTTGCGGGAGAGGGCGAGCAAACCGGCCGCCTGCTGACGCTCGCAGCCGTTTGCGGCAAAGCCATTCAAACCTTCAAACCTTCTTCTTCTCCCCGATCCGGCTTTCCTTCCCCGCCAGCAGCTTGGCAATGTTCTGCCGGTGCCGCGCAATCAGCAGCACGCTGATGACGAAGATCGCGCCGGCCATCACGTCGACGCCGTTCATCAGCACATGGAAGAACGGCGCGAAGATCGCGGCCACCAGCGCGGCCAGAGACGAATAGCGGAAGAAGAAGGCGATGATCAGCCAGGTGGCGAGCGTGCCCAGGCCCAGGACGGGGTTGATCGCCAGCAGGATGCCGGCCGCGGTGGCAACGCCCTTGCCGCCGGCGAAGCGGTGGAATACGGGGAACAGGTGGCCCAGGAACACCGACAGCGCAACCATGGCCAGGCCGGTGTCGTTGAGGCCGTACGCCGGGCCGAAGCGCGCCGCCAGCCAGACCGCCAGCCAGCCCTTCAGGGCATCGCCGATCAGCGTCAGGATCGCCGCCTTCTTGTTGCCGGTGCGCAGCACGTTGGTGGCGCCGGGGTTGCCCGAGCCATAGGAGTGCGGATCCGGCAGCCCCATCAGCTTGCTGACGACCACAGCGAAGGAAACGGAGCCGATCAGGTAAGCGGCAAGGGCAAAAAGCAGATTGGCCATGTGGAGTGGGATGTTTTCAGGCTGGCGCGATTGTAGCGCGGCAGGGGCCTGGCCACGACCGTGACTACCCGGATTGGCGTGGAGGCTTGCTTCGGTCTGGAGCGGCGCCACGCGGCCGGCAAGTTCAGTCCGGCAGCGCGCACTGCACCGGCTGGGCCTCGAGCAGCGCGGGCAGCAGCCTCGGGTCCAGGCTGACCAGGTAGCCGCGGCGCCCGCCGTTGATATAGATGCGCGCCAGTTCCAGCACGGTCGCTTCCACATACACCGGCATGCGCTTCTTCGTGCCGAACGGCGAGGTGCCGCCCACCAGGTAGCCGCTGTGCCGCTGCGCCACCTCGGGCTTGCAAGGCTGCACGCTCTTGCGCCCGGTCTGGCGCGCCAGGTTCTTGGTCGAGACCGAGCAGTCGCCGTGCATCAGCACCACCAGCGGCTGCGCGCGCTCGTCTTCCATGATCAGGGTCTTGACCACGTCATGCTCGGGTACGCCCAGCTGGCGCGCCGATTCGCCGGTGCCGCCGTGCTCGACATAGTCATAGGGGTGTTCGCCGAAGGCCACGCCGTGCTTGCGCAGGAACTGGGTGGCAGGGGTTTCGGAGACGTGCTTGGTCTTGCTCATGGCGATCGCTGTGTGCCGCTCAGCCGCGCGGATGGTGCTGCTGGTGCAGCTCGCGCAGGCGTTCGCGGGCGACGTGGGTATAGATCTGGGTGGTGGAGATGTCGGCGTGCCCCAGCAGCAACTGCACCACGCGCAGGTCGGCGCCGTGGTTCAGCAGGTGCGTGGCAAAGGCATGGCGCAGCGTGTGCGGCGACAGCGGGGCATGCACGCCGGCATCGCGCGCATGGCGCTTGATCAGGTGCCAGAACGCCTGCCGCGTCATGCCTTCGCCGCGCTGCGTGACGAACAGCGCGTCGCACGCGCGCCCGGCCAGCAGCGCCGGTCGCGCGCTCGCCAGGTAGCGGCGCAGCCAGTCGCCGGCCTGCTGGCCGAACGGCACCAGCCGCTCCTTGTCGCCCTTGCCGCCGACCACGCGCGCCACGCCTTCGTTCAGGCCGATCTCGATGGTCTTCATCTGCGTGAGCTCAGACACGCGCAGCCCGCTGGCGTACATCAGCTCGAGCATGGTGCGGTCGCGCAGGCCCAGCGGGGTGTCGGTGTCGGGCGCCTCCAGCAGCGCGTCGACCTGGGCCTCGGTCAGGGTCTTGGGGTAGCGCGGCGGCTGCTTGGCGGGGCGCAGCAGCAGGCAGGGATCGGCCTGCACCAGGTGCTCGCGCAGCGCCCACTGGTAGAAGCGGCGGAACACCGCCAGGCGCCGGTTGGCCGACGACGCGCGGGTCTGCGTATGGCGCGCGCTGAAGTATGCCGACAGCGCGCCGTCGTCGGCGCCGAGCAGCTCGCCGCGCTGCTCCTGCTGCAGCCAGCGCGCCAGCAGTGTCAGGTCGCGCCGGTAGGCGTCGATGGTGTTGCGCGAGAGCCCGTCCTCCAGCCACAGCGCATCGCAGAAGCGGCCGACCAGCGCCTCGTCGGCAGCGCTGGCGACGGCGCTGGGCTCGGCTGCCGCCGGGGCGCCGCTCATATCAGCATGGCGCCCTCATGGCGCAGCAGCCAGCGTTTGACGTCGAGGTGGAAGCCGTCTTCGGCATGGTGCGAGAAGCCGCCGATGCCGCGCGCCGAGACTACGCGATGGCAGGGGACGAGGATCGGGAACGGGTTCTGCCCGCAGGCCTGGCCGACCGCGCGCGGCATCGCGCCGATGGCTTCGGCGATGGTGCCGTAGGTGGTGGTGGCGCCGCGCGGCACCGCGCAGATGGCCTGCCACACGCGCTGCTGGAAGGCGCTGCCGGCGGCGGCCAGCGGCACGTCGAAGGCGCTGTCGGGATCGTCGTAATAGGCCGCGAGCTGCGCCGCGAGCCGCTGCGTCAGCGCATCGGCCGGGGCAAGGCCCTCGACGAGCCCGGGAAGGTACACGATGGCCCGGATGCGCGCGCCGTCCGTGCGCACGCCGATCTTGCCGAACGGGGCGGTAAGGATGGCGTCGTAGGGTGCGGGCATGGCGGTCAGGCTGGGGCGAATGCTGGATTTTAGTGCTTTTTGGCGCGGGCAAGAAAAAAGGGCCGCCTCGCGGCGGCCCTTTGCGGGTGGCGTCACACCGGCCGGATCATTGCTCCAGCTTGATGTTCTGCACCTTCACGAGATTCTTCATCTTGTCGAATTCCTTCTTGATCTCGGCCGCGTGCTGCGCCGGCGTGTTGCCCGACGGCTCGGCGCCGGCGGTGCGCAGGCGCTGCTGGAAGTCCTTGTCCTGCAGGGCCTTGACGGCGGCTTCGTTGAGCTTCTTGATGACCTCGTCAGGCGTGCCGGCCGGCGCCACCAGGCCGTACCAGGCCGGATCGTTCGGCTCTTTCAGGCCCATTTCGCCGAAGGTCGGCACATTGGGCAGCGACTCCAGGCGCTTGTTCCAGGCCACCACGATCGGACGCAGCTTGTTGGCCTTGATGTAGGGCATCGACGACGGCAGGTTGTCGACCATGATCGGCACCTGGCCGGCCAGCACGTCGTTCAGTGCCGGGCCCGCGCCGCGGTACGGGATATGGACCATGAAGGTCTTGGTCGAGACCTTGAACTGCTCGCCCAGCATGTGGCCGAAGCCGCAGGTGCCCGACGACGCGTACGAATACTTGCCAGGGTTGGCCTTCAGCACGGCCAGGAACTCCTTGTAGTCCTTGGCCGGGAAGTTGGGGTTCACCGCGATCACGTTGGCCACGTTGGCCAGGTTGGTGATGGGCTTGAAGTCCTTGATCGGGTCGTACGACAGCTTGGGGTTGCAGGCCGGGTTCACGGCCATGGTCGAGACCGTCGAGATGCCGATGGTATAGCCGTCCGGCGCGGCCTTGGCGATGGCGTCGGCGCCGATCGAACCGCCCCCGCCGGCGCGGTTTTCCACCACCACCGGCTGGCCCAGGATGCGGCTCATCTGGTCCGCCGCGCCGCGGCCGACGATGTCGGTGGTGCCGCCGGGTGCGAACGGAATGATCAGGCGGATCGGCTTGGTGGGGTAGCTCTGGGCTTGCGCCGCGGTGGCGGCGGCCGCCAGGGCCAGGGTCAGTGCGAGTTTGCCAGCTTGCATGAGATCATGTCTCCCGTCAGAAATCCGGGCAGGATGCCGCCCGGAAGCAAAAAAACCGTCGCAGTGCCACAGGTCGGGCGGTGCGCCGGCAGCGTAATCTGGGTCAGCCGCCCAGCAGGCCGCGCTTGACCCCGGCGTCGACCGGGTGTTCGCCCAGGAACACCCGCAGCAGGGCCTGGTAAAAGTCTTCGCCGGGAATCGGCCGGCCGCGCGGCGTGCCGTTGATGGCGACGACCGTCCCCGTTTGCGGGGAAAAATCCACGTTGATGACGTCGCCCTTGTGCGCGGTGCCGATCTCGCCCAGGGCGCGCTCGAACTGTACCAGCCGCGCCGCCAGCGCCTGCATCTGCGCCTCGCTGTGGTTGTCGCGCATGCCCTGGCGGATCGCGCGCACCACCGCCGGCGGCTCGGTCTCGCGCAGGATGCGTAACTGTAGCCGCTTGGCGCCGGACGTGCCCAGTACCACGGCCGCGTTGCGGGCCTTTTCCTCCAGGTACAGCGCGGCCACGTAGCCCTTGGTCAGGAAGCCGGTGCGCAGCGCCGCGCCATTGAGCTGCAGTTCCTTGCCGCCCACGCGCGCCGCGTCGTCGAAACGCACGCCGGCGATCTCGACCGCCCGCGCCGGCCCCGGTACGGCATGCACCACGGCCGCGGCGCCGAGCGCTGCCAGCACGACGGCCAGGCGCAGGCGGCGGCCCGGCCGGAAAGCAGGGCTGAGTCGGGAGCGGAGGAAGGTGTCCACGCGCAGGTGCGCGGAACGGATGCGGGACAACATGGCGGCAGGCGTACAACTTGGCATGTCATGCTGCCCGAAATCTGGAAAAATACCTATCCGTATCTGCCCTAGGCTGCACATTCCGGCGTTTTTGCCGTTATCTCTCCCCGCCGCGGTTTCGGTGCGACGGCTGCCCGGGCAGTGCCGCGCCATGCCACTGCCACCACCACAACAACCCTAGATGTCTTCCGCCCTCCTGCTGGTCCCGGACTTCAGCCTGATCCTGATCGGCTGGCTGCTGGTGCGCTATTCCCCCTTCGACCGCGCCTTCTGGGGCGGGGTGGAGCGGCTGGTCTACTTCGTCCTGTTCCCGGCGCTGCTGCTGCAGTCGACCAATACCGCGGTGCTGGACTTCTCGTCGACCTCGGCCATGCTGGGGCTGGCGCTGCTGGTGCTGGCCACCGGCCTGGCCGGCGGCTATGCCGTCAAATGGGTGCTGCGGCCGGATCCGGTCAGCTTTGCCTCGGGGCTGCAGACCGCGTTCCGCTTCAATTCCTATATCGGGCTGGCGCTGGCCGCGCGGCTGGGCGGCTCCGAAGGGCTGGCGCTGATGGCGGTGATCGTCGGCTGCACCGTGCCGCTGTGCAACGTGGCCGCGGTGTGGGCGCTGGCCCGGCATGGCCAGTCCGCGCTGTGGAAGGAACTGGCGCGCAACCCGCTGATCCTGGCCACCGCCGGCGGGCTGGCGACCAACCTGATGGGGCTGCACGCGCCCGAGGTGCTGGGCATGACGCTGAACCGGCTGGGCTCGGCGTCGACCGCGCTGGGCCTGATGACGGTGGGCGCGGGGTTGCAGATCAGCGGCGCGACCGGCACCGCCGGGCCGGTGGCGTGGTGGACCGGGGTCAAGCTGCTGGCGATGCCGTGCGTGGCCTGGCTGGTGGGGCGGCACCTGCCGCTGACCGCGCTGCAATACCAGATCGTGGTGCTGTACGCCTCGCTGCCGACCGCCTCCAGCGCCTACATCCTGGCCGTGCGCATGGGCGGCAACGGGCCGATGGTGGCGGCGACGATCTCGCTGATGACGGTGGCGGCGATCGTCACCACGCCGCTGTGGCTGGCGCTGGTGAGCTGACCTGGCCGGGGAGATGGGAGGTCAGCCTGCCCGTTGCGCTGGCGGGCCGCCTTGCGCCAGGGCCCAGTCGATATGTTCCTGCACCATGGGGGTGGCGGTCTCGCGCCGCGCCAGCAGTGCGCCGCGAATGCGCGCGGCCAGGGCCGCGTCCTCGGCGCGCGAGCCCGACAGTGCCGTGCGCAGGCTGTTGCCCAGTCCCACCGCCAGGTTGCGCAGCCAGCGCTCATGGCCGATGCGGCGGATCGGGCTGCCCTCGAGGCGCTGGTTGAATTCCGCTTCGGTCCATTGGAACAGCGCCACCATGTCCGGCGCATCGAGGCCGTTGCGCACGTCGAAGTCCGGCACCGTGGCCACGTGCGCGAACTTGTTCCACGGGCACGCCAGCTGGCAGTCGTCGCAGCCGTAGACGCGGTTGCCCATCGGTGCGCGGAATTCCACCGGGATCGCGCCCTTGTGCTCGATGGTGAGGTAGGAAATGCAGCGGCGCGCATCGAGCCGGTAGGGCGCGACGATGGCGCGCGTGGGGCAGATGTCCAGGCAGCGGTGGCAGCTGCCGCAATGGCCGGACTCGGGCGGATCGGCGGGCAGCGGGATGTCGACCAGGATCTCGCCGAGGAAGAACATCGAGCCGCCGTCACGGTCCAGCAGCAGCGTATGCTTGCCGCGCCAGCCGAGTCCGCCCTGGCTGGCCAGCGCCACCTCCATCACCGGGGCCGAATCGGTAAAGACGCGATAGCCGAACTTGCCGATCTCGGCCTCGATCCGGCTGGCCAGCTGCTGCAGCCGGCTGCGCAGCACCTTGTGGTAGTCGCGCCCGCGCGCGTACAGCGACACCACCGCGGTGGCCGGGTCGTCCAGCCGCGCCAGTTCGTGGCGGCGCCAGTCGGCGGCGTTGGCGTGCGCACCGGCGACCGGGACATAGGGCATGCGCGCCACGATCGCGCGCACCGTGCCGGGCACCAGTTCGGCCGGACGGGCGCGCCGCAGGCCGTGGTTGGCCATATAATCCATGTCGCCGTGGTAGCCCTGCGCCAGCCAGGCCAGCAGTCCGGGCTCGGCGTGCGCGAGGTCGACATCGGCGATGCGCACCGAGGCAAAGCCCAGCGCCGCGCCCCATGCGCGGATCGACGCGGCCAGCGCCGCAAGCTCCCCCGGGCCCGCGGCCGCATGGCCGCTGGTGTCTGGTACTGGTGTGGGCGGCGCATCCGCCTGCCCGGGGGCGACTCGGTCGATCATTCCTGAATTGTACGCAATGCCCTTGCTCGAAGAACGCACCCTGACGCTGCCTGACGAAGCCGCCACCGCGCGCCTGGGCGCCGCGCTGGCCGCCGCCGTGCAGGCCATGCCGCCGCGCACGGTGCATGTGCAGCTTTCCGGTGACCTGGGCGCCGGCAAGACCACGCTGTCGCGTACCGTGCTGCGCGCCCTGGGCCACGCGGGCAAGGTCCGCAGCCCGACCTATACGCTGTGCGAGCCTTATGAAGTGGCCCGCGCCGACGGCTCGCCGCTGACGGTCTACCACTTCGACCTGTACCGCTTTGCCGATCCCGAAGAGTGGCTCGACGCGGGTTTTCGCGACTGCTTCGCCGAACCGGCCTTCAACCTGGTCGAGTGGCCGGAAAAGGCCGGGCGCCTGCTGGGGGAACCCGACCTGCACGTGTTGCTCCAATCGGACATGGCCGGCGCCGATGACGCCGGCGAGCGGCGGATCGCGACAATGCGCGCCTATACTCCCACTGGACTTACCTTGCTGAACGCATGCTGATCAAGCGACTTGCCACCGACCGCCCCGATGGACCCGACGGCCTGCTGCAGGCGCGCCGCAAATGGATGGCGCAGGCGCTGAAGCTGGGCGCCGGCACCGCCGTGCTGACGCTGGCCGGTCCGCAGATCGCGTTCGGCGCCGGCATCGTCGCGGTGCGCGTGTGGCCGGCGGAGGACTACACCCGGGTCACCATCGAATCCGATACGCCGCTGGCCGCGGTGCACCAGATGATCCGCGAGCCCGACCGGCTGGTGGTGGACATCGACGGCCTCGACCTGTCGCCCACGCTGCGAGAGCTGGTGGCCAAGATCACCCCGAACGACCCGTATATCCAGACCGTGCGCGTGGGGCAGAACCGCCCGCGCGTGGTCCGCATGGTGTTCGACCTGAAGGAAAACGTGGCGCCGCAGGTGTTCACGCTGGCGCCCATCGGCAGCTACCGCAACCGGCTGGTGTTCGACCTGTACCCGGTCAACCCGCCCGACCCGCTGTGGAAGCTGGTGCGCGACACCGAGGAAAAGCAGCGCCGCTTTGCCACCTCCGACCCGGCGCCGGGCGCGGAAGGCATCGCCGGCGCCCCGGCCGGCGCCGAAGAAGACGCCATCGGCGCGCTGGTGCGCCGCTTCGACGAGAAGGGCGAGGTGCCGCCCACCACCGCGCCGCTGCCGCCGCCGGTGGCCGCCGCAAGGCCGCGACCCTCGACGCCGTCCACGGCGCCGGTGCCGCCGGTGCCGGCCCCGAACGCGCCCGTGGTGCCGCCGGTCGCGCGCGACAATCCCACCGCCGAGCGTCCGTTCAAGATGCGTCGCCTGCTGACCGTGGCGATCGACCCCGGCCATGGCGGCGAAGACCCGGGCGCGATCGGCGCGGCCGGCTCGCGCGAGAAAGACGTGGTGCTGCAGATCGCGCACCGGCTGCGCGCCAAGATCGACGCCCAGCCCAATATGCGCGCGATGATGACGCGCGACGCCGATTTCTTCGTGCCGCTGAACGTGCGCGTGCAGAAGGCGCGCCGGGTGCAGGCGGACCTGTTCGTGTCGATCCACGCCGACGCCTTCCTGTCGCCCGAGGCGCGCGGCGCGTCGGTGTTTGCGCTGTCCGAGCGCGGCGCGTCCAGCACCGCGGCGCGCTGGCTGGCCAACAAGGAAAACGCCTCGGACCTGATCGGCGGCGCCAACATGGGCAACAAGGATGCGCAGGTGGCACGCGTGCTGCTGGACCTGTCGACCACCGCGCAGATCAACGACAGCCTGCTGGTGGGCAAGGCCGTGCTGGGCGAGATCGGCGGCATCAACAAGCTGCACAAGGCCCACGTCGAACAGGCGGGGTTTGCCGTGCTGAAGGCGCCGGACATCCCGTCGATCCTGATCGAGACCGCGTTTATCAGCAATCCGGAAGAGGAGCGCAAGCTCAACGACAACGCGCACCAGGAGCAGCTGGCCAATGCCATCCTGAAAGGCATCCGTTCGTACTTCGCGCGCAATCCGCCGCTGTCGAAGAATCCGTCGGTCTGAGCCGTCGCGCCGGCGGCAGGCACAGAAAAAACCGGACATGGCCAAGGGCATGTCCGGTTTTTTTCATGGCCGCGTGCTTCAGGCGCGCGCGGTGGCCTGGTCCTCCAGCAGCGCATCCCGGTTGGCATAGCGCGACGCGATCACCGAGCAGACGATCAGCTGCAGCTGGTGATAGACCATCAGCGGCAGTACCAGCAGCCCCAGCGCCGGATGGCCGGCAAACAGGATCTTGGCCATCGGGATGCCGTTGGCCAGGCTCTTCTTCGAGCCGCAGAACACCGCGGTGATCTCGTCCTCGACGGAAAAGCCCAGGCGGCGCGCGGTCAGCGTGGTAAAGCCCAGCACCACGAACAGCAGCACCGCGGCAATCCCCATCACCGCGCCGATGGTCTGCCACTGGTACTGGTGCCACAGGCCTTCGGCGGTGGCGTCGCAGAAGGACGAATAGACGATCAGCACGATCACGCCGCGGTCGATCTTGTTGGTGATGTGCTTCTTCCTGGCGAGCCAGCTGCCGATCAGCGGGCGCAGCAGCTGTCCCAGCGCGAACGGCAGCAGCAGCTGCAGCGCCACGCCGGTCAGCGCCTTGCCCAGCGGCATCGAGGCGCCGCTGGCGCTGATCACCAGCCCCATCAGCAGCGGCGTCACCAGCATGCCGATCAGGCCCGAGATGGTGGCGTTGAAGATCGCGCCCGAGACATTGCCGCGCGCCATCGAGGTCATGGCCACCGACGACGACACCGTCGACGGCAGCGCGCACAGGAAGAACACGCCCAGCAGCAGGTCGGCCGGCAGCGTATTGCGCAGCGACAGCATCAGCAGCGCACCGACCACCGGGAACACCACGTAGGTGAAGACCTGCACGAACACATGCAGGCGCCAGTGCTTGGCACCCGCCACCAGCTTGTCGCGCGACAGCGCCGCGCCGTGCAGGAAGAACACCAGCGCCACGCCCAGGCTGGTCACCACGCCGAGGTGCAGCGGGCCGTCGCCGGTGCCGAGTTCGGGCGCGGCCAGCGCGATGGCGATGGCGGTCAGCATGACGAGCACAAAGCCGTCGATCAGGTCATAGAGCTTCTTGAGGTTGCGGACAATACGGGACATGACTGCGGGTGAAATCCTGCGGTGTTAGGGTTTTGCCTAGTATTGGACGCCAGCCGGGTCTAGAATGCAAATTCATTTATAGAATCTATTTATCTACTTGTTGCATGAATTACACATTGCGCCAGTTGCGCGTGTTCCTGGCCGTGGCCAGTAGCGGCGGATTCAGCCGGGCCGCGGACGCCGTCGGACTGACCCAGCCGGCGGTCAGCCGCGGCGTTGCCGAGCTGGAAGACGCGCTCGGCGTGCGCCTGCTGGATCGCACCACGCGCGAAGTGGTGCTGACGGAAGCCGGCCATGCGCTGGCACCGGCGCTGGAGCGCCTGCTCGGGCAGCTCGACGATACCCTCGAAGAAACGCGGCAGCTGGGTGAACGCTATCGGGGTCGTGTAGTGATAGCCGGCGCGCCGACGATTTCGGCCCGGCTGATGCCGCTCTACGTGGCCGCGTGCGCCGCGCAGTATCCCGAGATCCGCCTGACCGTGCGCGATAACGTCCAGGCCGACGGGCTGGAGCAGGTGCGCGCCGGTGCGGTGGATTTCGGCGTGCTGATCGACCCGCTGGTGCGCGACGGGCTGCTGGTGGAGCCGGTGGCGACCGATCCGTTCTGCTTCGTTTGCCGGCGCGACCATCCGCTGGCGCAGGCGGAATCGGTGCCGTGGTCGGCGCTGCATGGGATGCGGCTGGTGCTGCTGGACTTTGCCTCGGGCAGCCGGCCGCTGATCGACCGCGTGTTCGGCCGCCACGGCGTGGTGCCGCAGGTGGTGCAGGAGCTGGGCCATTCGGCCAGTGTGTTCGGCATGGTCGAGGCCGGCATCGGCGCCTCGGTGCTGCCGTCGTTCTCGCTGCCGCTGCCGGCGGCGTCGCCGCTGGTGTGGCGCCCGCTGGTGCCGCGCGAGGAGCGCAGCATCGTCATGGTGCGGCGCGAGGACCGCTCCTTGTCGCCGGCCGCGGCGGCGGTGTGGGAACTGGTGCGGCGCCTGACCGTGCGGGCCGAAGCGCCAACGATCAGCGCTGCGGCCTGAGCAGGCTTGCTCCTGTCAGCGCGCGGTGACCATCACCGCTTCCAGCTCGAAGCTGCCGTCTGCCTGCACGCGATAGTGCTCGCGCACTTCCGCGGGCGCCACCTGCCACAGGTGCCGGATCGCGTCCACCGCGACCGCCGGCGCGCGCATGCGCTGCACCCAGCTGTCGAACTCAATGCCGATGCGCCAGGTTTCTGATACGGCAATCGCTTCCGCGGCAAAGCCCGCGGCTTCGAACATCGCGCGCCAGCCTGCCGGCGTGTAGTCGCGCACGTGCGAGGGATCGCGCAGCAACTCGACCGATTGCAGCCAGGTATCGCGCAACGGGTCCGGCGCGCCGGCGATGTCGATCATCACCACCTTGCCGCCGGGCTTGAGCACGCGGCGAATTTCCGCCAGCGCGGCCGGCACGTCGCGCCAGTGGTGCGCGCTCATGCGCGACACCACCGCGCAGAAGCTGGCATCGCCGAACGGCAGTTGCTCGGCCGCGCCCTGGCGGGTGCGCACGTTGGCCAGCCCGCGTTCGCACGCAGCGGCCTCGACCACAGCCAGCATGTCGGCCGACAGGTCGTAAGCAGTCACCTCGCCCGCCACCGCCGCGGCGGCAAAGCTGGCATGGCCGGCGCCGCAGCCCAGGTCGAGTACGCGGCTGCGTGCGCGATTGGCCGCGGGAATCAGCGCGGCCAGTTCGTCCTTCAGTTGCTGCAGGTCCGCGCCGCTGGCGTGGACCGCGCTGGTGAGATAGGCGCTGGCGGTGGCGCCGAACTGGGCGGCGACGAGTTCCTGTTGCTGCATGGTGCTGGGCTCCTTGTGCCGCGGCCGAGCCAGGGCGGCGCTGTTGTTGTCGGGGAGGGGACTTGCCCGCGAGGCGGGTCCGGCATACTGTAGGCCGGTCGTTTTCCCGGTACAAGTCACCGCTTTATCCTGGTATAAGTGCCACCAGCCTCCCATGCCGCCACACGCCCAACCTTCCGCTTCGCCCGCCTCGCCAGCCTCGCGCGAAGCCGTGCTCGGCGCTTTCCTGCGCGCGCACCGGGAACGCCTGGCGCCGGCGGACGTGGGCCTGGCGCCCGGCCAGCGCCGCCGCACGCCGGGCCTGCGCCGCGAGGAAGTGGCGCAGCTGGCGGGACTGAGCACGACCTGGGTGACGTGGCTGGAGCAGGGTCGGCCGGTGTCACTGTCGGCGCGCGCGCTGGCCAGCCTGGCCGCGGCGCTGCGGCTGTCGCGCGCCGAGCGCGCCTACCTGTTCGAGCTGGCCGGGCGGCGTGACCCGCAACACGCCGAGGGCGAGCCGGTGCCGCCCGCGGTGCTGGCGAGCGTGCATGCCATCGACGGGCCGGCCTACCTGCTCGACCGGCAATGGACCGCGCTGGCCTGGAACCCCGCGGCCGCGGACCTGTTCACCGGCTGGCTCGACGCCGCCGGCACCGAGCGCAACCTGCTGCGCGCGATGTTCCTGTCGCCGGCGCTGCAGGCACTGGTGCAGGACTGGCCGCATCGCGCCGCCCGGCTGGTGGCGGAGTTCCGCGCGCACAGCATCCGCCACGCCGACGCGGCGCCGACGCGGGCATTGATCGAGGGACTGATGGCAGAGAGCGCGGACTTCCGCGCCGCCTGGCTGTCGCAGGACGTGGAAGACCGGGAAGGCGGGCGCCGCGGCTTTCGCCATCCGCGCCAGGGTGCGCTGCAGTTCGAGCAGCTGACGCTGGTGCCCGCGGCGGCGCCGGGGCTGATGCTGGTGATGCTGCTGCCCGGCTGAGCGGGCAGCGCGCTGCGCTTACTTGGGCTGCATCCGGATCGCGCCGTCCAGGCGGATCACCTCGCCGTTGAGCATGGGGTTCTCGATGATCGAGCGCGCCAGCTTCGCGTATTCGGCGGGCCGGCCCAGCCGCGACGGGAACGGCACCATCTTGCCCAGCGCGTCCTGCACCTCCTGCGGCATGCCCAGCAGCATCGGGGTCTCGAACAGGCCCGGGGCGATGGTCATGCAGCGCACGCCGTCGCGCGCGAGGTCGCGCGCGATCGCCAGCGTCATGCCGACCACGCCGCCCTTGGACGCGGCATAGGCGGCCTGCCCGATCTGCCCGTCGAAGGCCGCCACCGAGGCGGTATTGATGATCACGCCGCGCTCGCCCTCGCTGTCCGGCGCGTTCTGCACCATCGCCGCGGCGGCCAGGCGGATCATGTTGAAGGTGCCGATCAGGTTGATGCGGATGGTCTTGTCGAAGGCATCGAGCGGATGCGGACCATTCTTGCCGACCGTCTTGTTGGCGGTGGCAATGCCGGCGCAGTTGACCAGGCCGGCAAGGCGGCCAAGCGACTGCGCCGCCGCGACCACGGCCTGGCCATCGGCTTCCGAGGTGACGTCGCAGCGCACGAACCGGCCTCCGGTCTCGGCCGCCAGCGCCTGGCCGGCAGCCTCGTTCAGGTCGGCAATGACAACCCTGGCGCCGGCTTCGGCGAGCAGCCGGGCGGTGCCGGCGCCAAGGCCGGAGGCGCCGCCGGTGATGATGAAGACGTTGTCCTTGATTTCCACGATGGTGTCTCCTCGGTATGGTTTCCGTTTACGTAAACGTTAAGCATTGTACGGAGGCGGAACTGATGTGCAAGGGGGGCGATTAATTTCCGGTCAGGATGATGCTTAGCGGGAATCGCCTGCGCGATCGGGTGCCGATCACTCTGATATTCAATAAAAAAAAGCGGCCCGAAAGCCGCTTTCATCTTCCTGCAGTGTCCAGCGAGACAATTACTTCAGCGCCTCGAACACCCGCGCCGTGATCTCGTCGACGCTGCCGACGCCCAGGATCTTGCGGTACTTCGGCGGCGCCACCTTGGCCGCGGCGTCGCCGTTGGCCGCCCAGGCCGAGTAGTAGTCGACCAGCGGGCGGGTCTGCTGCGAGTAGACGTCGAGGCGCTTCTTGACGGTTTCTTCCTTGTCGTCGTCGCGCTGGATCAGCGGCTCGCCGGTCTCGTCGTCGACGCCTTCCGCCTTCGGCGGGTTGTACTGGAGGTGGTAGGTGCGGCCCGATGCCACGTGCACGCGGCGCCCGCTCATGCGTTCGATGATGGCGTCGAACGGCACGTCGATCTCGAGCACGTAGTCGATCGCCACGCCCGCGTCCTTCATCGCCTCGGCTTGCGGAATGGTGCGCGGGAAGCCGTCGAACAGGTAGCCGCTCTTGCAGTCGTCCTGCTTCAGGCGGTCCTTCACCAGGCCGATGATGATGTCGTCCGACACCAGTCCGCCCGCGTCCATGACCTTCTTGGCTTCCACGCCCAGCGGCGTGCCGGCCTTCACCGCGGCGCGCAGCATGTCGCCGGTGGAGATTTGCGGAATGCCGAACTTCTCGCAGATGAACTTGGCTTGCGTGCCTTTGCCGGCGCCAGGCGCGCCCAACAGGATCAAACGCATTTACGGGTCCTCAGAGTTTTTAATCCGGTATGGCGGGAGATCAGAAGGAGGGTAACGCCGTAACTTGACGCGAGACTGACTGCGGTCCCGGGACGCGCTGACTGCGTTCAGCGCGGGCACGGCTCAGGCGTACCCACGCGTACGGCCGGCGGCGGCTGCCAGGGGGATGGCGGCGCGGCGCACCGGACGGGCTCTATCTTTATCTCCCCACCGAGCCTTGGCCGGCGGCGCGATTGCTCGCGCCAGCGGGGCGGCTCTGTATCGGCAAGCATTATGCCATGAGGCAGCCGGGATTCGGCCCGAAATCGGCCTCCCGGTTCGGTTGCAGCAGAATCGACCTGAGCGGGCAGGCGCCGCCCGCGCTGGCGGCGATGCCCGGGGGGATGCCGGTCAGGGCCCTTCCTGGGCCATCGACTGCGCCCACAGCGCGCGCACCCGCTCGAGGTCGGCCTGGGTGTCGACGCCGGGCGCGGGCGCGCCGGCGGTCTGCATCACCGCGATGCGCTCGCCGTGCCACATCGCGCGCAGCTGCTCCAGCGCCTCGGCCTGCTCGAGCGGCGCTGCCGCCAGCGTCGGGAAGCGGCGCAGGAAGCCGGCGCGATAGGCGTACAGGCCGATATGGCGCAGCACCGGCATGTCGGGCAGCGGCACCCGGGCCGATTCGGCGGGCATGGCCGGCACGCCGGACCATGCGTCGCGCGCCCACGGAATCGGCGCGCGCGAGAAATACAGCGCGCGCCCGGCGGCGTCGCACACCACCTTGACCACGTTGGGGTTGAACACCTCGGCGCTGTCGTGCAGCGGATGGGCCGCGGTGGCGATGGCGCAATCGGCGTGGTGCGCCAGGTGCAGCGCGACTTCGTCGATCAGCGCCGGCTCGATCAGCGGCTCGTCGCCCTGCACGTTGACGACGATGGCGTCATCGGCCAGGCCCAGTTGCGCGGCGACCTCGGACAGGCGGTCGGTGCCGGAAGGGTGGTCGGCGCGGGTCAGCACCGCTTCGATGCCGTGCGCGGCGCAGGCCTGCGCCACCGCCGGCGCGTCGGTGGCGACCACGGTGCGCTGCGCCGACGACGCATGCGCGCGCTCGGCCACGCGCACCACCATCGGGCGCCCGCCGATATCGGCCAGGGGCTTGTCGGGCAGGCGGGTCGAAGCCAGCCGTGCGGGAATGACGACGGTAAACGCGGGCAGGGTCATGGCCGCGCTGCTCAGTTGCCCGCCGGCGCGTCCGGCTCGATCACGCGGCCCGGCACCGACTGGCGGGCCTCGTCGGCCAGCATCACGGGAATGCCGTCGCGGATCGGGTAGGCCAGCTTGTCGGCGTGGCAGATCAGCTCCTGCGCGGCGCGGTCGTATTCCAGCTTGCCCTTGCATAGCGGGCAGACCAGGATTTCAAGCAGCCGGTTGTCCATCTCGGTGTTCCTCGTTGCGCCCGGCGGCGCCGCTCGCGGCGGCCGGCGCGGTCGGCGCGGGTTGGATTTGCGCCTGCACGGCGCGGCGGATTTTATCGATCAGGCCCGCATCGATCACGGGCCTGGTGGGCACGACCCAGATGCGCGGGTCGTCGAAGCGCTCGCATTTTACGGCATCCTTCTCGGTGATCAGGATCACGTCGGCATCGAGCGCATCGGGATGGTCGACGAACGGGTCGACCACGAAGTCATAGTGGTCCGGCAGCGGCAGTGTCTTCGGCGCCAGGCCGGCGCCGCGCAGGCTGGCGAAGAAGCGCTCGGGGTTGCCGATGCCGGCCGCGGCCAGCACGCGCCGGCCGGCGAAGGCGCTGAGCGGCCGCGCCATGGTGGGGTCGGCGAGCTGCCAGGCGTCATCCAGTTCCAGCCGCATGCCGTACACACCGGGACGGTCGGGCGTGGCGCGGAAATTGGGGTCGTTGATCAGCGTGGCGTCGCGCGGGCGCGAGAGCGGCTCGCGCAGCGGGCCCGCCGGCAGCATCAGCCCGTTGCCGCCCATGCGCGCGTCGAACATCACGATCTCGAAGTCGCGCTGCAGCTTGTAATGCTGCAGGCCGTCGTCGAGCAGCAGGACGTTGATGCCGGGGTGCGACACCAGCATGGCCTGCGCGCACAGCGCGCGGTCGGGGTAGACCCAGACCGGCACGTCGGTGGCGCGCGCGATCAGCAGCGGTTCGTCGCCGACGTCGCCGGCCTGCGAGGTCGGCTTGACCCGGCGCGGGTGCTTGAGCTGCACGCCGTAGCCGCGCGAGACCACGCCCGGCCGCAGCCCGGCCTCGGTCAGTGCATGCGCCAGCGCGATCACCGCCGGGGTCTTGCCGGTGCCGCCGACGGTGACGTTGCCCACCACCACCACTGGCATCGGCAGCCGCGTCGACCTGAACCAGCCGCGCTGGTAGCCATGGCGGCGCACCCGCGCGACCAGGCCGAACAGCAGCGAGAACGGCAGCATCAGCCACGCGAACCAGCCGCGGCGTTGCCACTGGGCGGTCACGAAGTCGGCAAGGGCATGGCGGGGAACGGGCATGGACGCGGCGGGCGAGAGTCGATGGTCGGGATGCGATTGTAGTGCGCTCGCGGCTTCGCCCCTGGGGGCGGCCCAACCATTATGGGCACTGCCGTGCGCATGGGGCAAGCCCGCGGACCGCGCGCGGCAGGCGCGGCCCGGCCCCGGGGTCAGCGCGGCTGCGCGCTCTGCGTGGCGAAGGTCAGGCGCGACAGCCCGGCCAGCCGCGCGGCCTCCATCACGTTGACCACGGCCTGGTGCGTGGCCTGGGCGTCGGCGTTGACGATCACGACCGGCGGCTGGCCGCCGGTGCCCGCGGCGGTGCGCAGCTGGTCGGCCAGGCTGGTGACGTCCTTCTGCTCCATCACCTGCTTGTTGACCGAGTAGACCCCGCGCGAGGACACCGACACCACGATCTCCTGCGGCTGCTGCCGGGCGCGCTCGGCGTCGGCGGTGGGCAGCTGGATCTGCAGCTCGGTAAAGCGCGAGTACGTGGTCGTGATCATCAGGAAGATCAGGATCACGAGCAGCACGTCGATCAGCGGGATCAGGTTGATCTCCGGCTCTTCGCGCCGCTGGCGGGAACGGAAGTGCATGGCGTTCGGGTGGGCGTGCCGCGCTCAGGCGCGGCGCTGCGGCAGGATGGCGTCGAGAAACGAGGTGGCGCGGAATTCCAGCTCGGCCACGTAGTCGTCCACGCGGCGGCGGAAGTAGCGCCAGAAGATCAGCGCCGGGATCGCCACGATCAGGCCGAAGGCGGTGTTGTACAGCGCCACCGAGATGCCGTGCGCCAGCTGCTCCGGGCTGGTGCCGGTGCCGCCCTGGCTGCCGAAGATCTCGATCATGCCGATCACCGTGCCCAGCAGCCCCATCAGCGGGGCCACCGAGGCGATCGTGCCGAGTGCGTTGAGGTAGCGCTCGAGCTCATGCGCGACCACGCGGCCGGCTTCCTCGACCACGTCCTTGGCGGCGTCGCGCGAGGTATGCGGCTGCAGCACCACGTGGCGCAGCCCGGCGGCCAGCACGCGGCCCAGCGGTGAATTCTGCTCCAGCGTGTTGACCACTTCCGGCGTGGCACGGCGCTGCTGCGCGGCCGCCAGCGCCTCTTCATAGAGCTTCGCCGGCAGCACCTTGCTGCGCTTGAGCGACAGGAAGCGTTCGACGATCAGCGCCAGCGCGATGACCGAGGCGAGCAACAGCGGCCAGATCGGCCAGCCGGCCGCTTGAATGATGGAAAACAATTGGACCCCCGGGATCGACAACCGAATTACGAAACCCCAAACCACCAACCGGCATGCCTTGAGGCGCGTGGGCATGATGCCTTGCTGCGCGCTCCGGCATTGCTCTGAAAAAACAGGCGCCACTCTAACCCGCGGCCTGGCGCGCGGCAAGGGACGATGGGCGCCTGTCTCCGGCGCGCATCGTGTCACTGCCGTACAGGCTGCCGCTTTCCACAGCCGGCAGGGACAGTGTTGTGGATCGATTGTGGAAAGCCGCCGGACAAGATGGCTAACTCATTGATCGGAAAGGGCGAAACAGATGCTGCTTAAATTTTGTGCAACAGCGCTCCCCAGCGGCTGCGGCGCATCCGGCACGTGCCGCGGCGACCGCTGCCACGGTTTCAGGCCCGGCTTCTGTGCGCAAGCGCACGACTTTCCACAAAGCAGCGGGACAGTACTGTGGAGGGCTTGTGGAAAGGTGCCTGAGAGTTTCCATAAGACGTTGATTCCAAAGGGACTCCAACTCCCTGCTTAAAAAACGGGCAGACAGGCTTATTCGCTTTGGGCCGGCGCTGCAGCGGGCGGGCGTGGTCAAAAGCAGGGTTTGTCCACAGCGAGGAGGGAGAGCGCTGTGGATGGCTTGTGGACAAATCCGGGAGAAGATACGCAAGCGTTTGAATATCAACGGTTTCTTTGGTACTGCCGAGAAAATGTGCAAATGCAGCAGACGCGTTCCATGACGGGGCTGCCTTCAGGCGCGTGTTGGCCAGGCGCAGGGCGAGGCGCTTGGCGCATCCAATAAGCGGGCTACCCGCCACGCAAGCTGGAAAAGTGTTCTATACATCGCATTTTATCCAGAAAGGCTGTGGATAACTTTGTGAACAAGCCCTTGGCCCGGCATGTAAGTGGTTGATGCAAAAGAGAAATGGTTATATTGCCTAATTTTTGTTGCGCTCATAAACCGCATAAGAATCAAAGGCTTGCACGAATTCATGCGGCTTTCAGGGTAGCGCGCGCCCATCAGCGCTACCCCCTTGACATTGCAGTTATGCTGTGGACATGTCTGATCTACGCCGCATGTCCGCGGCTTCGCCATGTCTGACCTGCCGAATTTTTCGCGTGACCCTTCCGCCACCACGCCGCGCAGCGGCCGCGAGGTGATCCCCGTCGGCGAACTCAACCACGCCATCGCGCGCGTGCTCGAACGCAGTTTCCCGCTCGCCTGGGTACGGGGCGAAATCTCAAACTTCACGCGTGCCGCCAGTGGCCACTGGTATTTCTCGCTGAAGGACGCGCGCGCGCAGATCCGCTGCGTGATGTTCCGCGGGCGCAACCAGCATGTCGACTTCCAGCCGCGCGAGGGGGAGGCGGTCGAGGTGCGCGCCGTGGTCTCGATGTACGAGGCGCGCGGCGAGCTGCAGCTGGGGGTCGAGGCCATGCGCCGCGCCGGCCTCGGCAACCTCTATGAAGCCTTCCTGCGGCTCAAGGAAAAGCTGTCGCAGGCCGGGTTGTTCGCGCCGGAGCGCAAGCGCCCGGTGCCGGCACAGCCGCGCACCATCGGCGTGGTCACCTCATTGCAGGCCGCGGCGCTGCGCGATGTGCTCACCACGCTGCGGCGGCGCGCGCCGCATGTGCCGGTGGTGGTCTATCCGGTACCGGTGCAGGGCGCGGGCGCGGCGCAGAAGATCGCGGACATGCTCGACGCCGCGGCCGCGCGCGCCGAATGCGACGTGCTGATCCTGTGCCGCGGCGGCGGCAGCATCGAAGACCTGTGGTCGTTCAATGAAGAGGTGGTGGCGCAGGCGATCGCGCGCTGCACGCTGCCGGTGGTCTCCGGCGTCGGCCACGAGACCGATTTCACCATTGCCGATTTTGTCGCCGACGTGCGCGCGCCGACCCCCACCGGCGCGGCCGAGCTGGTCAGCCCGGATCGCGCGCACCTGCTCGCGCAGACCGCGCGCGCGCGCGATGCGCTGAGGCAATGCCTGCGCCGCGGGCTGGACCTGCGCGCGCAGCACCTCGACTGGCTGGCGCGGCGCGTGCGCAGCCCGCAGGCGCAACTGCAGGAGCGCCGCGCGCAGATCGACAATCTGGCGCGACATTTGCGGTCGGCATTGCGCGACACCGTGGTGTCGCAGCGCCATCGCCACCAGTTGCTGGCGATGCGCTGGCGCGCATGCCGCCCCGACGCCGCCGCGGCCCACGCCGACGCGACGCGCCTGTGGCAGCGGCTGCAGGCCGCCGCGCTGCGCCAGCACGAGCGCGCCGGCCAGCGCCTGGCGCGCAGCGCCGGCGCGCTCGAGCTGCTGGCGCCGCAGCGTACGCTGGAACGCGGCTATGCGGTGCTGCTCGACCAGCGCGGACGCGCGCTGCGTGCCCCCGCCGAGATCCGCGCGGGCAGTGTGGTCGAAGCGCACCTGGCCGAGGGCGTGGCCGACCTGGCGATCGCCGGCGTGCAGGCCAAGCTGCCGGAATTCTGAGCCGCCGCGCGGCGCCGGGAACGCCTCCCATTCGCGTGCGGCACAGGCCCGAAAGGCTGCGCCGAAATCTCCCGGAAAGCCGCGCGCGGACAAACTAACATCGGAGCAGGGGGCTTTGCGCCGCGGTTTGCGTGGGTCTTGCAAGTCCCCTACAATCGGCAATTCCGGACCCAACAACCCCAACCCACAGAGACAGAACAATGGAACACAAGCTCCCCCCGCTTCCGTACGCGCATGATGCCCTGGCTCCGCACATCTCCAAGGAGACGCTGGAGTTCCATCATGACAAGCACCACCAGACCTACGTCACCAACCTGAACAACCTCATCAAGGGCACCGAGTTCGAGAACGCGACCCTGGAAGAGATCGTCAAGAAGTCGTCGGGCGGCATCTTCAACAACGCCGCACAGGTGTGGAACCACACCTTCTACTGGGATTCGCTGAAGCCCAACGGCGGCGGCCAGCCGACCGGCGCACTGGCCGATGCCATCAACGCCAAGTGGGGCTCGTTCGACAAGTTCAAGGAAGAGTTCACCAAGGTTGCCGTCGGCACCTTTGGTTCGGGCTGGGCCTGGCTGGTCAAGAAGGCCGACGGCTCCCTGGACCTGGTGTCCACCTCCAACGCCGCCACGCCGCTGACCACCGATGCCAAGCCGCTGCTGACCTGCGACGTGTGGGAGCACGCCTACTACATCGACTACCGTAATGCCCGCCCGAAGTATGTCGAGGCATTCTGGAATGTCGTGAACTGGGACTTCGCCGGCAAGAACTTCGCTGGCTGATCCACGCATCGTCCAGACCGCAGCAAACAAAAAGGGCCGCCAGGCCCTTTTTTGTTGCCCCGCGATTCCGTAGTCCCGCACACTCCGCACTTCCTGTGTTCACGCCGTCCCATGGCTGGAACACAGCGACACACTACCGCCCACTACCGGGTCCCGCACCCGCGCCCTATGCTGCGGATGTCCATGCCGGCGTGGTCCGCCATCACGATAACAAATCGATATGGTGACCAAAAGAAAATGCGAATGGACGCTGCGATACCCGATTTCTAGAATCCCCTCACGCTGCATCGCCGCGTACATCCGCCGCATGAGATAGCGCAATCAAGAATCCACAAATTGCTGATGCCGTAGTCCGGGCAGGGGTTGCTGCTGCCCGCGATTTCGTGCAAGGGGCGGGGCAGGCATCCCCGTATCGATTCGGACAGGCGCAAGACCGACACTGGAGACAACATGAACAACCCCCTTGCGGGCGCCACCTTTGCGGCGCTCGCGGCCTGCTGCACCGTCGCTTCGGCGCAGAACCACGTCACGCTGTATGGCCGGCTGAATACGTCGATGGAATACTCGGATGCGTCGACGGCATCCGATGGCACCAGGCTCGGCGGCACCGGCCGGCTGACCAACAACCGCTCGGTGTTCGGCATGCGTGGCGAAGAGGTGCTGTATGGCAGTCTGAAGGCGATCTGGCAGATCGAAAGCAATATCTCTTTGGATACGGGCAGCGGGCAACTGGCCAGCCGTAATACCCGTGTTGGGCTGGCCGGGTCGGCCGGCAGTTTTTTCATGGGGAACTGGACCACGCCCTACCTGGAAGCGACTTCCGCCTACGATCCGTTCTATCCGACCACGGCCGGCTATATGGCGCTGATCGGCAACGGCTCGACCCCGACTTCCGACAACATCCAGGACACCACCTCCTTCGACCGCCGCCAGAAGAACAGCGTGCACTACCGCAGCCCCAAATGGAACGGCTTCAGCGGCGGCGTAACGTGGGGCGTCAATGAAGAGCGCGCCACGGTGCCGCGCAACCCGAGCCTGTGGTCGTTTGCCGGGGCCTATGACAACGGCCCGCTGAACGTGGTGCTGGCCTACGAGCGCCACAACAACTACCAGACCGCGGGCCGCGACGACGAAGGCATGAAGATCGGCCTGTCGTACCAGTTCCCCACCACCAGGGTATCCGCGATCTACGAGCGGCTGCACTACCGCACTGCCACCGGCGACCTGAAGCGCGATGCGTACTACGCCTCGGTGGTGCAGAAGCTGTGGACCGGCAGCCTGCGTGCCGGCGTCGGCTACGCCGGCAACGGCCGCGGCAACGCCACCGAGACCGTCGGTTTCTTCCGCAGCGGCCCGGACACCGGCGCCGTGCAGGCCACCGTCGGCTACGAATACCCGCTGTCCAAGCGCACCTCGGTGTTCGGCTTCTACAGCCGCATCTTCAACAAGAAGAACGCCACCTACGACTTTGCCATCAACGAGCTCGGCATCTCCGCCGGCGCCGATCCGCAGACCTTTGCGCTGGGCATGCGCCACGTGTTCTGAAGGCGCTTCGCCGCAGGCCATTACCAAGACACCAACGATCCAGGAGACCCCACATGAGATTCCGCCACATGCTGCGCGCCACGCTGGCCGCCGCCTTGTGCCTGCCGCTGCTGCACGGCGCCGCGCGCGCCGACAGCTATCCCGACAAGCCGATCCGCATGGTGGTGCCGTTTGCCGCCGGCAGCGCCACCGACCTGCTCGCGCGCATCGTCAGCGCCGAGATGAGCGCCTCGTCGAACATGCAGATCGTCGTCGACAACCGGCCCGGCGCCGGCGGCACCATCGGCACCGCGGTGGTGGCCAAGGCTCCCGCTGACGGCTACACCCTGCTACTGACCTCCGCCGGCCATGCGGTCAATCCCACGCTCTATCCGAAGCTGCCGTATGACACCACGCGCGACCTGAAGGGCATCTCCACGGTGGCGACCATGCCCTACCTGCTGGTGGTCAGCGCCTCCAGCCCGTACCGCACGCTCAAGGACCTTCTGGCCGCCGCGCGCGCCAGGCCGGACTCGGTCACCTACAGCTCGGCGGGCAGCGGCAGCTCTTCGCACCTGAGCGGCGAGCTGTTCAACGTGAGCGCCGGCGTGCAGACCCGGCATATCCCGTACAAGGGCGCGCCGGCGGCCATCACCGATGTGATGAGCGGACGCGTCGACATGTTCTTCGCCCCGTCGATCACCGCGCTGCAGTTCGTCAAGGACGGCAAGCTGCGCATCCTGGGCGTGGCCACGGCGGCGCGGGTGCCGTCGCTGCCGGACGTGCCCACCATCGCCGAGGCGGGCGTGCCGGGCTATGTGTTCGATGCCTGGTTCGGCGTGCTGGCGCCGGCGGGCACGCCCAGGGAGATCGTGGCGCGCCTGAACACGGCGATGCAGCAGGCGCTGGGTGCGCCGGCAACGCGCGACAAGCTGATGGCGCAAGGCGCCGAAGCCAAGCCGTCGACGCCGGCCGCGTTCGACAAGCTGATCGCCGCCGACATCGCCAAGCTCGAGCCCATCGTCAAGCGCTCGGGTGCGCAGCCGGGCCAGTAACGCCGCGGCACTGGCGCCCGGCGCATCATCCGGGCGCCGCCTCTCTCAAACCAAGGGAACATCGATATGCGTTGGATTGCACGGGGCCTGGCGCATGCCATGGCGGCGGCTTGCGTGATCGCGGCCGGAGGAGCACAGGCGCAGGCCGCCGCCGCGCCCGCGGACCGGATCCTGGTCAACGGCACGGTGCTTACCATGGACGGCGCGGATACGGTGGCGCAGGCCATTGCCATCCGTGGCGAGCGCATCGTTGCAGTGGGCACCAACCCGAACATCCGCCGCCTGGCAGGACCAGCCACCGAGGTGATCGACCTGGGCGGGCGCACGGTGATCCCCGGGCTGATCGACACCCATATCCACGCCATTCGCGGCGGCCAGAGCTATGCCTTCGAAACCTACTGGTACGAGGGCGAAACCACCAGCCTGGCTGCGGGCCTGGAACAGCTGCGCAAGACCGCGCTGGCGCGCGGCCCCGGCAAATGGGTGGCCGTGACCGGTTCCTGGCACCCCGACCAGTTCACCGAGAAGCGCGCGCCGACCCCGGCCGAGCTGACCGCGCTGCTCCCCGGCAATCCGGCCTACGTGCAGTACCTGTACGACTACGCGCTGGTCAACGCCAAGGCGATCGAAGTGCTCGAGCTCGATCAGCCCGATGCGCTGCCGCCCGGCATCCGCATGGAGCGCGACCGCGACGGCCGTGTCACCGGCCGGATCTTCGGCGCGATCCGGCCGCTGTCGGCGCTGTTCGGGCGCATCCTGGCGCAGAGCCAGGTCGACCCCAAGGCCAGCCTGCAAGCTTTCTTCGGCCGCCTCAACAGCCTGGGCGTGACCGCGCTGATCGACCCCACCGCCGGACCGGGCCCCGCGTACGATCCGCTGTTCGCTCTGTGGCGCGAAGACAGCCTGTCGCTGCGGGTCGGCTACCGCATCCCCACCATGGTCGCGGGCAACGAGGCCGAGTGGTTCCGCAACACGCTGGCCTACCTGCCGCCGCGCCTGGGCGACGGCAAGCTGCGCTTCCTGGGACCGGGCGAAATGCTGGTGTTCGGCATGGACGACGGCGTGAAGATGGGACCCGGATTCCAGCCGTCGGCGAAGGACCGCGAGGAACTGCTGAAGGTTGCCACCTTCGCCGCCAGCCGCGGCTATCCGGTCGAGATCCACGCCTATACCGACGATGCCGCCAACGCCATCCTCGACGTGTTCGAGGAAGTGGCAAGACACCATGACCTGGGCAAGCTGCGCTGGGCCATGGCCCACCTGAACACCGGCAAGCCCGAGACCTTCCGCCGCATGAAGGCGCTAGGGCTGGCCTACACGGTGCAGATGGGGCCGTACTTCGAGGCCGGCGCCATCGGCCACGCCAATGGCCATCATGTGGCCGAGGCCGCGCCGCCGGTGCGGCTGGCCCTGCAGCACGGGCTGAAAGTGGCAGGGGGCACGGATGCCACGCGCATCGGTATCCCGGGCGTCTGGCGTGCGCTGGAGTTCCATGTCGGGGGCTATTCGATCGGCCGGGAAGTCCGGCGCAAGGATGAGTTCCGGCTGTCGCGGCTGGAGGCGTTGCGGCTCTATACCGCCAACGCGGCGTGGATTTCGTTCGATGAGGCTTCGCGCGGCACGCTGGAGGCGGGCAAGCTGGCCGATCTGGCGGTGCTGGACCGGCCCTACCTGACCGTCCCGGTTGAAGACATCCACCGCATCCGTTCGGTGCTGACGATGGTGGGTGGCAGGGTGGTGCATGGCGATGGGGGCTTTGCTGCGCGCAAGGAGCGATAGGAGCAGAAAGCTCCGCGGAAGGGAAGACGTGCTTAACCGCGCCAACGCCCACTAAGAACCACCCCCGATCTCCCCCAGCACCCTGCAATTCGGCCAGCTCCCAGCCACCGCCAACTCCGTCGCCACCCGCCTCAGCGTTTCCATCACAGCCAGCGTCGCCCGCGACGGCGGCCGTGCCGCGGCATAGCCGATCAGCCGATGCAGTTCGAGCCCTTGCACCGGCACGGCCTGCAGGTGTCCGGCCTCCAGTTCGTCCCGGATCGCCGCGGCAAAATGCACGGTCCAGCCGAACCCGCGCGCCACCAGTCGCCGGGCTACCTCGATCGATTCCACCTCCATCGTGACCTGCAGCTCCAGGCCCTGGCGCGCGGCCAGTGCTTCCAGCGCCAGCCGCACGCCTGACTTGGGCACGCCGGTCAGGATCAATGGGAGGCCCTGCAGCTGTTCGATCTCCACCGGCCCATCACCCAGCGCGGCATCACCCCGCGGGCCGATCGCGCACAGGCTCTCCGCCACCAGCGGCACCGCCGAGACCCCGGAGCTCGACACCGGCCCGCTCAGCAGCGCGACGTCGAGCGTGCCTTGCAGCAGCGCATCCTGCAGCGCGGGAGCGAAATTCTCCACCAGGCGCAGGCGGATCTCCGGATACTGCTCGCGCAGCGTTTCGGCCAGCGGGATGAACAGTAGCGGCGCCAGCGCCGGCGTCAGCCCCACCGCAACCAGCCCGCGCGGCGACGCGGCGAGGTCGGCGATGTCCACCTTGACCTGGTCGGCGTAGCGCAGCAGGAAGGAGGCGCGGTCCAGCAGCACCAGGCCCTCCGGCGTGGGCGTGGCGCCGCGCACGTGGCGCTCCAGCAGGCGCACGCCCAGTTCTTCCTCGAGCAGCCGGATCTGGCGGCTGAGCGCAGGCTGCGCGATATGCAGCGCTGCCGAGGCGCGGCCGAAGTGCTGCAGCGTGGCCAGCACCTTGAAGTAGCGAAGCTGTCGGAGATCCATGGCGTAGCTCTACTGGCCGGATTTGTGCAATCGATTGCACAAACTGTCGAAAAAAACGGCGCCCTTGCGAGCGCCAGCGTTACAGCGACCGGGTCGAGCCCCGCACCACCAGTTCCGGTGCCAGCAGGGTCCGCGCGGTGGTGGTGATGCTGCCGTCCAGCGCGCCCAGCATCAACACGGCGGCGCGCGTGCCCATCTCGTAGAACGGCACGCGGATGGTGGTTAGCGCCGGGGCCACCGCATGCATCAGCAGCATGTCGTTGTGCCCGACCACCGACAGGTCCGACGGGCAACTGCCGCCCGCCGCGTTGACGGCCGCATAGCAGCCCAGCGCCAGGAAATCATTGGCGGCCACCACCGCGGTGACGCGACGGCGCTGTGCCAGCAGTTGCGCGCACGCGGCCTGGCCGGCCGCTTCCGTGTAGGCCGGCGCGCGCACCACCGGGCAGTGGGAGACGGCCATCCCCAGCTCCGCCACCGCCTGCAGGAAGCCTGCTTCGCGTTCGTGGCCGGTCGAGAGATTGCCCGGTCCGGCCACATGGCCGATGCGCCGGTGGCCCAGCGCGTGGAGGTGACCGACGGCGAGCGCCATCGCCTGGCGGTGGTCGCCGACGATGCTGGACACGCGCCCCGCATCGTCGCTGCGGTTGACCATCACCAGTGGCACGCCCTGCGCCAGGCAATGGTCCACCACCGGGTCGTTGCGCTCGGCGGTGGCCAGGATCAGGCCGTCGACCTGCCGCGCCAGCAGTTGATCGACGATGAAGGTCTGGCGCGCCTTGTCGCCGCCGGCATTGGCGACGATCGGGATATAGCGGTGCCGCGACAGTGCGTTCTCGATGCCTAGCACGATCGGCGGAAACACCGGGCTGCCGATGTCCGGCACCACCACGCCGATGGTGCCCGAGCGCCGCGTGCGCAGCGCCGCGGCGATGCGGTTGGGCGAGTAGTGCAGCTCCTGCGCCGCCTTCAGCACGCGCGCCACCAGTTCGTCGCCGATGCGGTGCCGGGTCTGCGGGTTGAGCACGCGCGACACGGTCGACGGATGCACGTCGAGTGCTTCGGCAATCTGCTTGATGGTGGGCTTGCTCATCGCTATGTGTTACGTGCGGCAGACGGCGCGCCATACCGCCTGGTTATCGGGATACCGGCAAAAAGTGGATTGGACGCAAGACACCGGCGCTTCCTAGAATCGGCCCGGATGCGCGCAACCTCGCTTGTCGTGCAATCGATTGCATTGTAATCTGCCCGGCGCGGTCATGCCAAGCCATGGCCGGCCGGGCGTAGCAAAAGGAGACGGAAATGAAGGCAGCGGTTTCGCTCGCCGGCCAGGCGCCGGTGTACCAGGAGTTCGACGAGCCGGCCGCAGGGCCGGGCAAGGTCGTGGTCGAGGTTGCGGCGGCGGCGCTGACGCGGCTCGACATGGCGATTGCCGAAGGCCGCCATTACCTCAAGCCAGGCGCGGGCCGCTTCGTGGTGGGGCGCGAGGGCGTGGGGCGCCTCGCCGATGGGCGGCGCGTCTACTTCAACGTCAATGCGCCGCGCGCGCCGTACGGGTCGATGGCGCAGCGCGCGCTGGTGGACCCGGCGCTCACCTTCCCGGTGCCGGACGGCATCGACGATGCGCGCGCGGCCGCGCTCGGCAACGCCGGCCTGGCGGCATGGCTGCCGCTGTCATGGCGCGCCCGCATGCAGCCCGGCGAAACCGTGCTGGTGCTTGGGGCAACCGGCGTTTCAGGGCTGCTGGCCGTGGCCGCGGCAAAGCTGCTCGGCGCGGGCCGCGTCATCGCCGCCGGGCGCGATGAGCACGCGCTGCAGCGTGCGCGCCGACTGGGCGCCGATGCGGTAGTGCCGCTCGACCAGCCCGGCGACCTGCTCGACGCCTACCGCAATGCGGCCGACGGCAGCGTCGATATCGTGCTGGACTACCTGTGCGGCGCGCCCGCCGAAGCCGCGTTGCTGGCGCTGGGCCACGGCGGCCGGCTGGTCCATATCGGCACCACGGTCGCGCCGACCATCACCTTTGCCGGCGCCGCCGCGCGCCAGGCGTGCTTCGACATCATGGGCTTTGCCTACTACCACGCGCCCATCGCGGCGCAGGCGCAGGCCTACGCCGAACTGTGCCGGCATACCGCCGCGGGGCGCATGGAGATGGATATCGTCGCCGAGCCGCTGGAAGCGATCGGGCGCGTGTGGGCGGCGCAGGCCCGCGGCGCGCGCCAGCGCTTCGTGCTGATGCCCTGAAAAAAATCAGCGCGCCTTGGAGTCCGGCACGCGGGTCTGGTCGATCGAGGCCCCGCCGGTGCCCGTGCGCGGCTTGCCATGCAGGCCGTCGCGATCGACCTTGCCGGCGCTTTCCGAGGCCGGCTTGGCCTTGTCGTGGCCGGGCAGGCCGCCGGCGGTGTGCGGCTCCTTGGGCACGTCGCCGAGATCCCTGGCCAGCCCGCCCGGGTTGGTGGGCGTGGCGCCCGGCGTGCTGCCCGGCGCCACGCTGGCACCGGGCGGCGGTATGGTCTGGCTGCCCTTGGGACCCTTGTCGGTGCGCACGCCGGTTTCGGGCGGCTGCGCCAGGGTGCCGCCGGCGAGCGCGCACAGCAGCGCGACGGCCGCGGCGCGGGGGATGGTGGATCGCATCTGGATTCTCCTGTTGAACGCTGGCGTGCTGTCAAGCGCGGGCATGCTGGTACGGCAAAAGCATTTGCCGGGCCATCTCGCATACCGCCGAGCGGGGCCGGGCGGAGCACCGGCGCAACGCACTTTCTACAAGCGCCGGTGGTTGTTACAAGGACGCGGCGACGACGGGCGCAGCGGTGCCGGCAGGCGCGGGCAGCGGCCGGGGCCAGTGCCGCGGGAACGGAAGTTGCGCGCACTTAAGCGTTGGCCCGCGATTGCGGCCCACCTCAGCGGAGGCGTCATGAAACACAGCAAGCACGACACGTCGAACGATCCGGCGCTGGACCGGCGCCAGGGCCTGGATGACCGTGAACTGAAGGAAAACGCCGCGGACAACCAGCGTGCGCGCGAGCGCGCCCGTGCCGATTGGGAGCATGCGGCATCACACCGCAAGGATGACCAACCGGCGCGCAAGCCGGACAAGGGCGGCAAGGGCGAGATGCCGCCGGGAGTCGGCGCGCGTGACCTGCACGATCCCGGCAGCCGCGATCCCGACGCGCCGCCGACAGTGAACCGGTCCTGATCCGGTCATTGCCTGGCACCGCGCGCCAGCCGCGCGGCAGCCTGCAGACTGCGCACGATGCGGTCGAAGGCCGCGGCACGCGCCTCGTCGCTGCGCTGGCGCAGGGCAAACGAGGGGTGGTAGGTGGCGATGACCAGCCGCCCCTCGTGCTCGACCGGCGTCTGCATCATGCCCGCCAGCGTCACGCTCTTGCGGCCCAGCACCGCGCGCGCCGCGGTGGCGCCGAGCGCCACCACCACCGCTGGGTGCACTTTTTCCAGCTCCCGCTCCAGCCACAGGTTGCAGGCCTCGATCTCCTGCTGCGCCGGCGATTTGTGCAGGCGGCGCTTGCCGCGCCACTCGAACTTGAAATGCTTGACCGCGTTGGTCATGAAAAGCTTGTCGCGGTCCAGGCCGGCGGCCTGCAGCGCTTCATCCAGCAGGTGTCCGGCCGGCCCGACAAAAGGCGAGCCTTGCAGGTCTTCCTGCGAACCCGGCTGTTCGCCCACCAGCATGATCCGCGCGTGCGCCGCGCCGGCGCCGGGCACGCCCTGGGTGGCGTTGCGCCACAACGGGCAGCGCCGGCATTGGTTCAGTTCGCCGCGGCTGACAGGCGGCTTGATGCGCTCGGGCATGGCGGATGGCGGTGACGCAGCGCGCGCGGGCGCTGCTGCCGATGCGCTGCAGGTTTCGCGCCATGGCGCCGCGTTGCGATCGGTATGGAACTTGCCTTCTCCGAGGGATCGCGCGCCGGCCACGCCATGCGTGCCTTGCCATGCTGCACCGAACGCCTGACGCCTGAACCGCGCATGCCCCAGACCAACCGTCCCGCCTCCCGCCGCCGCATCGCCGCCGAACTGTTCCGCGCGATCTGGCGCTTCCGCGCGCGCGTGCTGGTCGCGGTGTCGCTGCTGCTGCTGGCCAAGGCCTGTGCCGTGGCGGTGCCGCTGATGCTCAAGCTGGTGGTCGACGAGGTCACGCCCGCCGCGGCCGGCACCGATGCGGCGCGGCTGGGGTTGGTGGCGATGCCGGTGTTCCTGGTGCTGGCCTATGCCATCCTGCGGCTGCTCGGCAACGCCTTCAGCGAACTGCGCGACGTGGTCTTTGCCTACGTCACGCAGAGCACGGTGGCGGGCTTCATGGAACGCGCCTTCGCGCACCTGCATGCGCTGGGCGCCCGCTTCCACGCGCAGCGCGCCACCGGCAGCGTGATCCGCGACCTCGAGAAGGGCACCGCGGCGATCGGCTTCCTGCTGGGCGTGGCGGTCTTCACCATCGTGCCGACGCTGATGGAGATCGTTTCGGTACTGGCCATCATGATCGGCGCCTATGGCGCGGCCTTCGCCGCCATCATCCTCGGCGTGTTCGTGCTGTACGCGGGCTTTACCTATGTCTTCACGCAGCGGCGCATGCGCGTGCAGCGCCAGGTCAATGCGGTCGAGGCCACCACCAACAGCAAGGTGGTGGACAGCCTGCTCAACTACGACACCGTCAAGTTCTTCGCACGCGAGTCGTTCGAGACCCGGCGCCTGTCCGAGATGCTGCAGCGCTGGATCGGCATCAGCGTGGAAAACCAGTATGCGCTGTCGGCCCTGCATATCGGGCAGAGCGTGTGCATTGCGGTGGGGGTCGGCGCGGTGATGCTGCTGGCCACGCAGCGCGTGATCCAGGGCTCGCTGTCGGTGGGCGACCTGGTGCTGATCAACGCCTACATCATCCAGGTGGTGCTGCCGCTCAACACGCTCGGCTTTATCTTCCGCGAGTCGAACGACGCCATGACCAATGTCGAGCGGCTGTTCGCGCTGCTAGACGCCCATGGCAAGCCCGGCGAGGACAGCGACGCGCCGGCGGCGCGCCCGCTGCGCGTGAGCCGCGGCGAGATCGTTTTCGACCGCGTCAACTTCAGCTATGACCCCAGCCACCAGACCCTGTGGGACGTCAGCTTCCGCGCCGGCGCCGGCCAGACCGTGGCGGTGGTGGGCGGCAGCGGCTCGGGCAAGTCGACCCTGGCGCGGCTGCTGTTCCGGCTGTACCAGCCCGACAGCGGCAGCATCAGCATCGACGGCCAGGACCTGCGCCTGGTGACGCAGCGCAGCCTGCGCGAACTGATCGGCATCGTGCCGCAGGACACCATCCTGTTCAACGACACCATTGCCTACAACATCGGCTATGGCCGCGAAGGCGCCACCCGCGCCGACATCGTCGCCGCGGCGCGCGCGGCGCAGCTCGACGCCTTTATCGACCGCCTGCCCGACGGCTACGAAACCCAGGTGGGCGAGCGCGGCGTGCGCCTGTCGGGCGGCGAGCGCCAGCGCGTGGCGATCGCGCGCGCGATGCTCAAGCGCCCGCCCATCGTGGTCTTCGACGAGGCCACCTCGGCGCTGGACACGCGCTCGGAGCGCGCGATCCAGCAGGAGCTGTCCGCAGTCGCGCGCGGGCGCACCGCGCTGATCATCGCGCACCGGCTCTCGACCATCGTCGATGCCGACCGCATCCTGGTGATGGAGCACGGCCGCATCGTCGAAGACGGCAACCACGCCACGCTGCTCGAGCGCGGCGGCATCTACACCCAGATGTGGCAGTTGCAGCAGCAGCAGCGCGAGCTGGAACGCGCCGAACGGCGCCTGGCGCTGCAGCCGGTGCGCCTCGAGATCCTGCTGGCCAGCGTGGTCGACGGGCTGCGCGAGCTGATCGCCGAGCGCCATGTCAACCTGTTCACGGTGCAGAGCGAGTCGGAGCTGCGCGTCACCGGCGATCCGGGCGTGCTGCAGAAGGCGATCTGGGAGCTGTGCCAGCACATGATCGCCACCATCGAGCCGGGCGGGCGGCTGGAACTGCGGCTCGAGCGGCTGGACGGCCAGGCCGGCCTGCGGCTGTCCGCCACGCCGGGCGATCTGCCCTTGCCGGATGTGCAGGGCCTGCACGAATGGCTGGCCGAGCACGGCGTCACGCTGACTGCCGACGGGCCCGCGCACGCCTACCAGCTGTTGATGCCGATGCGCGCCGTGCAGGAGGCCGAGCCGCGTCGCGCGCCGGACGCCACGCCGCACGCCGGGCCCGCACCCGAGGCGCCCGATGCACAGGCGCTCAAGGGCCTGCGCGTGCTGCTGCTGGACGACGACGAGCCCACGCGCGAGGTGCTGAGCGCCTCGCTGGAAGACTACGGTGCCCATGCGATTGCGCAGCAGCGTGGCGATGACGTGATCGCGCTGCTGGCGGGTACGCATCCCGGCCAATGGCCGCAGGTGCTGCTGTGCGACCTCGCGCTCGACGAGGAAGACGGCTACACCGTGCTGCGCCGGGTGCGACGGCTCGAGGCGCAGATGCAGGTGCCGCTGGGCAAGCGCATGACCGCGATCGCGCTGTCCGGGCACGCCGAGCCGCAGGACCGCATGCGCGCGCTGATGGCGGGGTTCCAGCTGCACCTGTCCAAGCCGGTGCGGGTGGGCGAGCTGGTGGCGGCGATCCGTTCGCTGGCGGTGCGCTCCGCGCAGGACGCGCAGGAAGCGTAGCGCGGCCACATTGACCGCAGCGGCCGCGCCTCAGGCGCGCGGCTCGCGCAAGCGGCTGCGCAGCTTCAGCACTTCCGCCGGGATCACCCGGCGCTCCTGCCATACCCACGGCATGCCGCCCAGCACCTCGACCAGGCCGCGCCATCCCTGGCAGCGCCACAGCTGCGGCAATGCCGCCGCGGTCTCGCCCAGCGCCACCTGCCAGGGCAGCCGCAGCCAGGCGGACCAGATCGCATTGCGCGCCAGCAGCGAGCGGCGCTGCGCGGGGTTGCGCAGCGGGCTGGGATGGTGGTGCACCACCAGCTGCGGCGCGTACACCAGCTGCCAGCCATGCGCGGCCAGGTCCAGCGCCAGCAGCGTTTCCTCGCCGCCCAGGAAGAAGCGCGGATGGTAGCCGCCGGCCTGGCGGAAGGCATCGGTGCGGAACGCGGTGGCGCCCGCCATCAGGCCCAGGATCGCGCGGCCCGGCAGCATCGCCGAGGGCAGCGGGCTGGCCGCCATGCGCGCGCAGGTCGGGTCTTCGCCGCGGTGTTCGCCCACCAGGATGCGCGCCGTCAGCGCGGCCACGCGCGGATGGCGCTCGAACATGGCGCACGCCGCCGACAGCGATCCGGGTGCCCACCAGCAGTCGTCATCGCAGAAGGCGACATAGCGGGTGCGGGCCCAGTCCGCGCCCAGGTTGCGGCCTGCGGCGCCGAGGTTGCGCGCGCTGCGCAGCAGCGCGGCGTGCGGGAATTCGTTGCGCACCATGGCGGCGGTGCCGTCGTCCGAGGCGTTGTCGACCACGGCGATGGGCGGGCGTTCCGGCAGCGCGCTCAGGCGCGCCAGCGCGGTGCGCACCGAATCGCGCCGGTTGTGCGTCAGCACCACCACGCTGATGTCGCAAGGGCGGGTGCGCGGAGTAGCGCGGGAAGCGGAAGCGGTGGCTGGTATCGGCATGGCTGTTGGCAGAACTCAGAACTCAGGCAGGACTCAGGCAAGGCTCAGGGGCGGGGCCGGCCGGCTGCAGCATCCAGTAGCGCTCGGGGGCGCACAGGTCGCACAGCCGGTCTTCGCTGAACAGCTGCAGCTGGCTCTGGTAGGCGTTGAGCGCGTAGCTCTTCTGCGTCAGGTACTGCGCCACCGGCAGGTTGACGGGCGTGGCGCACAGGCCGCTGTCCCGGCATTGCACCAGCCGCTGCTGCAGCAGGCCCGGCATGCGGCGGTAGATCGCGTCCTCGTAATAGAGCCACTGCACGGGCGGCGGCGCGGCGGCGGGTGCGGCGGCCGGCCCGTTCCATGCCGGGCCGCGCGCGTGCGCGGCCAGCATCAGCAGCCGGCAGGCGTCATGCACCAGGGCATGGTCGGAATGGAACAGCCCGAGCGGAGCCACCACCACGCCTTCGGTCTGCATCAGCAGCACGGTGTGCAGCGCGTCGGCAAGCTGTTGCGCGGTATAGCGGCGCCCGTACTGGCTGTCCCAGAACTCCAGCCACACCGCGTGCGCGCCCAGCATGGTCAGCGCGTGGTTGTCCTCGCGGCGGCGCGACAGCACCGCCTGCTCGGCGCTGGCGAAGCCGGCGGCCTGGTCCCAGTCGGGCGCCGGCATGTCCGCCGGCGGCACGCCCGCGAACACCGTCACCACGCGCGCCGCGCGCGCGGCCGCGATCAGCCCGCCGCAACTGAACACGGCATCGTCCAGATGCGGCGAGATCACGGTCACCGCAGCGGCGAGATCGACCACCATCGCCGTGCCCATGCCGCCCCCTCGCGCGCCCCGGTACGCCGTCAACTGAGCGCGGCACGCGCTTCGCGCGCGGTGGCGGACACCGGCACCACGTTGCCGGGCGCACCTTCGGCATGCGCCTGCGCGGCCAGCCGCGCGGCAAAGTAATCGACGGTGCGGCGCAGGCCGTCTTCCAGCGCGGTGTGCGGCTCCCAGCCCAGCAGCTGGCGCGCCAGCGTGATGTCGGGGCAGCGCTGGTGCGGGTCGTCGGCCGGCAGCGGCCGCATCTCGATGCGCGACGGCGAGCCGGTGGCGCGCAGCACCGCCTGCGCGATCTCGAGCATGGTGCTTTCGCGCGGGTTGCCCAGGTTGACCGGCGTGCCGCTGGCGGGGGCTTCCATCAGCCGGACCAGCGCGTCGACCATGTCGTCGACATAGCAGAAGGCACGCGTCTGCGCGCCGTCGCCGTAAACCGTCAGCGGCTGCCCCGCCAGCGCCTGGGTGATGAAGTTCGAGACCACGCGCCCGTCGGCCGGGTGCATGCGCGGCCCGTAAGTATTGAAGATGCGCGCGATGCGCACGTCCAGCCCATGCTGGCGGTGGTAGTCCATGAACAGGGTCTCGGCGCAGCGCTTGCCTTCGTCGTAGCAGGAGCGGATGCCCACCGGATTGACGTGGCCCCAGTACCCTTCCTGCTGCGGATGGTGCTCGGGGTCGCCATAGACTTCGCTGGTGGAGGCCTGCAGGATGCGCGCCCTGAGCCGCTTGGCCAGTCCCAGCATGTTGATGGCGCCGTTGACGCTGGTCTTGGTGGTCTGCACCGGGTCGTGCTGGTAGTGCACCGGCGAGGCCGGGCACGCGAGGTTGTAGATCTCGTCGACCTCCACATACAACGGGAAGGTGACGTCGTGCCGCAGCAGCTCGAAATTGGTCCGGCCCAGCAAATGCGCGATGTTCTCCTTGGTGCCGGTGTAGAAGTTGTCCACGCACAGCACGTCCTGCCCGGCGCGCACCAGCCGCTCGCACAAGTGCGAGCCGAGAAATCCCGCGCCGCCGGTGACCAGGATGCGCTTGCGATCGCTTTCCTTCATTTCCGCTCTCCTTGCATTGCTTGCTCGTGCCGGCCGGTCGAGTCCGCATCAGGCCGCGACACGGCGGGCCCCGGCCTGCAGTGCCGGCACCCCGGCGCAGACGTGCGCATAGACCGCCTCCATCTGCCTGGCCACGCCGGCCCAGGTGAAATGCGCCTGCGCGCGGCGCCGGCCCGCTTCGCCCAGCTTGCGCGCCAGCGCGGGGTTGGCGGCCAGCTGCGCCAGCCGCGCCGCCAGCGCCGCCGGCGCCTTGGGCGGCACCAGGAAGCCGGTGTGTCCATCCACCACGGTGGAGCGGATGCCACCGACGTCGGCGCCGATCACCGGCGCGCCGCACGCCATCGCCTCCACCGGCGTGATGCCGAAGGGCTCGTACCACGGCGTGGTCACGAAGACATCGGCGGCGCTGTAGAACAGGCGCAGGGTGTCGCGCCCGCGCCGGCCGGTAAACACCACGCGTTCGGCCACACCCTCGGCGCTGGCCACGTCCTGCAGCCGGCCGATTTCCGGCGTGGCCTGCACGCTCGGCTGCTCGGCGTTGCCGCCGACCACGTACAGGGTGGCGTCGAGGCCGGTGTCGCGGCGCAGGCAGCCCAGTGCGCGGATCACGTTGTCGATGCCCTTGCGCGGCACAAGCCGCCCCAGCTGCAGCACGCGGAAGCCATGCAGCGGCCAGCCCAGTGCGCGCCGCGCCGCGTCGCGCGGCACCGGCGCGAACTCGGCCGCATCGAAGCCGCACGGCACGGTCTGCACGCGCGCGGGATCGGCGCTGTAAAGATTGACGAGGTCGTCTCGGTCCTGCGGACATTCCGCCACCACGCAGTCGGCCTCGCGCACCAGCGTGTCCTCGATGCCGAAGCGGTCGTCGGGAAAGCCGTCGGTGCTGCCCTGGTGCAACCTGCGCACCTTGCCCAGCGCATGGAAGGTCATCACCAGCGGGATGCCGAGCGTGTGGCGCGCGCGCAGCGCGGCCAGCCCGGACATGAAGAAGTTGGCATGGAGCACGTCGTAGCCGGTGGCATCGCCGCGCACGAAGTCGGCCAGGAACGCGCCGAAGTCTTCCATATAGGGCAGCAGCTGTTCTTTCGGGATCTGCACCGGCGGCCCTGCCGTGACGTGGATCACGCGCACGTTGGGCGCGAACGCCACCACCTCGGGCAGCAGCGCCTTGTCGCGCCGCGTGAAGACATCGACCTGGTAGCCGCGGCTGCCAAGCTGTCTTGCAAGATGCGCCACATAGATGTTCTGACCGCCGCAGTCGGTGCTGCCAACGCTGGCGAGTGGCGAGGCATGTTCGCTGATAAGCGCGATCTTGCGCATGGTTGGCTCCGGTGGTTTGCCGCCGTGACCGCGAGCGCGGGCGGTATGGAGGTGGTGGCCCTTGCAGCTAGCGTGCCATCGCCCCTGTGCAATATTCCGGCGATAAACACGTCGGGCGGGGAACCGAAGCAGAAGCGATATAGCGGTTCTCGAGGAGCCAGGCTCACCGCATTGCGAAGAAGACGCACGACAGCCTGTGCGCGCGCGGTTTAGTCATTCTTACGCCGCCGCTTTGTAATTTGCGCTTACCGATCCTTGCGGTTGGACGCGAGCCAGAGCAGGCTTGCAACCGGCCCGATGTTTGCTGCGTCGATGACTCCGATGCAAGCCGCGCTGCACGCGATGGCGGCGCGGCGTGCCGTCCCAAACCATCGATGGAGCTGCCCATGCCACCCAACCCGGATGCGGGCCAGGCGCCCCGCGCCTCCCATGCCGGCGCCAGCCGGTTCAGCGATCCCGCCGCGGCGCGGCGCGCGCTCGAGCTGGCGCTGCCAATGCTGCAGGCCTCGCTGCGCGACAAGGCCGTCGGCGAAAGCGGCTGCATGCATGTGGTCGTGATGGATCCGACGCTGCAGCCCGGCGATTGCGCCTTCGAGGAAGCGATCCTCTATGAGCATTCGCTGCCGTCGCGCGAGGCCTGGGATGCCGACTACAGCCGCTACGCGCGCGCCAAGGCCAGCCTGAGCTGGCGCACCGGCATGGCCAGCGCGCAGGTGGTCCACCGCAGCCCGCACCGGCTGCGCAGCGACGACACCCTGCTCGGCGGCGCCGCCGTGGTGGATGGCATCGTGGTCGCAGTCAGCGGGGCCAACGCGTGGTACGACGAGGCCTTTGCCGGCTGCGTGGCGATGCTGCTGCGGGCGGTGGCGCAAGGGGCTTGCATGCACGCGCAGCCGGCCGGCTGATCCGGCAGCCGCGTTCGCCGGACTGTTGGCACACATTTCGCACTGGCAGCAAGCCTGCGCACCTGGCCATGCCTGTCCTGATCGCGGCATGCGGCAGCCGACAAGGTGCCAGCACCGATGTCCGATTCGTTGTCCGATTCGGTCCGATTCGTGGTCCGAATCACAGTCCACCACACCGATCGCCAGGGAACCACCATGCCAACTTCGCAATCGCCACGACCCGCCGCGCACACCGAGGCCGCCATGCCGCTGCAGGACCGCACTTATCTCGTCAGCGGCGCGGGCCGCGGCCTGGGCGCCGCCATCTGCCGCACGCTGAGCGCGGCCGGCGCCGCCATGATCGTGGCCGATATCGACGACAAGCTTGCGCGCGACAGCGCCGGCGGGCTGGCCGAGGCCGGCGCGCAGGCGTGGCCGCTGCACCTGGATGTCTCCGACCCCGCGTCCGTGCGCGCCGCCTTCGAAGCCGTGCGCGCGCGCGGCGCGCGCCTCGACGGCATCGTCAACAACGCCGCCATCGACATCACCCTGCCGGTGGATGAGGTCGATGCCGAGACCTGGCGCAAAGTGCTGATGGTCAACCTGTACGGCCCCTACCTGATGGCGCATGCCGCCGTGCCGGTGCTGAAGGCGCAGGGCGGGGGGCATATCGTCAACATTGCCTCGACCGCGTCCAAGCGCGCGTGGCCCAATGCCTCGGCCTACCACGCGACCAAGTGGGGGTTGCTGGGCTTTTCGCACGCGCTGCATGCGGAACTGCGGCCGCACGGGATCAAGGTCTCGGCGATCGTCGCGGGCGGCATGCGCACGCCGTTCCTGCTGGACCGCTTTCCCGACATCGACCAGGGCAATCTGCAGGATCCGGCCAATGTCGCCAACGCGGTGCGCTTCGTGCTGACGCAGCCGGAAGAAACCGTGATCCCCGAGGTGATGGTGCTGCCCATGAAGGAGACCTCGTGGCCATGAGCCTCGCCGCCCCGCTACGCGCGGCCGTGCTGCTGGACAAGGACGGCACGGTACTGGACGACGTCCCTTACAACGTCGATCCGGCGCGCATGCGGCTTGCGCCAGGCGCCGCCGCCGCGCTGCGGCTGCTGGGCGGCCTGGGTCTGCCGCTGGTGGTGGTGACGAACCAGCCCGGCGTGGCCCATGGCCTGCATACCGAGGCCGAGCTGGTGCCAGTGCGTGAACGGCTGGCGGCCATGTTTGCCGAGCAGGGCGCGGCGCTGAGCGGCTTCCTGTATTGCCCGCATCATCCCGAAGGGCAGGTGGCGCCCTACGCGCGCGCGTGCCTGTGTCGCAAGCCCATGCCCGGGCTGCTGCTGCAGGCGGCCGCGGCATGGCGGCTCGACCTGGCGCGGTCCTGGATGATCGGCGACATCCTCAATGACGTCGAGGCCGGCAACCGTGCCGGCTGCGCCACCGTGCTGGTCGACTGCGGCAACGAGACCGAATGGCAGCTCTCGCCCGCGCGCCAGGCCGACTACGTGGTGCCCACGCTCGACGCCGCCGCGCGCCTGGTGGTTGCGCGCACCCGCGCAGCGGACCCTGTCGGCGCCGCCGCATCGACGGCCGCGTCACCATGCCGTGCGGAGGCGCCATGAACTGGCAATCCGCGCGCAGCGTGCTGTGCGTGCGCCTCGACAATATGGGCGACGTGCTGATGAGCACGCCGGCGATGCAGGCCCTGGCCGATGCGCTGCCGGCGCGCCGGCTGACGCTGCTGACCTCGCACAGCGCGGCGGCCCTGGCGCCGCACCTGCCGATGGTCGGCCGCGTGCTGGCCTGGGACGCGCCCTGGGCCAGGCATGCCGAGGCCCGGGCGGCACCGGCGCCGGGGCCGGAGATTGCCGCCTGCGCGCGCTGGCTGGCGCGCTTTCGCTTCGACGCGGCCGTGATCTTTACCGTCTACAGCCAGAGCCCCTTGCCCGCCGCGGTACTGTGCGCGCTGGCGGGCATTCCGTTGCGGCTGGCCTGCTGCCGCGAAAACCCCTACACGCTGCTGAGCGACTGGGTCCCCGACACCGAGCCGGGCACGCAGCCGGGCCAGCGTCCGCGCCACGAGGCGCAGCGCCAGCTCGACCTGGTGGCGCAGGTGGGAGCCGTCGCACGCGAGACGCGCCTGCGCTTTCGCGTGCTGGCGGCGGACCGCACCGCGCTCGCCGGGCGCCTGGCCGCGATCCGCGGCGGCCGCAGCGGGCCGGTGGTGGTGGTGCATCCCGGCGCCAGCGCGCCGTCGCGGCGCTGGCCGCCGGCGCGCTTTGCCCAGGTGGCGCACGCGCTGGCGGTGAAGGCCGGCGCGCACGTGCTGGTGACCGGCGATGCCGCCGAGCACGACATCGTGCGCGCGGTCTGCGCCGCCGCCGGCCACGCGCGCGTGGTGCCGCTCGCCGGCGCCTTGCGCCTGGGCGAAATGGGCGCATTGCTGGAAGCCGCCGACCTGCTGGTGTCGAACAACACCGGGCCGGTCCACCTGGCCGCCGCGCTGGGCACGCCGGTGGTGGACCTCTACGCGCTGACCAATCCGCAGCACACGCCGTGGCAGGTGCCGCACCGCACGCTGTTTGCCGATGTGCCGTGCCGCTATTGCTACAAGAGCATGTGCCCGCAGGGACACCATCGCTGCCTGGAAGACGTGCCGGCCGCGCACGCGGTGCAGGCCGCGCTGGCGCTGCTGGGCGGCAATCCCGACAGCATGCCCGCGGTCGAACTGCCGTGGCCGGGCGTGGGCGCGGCCGCAGCGGCGCCTGCCGAGTTCGATGCCGTGCCCGCGATGCCGGACGACAGTGCAACCCGCCACCTCCCACATGACGAGGCCGACCATGTACACCCTTGGCATTAACGCCGCCTACCATGACTCCGCCGCTTGCCTGGTGCGCGATGGCGAGGTCATCGCCGCGGCGGAAGACGAACGCTTCACCCATATCAAGCACGGCAAGCGCCCGGTGCCGTTCACGGCATGGGAACTGCCGTTCCACGCCATCGACTATTGCCTGGGCGAGGCCGGCATCGCGCTGCGCGAGGTCGACCATGTCGCCTACGCGTTCGACCCCGCGCTGATGCTGGGCGCGCGCCGGCATGACGCCACCGTGACGCTGCCGCTGGAGCCGTCAGCGCACGGCGCTGCCAGCGGGCACGAGTCGCCGTGGGATCCGCTGTTCCTGTCGTACGTGGTCAACGCACCGCGGCAACTGGCCGGCGGCGCACCGCACCACCTCGCCGCGCGCTTTCGCGGCGTGCGCCACGACGGGCCGTTCCGCTGGCATTTCGTCGAGCACCACATGGGGCATGAAGCCAGCGCCTTCCTGGCGGCGCCGTTCGCGCGCTGCGCGGTGCTGACCATGGACGGCCGCGGCGAACGCGCCACCACCAGCTACGGCGTGTTCGACGGCAAGGAGTATCGGCGCATCAAGCAGATCGACCTGCCGGACTCGCTCGGCCTGCTGTACGAACGCGTCACGCGCCACCTGGGCTTCCTGCATTCGTCGGACGAGTACAAGGTGATGGCGCTGGCCTCCTACGGCAAGCCTGCGCACCTTGGGGTGTTCCGCGACATGGTGCGGCGCGATGCCGAAGGCGGTTACCGCGTGGCGCAGCCCGACCTGGAAGCGTTGCTGGGGCCGCCGCGCCAGCGCGGCGAGGACTTCGGCGCCGCGCATTTCGATATCGCGCGCTCGCTGCAGGAGGTGCTGGAGGAAACCGTGGTCGGCATGACCACCTGGCTGGCCGAGGCCACCGGCGAACGGCAGCTGGCCATGGCCGGCGGGGTGGCGCTGAACTGCGTGATGAATGCGCGCGTGCGTGACCAGAGCCCGTTCGACGAGGTCTGGGTGCAGCCCGCCGCCGGCGATGCCGGCACCGCGCTGGGCGCGGCGCTGTGGATCGACTTCCTGCAACGCGGACGTCCGGCGCGGCAATGGTCCATGGAGCACGCCTACCTGGGCCCGGCGTATGGCGAGGACGAGATCGCGGCCTTCCTCGACTGGGCCAGGCTGCCTTACCGCCGGCTCGACGACCTGGCCGGGCAGACCGCCGAGTTGCTGGCGCAGGACAAGATCATCGGCTGGTTCCAGGGCCGCATGGAGTTCGGCCCGCGCGCGCTGGGCGCGCGCTCGATCCTGGCCTCGCCGATCGATCCCGGCATGCAGCAACGGCTGAACCAGATCAAGGACCGCGAAGACTTCCGCCCGGTGGCGCCGGTGGTGATGCAGGAGCGCGCGCCGGAGTGGTTCAGCGCGGCCAAGCCCGGCCGCGGCGAAGCGCCGTTCATGCTGTTCATCTACGACGTGCGTCCGGAGCAGGCGGCGCGCATCCCGGCGGTCTGCCACGTCGACGGCACCGCGCGCGTGCAGACCGTGCGCCGCGAGCAGAACCCGGCCTATTACGATTTGCTGGCCGCGTTCGAGCGCCGCACCGGCGTGCCGATCCTGGTCAACACCTCGTTCAACACGCGCGGCGAGCCCATCGTATGCACGCCGCGCGATGCGGTCGAGTGCTTCTGGACCTCGCCGCTGGACGCGCTGGTGATCGGCCCGTTCCTGCTGGAGAAACCCGGCGCCGGAGGCGCCCAGGGACAGACGGGAGGCGCCCATGGACAGGCCTGAGCCAAGGGTTGCGGTGGTGGTGCCCACCTGGCGCCGGCCGGCGCTGCTGGCGCGCTGCCTGCAGGCGCTGTGCGCGCAGCGCCTGTCCGCGCAGGCGTACGAGATCATCGTTGCCGACGATGGCTGCGAGGCCCGCATCGAACGGCTGGTGGCGCTGATGGCCGCGCAGCATCCGCACCATGCGCTGCGCTATGTGCCGGTGCCAGGCACGCAGGGACCGTCGGGCGCGCGCAATGCGGGCTGGCGCCGCGCGCGCGCGTCCGTGATTGCCTTTACCGACGACGACACCGTGCCGGATCCGGGCTGGCTCGAAGCGGGCTGCGCGGCGCTGGCGGAGCAGCCGGAGTGCTGCGCGGTGGCCGGCACCGTGCACGTGCCGCTGCCGGCGCGGCCGACCGACCACGAGCGCGATACCGGCGGCCTTGCGCACGCCGAGTTCGTCACCGCCAATTGCTTCGTCCGGCGCGACGCGCTGCTGCGCATCGGCGGCTTCGACGAGCGCTTCACGCGCGCGTGGCGCGAGGATTCGGACCTGCAGTTCCGGCTGATCGAGCAGGTCTGCCCGGTGGGGCGCGCGCCCGCGGCCGTGGTGGCGCATCCGGTGCGTCCGGCCGCATGGGGCAGCAGCGTGGCGGCGCAGGCCAAGGTGTATTTCGACGCGCTGCTGTACAAGAAGCATCCGCGCCTGTACCGGCAGCGCATTCGCCGCGTGCCGCCCTGGCATTACTACGTGACGGTGCTGGCGCTGCTGGCCGCGCCGAGCGCGTGGCTGGCGGGCGCGCCGGCCGTGGCCGCGGCGGCGGGCCTGCTGTGGTTCGGATTTACCGCGGCATTGTGCGCGCGGCGCCTGCGCGGCGCGGCGCTGACGCCGGCCCATGTGGCCGAGATGGCGTTCACCTCCATGCTGATACCGCCGCTGTCGCTGTACTGGCGGCTGCGCGGCGCGCTCGCGTTCCGGGTGGTGTTCCTATGAACGCACGCGTCGAGCCGGTCACGGCCTTGCCCCTCGCGCGGCACCCGCAGCAAGCGGCGCGACGTCGCGCGGCGCCGGCGCGCGTGCGGCGCATCGCGGTGTTCCGCGCGCTCCAGCTCGGCGACATGCTGTGCGCGGTGCCGGCGCTGCGGGCGCTGCGCGCGGGCGAGCCCGAGGCCCGCATCACGCTGGTCGGCCTGCCGTGGGCACAGGAGTTCGTGTCGCGCTTCAGTGCGCTGGTGGATGACCTGATGATATTTCCCGGCGCACCGGGAATGCCGGAACAACCTTGCGCCGAAGCCGCGGCCGGCCCGTTCTACGCGGCCGCGCACGCGGCGCGCTTCGACCTGGCGATCCAGCTGCACGGCAGCGGCGCGCTCACCAACGCCGTGGTGCAGCGCCTGGGCGCCCGGCGCATGGCCGGCTTCTGTCCGGACCCCGCCGCGGCGCGCTGCAGCCGCGCCGGCGTGCTGGTGCCGTGGCCGCAGGGCAACGAGGTCGAGCGGCTGCTGGCGCTGATGCAGGCGTTGGGCTATCCGTGCGCGGACCGCAGCCTGGCGTTTCCGCTGCGTCCGCTCGACCACGCCAGCTGGCGGCTGCTGGCCGCCGAGCATGGGCTGGTTGCCGGCGAATACTTCTGCCTGCACGCGGGCGCGCGCATGCTGTCGCGGCGCTGGCCGGTGGAGCGCTTTGCCGAGGCCGGGCGCGCGCTGCGGCGCCACTGGAAGGTGGTGCTGACCGGCAGCCGCGACGAGGCCGCGCTGGTGGCGCAGCTGGCGCGGCGCCTGGGCAAGCCGGTGGTCAACCTGTGCGGGCAGACCGCGCTGGGCACGCTGGCCGCGCTGATCCGCGATGCGCGCCTGCTGCTGTGCAATGACACCGGTGCTTCGCATATCGCCGCGGCGGTGGGCACGCCCAGCGTGGTGGTCTCGTGCGGCAGCGACAGCGCGCGCTGGGCGCCGCTCGACACCACGCTGCACCGCGTGCTGGCCGACCAGCCGGCATGCCGGCCGTGCATGCACCAGCGCTGCCCGCTCGCGGGGCACCCGTGCGCGTCGAATATCAGCGTGGCCAGCGTGGTGGAGGCCGCGCTGGCGCTGGCGGCCCAGGAGCGCGGCCATGGCTAGGCGGCTGCGCATCCTGACCTGGCACGTGCACGGGAACTACCTGTATTACCTGTCGCAGATCCCGCACGAGCTGTACCTGGTCACGCGCGCCGACGGCACCCCCGGCTATGCCGGCGCCGGCGGCGCGCTGCCGTGGGGAGCCAACGTGCACGAGGTGCCTTACGACGCGGTCCCGGCCGGCCGCTTCGACTGCGTGCTGTACCAGCACCGCCACCATTACGAGCATGACCGCGCAGACCTGCTCAGCGCCGCGCAGCGCGCGCTGCCGGCGATCTACCTGGAACACGATCCGCCGCAGGAACACCCGACCAACACGCGCCATCCGGTGCAGGACGCGTCGATGCTGCTGGTGCACGTGACGCCGTTCAACGCGCTGATGTGGGACAGCGGCGTCACGCCGTGCCGCGTGATCGAGCACGGCGTGCTGGTCGACGAGGCGGTGCGCTACAGCGGCGAACTGGCGCGCGGCATCAGCGTGGTCAACCACCTGTCGCGGCGCGGCCGCCGGCTCGGCGCCGACCTGTTCGCGCGCGTGCGCGCGCAGGTGCCTCTGGACCTGGTCGGGATGGCGGCGCAGGAGGCGGGGGGACTGGGCGAAATACCGAACCCGGAACTGGCGGCGTTTGTCGCGCGCTACCGCTTCTTCTTCAACCCGATCCGCTACACCAGCCTGGGCCTGGCCGTGGTGGAGGCGATGATGCTGGGGGTGCCGGTGGTGGGCCTGGCCACCACCGAGCTGGCCACGGTGATCCAGAGCGGCAACAACGGCTATGTCGATACCCGCGTCGAGGTGCTGGTCAGCGTGATGCGCGAACTGCTGGACGATCCGGAACTGGCGCGCGCCTGGGGCGAGCGCGGCTGCCGGCTGGCGCGCGAGCGCTTCGGCATCGGCCGCTTCGTGGCGGAGTGGGACGAGACGCTGCGCGCGGTCTGCGCGTGACCGCGCCACGTGCAGTCAGGCCGGGCCGCCGTTGCCGTGGAGCCTCGCGCGGCTGCCCGACGACGCCGTGCAGCACACCAGGTAGTAGGCGCGCTTGAACTGCAGCGCCGCTTCCAGCCGGCGTCCGGCGGCCGCTTCGGCGAACGCCGCCTGCAGGCAGCGTTCGATGCTGTCGGCGGTGCCATCCTGCTCGAACAGTCCCGGTGCGCGCTGCTCCCATAGCCGCATCAGCACGGCGCGGCGCTGCGCCAGGGTGTGCGGCGGCCAGCCGTGGTCGCGGCTGAGCAGTTCCACCCGCGTCGCCAGCAGCGTTTCCAGCAGCAGGGTAGGCCTTGCCAGGCGCGCGCGCAGGGGCGTGGCCGCGGCCGGCGCGGTGGCATCGACCAGTGCCGCGGGCAGGTCGATGGCGTTGGGCGGGAGGTCGGTCATGGCAGCCAGCCAAATGCAGCCGGGCAAGCGGCCGGGCAAGCAGCGGAGCGCGACACCAGCGTGCCGCGCGTTGTGGCGGCGGGTTTCATTCCGTCGCCGTTTCGGTGGCGGATTCTTCGGCGTCGGCCAGGGCGATGGCCGCCGCGCGCTGCGCCAGCGGCTCGGCCGCCCGGATGCGCAGCACGGTCTGGCGCGAGGTGCTGAAGCGCCGCGCGGTCTCGCTGACCGAATAGCCTGCCGACAGCGCGCTCAGGATCGCGTGGCGCTGCTCGGGCGTGTGTTTGGGCGGACGGCCCACCTGCCGCCCCATGGCCTTGGCCGCGGCCAGGCTTTCGCGCACGCGCACGCTGCGGGTCGCACCTTCGAGCGCCGCGACCGCACGCAATACTTCGACCGCTTCGGGCGGCGTCGCGCTGGCGAGGTCATCGCGCGACAGCTGCACGCAGTACAGCGCCACGCCCAGCAGGCGGAAGCGCCGGACCGTGGCCAGCACTTCGGGCACGCTCCAGCCCAGGCTGCACAGGCGCAGCGCAACCACCGCGTCGCCCGGCTGCACCTGTTGCTGCAGCGTGCGCAGGCGCGAGCGCTGCAGTGCCGGCACCGAGGCGGGGGCGGCCTCCCAGAACACGTGTTGCGGGTCGACGCCATAGCCGGCGGCGCTGGCGGCCTGCAGTTCATCCTGGACCGCCGACGCTGCATCGGCGCAATTGGAGTAGAGGAAGGTGGTCGGCATGATGGTGTCGGACGGCGCGCGCCGCACGCTGGTGAGAGCGGTCCGGGCAGAGGATTCTGTTCCGGCTGGTTGCGGGATAACGCAACGGTTGCCGTAGCTGCCGCAACTTTCATGCCGCGCGTCACGCCTCTCCATCAAAGCGGTGCAACGCCATACCCGTGGGCAAAGGCGATGCGGGCATGCCATGCGCGGCCCCACGCGCCGTCGCGGGCACAATTACAAGGCTTCGCGCAGGAATTGCAATGACACGCAGGCCGGCCCGCCATGCGCGCGCCGCGGCGCCTGATGCGGCGCGGGCACGGAATCTGCCTTCCTTGCGGGGCGAAGCCGGAGTGCCGGCTCCCCACCAGGAGAGAACCGTGGACAAGTCGAAGATCCCCGCAGACCAGGCCGAGGCACTCGGTGCCTTGATGGACGACCACCGTGCGGTCAAGAAGCAGTTCAAGGCGTTCAAGGACACCGACGACCGCGACGAGAAGGAATCGATCGCGCTCGACGTGTGCCACCAGCTCACGGTGCACGCCACCATCGAGGAAGAAATTTTCTACCCGGCGTTGCGGGGCGTCAGCGAAGAAATCGATGACATGCTGGACGAGGCCCAGGTCGAGCACCAGGTCGCCAAGGACCTGATCGCCGCGATCGAGGAAGACCCCGCCGGCGACATGCTCGAGGCCAGCTTCACGGTGCTGTCGGAATATGTTTCCCACCACGTCGAGGAAGAGGAAGGCGAGCTGTTCAAGAACGTGATCAAGGAAAAGGTCGACCTGCGCGATGTGGCGCAGACCATGGCCGCGCGCAAGGAAGAGCTGATGCGCGAGACTGCCTGACGCGGCGTGCCGGGCGGGCGCGGCGCCCCGCCGCTTCAGCGGATTTGAAGAAGTCGCACAAGCCGGGGTGCTCCACGCGCCCCGGCCGGCCTTTACCATCACGCACTGTTTCCCTGCCGTGCCGTAACTGCCCCATGACCTTTGTCGTGACGGATGCCTGCATCCAGTGCCGCCATACCGACTGCGTCGAAGTCTGCCCGATGTCGTGCTTCCACGAAGGGCCGAACTTCCTTGCCATCGATCCCGACCAATGCATCGACTGCTCGATGTGCGTGCCGTTGTGCCCCGTCGGCGCGATCTATTCCGAGCATGACCTGCCGCAAGCCCAGCGCCATTTCCTGGCGCTCAACGCCGAGCTGTCGCGACGGCCCGACTGGCTGCCGCTGATGAAGGCGAAGGGACCGCTGCCCGACCACGAGCAGTGGGCCGGCCATCCTGACCGCCTGTCGTTGCTGCGGCGCTAGCGCTGCGGCGTGTCGCGGTAGTCCGGGAAGGCTTCCGGCAAGGTCTGCACGGTGCCGGTCAGGGTGCCGTCATAGCCGGGCAGCGCGTTGACGCGCTGGCGGAAGGCCTCGCTGGTCAGCGCCCCGACCGCGCCGGCCAGCGCCGCGCTGCGCAGCTTGGCGCGCTCGATCGCAAAGAAGTAGCGCTCCTTGATCACCGGCACGAAGGCCAGCCCGAAGCGCCGCGCCGCGGTCTCCACGCCGAAGCCCACGTCGGCCATGCCGCTGCCGATGTACGCCGCCACCGCGGCGTGGGTGAATTCGCCATTGCTGTAGCCCTCGATGCGCGCGCCGTCGATGCCGCGCGCCGCCAGCATCAGGTCCAGCAGCAGCCGCGTGCCGGAGCCTACCTGCCGGTTGACGAAGCGGACTTCGCGCCGCGTCAGGTCCTCGAGCGTGTGGATGCCGAGCGGGTTGCCCGGCCGCACGAACAGTCCCTGGCTGCGCACCGCCAGGTGCACCAGGCAGTGGGTCTCGGGCTTGAGCCAGGTGGTGAAGTGGCGCCACATGCCGTGCTCGAACTCGCCCACCGGCACATGGAAGCCGGCGATGTCGCAGGCGCCCTCGGCCAGCGCGGCCACGGCCTCGACGCTGCCGCAGTACTTCAGGTCGTGCCGCACCTGCTGCTCGTCGAGGAAGTCGCGCAGCGCCGCCACCGCGAAGCCGTGGCTGGCATGCAGCCGCGCCGTCGCCTCCGGCTGCGCCATCAGCTTCTTCAGCTCGATCTCCAGTTCGGACGCGAGGCTGTCCAGCGTCGGTGACAGCCGCGCCCCGATCCGCTTGCTGGCCCACACCAGCTGCTGCGCCAGCGGCGTCAGCGCGCTGCCGCGCCCGCGCGTCTTGTCGATCAGCGGGCCGCCGAACAGCGCCTCGGCATCGCGCAGGATGCCCCAGGCATAGCGGTACGACAGCGACACCGCCTGGGCCGACTGGCTGATGCTGCCGGAGTCGCCGATATGGCCGAGCAGGGCCACCAGCCGGGACACGTCCAGCGGCTCGGCGCCCGGCCGGGCGTCGTCCCGGATCTGCAGATGGGGTTGGATCGAGATGCGGATCATATGTAGAAAATAGCTTATTGAAGGGCCGCTGTCACTCTCATATAGTCCGCCTAACGGGCGAAACGGCGATCCGATAGCCCGGAAATAGGAAAAAAATAGCATATAAGCGGGATCCGGCAGGCACTTTGGCCGGTCCTGGCGAGCCCTCACAGGAGACGCCATGCCAGACATCGCCCCCCACGCACCCCGTGCCCCCGGTGCCCCCGGTGCCCCGGCATCCGCCGATGCCGCGCACATTGCCGCCATCGTCGCGGCACGCCAGCACATGCCGGGCGCCCTGCTGCCGATCCTGCACGAGATCCAGGACACCCAGGGCTTTATTCCCGACACCGCCGTGCCCGTGATCGCGCGTGCGCTGAACCTGTCGCGCGCCGAGGTGCACGGCGTGATCACCTTCTACCATCACTTCCGCCAGCAGCCCGCCGGCCGCCACGTGGTGCAGGTATGCCGCGCCGAGGCGTGCCAGGCCGTGGGCGCCGAGGCGCTGGCCGAGCATGCGCAGCGCGCGCTGGGCTGCGGCTTCCATGAAACCAGCGCGGACGGGCAGGTGACGCTGGAGCCGGTCTATTGCCTGGGCCAGTGCGCCTGCGGCCCGGCGGTAATGGTGGGCGAGCAGTTGCACGGCTATGTCGATGCGGCGCGCTTCGACGCGCTGGTGCGCGCGCTGCGCGCGCCGTCGACCCCGGCAGAAGCGGAGGCGCAGGCATGAGCAAGGTCACTACTCTCTTTGTGCCGCGCGACTCGACCGCGCTGGCGCTGGGCGCCGACGAGGTCGCGCGCGCCATCGCCAGCGAAGCCGCCGCGCGCGGCGAGACGGTGCGCATCGTGCGCAACGGTTCGCGCGGCATGTTCTGGCTCGAGCCGCTGGTCGAGGTGCAGACCGATGCCGGCCGCGTGGCCTACGGCCCGGTCGGCGCGGCCGACGTGCCGGGGCTGTTCGCCGCCGGCCTGCTGCAGGGCGGCGCGCACGCGCTGGCACACGGCCCGACCGAGCAGATCCCGTTCCTGCAACGGCAGGAGCGCCTGACCTTCGCCCGCGTCGGCATCACCGATCCGCTGTCGCTGGACGACTACCGCGCGCACGAGGGCTACGCCGGCCTGGAGCGCGCGCTGGCGATGCAGCCCGCCGAGATCGTGCAGGAAGTCACCGACTCCGGCCTGCGCGGCCGTGGCGGCGCCGCGTTCCCGACCGGCATCAAGTGGAAGACGGTGCTCGGCGCCCAGTCCGCCATCAAGTACATCGTCTGCAATGCCGACGAAGGCGATTCGGGCACCTTCTCCGACCGCATGGTGATGGAAGACGACCCCTTCATGCTGATCGAAGGCATGACCATCGCCGGCCTGGCGGTGGGCGCGGAGCAGGGCTACATCTACTGCCGTTCCGAATACCCGCACGCGATCGCCGTGCTGGAAAGCGCGATCGGCATCGCCCTCGCCGCGGGCTGGCTCGGCGACGACATCCGCGGCAGCGGCAGGCGCTTCCATCTCGAAGTGCGCAAGGGCGCCGGCGCCTATGTCTGCGGCGAGGAAACCGCGCTGCTGGAAAGCCTGGAAGGCCGGCGCGGCGTGGTGCGCGCCAAGCCCCCGCTGCCGGCGCTGAAGGGGCTGTTCGGCCAGCCCACGGTGATCAACAACGTGATTTCGCTGGCCACGGTGCCGGTGATCCTGGCGCGCGGCGCGCAGTTCTACCGCGACTTCGGCATGGGCCGCTCGCGCGGCACGCTGCCGTTCCAGCTGGCCGGCAACATCCGGCATGGCGGGCTGGTGGAGAAGGCGTTCGGCGTCACGCTGCGCGAGCTGCTGGTCGATTACGGCGGCGGTACCCGCAGCGGCCGCGCGATCCGCGCGGTGCAGGTGGGCGGGCCGCTGGGCGCCTACCTGCCCGAGTCGCGCTTCGACGTGCCGCTGGACTATGAAGCCTATGCCGCGTTCGGCGGCGTGGTCGGCCACGGCGGCATCGTGGTGTTCGACGAGACCGTCGATATGGCGAAGCAGGCGCGCTACGCAATGGAGTTCTGCGCGATCGAATCGTGCGGCAAATGCACGCCGTGCCGGATCGGCTCGACCCGCGGCGTCGAAGTGATGGACCGCATCATCGCCGGCGAACAGCCGGTCCGGCATGTGCAGCTGGTGCGCGACCTGTGCGACACCATGCTCAACGGCTCGCTGTGCGCGATGGGCGGCATGACGCCGTACCCGGTGCTGTCCGCGCTGAACGAATTCCCCGAGGACTTCGGCCTCGCATCCAATCCGGCCAGGGCCGCCTGAGCCAGGCAGAGACACGGGAGACAAACCGCCATGAACGCCCGCAACGAGATTGATTTCGGCACGCCCGCCAGCCCATCGACCGACATGGTCACCCTGGAGGTCGACGGCGTCAGCGTCACCGTGCCGGCCGGCACGTCGGTGATGCGCGCCGCGATGGAGGCGCAGATCGCGGTGCCCAAGCTGTGCGCCACCGACAGCCTCGAAGCCTTCGGCTCGTGCCGGCTGTGCCTGGTCGAGATCGAGGGGCGGCGCGGCTATCCGGCCTCGTGCACCACGCCGGTGGAAGCCGGCATGAAGGTGAAGACCCAGAGCGACAAGCTTGCCGACCTGCGTCGCGGGGTGATGGAGCTGTATATCTCCGACCACCCGCTCGATTGCCTGACCTGCCCCACCAACGGCAATTGCGAGCTGCAGGACATGGCCGGCGTGGTCGGCCTGCGCGAGGTGCGCTACAACGATGGCGGGCCGGAATCGGCCCCGATCGCCACGCACACGCAGATGAAGAAGGACGAGTCCAATCCCTACTTCACCTACGACCCGTCCAAGTGCATCGTCTGCAACCGCTGCGTGCGCGCCTGCGAGGAAACCCAGGGCACTTTCGCGCTGACCATCAGCGGCCGCGGCTTCGATTCCCGCGTCTCGCCCGGCACCAGCCAGCCGTTCATGGAGTCGGACTGCGTCTCGTGCGGCGCCTGCGTGCAGGCGTGCCCGACCGCGACGCTGACCGAGACTTCCATCATCAAGCTGGGCCAGCCTTCGCACAGCACCGTGACCACCTGCGCCTATTGCGGCGTGGGCTGCTCGTTCAAGGCCGAGATGAAGGGCAATGAAGTGGTGCGCATGGTGCCGTACAAGGACGGCAAGGCCAACGAGGGCCACGCCTGCGTCAAGGGCCGCTTCGCCTGGGGCTACGCCACGCACAAGGACCGCATCCTCAAGCCGATGATCCGGTCCAGGATCACCGATCCGTGGCGCGAGGTGTCGTGGGAAGAGGCGATCGACTATGCCGCGTCCGAGTTCAAGCGGATCCAGGCAAAGCACGGCAAGGACTCGATCGGCGGCATCGTGTCGTCGCGCTGCACCAACGAGGAGGGCTATCTGGTGCAGAAGCTGGTGCGCGCCGCGTTCGGCAACAACAACGTCGACACCTGCGCGCGCGTATGCCATTCGCCGACCGGCTACGGCCTGAAGCAGACCCTGGGCGAATCGGCGGGCACGCAGACCTTCAAGTCGGTCGAGAAGGCCGACGTGATCATGGTGATCGGCGCCAACCCGACCGATGGCCACCCCGTGTTCGCCTCGCGCATGAAAAAGCGCCTGCGCGCCGGCGCGAAGCTGATCGTGGTCGATCCGCGCCGCATCGACCTGGTCGATTCGCCGCATATCCGCGCCGACTTCCACCTGCAGCTGCGCCCGGGCACCAACGTCGCGCTGGTGACCTCGCTGGCGCACGTGATCGTCACCGAAGGCCTGCTCAACGAAGCCTTTATCGCCGAGCGCTGCGAGGATCGCGCGTTCGGGCAGTGGCGCGACTTTGTCGCGCTGCCGGAGAACTCGCCCGAAGCCATGGAAAGCGTCACCGGCATCCCCGCGGACCAGCTGCGCGGCGCGGCGCGCCTGTACGCCACCGGCGGCAACGCCGCGATCTACTACGGCCTGGGCGTGACCGAGCATGCGCAAGGCTCCACCACCGTGATGGGCATCGCCAACCTCGCCATGGCCACCGGCAATATCGGCCGCGAAGGCGTGGGCGTGAACCCGCTGCGCGGGCAGAACAACGTGCAGGGTTCGTGCGATATCGGCTCGTTCCCGCATGAACTGCCGGGCTATCGCCACGTGTCGGACTCGACCGTGCGCGGCCTGTTCGAAGACGCCTGGAACGTCGAGATCAGCCCTGAACCGGGCCTGCGCATCCCCAACATGTTCGAGGCCGCGCTGGCGGGCAGCTTCAAGGGCCTGTACTGCCAGGGCGAGGACATCGTGCAGTCGGACCCGAACACCCAGCACGTGTCCGAGGCGCTGTCGTCGATGGAATGCATCGTGGTGCAGGACATCTTCCTGAACGAGACCGCCAAGTACGCGCACGTGTTCCTGCCGGGCTCGTCGTTTCTGGAAAAGGACGGCACCTTCACCAACGCCGAGCGCCGCATCTCGCGCGTGCGCAAGGTGATGCCGCCCAAGGCGCGCTATGCCGACTGGGAGGCCACCATGCTGCTGGCCAATGCGCTCGGCTACCCGATGGACTACCAGCATCCGTCCGAGATCATGGACGAGATCGCGCGGCTGACGCCGACCTTCGCCGGCGTCAGCTACCAGCGCCTGGAACAGCTGGGCAGCATCCAGTGGCCGTGCAATGCCGACGCGCCGGAAGGCACGCCGACCATGCATATCGATGCCTTCGTGCGCGGCAAGGGCAAGTTCATCATCACCCGGTACGTGCCCACCACCGAGAAGGTCACGCGCGCCTTCCCGCTGATCCTGACCACCGGGCGCATCCTGTCGCAGTACAACGTCGGCGCGCAGACGCGGCGCACCGACAACGTCCACTGGCATGCCGAGGACCGGCTCGAGATCCATCCGCACGATGCCGAAGAGCGCGGCATCAAGGACGGCGACTGGGTCGGGGTGCAGAGCCGCGCCGGCGACACCGTGCTGCGCGCCATCGTCAGCGAGCGCATGCAACCCGGCGTGGTCTACACCACCTTCCACTTCCCCGAGTCGGGCGCCAACGTGATCACTACCGACAACTCGGACTGGGCTACCAACTGCCCCGAGTACAAGGTCACCGCGGTGCAGGTGCTGCCGGTGGCGCAGCCATCGGCATGGCAGCGCCAGTACCAGGACTTCAACGCCACGCAGCTGCGGCTGCTGGAGGCGGCCAGCGCCGACCCGGCGCAGGCCGCGGGCTGAGCGGAGGGCCACGCGATGATGCGCTGCATGCAGTCGCCGGAAGTTGATCCGGCCGCGGCGGAAGAAGCCGTGCCCGCCACTCACAGCACCTTCGCGGTCAGCCGCTGGCGCCGCGGCGAGCTGATGCTGAGCCCCGATGAAGTGGCCGAGGAAGTGCCGGTCGCGCTGGTGTACAACGGCATCTCGCACGCGGTGATGCTGGCCACGCCGGCCGACCTGGAGGACTTTGCGCTCGGGTTCAGCCTTAGCGAAGGCATCGTTACCCGTGCCGCCGATGTCTATGACATCGAAATCGACACGCGCGAGGAAGGCATCGCGGTGCAGCTGGAGATCGCATCGGAAGCCTTCATGCGGCTCAAGGACCGCCGCCGCTCGCTGGCCGGGCGCACCGGCTGCGGGCTGTGCGGCACCGAATCGCTGGAACAGGTGATGCGCCTGCCGGCACCGGTGCGCAGCGATGCCAGCTTCCATACCGACGTGATCCAGGCTGCCTTCGTGCAACTGCAACTGCGGCAGGAGCTGCAGCAACACACGGGTGCGACCCACGCTGCCGCATGGCTGCGTGCCGATGGCCATGTATCACTGGTGCGCGAAGACGTGGGCCGCCACAACGCGCTGGACAAGCTCGCGGGCGCGCTCGCCCGCAGCGGCGAGGACATCTCCGGCGGCGCCGTGCTGGTGACCAGCCGCGCAAGCTATGAAATGGTACTGAAGACCGCCGCCATCGGCGCCGGCGTGCTGGCAGCAGTGTCCGCACCGACGGCGCTGGCCGTGCGGCTTGCCGAACAAGCCGACATCACCCTGGCCGGCTTCGTGCGCGCCGGCGCGCACGTGGTGTACGCCCATCCCCAACGTCTGCAGCACGAAGTGAGTCTGGCATGAAGATCGACAACCTCATCACCATGGCCAACCAGATCGGCAGCTTCTTCGAAGCCATGCCCGATCGCGAGGAGGCGGTCGCGGATATTGCCGGGCACATCAAGCGCTTCTGGGAGCCGCGCATGCGCCGGGCCTTGCTGGGGCATGTCGATGCCGATGCCGGCAGCGGGCTGCTGGAAATTGTGCGGGAGGCGCTGGGCCGGCACCGGGGCATGCTGGAGTAGCCGGGGCGCGTGGCGGACTGGCCCGGGTCAGCGCAGCCGCAACGGCTCCAGCAGCGCCCCGTCATACTCGCCGCGCGAGATCCGCCCCAGCTCCAGCATGCGTTGCAGGATATACACCTGCCGCTGGCGCGCGCGCCGGGGATTGGCCACCGGGTTATTCGCCGAAGGCGCCTTCGGCAGGCCCGCCAGCATCGCGCACTCAGCCAGCGTCAGCTGGTCCAGCCGCTTGCCGAAGTAAGTCCGCGCGGCATCGGCAAAGCCATAGGCGCCCTGTCCCAGGTAGATCTTGTTCAGGTACAGCTCGAGGATCTCGTCCTTGCTGAGGGCCTTCTCGATCCGGTACGACAGCAGCACCTCATACAGCTTGCGCGTGTAGGTCTTTTCCCGCGACAGGTAGAAATTGCGCGCGACCTGCATGGTGATGGTCGACGCTCCCTGCGACAGCTCGTCCGACAGGTTGGCGACGCCCGCGCGGATCACGCCGACGTAGTCGATGCCGTCATGCAGGTAGAAGCGTTCGTCCTCGATCGCCACCACGGCCTCGGTCAGCGCGCGCGGCATCTTGCCGATGGGCACGTAGTCCGGCGTATCGCGGAAGGCGGTGAGCGCGTCGAGCGACGGCAACTGCCGGTTGGCGGCGAGGAGGGCGATGGCGGCCAGCAGCGCGCCGCCGATCGCGGCGAGCAATAGCAGCTTGAGCAGGGCGGAGCAGAGGCTTTTCATGGCGCGTATTGTGCCAGCCGCCGCGCGCCCCGCGCGAGCCCGCGGGTTTGCGGTTTTACTTATACCCAGCCAAGCCAGCGCCAGTAGGTCGCGGCGAACAGCAGCACCATGGCGTAGCCGATGACCGTGACCGGGATGCCGATGCGCGCGAACTGCCGCCCGTTGAAGGTCTCGGTGCCCAGGCAGACCGGCGCATCGCGCTGGTAACGCTGTCGCCGATCGGCGCCAGCACGCGCCGCATCGCCGACACTCCTTGTCGTTTCGACTATCTGAAATTCTCCGGCCGACGGCGGGCGATGTCGAGGACCGAGGCTGGATAGTTACGCCCGTCATGCGCAAGATCAAGGCGATGGCAGATCGCCGGATTCCCCGGCCGCCGCGCGCGTCATACCAGTGAGAGGCTCGCCACACAAGGCCTGCGCGGCAGTCCGCATGATCCGATACCGGGGCCGTTCCGGGTTCCGCGAGACACGAGCCGGAGTGATCTGAAATAATTGGAGCCGACCATGAAGGTTTTAGTACGCGGTCTCAAGGCCGGGCTGGACCCGGCGGTGCTGCGCAAGGCGCTGGCACGGTATGCGAAGATCCGTTCGGTGGAACTGGTGCAGGAAGGCGACCCCAGGCATCCCTGGGCCTGGGTCGATATCGACGCCGGCGCGCTGACGGTCTGGAAACTGGTGGCGCGGCTGGACCGGCGCTATATCGCCGGCTGCATCCTGCGCTGGCACGTGCCGGCGTACCGCGAGCGCTGAAGCGACGCGGCACCGGCGCGCCCGGCAACGACAAACTGGAAAGAACAATGCTCAAGTGGCTTCAACGCGCGGCATGCCCGCATGCCTTCGCGGCCATGCCGCCAACACCGGCGGCGACCGGCGCCGTGCCGCACATGCCGGAGGTGCCGGACCTGGTATTCGAGCGCATCAGCAACGCGCGCGACCTGGGCGGACTGGTGGGCGCGCAAGGGCGCCGCGTGCGCCAGGGCCGGCTCTTTCGCAGCGGCAACCCGGCGCTGGCGAGCGATGGCGACCTGGAGCGGCTGCAGGCGCTCGGGCTCGACATGGTGGTGGACTTCCGCTCGCCCGGCGAGAAGTCGCCGGGCGAAGCGGCCTTCGGCCAGCGCTTCCGCTGGCAGGCGGTGCCGGTGCTGGAAGGCAGCATGGCGATGGATGTGCTGATGCCGCGGCTGCGCGCCAGCACGCCGGCGCAGATGGATGCCTTCATGCTCGAGGTGTACCGCGATTTCCCGGTGCGCTACCGCGCCGCCTTCGCCGGCTTCATGCAGACCGCGCAGGGCGGCCAGACGCTGCTGTTCCACTGCACCGCGGGCAAGGACCGCACCGGCTTTGCCGCGCTGCTGTTGCTGGCCGCGCTGGGTGTCGGCCAGGACGACATCCTGGCCAACTACCTGGAATCGAACCAGCGCAACGCGCAGTTCAATGCGGCCGCGCTGGCGCAGATGGGCGGGCTCGGCATCGATGCCGCGGTGATGATGCCGCTGCTGGAAGTCCGGGCCAGCTATCTCGAGGCGTCGATGCAGGCCATCGACGCGGGCTGGGGCAGCGTCGGCAACTACCTGCGCGACGCGCTGCAGGTCGACGTCGCGCAGCTGCGCGCGCACTACCTGGCCGGCTGAATCACCGGCTCACTGGCGGGGCGGATCCCGAAATCGGATTACCATAACCGCGTTTCGGACTTAATTGCGGTGCCGGCCAGCGGCGCCCGACCCCCAATGCTTGAACTCCAGGGAGCCATCTGGTTCCGCTCCGGCTCGCAGGACTGGGGCGGCAAGGACCGCATCGCGCTGCTCGCCGCCATCGGCGCGCACGGCTCGATCACGGCCGCCGCGCGCGCCGTCGGCATCAGCTACAAGGCGGCGTGGGACGCCATCGACGCGATGAACAACAGCGCCGGCGAGCCGCTGGTGGTGCGCGCCGCGGGCGGCAAGGGCGGCGGCGGCACGCGCCTGACCGCGCGCGGCGAACAGCTGATCCGCACCTATCGCGCGCTCGAGGACGAGCACCGGCGCTTTGTCGCGCAGTTGTCGCGGCTGGGCGAGGGCGCGGCCGACGATATCCACCTGATGAGGCGAATGATGATCAAGACCAGTGCGCGCAACAAGCTGTTCGGGCGCGTGGCCAGCGTCAAGGGCGGCGCGGTCAACGACGAGGTGGTGCTGGAGCTGGCCGGCGGGCAGCGCATCGTCGCCACCATCACGCACGAGAGCGTCGAGACGCTGGAGCTGGCCGAGGGCGTCGAGGCGTTTGCGCTGATCAAGGCATCGTCGGTGCTGGTGGGGCTGCCCGAGCCGGGGCTGCGGCTGTCGGCGCGCAACCAGCTGGCGGGCGTGGTGGCGCGGGTGATGCCTGGTGCGGTGAACGCCGAGGTGGTGATCGAGCTCGACGGTGGCGGCACGGTGGCCGCGATCGTCACCAACGGCAGCGTCGAGGCGCTGGGACTGCAGGCCGGCGTGGCCGCGGTGGCGATCTTCAAGGCCTCGAGCGTGATCCTCGGCATAGTGGGATGAGTGCCGCGGCGTGCAATAATAGCCGCCCCCAAAGCATGTCGTTTCCCTCGCAATGCACGCCGCGCTGGCTGGCTTTTCCCTCGGTCTTTCCCTGATTCTTGCCATCGGTTCCCAGAATGCCTTCGTGCTGCGGCAGGGCCTGCGGCGCGAGCACGTGTTCTGGGTCTGCCTGGTGTGCGCGCTGTCGGATGCGCTGCTGATCCTGCTGGGCGTGTCGGGCTTTGCCGTGATGATCCGCGCGTTGCCGTGGCTGGGCGAGGCCATGCGCTATGGCGGCGCGGCCTTCCTGGCCTGGTATGGCGCGCGCAGCTTCGTCGCGGCGTGGCGCTCGAACGCGGTGCTGGATCCCAGCGATGCCGCGCCGCGGCCGCTGGCGCCGACGCTGGCCGTGTGCCTGGCCTTCACCTGGCTCAATCCGCATGTGTATCTCGACACGGTGATGCTGATCGGTTCGGTGTCGACCCAGTTCGCGGGCCACGCGCGCGAATTCGCCGCAGGCGCTATGACTGCCTCGTTCCTGTTCTTCTTCGCGCTGGGCTATGGCGCCGCACTGCTGCGGCCGGTGTTCGCGCGGCCGCGGGCATGGCAGGTGCTGGAGGTGGTGATCGGCATCACCATGTGGGTGATTGCCGCGCGTTTGCTGATGGCTTGAACGAAAGGAGCGCGGATGTCGACCTACGTGGACCTGCTGCGCGCGGCTCAGGCCACGCGCGCCGGCACCGGCGCGTAGACCGGCGGATGGTGGCGGCTGGTGCCGCTGCCGAAGATGCGGCCTTCGCGGATTTCCAGCACGTGGTCGCCCAGCGCCTCGACATCGGCCGGGTCGTGCGAGATCACCAGCATCGGCACGTCCAGGCTGGCCTGCAGCGTGCGCAGCTCCGCCCGCATGCGCGCGCGCAGCGCGGGATCCAGCGCCGAGAACGGTTCATCGAGCAGGACGATGTCGGGCTGCGCCACCAGTGCGCGCGCCAGCGCCACGCGCTGCTTCTGGCCGCCGGAGATCTCCGCCGGGTAGTTGCCGGCGATGTCGGCCAGGCCGAAGGCATCGATCCAGCGCTGCGCCTGCGGATGCGCGGCGCCGCGGCGCGGATTGCGCCAGCCGCGCGCCAGGCCGAAGCCGATGTTCTGGCCCACGGTCAGGTGCGGGAACAGCGCATATTCCTGGAACAGGTAGGCCACGCGGCGCTCCTGCGGACGCACGTCGATGCCGGCGTCGGCGTCGAACAGGGTGCGGCCGTTGAGCACGATGCGGCCGCTGTCCGGCGTCAGCAGCCCGGCGATGGCGCGCAGCGTCAGGCTCTTGCCGGCGCCCGAAGGGCCGAACAGCGCAATGCGCCGGCTGGCCGAATCGAATTCGATATCGAGCCCGAAGTGGCGGTCGGCCGAGACCATCTGCTTGCGGATGCTGACGTGCATGCTCATGGCGATATGCGTGATGCTGGCGTTAGCGGACGCGCGGGCGCAAGCGCCGGCGTTCGTAGAGTTCAGCGGGATGGCGCGCGGCCGCTGGCACCAGGCGTCCGGCAATCACCAGCAGCAGCACGCAGGTGACGGAGGTCACCAGCACCAGCAGGTTGGCGGTGTTGTCGTCGCCGGCCTGGACCGCCTCATAGATGGCCACCGACAGTGTCTGGGTACGCCCGGGCAGGTTGCCCGCGATCATCAGCGTGGCGCCGAATTCGCCCAGCGCGCGCGCAAACGCCAGCAGCACGCCGGCGATGATGCCGCGCGCCGCCAGCGGCAGCGTGACGCGAAAGAAGATGCCGGCTTCGGGCACGCCCAGCACGCGCGCGGCGTTCTCCAGCTGGTGGTCCACGCCTTCGAAGGCGGCGCGCGCGGACTTCAGCACCAGCGGGAAGGCGACGATGGTCGACGCCAGCACCGCGCCCTGCCAGGTGAAGACCAGCTCGATGCCGAGCCGCGCCAGCCACTCGCCGAACACGCCACGGCGTCCCACCAGCACCAGCAGGTAATAGCCCAGCACCGTCGGCGGCAGCACGAGCGGCAGCGTCAGCACCGCGTCGACCACGTCGCGCAGCGGCGAGCGCCAGCGCGCCAGCGCCCAGGCCGCGCCGACGCCGAGCACGGCGTTCAGCGCGGTGGCCCAGCCCGCCACCTTCAGCGACAGCAGCAGCGGTACCCAGACGGCATCCATGGCGTGCGCGGCGCGGCGTCAGGGCTTGTGGAAGCCGAAGCGCGACAGGATGGCCTGGCCTTCCGGCGAGGCGACATAGTCGACGAACTGCACGGCTTCCTTCGGCTGGCGTGCCTGGCTGGTGACGGCGATCGGGTAGGTCACCGGCGTGCGGCTGGGCACGCGCACCGCCACTTTGACCTTGTCGGGCATCACGGTGGCGTCGGTGGCGAAGACGAAGCCGGCCTCGACCTCGCCGCGCGCGACGTAGTCCAGGCTCTGGCGCACGTTCTGCGCCGGCACGCCCTTGGCGGCGACCGCGTCCCACAGCCCGGCCGCTTCCAGTGCGCCGCGGGTGTAGCGGCCCACCGGCACCGAGACCGGATTGCCGTAGGCGATGCGCCGGACTTCCGGGCGCGTCAGGTCCTGCAGCGAGGCGATCGCCAGCTTGCTGTCGGCCGGCACGATCAGCACCACCTGGTTGGCGGCGAAGTTGCGCCGCGAGGCCGGCGCGATCACCTTTTCGGCCTCGGCCTTGTTCATCGCCTCCTGGTCGGCCGAGGCGAACACATCGGCCGGCGCGCCCTTGACGATCTGCTGCATCAGCACGTCGGAGGCGCCGAAGTTCAGCACCACGTGCGTGCCGGGGTGGGCGCGCTCGTAGGACTCGGCCAGTGATTTGAAGGCGTTGGTCAGGCTGGCTGCGGCGGACACCACCAGGTCGGCGGCGAAGGCAGGCGGGGCGGCCAGCGCCAGCGTGGCGGCCAGCAGCAGCCCGCGACGGCGGGAACGGAAGGCAGGCATCGGAATCCTCGGGAAGCGGCCGCCGGCATGCATGGGCTGGCGCGGCAAGGCCGGAGCGGGTGGACTGTCAGGCGCAATATACGTCTGTATATAGCGAGGCGTCAATGATGCGCCATGACGGGTGTCAGGGGTATTCCAACCGGCATAAGTGCGGTATCAGGGGCTGCGAATGAACCCCGGGGAGGGAAACGGCTGGCGCCTGCCCGGCGCCAGCCCTGCCGGCTTCAGGCCGGCGGCGTGCCTTCCTTGAACATGGATTTCAGCTGGCTGCGCAGCTCAGGCGTGTCCTGATGCTGGTGCACCGCCACCGCATGCTGGACCGCGGCTTCGAGCAGTTCGTCCTCGCTGTCGGCGCTCAGCGCGACCGTGCAGTGGGTGTCGCTCGGATACTCGCGGCAATCGATAAACTTGCGTGCCATGATGCCTCCTGACGCCGGCCCGCAGGGTGGGCTGAGCCGGTGCCTCCAGTATAGGCACGCGGTCCTTGCCGGTTGGTGCCCTAGAGCACCGGCGTCAGCACCTTGCCGCCGGCCAGGAACGCGTCGAGGTTCTGCAGCGTCAGCGCGGTCATGGCGGCGCGCGTCTCGTGCGTGCCGCTGGCCATGTGCGGCGCCAGCACGACATGGTCCATCGCCAGCAGCGCCGGTGGCACGTTGGGCTCGTCCTGGAACACATCGAGCCCCGCGCCGCCGAGCCGGCCTTCGGCCAGCGCCGCGACCAGCGCCGCCTCGTCGACCACGCTGCCGCGCGAGACGTTGACCAGGATGCCGCGCGGGCCGAGCGCATCGAGGATCTCGCGCGAGACCAGCCCCGCGGTCGAAGGCCCGCCGACGGTGGCGACCACCAGGAAGTCGGCCCACGTTGCCAGCGCCTTCAGGTCCGCTTCGAAGCGCCACGGCGCGCCTTGGCGCGGGCGGCGGTTGTGGTAGGCGATCTCCATGTCGAAGCCCTGCGCGCGCCGCGCGACGATCTCGCCGATGCGGCCCAGGCCCAGGATGCCCAGCTTCTTGCCGGAGACGCGCGTGGTCAGCGGGAAGCCGCCCTGCGGCCAGCGCCCGGCGCGCACGAAGCGGTCGCCATGGGCGATGCCGCGCGCCGCGTCGAGCAGCAGCCCGAAGGCGAGGTCGGCGACGCAGTCGTTGAGCACGTCGGGCGTGTTGCTGACCTGGATGCCGCGCGCACGCGCTGCGTCCAGCGCGATCGCGTCATAGCCCACGCCGAAGCTGACGATGGCTTCGAGGCTCGGCAGCGCATCGATCAGCGCGGCACTGCAGCCGTGGCGCGCCGAGGTCACCACCACGCGCACCTGCTGCCCCTCGCTGCGCGCCCAGGCCAGCGGATCGGCCTGCTGCCACAGCGCCGCGGCGCCGTACTGTTGTTGCAGGGTGGCATTGGCCGGCGGCGCGAGCGGGCCGACCTGGAGGATCTGGGGAGCGGGCATGGGGAGGAGGAGGTCGAGGCGTGACCGGCAATGTTAGCGCAAGGGCCGGCCCCGCGCCGGCGCCCGGCCGGGCGTGGGCGCGCAAGCTGTGCGATGTTCGGGCGGCGGGTTATGCTGCAAGCCTCGCGGCCAAGCGCCGCGCCACGCTGCTTCCACGTGCCATGACCACCATCTACCTCGCCGGCTTTGACGTGTTCCGCAAGGACGCGCGCGCCTGGGGCGAGCATCTCAAGGCGCTGTGCGCGACGCACGGCTTCACCGGCCTGTATCCGCTCGACCAGTCCGCGCCCGAAGGCCTGTCCGGGCCCGACACCGCACGCTGGATCTATAACGCCAATATCGCGCTGCTGCGGCGCGCCGACCTGGTGATGGCCAACCTGGATGACTTCCGCGGCCCCGGTGAAGCGGATTCCGGCACGGCGTTCGAGGTCGGCTTTGCCGTGGCGCTGCAAAAGCCCGTGTGGGGCTACAGCGCCGACACCGGCACGCTGCGCGAGCGCGTCACGATGGCCATCGATGCCGACGGCACGCCGCTGGATGCGCGTGGCTTTACCGTCGAGGACTTCGGGCTCGGCAAGAACCTGATGCTGGCGTGCCCGGTGCGGCTGGTGCGGGGTGGCGCGGCCGAGTGCCTGACAGCCATGGCCGCCGCCCGGCACGACATCGACGCGGCCGTCCGCAGCGGCAGCTAGCGCCGCAGCGCCTGCACGCCGGCCGCGATATCGTTGGCGGTGCTCGCGACGATCTCGCGATACGCCGCCACCACCCCGTCGACCGCGCCCGGCGCGGGCAGCTCGGCCTGGGTCCTGCCGCTGACCACCTTGCCATCGGGCAGCCGGCGCACGGTCCAGTTGATGGTGGCGCCGGCACGCTGGCCCACGTCGGCATCCAGGCGCAGCACTTCAGTGGTGATGCGGTACAGCGGCTGCACGTCGGACAGCCCCTGCTGGTAGGTGTCGACCGCGCCCAGCGTGGCTTGCAGTCGCTGCGACAGCGCATCGCGCAGCTCGTCCGGCAGCGGCGCGGACCAGCGCGACAGGTCCAGCAGGCGCACGCCGGCATCGCCGCCGCTTCCGTTCTGGCCATCGCGCACCACCAGTTGCGGCCGGTTGAGGCGCTCCGGCACGCGCACCGGCGCTACCTCCAGCCACAGCGTGTCCGTCGACGGTGCGGCTGCCGGTGCTGGCGCCGCCACGGCGGCGGGGCCTTGCGACAACGTGTAGTAGCGCGGCTCGGGCGAGGCGCAGCCTGCCAGTACCGCCGCGGCGAAGCTGGCGCAGGCCAGCGTGAGCGGAAGGCGCTTCATCATTCTTTCTCCGGCTTGCCGCGCAGCAGCGCTTCAGGGTGGCGTTCCAGGTAATCGGTCAGGGTGCGCAGCGACGTGGCGGTGCGCGTCAGCTCCTGCAGCATGCGGCGCGTATCCTGCTGCAGCGGCGCGTCCGACGCCAGCGTGCCGTTGGCCGCGGTCAGGGTCTTGCGCGCGTCCTGCAGCGCGGCCAGCACCTGCGGCGCGACATCGCCGTTGAGCTGCTGCACCAGCTTGTCGGCGGTGGCCAGGGTCTTGTTCAGGCTCGTCACCGTGGTGCGCAGGTCCTGGCCGATCTGGTCGAACGGCACCTTGTCGATGCGGTTGACGATGTCGCCCACCTGCGCCTGCAGCTGGTCGAAGGCGCCGGGGGTGGTGGGGAACTCCGGGATCGGCGCGTCCAGGTCGACCTTGACCGGCGCCGCCTTCGGGAAGAAGTCGAGCGCCACGTACAGCTGGCCGGTGAGCAGGTTGCCGGTGCGCAGCTGCGCGCGCATGCCGCGCTGCATCAGCCCCTGGATGATCTTGCGCGCGCGTTCGCGGTCTTCGACGTCGCGTTCGCGGAAGCCCATGCGCGACGGGTACAGCTCGACCACCACCGGCATGCGGAAGGCACGCTTCTCGCGCTGGAATTCGATGCCGATCGAGCGTACCTGGCCCACTATCACGCCGCGGAAGTCCACCGGCGCACCCGGCGACAAGCCGCGCACGGACTGGTCGAAATTGAGCACCGCCAGCGTCGGCGCCAGCTCTTCCGGCTCCTTCATCGCCTCGGCCTGGTCGCCGGCCAGCAGGAACTGGGTGTTCTCGGCGGCGGCCTCGGTGGCGGTGGTGTGGTCCGGCGCCTGGAAGGCGACGCCGCCAAGCAGCACCGTCACCAGCGATTGCGTCGACAGCTTGAGCCCGCCGGCATCGAGCTTGAGGTCGACTCCGCTGGCATGCCAGAAGCGCGTGTCGGCGGTGACCAGCTTGTCATAGGGCTTGTTGACGAACACGCGCAGCGTGATGTCGCGGCCGTTGGGATCGAGCTGGTAGGCCACCACCTGGCCGACCAGCACGCGCCGGTAATAGACCGGCGAGCCGATGTCGAGCGAACCCAGCTCGGACGCGCGCAGCACGAACTGCTTGCCGGAGGCGTCGGTGGTCACCACCGGCGGCACTTCCAGGCCCTTGAAGTCGCGCGCCGAGTCCGTCGACTTGCCGGCGTCGACGCCGATATAGGCACCGGACAGCAGCGTCTCCAGCCCCGACACGCCACTGGCGGCGAAGCGCGGGCGCACCACCCAGAAGCGGGTGTCGGCGACGGCGAAGTTCTCGGCGTCCTTGGTCAGGTCGATCGACGCCACCACGTGCGAGCGATCGCGCGCCAGGCGCACCGACTTGACCAGGCCGATGTCGACGTCCTTGTAGCGCACCGCGGTCTTGCCCGGCGTAAGGCCTTCGGCGGTGCGGAAGCTGACGGTGATCTCCGGCCCGCGCGAAGTCAGCGTGTGTATCAGCAGCGAGATTCCGACCACCGCGGCGACGATCGGGATCAGCCATACCAGCGAGGGCAGCCAGCGCGCGCGGCGCCGCCGTTCGGGCCGGGGCAGGCCGGACGGGGGTGGCGAAGGCGGAGAGGGCGGAGAGGGCGGCATGGCACCCGCCGGGGCTTGGTTGTCAGTGTCGGGCATTGTCAGGTTCCAGCGAATCCCACAGCAGGCGCGGATCGAAGCTGAGCGAGGCCAGCATGGTCAGTACCACGACCGCGCCAAAGGCGAGCGCGCCGCCGCCGGGGATGATGGTGGCCAGCGCCCCGGCCCGCACCAGCGAGGCCAGCAGCGCCACCACGAAAATATCGAGCATCGACCAGCGGCCGATCACCTCCACCAGGCCGTACAGCCGGGTCTGCTGCCGGATCCGCCAGCTCGAGCGGAAATGCACCGACAGCAGCAGGAAGGTCAGGATCACCATCTTCAGCAGCGGCACCACGATGCTGGCGATCAGCACCAGCACGGCCAGCATGTGCGAACCGGACAGCCACAGGTAGATCACGCCCGACAGGATGGTGTCCTGCTGCGTGCCGAGGATGGACTGGGTCACCATCACCGGCAGCATGTTGGCAGGAATATAGAGGATGTACGCGGCCAGCAGGAAGGCCCAGGTGCGCGCCAGGCTGTCGGGCTTGCGATGGTGCAGGCTGGCGCCGCAGCGCGGGCAGGGCGAGCCTTCCAGCGTGCGCGGGCTGACCAGGTCGCAGGCGTGGCATGACACCAGGCCCAGCCGGCTGGCGGTGGGCACCTGCGGCAGCGGAGTGTTCTCGTCGTCGTCGGTCAGTTCCGCCACCACCTCCCGCGCGAGCTGGCGCGGACGGGCCAGGCGGCCGGCGGGCGGTGGCGGTCGCTGCGGCTGGGTCATCGGCGCTCCCCGTCGGCCGCCGCGGCCTTGTCGTCGGGCGTTTCCAGGTGGCGCCACAGGTCGCGCGGATCGAACGACAGCATCGCCGCCAGCACGATCACCAGCGCGGCGAACGACCACAGCGCAATGCCGGGCAGCACGCGCGCCATGGTCGAGAGCTTCACCAGCGTCACCAGCACGCCGATCATGAAGACCTCGATCATGCCCCACGGCCGGGTCTGGCGGATGCCGCGCACGATGCGGTCGAAGCCGGCCGGCATGCGGTGCTGTGCCATCGGCACCAGCAGGTAAGTCATCATCAGCAGCTCGGACAGCGGAAACAGGATGGTGGTGGCGAACACCAGTGCCGCCACCAGCGCCATCTGGTCCGCATACAGCGCCTGCACCGCGCCCAGCAGCGTGGTCTGGGTGCGCACCCCTTTCAGGTCCATCTCGACGATGGGGTAGGCGTTGGAGATCAGGAACAAGATCAGCGCGGTGAGCACCAGCGGCAGCAGCCGGTGGTAGTGGCGCCGGCTCTCGCGGTAGAGCTGGCCGCCGCAGCGCAGGCACAGCGCGCGCTCGCCCGGTGCGATCGGCGTGCGCTCGTAGACGGCGTCGCAGTATTCGCAAGCCACCAGCCGGTGCAGCGCGGCCGGCGAGGTGTCGGGCAGCGTGGTCTCCGGCGGGGCCGGGGGTACGTCGTGTGCCGCCATCAGCCGGATCGCTTGCCGGTGGCTGCCGGCGGCACATCGGGGTTGTCGACCACGGCCGGGGCCGATGCCGGGGCGGACGCAGCGGCCGGTGCCGGCGCGGATGCCAGCGCCGCGCCCTGCTGCAGGTCGCGCTGCAGCTCGCCCTGCGAGCCGATGGTCCAGTCGCGCAGCAGGGCATAGGCCACCGCCAGCAGGGTCGGGCCGATGAACACGCCCAGGAAGCCGAACGCCAGCGCGCCGCCGAGCACGCCCAGCATGATCCAGATCAGCGGCATGCCGGTGCCCTTGCTGATCAGCAGCGGCTTGACGATGTTGTCGGCCATGCTGACCACACCCACGCCCCACACCACCAGGAAGATGGCCCAGCCGGTGGCGCCGGTGTGGTACAGCCACAGCGCGGCCGGCAGCCACACCAGCGGCGGGCCGACCGGCACCACTGACAGGAAGAAGGTGACGAAGCCGAGGATGGCGGCACCCGGCACGCCCGCGATCCACAGGCCGATGCCGGCCAGCACGGCCTGGATGAAGGCGGTGCCCAGCACGCCGTAGACCACGCCCTTGACGGTGCTGCCCGCCAGCTCCAGCAGGTGGTCGGCGCGCTCGCCGGCGATGCGGCGCATGCCCGCGCGCAGCCAGGCAATGGCGAACTCGCCGCCGGTGTAGAAGAAGAATGCCAGGATGATCGACAGCGCCAGCTGCCCCAGCCCGGCCCCGATCGACAGGCCCGCGCCCAGCAGCACGTGCCCGACCGGCGCGATCAGCTTGCGCAGGTTGGCGACCATCTCGGAATCGGCATTGATCAGGCCGTCCCACGAGCTTTGCAGGTAGCTGCCGACATAGGGCAGGCTGCTCAGCCACAGCGGCAGCTGCGGCAGCCCCTGCTCCATATAGCGGTCGACCAGCGCGGCGAGGTCGTCCAGGTGCGCGGAGAAGCTGGCGCCAGCATAGACGAACGGGCCCAGCACGATCACCGTGGCCAGCAGCACGCAGATCAGCGCGGCCAGGCCGCGGCGGTTGCCGAGCCAGCGCGACAGCACGGTGTAGGGGTGCCAGGAGCTGAACGCCAGGATCGCGCCCCACAGCAGCGCGGTGGTGAACGGCGCCAGGACCAGCAGCGAGCCGCCGATCAGCACGATCAGCGCGAAGACGGCGGCGATTTTTTCGATTAACTGGCCGGAGCTCATGGTTGGGGTCTCTGTTCTGTCCCCCGGGGGGTGGGTGTGACGGGGACGGCGTAAATATAGCTTATGGGGGGTGGGGGGATGGGAAAGGGGGTGGTGCTGGTGGTGACATGCTGTCGGCTGTTGGGCCGCCTGGTTCCGCCCTGCTGGGCGGGTCACTTTTTGGCCGAGCGCCAAAAAGTAACCAAAAAGCGCGTTTACTGCCCTGCGGGCGGCATGTCTTATCGTAGTGGGCCCGGGGGTTTTCGTACGGGGCTTTGCTTCCTCGCATAGCGGGACTGCCTGCCGCAGGGGTGCACCACGGTGGCAGGGGCGTTGAAGTGCAGGTTGAACGAGCCCAGAGCGGTGGGTGGTCCCTGCTGCGGGCGTTGCCGTAGGAACGCCTACGGCTGCGCTGCGCGCCGGCCCTATCGCGCGGCGTGGGCCCTGGCACGGGACGCATCGCTGCGCTCGCTTGGCGCTGTCGGCCGGTTAGCTTGGCTGGCGAATCGCCAGACGCATTTGGCTGCCTTCGCGCAAACGCCCAATACCCGCCAGCGCAATCGAGCCTGCGCAGCAGCCGCAGGCGTCCCCGCGATACGGCCGGCAGCAGGCTGCCTACACCCTCATTGGGATTGTCCAATAGTGGGCGATCGCAGGCACTATCCCTGACTCACATAGCGTAGCAGGGTCGAACGGGCACCCACGCCCAAACGGAAAGCACCACCGCCCGAGCCACCAACACCGTGAAATTGATTGCCAGCCGCACAGGCGACGCGCTTTTTGGTTACTTTTTGGCGCTCGGCCAAAAAGTGACTCGCCGGCTACGCCGGCGAAACAGCAGCGCCCGCCAAGCACGACGCCCTACCGCAAGCCAAAAAGCCGCTCCACCCCTTAATCCGGCACCGCCATCACCCCACTCTTCAGCAACGCCGCCACCAGGTCCGACTGCGTCACCATCCCCACCACGCGCCGCTGATCATCGATCACCGGCGCATGATGCAGCCCGCCGTCGGAGAACGCCTGCGCCAGTTCCACCATCGGCTGCTCGGGCCGCGCCGTGACCACGGCATGCGTCATCAGGTTGCGCACGGTGCCGGCCAGACGCCGTGCCCCGGTATCGCGCTGCGCCGCAAAAAAATCGCTTTGCGTGACGATCCCCACCAGCTTGCGCGTCGCGTCCACCACCGGCAGGGCCTTGATGCGATGCCGCGACAACAGATGCCCGGCTTCATGCGCGGGCTGGTCCGGCGTCACCGTGATCACGTCGCGCGACATGATTTCGCCGCACAGCACGTTGCCGAAATGACGGCGATACGCGCGCAACTGCGCCGCCACCAGGATCTGCTCGAGGTCGTCTTCCTCGATATCCAGGAATTCGCCGCGCACCTTCAGCGCCGCATCCAGGTCCGCGCGGGTCACGCCGACGCGCTGGGTGGGCGGTAAGTCCCGGGTGCCATGCTGAACCGCGGGTTCGGGCGGACGATGCGGGTAGCGCCGGCGCGACAGGTTGTTGAAGGCCAGCGCCATCATCAGCATCAGCATCGAATTGAACAGCACCGGCACGGCCACGAAGCCGAAGCCCAGCGCACTGACCGCCGGCCCGCCGAAGACGGCGGTGATGGCCACCGCGCCGCTGGGCGGATGCACGCAATGGAACTGGAACATCAGGGCAATGGCGACGGCGACCGCGACGGCGGCAGCCAGGCCGGGATCGGGGATCCAGCGCGCGCAGGCCACGCCGACCACCCCGGCGATCAGGTTGCCGCCGATGATCGACCACGGCTGCGCCAGCGGTGAGGCCGGCACCGCGAACAGCAGCACCGCCGAGGCGCCCATCGGCGCGACAAACCAGGGGTTGAAGCCGCCCAGGGTCTGGTGGCTGATCCATTCGGTGCAGAGCAGGCCCAGCAGCGCGCCGAAGCAACTTTTGAGGCGCTCCTTGCGGCTGGCAGCGACCGGCAAGGGAACGAATGTGCGCAGCCAGGCACGGGCGTTATGCGCCAGGGCGGAGACGGGGGCGGTTGGCATTCTTGTAACGGGGGGCGCTTTGGAATGGTGCACGTAATATATCACGGGGTGATATATCGGGTTGCCATTGGTGCAGCGCATCCCGCTGATGGGGCATGCCGCACCGCACAAGGGCACGGCAGGGCAAGCCCGCCCTCGAGAGGTAGCGCCGCGGCGGCCCTATTTATAGGTCGACAGCAGGATGCTGGTCTCGGTGGCGCTGATGCCGTCGATCAGCCGGATCCGGTCGAGCGCGCGGTCGAAGGCCTCGAGCGTGTCGGCGCGCAGCTCGGCGATGATGTCCCAGCGGCCGTTGGTGGTGTGCAGCGCCTGCACGTTGGGCTCGCCGCGCAGCGCCTGCAGCACGGTGCGGGTCTTGTTGCCGTCGACGGCAACCGTCATCCAGGCGCGGATGCGGTGCGCCTCGGCCTCGGGCCGCAGGCGCACGGTGTAGCCGACGATGAGCCCTTCCTGTTCCAGTTTGTCGATGCGGTTCTGCACCGTCGCGCGCGACACGCGCAGCGCCTGCGCCAGTGCCGTCACCGGCGTGCGTGCGTTGTCGCGCAGGAGGGAAATCAGCTGCTGGTCGGTGGCATCCATGGGGCGGGGCGGGGGTGATTGGCAAAGCGCCAGCGACATCTGGCATTTTGCTTAATGGTAGGCGCAAACTGGGCAGTTTGCTGGCTTTTGGCTAACGCGGGCTTGCGCCAGAATTCAATCGAGCGATGGATTTCCAGACGCAACCCCCGCCCCGCCACCCCAACCAGGAGCCGCCGTGATCCAGACCCCGACCATCTTGCTAGTCGAGCCCACCTTCTACGACGTGTCTTACAGCATCAACCCGTGGATGGATCCGGCCGCGTGGGCGCGCGATCCGCACGGCATGCACCGCAATGCGATGCAGTCGTTCCATGCGCTGCGCGACGCGCTCGGGCGCGCGGGCTTCGCGGTGGAGCTGGCGCCGGGCGCGCCGGGGCTGCCCGACATGGTGTTCCCGGCCAACGCCGCCGTGGTGCTGGACGGGCGCGCGTTGCTGGCGCGCTTCCGCTATCCGCAGCGCCGCGGCGAGGAAGCGCCGTTTGCCGACATCTTTGGCAAGCTGCGCGAGCGCGGTCTGCTCGACGAAGTCGCGCTGCTGCCGGAAGGGTGCTACCAGGAAGGGGCCGGCGATTGCATCTGGGACGCGGGGCGCGGCCATTTCTGGGCCGGCTTCGGACCGCGTTCGTCGCACGAGGCGGCGCAGGTGGTGTCGCGCTATTTCGGCAAGGACGTGGTGGCGCTGGAGCTGGCCACCGAGCAGAGCTATCACCTCGACGTGTGCTTCTGCCCGCTGTCGGGCGGCGAGGTCCTGTACTACCCGCCGGCCTTCAGCGCAGCGGCGCTGCGCGAGCTGCGCGCGCGCGTGCCGGCGCGGCTGCGCATCGAGGCCAGCGCCGACGACCTGCGCCATTTCAGCGTCAATGCGGTCAACCTGGACGACCAGGTGGTGATGACCCGCACCACGCCGCACCTGCGCACCGAGCTGGGACGGCGCGGCTACCAGTTGCATGAGGTCGACCTGTCGCCGTTCATGCTGTCGGGCGGCGGCGCCTATTGCATGACCTTGCGGCTGGACCGCAGCAGCGGTCGCGGCGTCGCCGCGGCGGCCGCCTGAGCGCAGGGAGAGGGTCATGAAGAACACCGTCCGATCATTGTTTCTCGACGCCACCGACGTCGCCCGGCTGGTGGCCGCGATCGGCCCGCAGGCCGCCATCGTCGACCTGGCCGTACAGGTGCGCCAGGCGTTCGCGCGCTGGGCCGATTTCGACAAGTCCGCGCGGCTGGCCAGCCATTCGGCGCGCGGGGTGATCGAGCTGATGCCGGTCAGCGACGGCAGCCAGTATGCCTTCAAGTACGTCAACGGCCATCCCCGCAATGCCCAGCACGGCATGCCCACGGTGATGGCGTGCGGCCTGCTGGCCGAGGTGGAAACCGGCTTCCCGCTGATGCTGGCGGACCTGACGCTGGCCACAGCGCTGCGCACCGCGGCTACCTCGGCGCTGGCGGCGCGCGCCATGGCGCGACCGGGCGCGGCCACCATGGCGCTGATCGGCAATGGCGCGCAGGCGGAATTCCAGGTGCTGGCCTTCCATGCGATGCTGGGCGTGCGCGAGATCGCCGCCTATGACATCGACCCCGCTGCCAGCGCGCGGCTGATGCGCAATCTTGCCGCCGTGCCCGGCCTGGCGATCCGGCGTGCCGATTCGATCGAGGCCGCGCTGGCCGGCGCCGACATCGTCTCCACCGTCACCGCCGACAAGACCCGCGCCACCATTCTGACGCCGGACCTGGTGCGGCCCGGCATGCACCTGAACGCGGTCGGCGGCGATTGCCCCGGCAAGACCGAGCTGCATGTCGATATCCTGCGCCGCGCCCGCATCGTGGTGGAGTACGAACCGCAGACCCGCATCGAGGGCGAGATCCAGCAACTGCCCGCCAACGCGCCCGTGACCGAGCTGTGGCAGGTGCTGGCGGGCCACGCCCCGGGCCGCGCGGCGGCGGACGAGGTGACCGTATTCGATTCGGTGGGGTTTGCGCTGGAAGACTATGCCGCGCTGCGCTGGCTCTATGCCGCGGCGCAGGCGCATCGCGCCGGCACCGCGGTGGAACTGGTGGCGATGCCGCCCGACCCGCGCAACCTGTACGGCTGGATGCTGGCGCAGGCGGAGGGCGGCGGCGCCGGCCGGCCAGTGCCACTGCCGGCGGCCGTGGCCTGAAGCGTGGCCTGAAGCGTGGCCTGAAGCGTGGCCTGAAGCGTGACCCGAGGCGTGCCCCGGGGCTTCAGGCGGCGCGGCCCATCATCAGCTGCGCGCGCAGGAAGCCCTTGACCTCTTCGAGCGAGGGCGTCTTCAGGAACACCATGATGCCCCAGTGCTGCAGGGCATCGGCCACGCCGTCATAGGCCTGGCGGTTGGTGATGACGGCAAAGATGACGTGCTGGCTGGCAAAGAAGTTCTGCAGCTTCTCGACGGTGGCCGACTCGGCATCGTTGAGCTCGTCGACGTAGTAGAGCACCACGCGTGGATGCTCGCTGACCGAGGTGATGACGGTGTCGAGCACATCGTCCACCACCACGCTCTTGAGCGGAAGGCCCCATTTGGCGAGCTGGCCGTGGATGCGCTGCGCCTCCTGGTGGTTGGGGTGGAACACCACCAGGTCAAGCCCGTGCGGCGACGCCGACTCGGGCCCGATGCGCGTCGCCAGCAGGCGATGCACGGTTTCCTTATGGATGCGCCGATGGCCGCCGTTGGTCTTCCAGGCCCCCAGTTCGCCGCGCTCGACCATCTTCTGGACGGTGCCCAGTGAGACGTTGAGCAGTTTTGCCGCTGTCCGCGTGCTGTAGTAAGGCTTTTCAGCCAGTGCCGGATCAAGTTTCATCCCATCACCCGTAGTCCATAGGCAGTCGCGCCCTCATGGCGCACGCGGCCCCTGGCACTGGCGCCGCGCGTTTGTCACTGCCAACAGTTGACTGACCCTGTGTGCCCGGCCCGCTCCCCCGCCGGCCAGGCTGCTTTTTGTGGTTGTTTTGATCTTTTGTGCATTTCCAGCAAGCGCAGCGCGATCCCAATGTATTGGATGTCTCGATGCTGGATTTGCTGGAAGCTAATAATATGCCGCAAACGACAAAGTATCTGTAGGAAAAAACATAAATCTGCGGGGCTTTTGTTTTTTAACGCACATTGAGTGCGTTGTGATGACATCAGGTTGTCAGTGCAGACCTGCCAGCATCGTCATGGTTCCCATGACTGCAATGTCTGCAGCGCTTGCTGAATTCAGCGGGTGCTTCACAGCTTCACAATCCGTGCTTGCGCACCTTGTCGAACAGCGTGGTCTTGGCCACGCCCAGCGCTTCGCTGGCGCGGCTCAGGTTGCCGTCGTGGCGGCGCATGGCGTCGGCAATCAGCGCGCGCTCGAACTGCTCGACGGCCTGCGCGAGCGGCATGGCCTCGGGTGCGGTGGCGCCCTGGCCGGGGTTGCAGCCGAGGCCCAGCACATGGCGCTCGGCGAGGTTGCGCAGCTCGCGCACGTTGCCCGGCCAGGGGTAGGCCACCAGCGCCGACAGTTCCGCCGGCGTGGCCGGCACCGCTTCGCGCTCGAAGCGCAGCGCGGCCTGCGCGACGAAATGTTCAAACAATGCCGGCACGTCCTCGCGCCGCTCGCGCAGCGGCGGCAGTTCCAGCGTGATCACGTTCAGTCGGTAGTACAGGTCGGCGCGAAACTGGCCGGCATCGGACAGCGCGCGCAGGTCGGCCTTGGTGGCGGCCACCACGCGGGTGTTGACCGGCACCGGCTGGTTCGAGCCCAGCCGTTCCACCACGCGTTCCTGCAGCACCCGCAGCAGCTTGATCTGCAGCGGCATCGGCATGCTCTCGATCTCGTCGAGAAACAGCGTGCCGCCTTCGGCATGCTCGACCTTGCCGATGCGGCGGCGCGCGGCGCCGGTGAAGGAGCCGGCCTCGTGGCCGAAGATCTCGCTTTCGAACAACTGCTCGGGCAGGCCGCCGCAGTTGATCGCGACAAAGTTGCGCGCATGGCGCTGGCTGGCCTCGTGCAGGCAGCGCGCGACCAGCTCCTTGCCGGTGCCGGTCTCGCCGTGGATCAGCACGTTGGCGTCGGTGCCGGCCAGGTCGGCGATCAGGCGCCGCAGCCGCTCGACCGCGGGCGAATGGCCGATCAGGCGGGTTTCGAGTTTCTCGCGGCCGGCCAGCCGTTCTCGCAGTTCTGATACTTCCAGCGCGAGCCGGCGCTGCTCCAGCGCGCGGCGGGTGGCATCCACCAGTTGCTCGGGCGAGAACGGCTTTTCCAGGAAGTCGTAGGCGCCTTGCTTCATCGCCTGCACCGCCAGCCCGACGTCGCCGTGACCGGTGATCATGATTACCGGCAGTGCGGGGTCGCGTGCGCGCAGTTGCGCCAGCAGCGCCATGCCGTCCTGGCCGGGCAGGCGGATGTCGCTGACCACCACGCCGGCGTAGCCGGGACCGGCCTCGCGCAGCGCGGCCTCGGCGCTGCCGACGCCGCGCGTGGCGATGCCTTCCAGGCGCAGTGCCTGCTCGCAGCCCAGGCGCACGTCGGCATCGTCCTCGACGACCAGTACGGTCAGATCAGCCGGCATGTTCGGCATCCTGTGAAGGGGATTCCAGCGCCAGCGGCAGCACCAGCGTGAAGCAGGCGCCGCCGTCCGGATGGTTGGTGGCGGACAGGCTGCCGCCGTTCTCGTTGAGGATGCCGGCCGACAGCGTCAGCCCCAGCCCCAGCCCCTGCCCGGCGGGCTTGGTGGTGAAGAACGGTTCGAACAGCCGCGCGAAGGCTTCCTCGGACAGGCCGGCGCCGTTGTCGCGCACGGTCAGGTGGACCATGCCCCCGGCCACGTGCGCATGCAGCGCGATGCGCGGGCCAGGCCTGCCGGCCACCGCGTCGAGCGCGTTGCCGAGCAGGTTGACCAGCACCTGTTCCAGCCGGTTGGGGTCGCACACTACCGTTAGCGCCGGGTCGACATCGCGCTGCAGCGCCGGCTGCACCGCCTCGACGCGGGTCTGCAGCAGGAACAGCGCGTTGTCCACCGCCTCGGCGAGTTTCGCCTGGCGCCTGCCGTTGCCGGGCTTGCGCGCGAACGACTTGAGTGCGCCGGTGATGCGGCCCATGCGCTCGACCAGACCGATGATGGTGTCGAGGTTGGCACGCACCGTGGCGTAGTCGCCGCGCTCGAGGAACTTGCCGGTATTGCCGGAGATGGTGCGCAGCGCCGCCAGCGGCTGGTTCAGCTCGTGCGCGATGCCGGTCGACATCTGCCCGACCGCGGCTAGCTTGCCGGCCTGCAGCAGCCCGTCCTGGGTCTGGCGCAGCACGGTCTCGGCGCGGATGCGCTCGGTGACTTCGGCCTGCAGGCGCTGGTTGGTAGTGGACAGGTCGGCGGTGCGCTCGGCCACCTTGCGTTCGAGTTCGCTGTTGGCCGCCTCCAGCGCCGCGCGCGCCGCCAGGCGTTCGTTGATGATGCGCCGGCGCACGTTCCAGGCCGCGCCCAGCAGCAACACGAAGGCGGTCAGCACGCCGGCCAGCGCCGCGGTGTTGAGCGCGGCCACGCGCGCCTGCGAGGTATTGGTCAGCAGCGTCAACTGCCAGTCGGTGCCGGGCAGCGCGGCATGCTGGGCCAGCATCGGCGGGCCGCGGCGCAGGCGCACCAGCTCGTCGCTGCTGCTGCCGTTGCCGTTGTCGAGCTTGCGCACCAGGGCCAGCGGCAGCTGCGGCAGCGGGGCCCGGTTGTACTGCAGGCTGCGCGCCAGGCGCTCGCGCGCCTCGGCCGACAGCGGGCGCAGCGCGGCCAGCTTCCACGACGGGTCCGAGGCCAGGATCACCACGCCGTTCTCGTCGGTCAGCAGCATCTGGCTGTCGGCGCCCTGCCAGCGGTTTTCCAGCGGCTCCAGGCCGATCTTGACCACCGCCACGCCCACCGGGTTGTCGCGCTCGCCCAGCGGCGCCGACAGGTAGTAGCCGGACTCGCTGCGCGTGGTGCCGACGCCGTAGAAGCGGCCCAGCTGGCCCTCCATGGCCGAGCGGAAATACGGGCGGAAGCTCAGGTCTTCGCCGAGATAGCTGTCCGGGCGCTGCCAGTTGCTGGTGGCCAGCACCTTGCCGTGCGCATCCAGCACATAGATCACGCGCGTGCCTGCGCGGGTATTGAGCGCGCTCAGGTATTCATTGGCGCGCGCGGTGCGCGCGGCATCGTCGGGGCGCAGCAGCAGCGCGGCGATGCGCTCGTCCAGCGACAGCAGGCCGGGCACGTAGTCGTAGTGCGCCAGCTCGCTTTCCAGTGCCTGCGTGTACAGCCGCAGTTGCACCTGGCCGCGTTCGGCCTGGCGCGCCAGCGCGCCGTCATAGGTGTAGCGGTAGCCGAGCGCGCCCGCCAGTCCGACCAGCACGGCCAGCGCCAGCAGCGCCAGCAGCGGCGCGGCGCCGCGCAGGCCGTGGGGCAGGCGCGCGCCGTTGGCCGCGCCAGGGGCAGCGCAGGCCGCCGAAGCCGCAGGGCTGGCGGCGGGGGCGCGGGGGGTATCGCCGGGAGGGTGTAACGGGCCAGTCATCAGGTGTTGGGCGAGGCAGGTGGCATAGCCGCCGCGCCGGCAATGGCTGGAGCCGGGCGCGGGAGCCTACTTTTACCACACCAATGGGGGGTGCCGGCCGCCGCAATGCAAAAAGGCCCGGTTGCCTGATCGGCAACCGGGCCCCTGGCACGCCAGGCGGACGGTGTTACTTGGCCGCCAGGGCCTGGGCAGGTGCCAGGCCGGTGGTGGTATCCGCGGCGGGTTCATCCTCCTCGGACGTTACCGGCGCGCCGATGGCGCCTTCGCTTTTGGCGACGACGGCGGTGGCAATCGCATTGCCGAGCACATTGGTCACGGTGCGACCCATGTCGAGTACGTGGTCGATGCCAAGCACCAGCAGGATGCCGGCCTCGGGCAGGCCGAACATCGGCAGCACGGCGGCGACCACCACCAGCGAGGCGCGCGGCACGCCGGCGATGCCCTTGCTGGTGACAAGCAGGACCAGCAGCATGGTGATCTGCTGGCTCAGCGACAGCTCGATGCCATACACCTGCGCCACGAACAGCGCGGCAAACGAGGTGTACATGATCGAGCCGTCCAGGTTGAACGAGTAGCCCAGCGGCAGCACGAAGTTGGTGATGCGCTCCTTGACGCCGAAACGGGTCAGCTGGTCGATCACCTTCGGGTAGGCCGATTCGCTGCTGGCGGTGGCGAAGCCGATCATCAGCGGCGCGCGCATCTGCTTGAGCAGGCGGAACACGTCACGGCCCAGGAAGAAGTAGCCGCCGGCGATCAGCGCCACCCACAGCAGCGCCAGCGCCAGGTACAGGCTGCCCAGCAGCTTGGCGTAGACCACCAGCACGCCCAGGCCCTGCGCGGTGATCACCGCCGCGATCGCGCCGAACACACCCACCGGGGCGAACGCCATCACGTAGTTGGTGACCTTCAGCATCACGTCGGCCAGGCCCTCGATGCCCTGCAGCACCGGCTTGCCGACGCCGTCCTTGACGGTGCCCAGCGCAAAGCCGAAGAACAGCGAGAACACCACGATCTGCAGGATCTCGTTGTTCGCCATCGCCTCGACGAAGCTCTTGGGGAACATGTGCGCGATGAAGTCGCGCAGGTTCAGCGCCCCGGTCTTCAGGTTCGAGCTGGCGTCCGCGGCCGGCAGCGCCAGGTTCATGCCGTGGCCGGGCTGCAGCAGGTTGGCCATGACCAGGCCGAGCAGCAGCGAGGTGACGGAGGCGCCGATGAACCACATCATCGCCTTCATGCCGATGCGGCCGACGGCGCGGCCATCGCCCATGCTGGCGATGCCGGCCACCAGCGTCGCGAACACCAGCGGGCCGATGATCATCTTGATCATCCGCAGGAAGATGTCGGTCAGGATGGACAGGTGGTTGGCAATCGATTTGGCGGTGGCAGCATCCGGCGCCAGGTTGTGCGCGGCGGTGCCGGCCAGCACGCCTAGCAGCATCGCAATGAAGATCAGGGTGGGCAGTCGATTCAGTTTCATCGTGGATCAGGCCTGTGCGACCGTTCCCGGGAAGGGACGGGCGACTGTATTGCAGGAAGGCTGGGCGACGTCGGGGCGCCGGGCCGGCCGTGTCAGGGTTCAGCGCGGCAACAGGTGCCGGGGGTGCGCCGGGATGGCGACGGGGGTGGGCAAGGCGGGGTCGGTCATGGGTGTGTCCTCCTTTGTTTTTTCGGCATCGGCCGGGACGCTGGGGGCGTGCCGGCGTACCTGTCTGGCGCTGTGAGCGGCGGCCTATATTGCACGCGCCGTGCCAGCACAGAGGTCTCGCAGGAGCACTGCAAGCCATTGAATGCAAAGGAGAAAATAAAGTGATTCCGGCGCACGGTTCGGGAAACCGGATGATCTGGCGGAAGCCCGTTCGGTAATCCGAACGGCGTTCTAGGTGTAAACCCTGGGGTTTTGGGGGGGTGGGGTGTGGGTGGCCCGGGGGTTCCCCCCCCGCCCGCCCCGGGGGGGCGCGGGGCCGGGGGGAGGGGCCGGTGGGTAGGGAAGAGAGAGTAAGCCGTCGCGGGACGAGGACCGTGCCGCTTGTTCAGCCGCCCAGCAGCCGGTAGCACAGTCTTGCCGCTACCCGCGCGCCGCAGCCGTCGCGGTCGTACAGCGGGTTGAACTCGGCAAGGTCCGCCACGCGCAGCTTGCCGCTGTCGCGCAGCAGCGTGGCGATGGCCTCGACCACCGCCAGCGGCACGCCGTAGGCGGCCGGGGCCGAGACGGCGGGCATGACCGCGGCGGGCAGCACGTCGAGGTCGATGCTCAGGTAGACGTGGTCGGCATCGGCGACCCAGCGCTCCAGTTCGGCCAGGCGCGCGTCGAGGTGGCGCTCCTGCAGGTCGGTGTCCTCGACCTGGCGCACCCCCAGCGCGTGCGCGCGCGCGAACAGCGCGGCGGTATTGGCCAGCCGGCTGACGCCCAGGCAGGCGTAGTCGAACGGCAGGCCGCGTTGCCGGCAGTCGTCGGCGATCTGGTCGAACGGCGTGCCCGAGCTGCCGGGGCGGCTGCCGCGCAGGTCGAAATGCGCGTCGAGGTTGACGATCAGCACGCGGCCGCGGTCGCCGCGCGCATCCAGGTGCAGGCGCAGGCCCTGCCACGTGCCCCAGGCCACTTCATGCCCGCCGCCCAGCACCAGCGGCCAGGCGCCGACCGCCAGTTCGGCGGCCACGGCGCGGCCCAGGCGCTGCTGCGCGGGCTCCAGCGCATCGCCTTCGCAGTGGATGTCGCCGCCGTCGATCAGGCGGCCGATGCCGTGCGCCGGCACGCCGGCCAGCGCGCGGCGGATCTCGCGCGGGCCGGCGGCGGAGCCGGGCCGGCCCTGGTTGCGCACCACGCCGGCGTCGCAGCAGAAGCCCAGCAGCACCGGCACGCCGGGCGTGCGCGGCGTGGCGGGGCCGGCGACGATCTCGAACAGGCGGCGCGTGTCGCCGGCCTCGCCGGTATCGCGGCGGCCGCGCCAGACCATCTCGTGGCCGCTGACGGCGGCAGCGTCGGTGGCCGGCGCGAAGTCTGCCAGGTCGCTCATTTCAGCCGCCGCCCCAGCGTTTCGGGCACCATCAGCAGGCCGAGCAGCGACACCAGGCCGCAGCCGATCACGTACAGCGCCGGGGCGTTGGCGTCGCCGGTGGCCTGGATCAACTGGGTCGAGAAGTACTGCGCGAAACCGCCGAAGATGGCGATGGCGACGCAATAGGCGATCGACAGGCCGGTGGCGCGCAGGCGCTTGGGCAGCACCTCGCTGACCAGCACCATCGATGCCGGCGCGGTCATCGACATCGGCACCGACAGGCATGCCACCACCACCAGCAGCCGCGCCAGCGAGGGTTCGGCATTGATCAGCACAAAGGCCGGGTAGACCATCGCCAGCAGCGCCACGCGCGACCACAGCACCACCGGCTTGCGGCCGACGCGGTCGGCCAGCCAGCCGGCGAACGGCGACAGCGCCACCTGCACCGCCGCGGCGACGCAGCCCGCCCAGATGCCCAGCGACAGCGGCATCTTCAGCACGCTCACGGCGTAGTTGCTGAGGTAGTAGACGACGATATAGGTGGAAGAGGCCAGGCCGATCATCAGCAGGATGCTGGCAAAGACCTCGCGCGCATGCTGGCGCAGCAGCGGCCATTGCGCGGCGTGCTCGCCGTGGTGCGCGGGCGTGGCGGTCTCTTCCAGGCGGCGGCGGATCAGCAGGCCGACCGGGATCACCAGGATGCCGATCAGGAAGGCCAGGCGCCAGCCCCAGGATTCCAGCTCGGCCGGCGCCAGCAGGTTGCTCAGCACCAGCCCGGTGACGGCGCCCAGCAGCGCCGCCAGGCCCTGGCTGAACGGCTGCCAGGCGGTATAGAAGCCGCGCGTGCGGTCGTCGGCGTATTCCAGCAGCAGCGCGGTCGACGCTCCCATCTCGCCGCCGATGGCGAAGCCCTGCACCAGCCGCGCGATCACCACCATGATCGGCGCCAGGATGCCAATCTGCGCGTACGGCGGCGTGACCACGAAGATCAGCGAGCTCAGGCCCATCAGCCACAGCGTCAGCGCCACCGCGGGCTTGCGCCCGGCACGGTCGGCATACATGCCGATCAGCAGGCCGCCGAGCGGACGCATCAGGAAGCCGACGCCGAAGGTGGCGAACGACATCAGCAGCTGGCCGCTGGGGTTGTCGACGGGAAAGTACAGGCGGCCGATCAGCGTGGCAAAGAAGCTGTAGACCACGAAATCGTAGAACTCGAGGCCGTTGCCGATGGTGATGGCGGCAATGGCGCGGGTGCGCGACAGGGCTGGGTTGTGGGCGCCGGCCTGAGCGCCGGCTACACCATCGTAGGCGGGCGCAGTGGTATTGGATGGCATGCGGATTGTCTCCCGGTGAGGCTTGGTGTAATCAGCTTGTTTTCTCCCCTCTCCCACGCAAGTGGGAGAGGGGCGGGGGGGAGGGCGGGAGTTTCCACGAAGTGGGGCGTCATCATGCTTGGCGCACGCCGCCCCTCACCCCCTGCCCCTCTCCCGCAAGCGGGAGAGGGGAGCAAACATTGGGTTCTTGAACGCTCGTCAGCCGCGCAGCATCGGCAGGTCCAGGCCCTGCTCGCGCGCGCAGTCGACGGCGATCTGGTAGCCGGCGTCGGCATGGCGCATCACGCCGGTGGCGGGGTCGTTGTGCAGCACGCGGGCGATGCGCGCGGCGGCTTCATCGGTGCCGTCGCAGACGATCACCACGCCGGAATGCTGCGAGAAGCCCATGCCCACGCCGCCGCCGTGGTGCAGCGAGACCCAGGTGGCGCCGCTGGCGGTGTTCAGCAGCGCGTTCAGCAGCGGCCAGTCGGAGACGGCGTCCGAGCCGTCCTGCATGGCCTCGGTCTCGCGGTTGGGGCTGGCGACCGAGCCCGAGTCCAGGTGGTCGCGGCCGATCACGACCGGCGCCGACAGCTCGCCGCTGCGGACCATCTCGTTGAACGCCAGGCCCAGCTTGGCGCGCAGGCCCAGGCCGACCCAGCAGATGCGCGCCGGCAGGCCCTGGAAGCTGATGCGCTCGCGCGCCATGTCGAGCCAGCGGTGCAGGTGCTCGTCATCGGGGATCAGTTCCTTGACCTTGGCGTCGGTCTTGTAGATGTCCTGCGGATCGCCCGACAGCGCGGCCCAGCGGAACGGGCCGATGCCGCGGCAGAACAGCGGGCGGATATACGCGGGCACGAAGCCGGGGAAGTCGAAGGCATTGGCCACGCCTTCTTCCTTGGCCATCTGGCGGATGTTGTTGCCGTAGTCGAAGGTCGGCACGCCCAGCTTCTGGAAATCCAGCATGGCTTGCACATGCGCGGCCATCGAGGCCTTGGCGGCCTTCACCACCACGGCCGGCTCGCGCTGGGCGCGCTCGCGGTATTCGTCCCAGCTCCAGCCGGCGGGCAGGTAGCCGTTGAGCGGGTCGTGCGCGCTGGTCTGGTCGGTGACCATGTCGGGGCGCACGCCGCGGCGCACCAGTTCGGGCAGCACTTCGGCGGCGTTGGCGCACAGCGCGATCGAGATCGCCTTGCCTTGCGAGGTGTAGCGGTCGATGCGGGCCAGCGCGTCGTCCAGGTCAGTGGCCTGTTCGTCGACGTAGCGGGTCTTCAGGCGGAAATCGATGCGGCTCTGCTGGCATTCGATATTGAGCGAGCAGGCGCCGGCCAGCGTCGCGGCCAGCGGCTGCGCGCCGCCCATGCCGCCCAGGCCCGCGGTCAGCACCCAGCGGCCCTTCAGGTCGCCGTGGTAGTGCTGGCGGCCGGCTTCGACGAAGGTTTCATACGTGCCCTGGACGATGCCCTGGCTGCCGATGTAGATCCAGCTGCCGGCGGTCATCTGGCCGTACATGGCCAGGCCCTTGGCGTCGAGCTCGTTGAAGTGTTCCCAGTTGGCCCAGTGGGGAACCAGGTTGGAGTTGGCGATCAGCACGCGGGGGGCGTCGCGGTGGGTGCGGAACACGCCGACCGGCTTGCCCGATTGCACCAGCAGGGTCTGGTCGTCTTCCAGGCGGGTCAGGGCTTCGACGATGCGGTCATAGCATTCCCAGTTGCGCGCGGCGCGGCCGATGCCGCCGTAGACCACCAGTTCCTTCGGGTTCTCCGCGACCTCGGGATCGAGGTTGTTCATCAGCATGCGCAGCGGCGCTTCGGTCAGCCAGCTTTTCGCTGTCAGCGTGGTGCCGCGCGGGGCGCGGATTTCGGTGTCGCGGAAACGCGTGGATTGGGTGGGGGTCTGGGTCACGGGAAACTCCTTCGGTCTTGCGGGTCTGGAACGCGCGCTTTGGGTCAACGCATAGGCATGTATATTCCTGTATATACAAGTTGGGTTGAATCGGGGTATTCCCGAAGGGCGTTCGTTGCAGTTGTGTCGTTTGAGGCGCTTATGCGCGCGCGACCGGCGGCAGTCGGCGTAGAACCGCCTGCTCGATTACCTGGACCCGAGAGGCAGCGCGGCGACGGTGGTCGTGATCACGATCCGCGCAGCGTAAGGGCCAGCGCGCCGGCCGCTGCAAGGATCAGGACGTGAACCGGCCTTCCAGCCGATGCAGCGAACCGGGATGCACCAGCCGCACCGACGTCACCACCCGGCCGGCGGACCAGGTGCGGCGGCGGATCAGCAGGCACGGCTCGCCGCGTTCGATGGCGAGCAGTTCGCACTCTTCCGCCAGCGCCAGCACGGCCTCGACCACGTGCTCGCCCTCGGTCAGCGGGGCGATGCGCGACAGGTACTGGTAAGGGGTTTCGCTGGTGAAATCCTGCGCCAGGTAGTCCGGGGCGACCGCGGCGTTGACATAGCGGTCTTCCAGCTGGATCGCCACGTCGTCCTCGTAGTGGACGATCACCGAATGGAACACCCGCGCCTCCAGTGCGACCTCCAGTGCCGCGGCCTGCGCCGGACCCGCGCGCTCGGCCGCCAGGCTGACCACGCGGGCGCGATGGCGGTGCCCGCGCGCGGCGATGTCGTCGGCGATATTGTTGACCGCATACAGCGCGGTGCGCCGCTTGGGTTCGGCAACGAAGGTGCCGACGCCCTGCAGCCGCACCAGCATGCCCTCGGCGGTCAGCTCGCGCAGCGCGCGGTGCACGGTCATGCGGCTGACGCCGAGCGCCTCGACCAGCTCGGTCTCGGACGGCACGCGGTGATGGGGCGGCCAGCTGCCGTCAGCAATCCGGCTGCTGATGTGCTGCTTGACGCGCGCATACAGCGGCGCCGGCATCGGGTCGGACACGAGCGACAACGGGTTCCCCTTGGTTTCGGCCAGGCGGCCAGGTGGCCACGCGGACAGGCGCCGAATGTATCACGGCCGCTGCGTGGGCAGTCCGGCGGGCTATGAGGCCTGCGCGTTGCGCTGCGCGTATCCGGCCAGGAATACGTCCAGCGCCACCGGCCGCCCGATCGCATAGCCCTGCGCGTAATCCACGCCGATCGCGCGCAGCGCATCGAGGGTGCGTTCGTCCTCGACCCATTCCGCCACCGTGCGCACGCCCAGCCGGTGCCCGATGTCGTTGATCGAGCTTACGATCTCGCGGTCCACCGCGTTGTCGGCGAGCTGCCGGATAAAGCTGCCGTCGATCTTGAGGAAGTCCACCGGAAACTGCTTCAGGTAGGCGAACGACGACAGGCCCGAGCCGAAGTCGTCCAGCGACACGGTGCAGCCGGCGCGCCGCATCTCCGCCACCAGGCGGTTGGCCGCGGCCATGTTGTTGATCAGCGCGGTTTCGGTGATCTCCAGACGGATGCGATCGGCGGGCAGCGCGCTGGCTTCGAGCTCGGCATGCAGGAACGGCAGCAGGAAGGGCTCGCCCAGCGAGTTGGCCGACAGGTTGATCGATACCGACAGCCCCGGCACCGCGCGCAGCCGCTCGCCGTAGCCGCGCAGCACGTTGCGGATGACCCAGCGGTCGACATGGCCCATCAAATCGTAGCGCTCGGCGGCGGGAATGAAGGCCCCGGGCAGGATCAGCTCGCCGTGCTCGTCGACCATGCGCACCAGGATCTCGATATGGCGATGGCCGCTGCCGTCTTCGCCCGGTTCCGGCTGCAGCGCGCGGATCTCCTGCGCGAACAGGCGGAAGCGGTTGGCTTCCAGCGCCGAATGGATGCCGGCGGCGACTTCCAGCTCGCGGTGGTGGCGGCGCGCGTCGCTCTCGTCGCGGCGGTACACCGAGACCCGGCTGCGGCCCGCGGCCTTGGCCGCATAGCAGGCCACGTCGGCACGGCTCATCAGCTCGCTGACCGGCGGCACGTCGAGGTCGATGGCGGCGATGCCGATGCTGGCGCCGACGTCGTACACGCGCCCCTCCCACGGGAAGCGGCGCCCGCGGATGGCGTCGATCACGCCCTGGCAGACCTGCTCGGCCTGGTCGACGGTGCAGTCCTTGAGCAGCAGCGCGAACTCGTCGCCGCCCAGGCGCGCCAGCACGTCGTCCGGTCGCACATGGTTGCGGATCATGTAGCCCAGCTCGCGCAGCAGCACGTCGCCGGCGCCGTGGCCGGCGGTGTCGTTGACGATCTTGAAGCGGTCCAGGTCGATAAAGCACAGCGCCGCGCGATGGCCATGCAGCCGCGCCGCGTCGCACGACTCGCGCAGGCGCTTCTCGAACCAGGTGCGGTTGGGCAGGCCGGTCAGCGCATCGTGCATGGCCGAGCGCGCCAGCTCGCGCTGCAGCGCGCGCGCTGCGGTGATGTCCTGGAACACCAGCACCGCGCCCAGCACCTCGCCGCGCGCGGTCAGCACCGGCGCGGCCGAGTCCTGCACGTCGTGGCGCTCGCCGGTCAGGCTCTGCAGCACCGCGCCCTCCTGCAGGTAGGCCGGCGTCAGCGTGCGCAGGCAGGCCTCGACCGGGCTCGGGATGGGCTCGCCGGTGCTCTCGTCGAGGATGCGGAAGACCCGTTCCAGCGGCAGCCCGGTGGCGGCGGCCATGGTCCAGCCGGTCAGCTGTTCCGCGATCGGGTTCATGAAGGTCACGTGCATGGTGGCGTCGGTGCAGATCACCGCATCGCCGATCGAGCGCAGCGTGATATGCAGGCGTTCCTTCTCCTCGAACAGCGCCTCGGTCAGCCGGCGCTGGTCGGTGGTGTCCCAGTTGGTGCCGACCAGCGCGTGGGCGGCGCCGTCGGCGCCGCGGGCCACCATCGCCATGGCGCGCACGTGGCGCACCTCGCCGCCCGGGCGCACGATGCGGTATTCGGTGTCGAACGCGGCCTCGCCGCGGATGGCGCGGCGCATCTCGCCACGCACGCGGCTGGCATCGTCGGGGTGCAGCAGCGCAATCCATTGCTCCGACAGCGGCGCGCCGCCGGCCGGGTCGGTGCCGTGCAGCGCATGCATGCGCGCATCCCAGGTGATGCCGGCGCTGGCCAGGTCCCATTCCCAGATGCCCACGCCGCCGGCTTCGACCGCCAGCTGGATGCGCCGCGACAACCGTTCCAGCTCTTGCTGCGCCAGCTTGCGCGCGTGGATGTCTTCCACCTGCGTGATGAAGTGCTGCGGCTCGCCGGTCTGTTCGTCGCGCACCAGCGAAACCGCCAGCAGCACCCAGCGGTAGTGGCCGTCCTTGTGGCGGTAGCGCTTCTCCAGGCGATAGGCCTCGACCTTGCCGGACAACAGGTTGGCGACCTGGCGCAGGTCGCCGGTCAGGTCGTCGGGATGGGTCAGCTGCTGGTAGCTCAGCTCGCGCAGTTCGGCCGCGCTGTAGCCAAGCAGCTCGATCATGGCGCGGTTGACGGTCTGCCAGCGGCCGTCCATGTCGACCAGCGCCATGCCGATGGCCGAATGCTCCATGGCCTGGCGAAAGCGCTTGTCGCTGCTGCGCAGGCTGGCGCGGCCGTGCCGGTTCTGCTCGGTCAGGTAGGCGATGCAGACCGGCAGCACCATGATCACCGCGGCCGACAGCGGCACCGCTTCATGGCGGTGCGACAGCAGCATCAGCGCCTGCAGGCACAGCGTGGCCACCAGCGCCAGCAGCGCGGTGGCAAAGGGGTTGCCGGCCAGCGCCAGCAGCACCAGCGGCAGCGACATCGCGGCGAACGGGTCGTGCCCCTGCCATTGCGCCAGGGTGCCGATGGCCAGGCTCAGCGCCAGCGCGCCCGCCTGCGGCGCCAGCATCGGCCGCGCCGCGGCGGCGCGCACGCGCACCGCGGTCATCGACAGCATCAGCGGCAGCAGTAGCGCCATACCCAGCGCGCTGGCCTGCCACCAGGTCCACCACACCGGCGCGAAGCGGCTGCCCGCGACCGCGGCGATGGCCGCCGCGCCGGCGGTGGCACCGACCGTCGGCGCCAGGATGCCGCCGACCGCCAGCATCACCGCGAACGCGGCCAGCGGGCCGTGGCGTCCGGTCACGCCATGCCGGTCCAGCAGGCGCAACAGCAGCAGCGCGGACAGTATCTCCGCCAGGTTGGCCCCGGTCAGCAGCAGCGCCGTGCCGACGCTGTCGCCGGCGCCGTGGTTGGCCAGCACGCTGGCCACCAGCATGCCGGCCAGCAGCCACGGCGCCTCCGCGCGCGGCCGCTGCAGCAGCAGGCCCAGCCCGAACGCGTTGGGCAGCCACACCGAGGCCACGGTACCGGGCAGCCGCGCCAGCCAAAGCGCCGCCGCCGCCAGCACGAAATAGCAGGCGCCGGCCAGCAGCAAGGGCAGCCATCGGCGCGGCGCGGCGGAAGGGGCTGGAGCGGCCGGGTGGCTCGGCGGGGCCGTATCGGGCGTCATGGACGAGATCGAGGCAAAGGCGGTGCGATGCGGTGGGAGGGAGGCGGCATGCCCGGCACGGCCCGGCGGCATGCCCCCGGAACGCCCGGACAGACTGCCGCCCAGCGTAGGGGCAATGTAGCGAGGATAAGCGCGTGGCCATCGGCAGGACAGGGGGCAGGTTGGGGGTTACTTGCCTCTGGTGTTGGGGGCGATTTTTTGGTAGGGGATGCAATTCCGGCGCGAGCCGGCCGGTCCGGGCTGCCGCATGCCTCGCCGATCTGCCTTCCGATAACCTCCCCGGTAATCGCGCCGCCGCGCCCCCGCGCCGATCATGCAGCCATGGCCTGACGCCAGGCCCCGAGAGCCTGACCACCAACCCCCAAGGAGAATGCCATGTCCGCTGCCACCCAGTCCCACCAGGCTGAACACGCCGCCACCCTTGCCGACCGCTACCTCGCCGCCTGGAACGAGACCGATGCCGCGCGCCGGCGCGAGCTGATCGCGGCGGCGTGGACGGAAACGGCGTGCTATGTCGATCCGCTGATGCGGGGCGACGGCCATGCCGGCATCGATGCGATGATCGCCGCGGTGCAGGCAAAGTTTCCCGGTTTCCGCTTTACCCGGGTGAGCCCGGTCGATGCGCACGGGGAGCACCTGCGCTTTACCTGGGAGCTGGGCCCCGCCGGCGAAGCGGCGCTGGTGGTCGGCACCGACTTTGCCACGGTGTCGGCCGACGGCCGGCTGGCGCGCATGACCGGCTTCATCGACCGCGCCCCGGCCGGGCTGGCCTGAAAGCCGCCGGCGCTGCGCTATGTTGCCTTTCCCACCGACAGCCCCCGGGGCACTGGCCGCAAGCTGCGGCATCCAGTGCGGCGGACAGGGGAAGGCAAATGGCGCGGGTTCTGCGGATGGCGGCATGGGGGCTTGCCGGCACGGCCGTCGTGGTGGCCGCGGCGGCGTACGGCGCGGCATGGGTCGGGGAGCGCAAGGCACAGCGCGTGGTGGAAGTCCCGGTCGCCCCCGTTGCCATCCGCGAGGATCCCGCCGCGATCGCCCACGGCAAGTACCTGTATGAATCGCGCGGCTGCATGGAATGCCATGGCGCCGGCGGGGGCGGCAAGCAGGTGATCGACGACCCCGGCGGCCTGCGTGTGCGCGCGCCGGACCTGACCCGCGCCAACCCGGCCATCGCCGCCTACCAGCCGGTGGACTGGGTGCGCAGCATCCGCCATGGCGTGGCGCCCTCGCTGCGCCCGCTGCAGGTCATGCCCAGCGAAGACTACAACCGCCTCAGCGACGAGGACCTCGGCGCGCTGATCGGCTACCTGCGCAGCCTGCCCGCGGCGATGGGCGCGCCCGCCGAGATCACCATGCCATGGCTGGTGCGCGCGCTGTATGGCGTGGGGGTGGTGCAGGACGCGGCTTCGAAGATCGACCACAGCCTGCCGGCGCAGGCAGCGATGGCGCCCGAGCCGACGCCGCGCTATGGCGCCTATGTGGCCAATGTCTGCCTGGGCTGCCACGGGCCGGCGTTCCGGGGCGGCAAGATCCCTGGGGCGCCGCCCGACTGGCCCGCGGCCGCCGACCTGCGCCCGGTGCCCGGCGGCGCCATGGCGCGCTACCGCGAGCCTGCGGCGTTCATCGAGATGATGCGCAGCGGCAAGCGGCCCGACGGCACCGCGCTCAGCCGGGTGATGCCGTTCGATTCCTTCGGGCGCATGAACGATACCGAACTGACCGCCTTGTACCTGTTCCTGGCCGGTCTGCCGCAACGCTAGCCGCGTGCCAGCCGGCGCCCGGCCGCGATGCCGGGCAGCTCGACCCAGCGGTGCAGCAGCCAGGCCAGCGCCAGCGCCAGGCCGGCGTCGATGGCAAAGCGCAGCAACTGCATGGCGGTCTGGTCCGCGCCCAGCTCGGGCATCAGGCGCTTGACCGCTTCGATCACGGTGGGATGGGTCAGGTAGAGGGCGTAGGACAGCTCGCCCAGCCAGATCAACGCGCGCGGCACGCGCAGCATGCCGGTGTGCTCGGCGGCGACCACCCCGGCCACCAGCAGCGCCGCCGTCAAGCCGCGTCCCGCCAGGCTGAAATCCGGTCCCACCAGCGGCAGCGACAGCGCGAACGCCGCGCTGCCGATTGCCAGCATTGCCAGCGCGGACGCCGGCGTCAGCAAGTGGCGCCAGCGCGCGTAGGCCCATGCCAGCCCGCAGCCCAGCAGGAATTCGAGCACCAGCGGATTGCTGACCATGGCCAGCCACGGTGAAGCGAACGCATAGCCCTGGGCGGGATCGGCCACCAGCGTGCCGAAGCGCCACCACGGCAGCACCAGCGTGAACAGCGCGAACACCCCCAGCACCACCAGCAGCGCGCGCCGCCCGGCCAGCAGCAGCCCGAGCGCAAACACCGCGTAGAACGCCAGTTCGTAGTTGAGCGACCAGCCCACGTACAGCGCCGGATAGCCGTAGTAGGGCGCATGGCTGGTGGATGTCGGCAGGAACGCCAGCGACGCGGCGAACAGCGCCGGCGTGACCGGGTTGAGCAGCAGCGCATGGATGGCCGACATGGTCCAGTACGGCGGCGCCAGCCGGCACAGGCGCCGGACCATGAAGCTGAGCGGACGCTCCGGCCTGGGCCGCGCCAGCACCGCGACCCAGGCGATGATGAAGCCGCTGATGACGAAGAACACATCGACGCCGACATGGCCGCGCTTGATCACGTTGTGGGTCAGCCAGTTCAGCACCGGCGCGTTGGCACCGCCCAGCGTGAGCCCGGAGTGGTAGAGCACCACCATGGCGGCGGCCAGTCCGCGCAGGGCCTGGATGCTGTCGAGCCGCGCTATCGAAGGTGACGATGCGGTGCGAGTGCGGGCCGCTGGCAAGGCGGTCGTGCCGGGCGCGGCAGCGGTGTTCGGAGCCGAGGCCGTGCCGGCTGCGGGAAACGAATTTTCTGGAATAGTCGATGGCACTGTTTCAGCGGCGGGAATCCGATCACACCGGAATCCCGTCGGGATGGCAAGGCAATCCATGAGGGACAGCCGTTCGTTGCACAAAGTTCGTGCAACCGGCGATGACGGGCACGTTAGTGCGCAAAGCGTCCGGCAAGGTGCCGCAAATTGCACTATCCTCACTTGTCCGTTGCGCCAGGCTGCGGCGCACAGGCAATGACCAGCGGGCAACGTACCCAAGGAGTGTCCCCCAAATGACCACCCTCTCCATCAACGTCAACGGCAAGACCCGTGAAGTCGACGTGGACCCGTCCACGCCGCTGCTGTGGGCGCTGCGCGACAACCTCGAAATGACCGGCACCAAGTTCGGCTGCGGCATGGCCGCATGCGGTGCCTGCACCGTGCACGTCAACGGCCAGGCCACGCGCAGCTGCGTGACGCCGGCCTCGGCGGTCGCCGGGGCACGCATCACCACCATCGAAGGCATCGGCGCCGACCGCGTCGGGCGCGCCGTGATCGACGCCTGGCTCAAGCACGATGTCGCGCAGTGCGGCTACTGCCAGAACGGCCAGGTGATGAGCGCCGTCGGCCTGCTGCGCAGCAAGCCGCGGCCCACCGACGCCGACATCGACCAGGCCATGGCCGGCAACCTGTGCCGCTGCGGCACGTACCAGCGCATCCGCGCGGCGATCAAAGACGCCGCCCGTGCGCTGGCCTGAGCGGGAGGAACCGATATGCGTATCCGAGGCATCGAAGCCCTGGCTGGCGGCCAGGCAGGCAACAGCGGCGAAGCGCGTGCCGACGCCGGCGTGGCGACGCTGGATCGCCGCAGTTTCTTGAAGCTGACCGGCCTGGCCGGCGGCGGGCTGGCGCTGGGCGTGGCACCGCTGGCGCAGGCCCAGGAGGGCGCCAAGCCCAAGGCGCCGCCGGGAGCGCCGCAGGCGTTCCTGATCATCGCACCCGACAACACCGTGACGGTGGCGGTGAACCGGCTCGAATTCGGCCAGGGCGTGCATACCGCGCTGCCGATGGCGCTGGCCGAAGAGCTGGATGCCGACTGGCGCAACGTGCGCGCGGCACTGGCCCCGGCGGGCGATCCGTACAAGGACCCCGGCTTCGGCATGCAGATGACCGGCGGTTCCACCGCGCTGAACCACTCGTTCCAGCAGTACCGCGAACTCGGCGCGCGTGCCCGCGCGATGCTGGTCGCGGCCGCGGCGCAGCGCTGGAAGGTCGACCCGGCCAGCTGCAAGGTCGAGCAGGGCGTGATCACGTCCGGCAGCCAGCGCGCCACCTTTGGCGAACTGGCGCCGGCGGCGATGGCGCTGCCGGTGCCGCAGCAGGTCACGCTGAAGGATCCGGCGCAGTTCCGCATCGTCGGCAAGCCCACGCCGCGGCTGGATGCGCGCGGCAAGATGGAAGCGACCACGCCGTTCGGCATCGACACGCAGCTCAAGGGCATGGTGGTGGCGGTGGTGGCGCGGCCGCCGCGCTTCGGCGGCAAGGTAAAGAGCTTCAGCGCCGACAAGGCCCGTGCGGTGCAGGGCGTGCGCGGCGTGCTGCAGGTTCCGGTCGACCGCGGCGGCAGCGGCGTGGCCGTGATCGCCAGCGGCTACTGGCCCGCCAAGATGGGCCGCGATGCGCTCGAGGTCCAGTGGGAGGACGCCGGCTCCAAAGTATCGTCGCAGGCCTTGTTCGATGAATATGCGAAGCTGGCCGGCCAGCCTGGCACGGCCGCGCGCGCGGGTGAGGGCGATATTGCCGCGGCGATCCAGCGTGCGCCGCGCAAGATCGAGGCCGACTTCCGCTTCCCGTACCTGGCGCACGCGCCGATGGAGCCGCTGAACTGCACGCTGCAGCCGGAGGTGGCCGGCGGCAAGGTGCAGTCGGTCAAGGTCTGGGTGGGCTCGCAGTTCCAGACCGTCGACCAGGCCGCGGTGGCGCGCACGCTCGGGCTGGCGCCGGACAAGGTGGTGCTCAACACCATGATGGCCGGCGGCGGCTTCGGCCGGCGCGCGGTGCCGACCTCCGACTACATCGTCGAGGCGGCCAACGTGCTCAAGGCCTGGGTCGCCGCGGGACACACCGAGCCGCTCAAGGTGGTGTGGAGCCGCGAGGACGATATCCGCGGCGGCTACTACCGCCCGCTGCATCTGCACCGCGCCCGCATCGGCCTGGACGCGCAGGGCAAGGTGATGGGCTGGCAGCACACCATCGTCGGCCAGTCGATCCTGAAGGGCACGCCGTTCGAGCCGTTCATGGTCAAGAACGGCGTCGATGCCACCATGACCGAGGGCATAGTCGAGAACGACTACGACCTGCCGCTGCAGATGTCGGTGCACCACCCGCAGGTGGACGTGCCGGTGCTGTGGTGGCGCTCGGTCGGCAATACGCATACCGCCTTCGTCAAGGAAACGCTGGCCGACGAGATGGCCGCCGCCGCCAAGCAAGACCCGGTGGCATTCCGCCTGGCGCGGCTCGACGAAAAGAAGCACGCGCGCCATCGCGCCGCGTTGCAACTGGCGGTGGACAAGTCCGGCTACGGCAAGCGCAAGCTGCCCAAGGGACATGCCTGGGGCGTGGCGGTGCATGAGTCGTTCAGCACCGTGGTGGCGTATGTGGTCGACGTCTCGGTGGTGAAGGGCGAGCCGCGCGTGCATCGCGTCACCGCCGGCGTGCATGCCAACCGCGTGGTCAATCCGTTGTCGGCGGAAGCCCAGATCCAGGGTGCCTGCGTGTTCGGGCTGGCCATGACCCGGCCCGGGTTTGCCATCGAGATCGAGAACGGCACGGTGAAGAACAGCAACTTCCCCGACTATCCGCCGCCGCGCATCACCGACGCGCCGGTGGTGGACGTGTTCTTCGTGCCGTCGCAGGACAACCCCACCGGGCTGGGCGAACCCGGCGTGCCGCCGATCGCGCCGGCGGTGGCCAATGCGCTGTTCACGCTGACCGGCAAGCGCCAGCGGCAATTGCCGTTCGTGATGGCCTGAGCGCGGCCAGGCGGTGCACTGGCGCTGTTGTAATCGCGCCAGTGTCCGCCCGGCCGTGGCAGCACCTATTGCCTTTGCGGGGCGAGCCGCGTAGAACGGGGAAAACCGCGCGCGCCAGGCAGCGCGGGCAAGAGTGACCCCCGCATCGCCCCCGCCGCCGCGTATCGCCCGGCCGGGGTGCCGTGCCCGGACCGAGGTGTGATCATGGAGACCCAGGAAAGTACCCTGACGCTGGCGCTGATGACCGAACCAGCGCGCATCCGCATCTGCCGCGCGCTGCTCGACGCCGGCGAGGCCGGGCTGCCGGCCTCCGAGCTGGCGCAGGTGGCGCGACTGAGCCTGGGGCGCGCCGGGCATGTGTTCTCGGAGCTGGTGCAGGCCGACGTGCTGGCGCTGTCGATCCAGGAGCGGCGGGTCTGCTACGTGCTGAAGGCGCGGCGCGCCGTTACCGAAGCGCTGGGCTATATCGACGCCAGCGGACTGGCCGACTGACACGGCAAAACGGGCCCCGCGGGGCCCGTTTGCATTGGGGCGGCGGTGTGCGCCGCGACCGCTGCGTCACTGCTTGGGCGCGGTCATTTCCTGGCGGGCGGCAGCGTCCGCAGCCTTGTTCTCGACCTTTTTCTCCTGCTTGGCCGCGCCGACTTCGTCCTTGTATTCGCCCTTGGCGGCCTTTTTCTTCGCCTTGTATTCGGCGGCAGCCTCGCGGCGTGCCTCGCGGCGCTCGACCAGCGGGTCCTTCGGCGGCTGGATCTGGGTCACGCCGGGGGCGGTGCCCTGGCCCGCGGGGCTGGCCGCGGTGGCCGGCACGGCAGGCGTTGCCGGGGTTGCAGGCGCTGCCGGCATGCCCTGCGCGGCGGGGGTTGCCGGCGTGGCCGGGGTGGCGGGCGTGGCGGTCTGTGCGATGGCCGCGGCGCAGCTGAGGCCTGCCAGGCCTGCCGCAATCACGCTGGCGATTCGGGTATGGCGAGCGGGTTGTTTCGGATCCATGGAATACCTCCAGGGTTAGGGTCGGAAGCGCCGGCCCGGTCAGGGCCCAGCGCGACGTATGCCGCACATGCCGGCCTGGGCGGGCTTGCGGCGACAAGGCCAGTCTAGGCAGCGGCCAGGCTTGGCGCTGTCGGGCAGGCGCCGATGAGACGCCGGAATTGCTCCTACAAGCGCACCGTCGCGGCCGCGCACACCGGTTTCAGGCGTCTTTCATTTCCTTTAATTCCGCGGCAAGAAGATTCACTTCTGCCGACGCGGCAATTCCGCCACCATGGCCCCCAGAAAGCGTGACGCGCGGTCCGCCAGCCTGGACCCGCTGCCGATGACGCTGTTGTCACGATGCTGATGTGGCGTGTGATGTAGCGTGCAATGGCCCAGGACCGGATGAGGGAATCGATGCGAGCGCAAGGCCCCCTGGTGTTGACGTTGCTGGCCGGCCTTGCGGCCGCGCCGGTGCCCGCGCTGGCGCAGACCGAGCCGGCGTTTCGCGTGGTCGGCACCAATGTGCAGAAGCACGCCAGTGCGGTGCTGACGCTGATGTCGTTTGCGGTCGTACCGGACCTGGCGTCCAGCTCGCTTTCCATCAGCAGTGCCAGCACCGACAACCCTGACCTGACCCTGTGGCAGCTCGGCGGGGGCTTTACGCTGAGCCAGTCGTTTCCGCTCTATCTGGAAGGGTCGATCGCCTACAATCGCTACGACCCCGCCTTTGTTGCCTCCAACGGGCTGGAATCCCGCACGCTGCCGGCCAAGTGGAACACCTTCGCCGGCACCGTTGGCGTCGGCTGGGATTTTCCGCTGATCCCAAGCAAGGAGCTGGTGTTCCGCCCCATCTTCAACGCTTCGCTGGGCCGCGTCGCCAGCGACCTGTCCATCGCCCAGTTCGCGGTCGAGCACAAGACCGGGCGCGACATCGCCTTCCTCGACGACGGCGTCATGAATGCCTATGGCCTGGGCGGATCGGTGATGCTCGACTGGGAAAGCCACCGCGACAACCGCGATATCGACGTGGAACTGCGCTATACCAACATCTACCTGCGCAGCTTCGGCGACTCGTCCGGCCTGGAGGCCTCGTCCGTCGCGCAGACCGCCAGCCTGTACGCGCGCTGGCGCGCGCCAACCGGGTTGCGCGCGCTCGACCGGCCGGTGCGCTACGTGCTGGAGCTGTCGCACTCGCATTACCTCGGCAACCAGGCGGGTGCGCTAGGGTTCAACTACCTCACCACGCTGGGCACCGGCCTGGAACTCGACACCAGCGCCCACGAAGTGTTCGTGACCCGGATCCGCGCGGTGGTGCGCTATGTCTTCGGGAACAACGTCTCGGGGGTGTCGTTCGGGCTTGCCGCGAGCTTCTAGCCCTGCGCGCGTGTCCCCGCAGCGCCGGGGCTACCGCTTCCGGGCACAGCCGACGGCGCGCCGGCATCGACGGCCGGCACGATCACCGCAATGGCGTCACGCACCAGCGCATCGATCTCTGTGTCGTCCGGACGGATGCCGGTGGCCAGCGTACGGTGCAGCACGCTGGCCAGCACCATGCCATGGAACAGCCGGGCGCTGACCTCCGGGCTGGCCGAAAGCCGCGTGCCTGTGGCCTGCTGGCTGTCAAGGAAGGCCGCCACATAGGCGCAGGTCGCCGCCGGGCCGCGCGTATACCAGGCGTTACCCAAGGCCGGAAAACGCCGCGATTCGGCAAAGATCAACCGCAGGAAGGCCAGGTGGCGTTCCTCCAGCAACGACTGCAGGAAGCTGTGGGCGATCTTGTCGAGCCCCTCCGCCGCCTCGCAGTGCGACACATCCACGCTCTTCTCGGTCTTTTCAAGGAAGCGGTCGCACAGCCGCTCCACCACCGCCACGAACAAACCGTCCTTGCCGCCGAAAAAGCTGTAGACGTTGGTCTTGGAGCCCCCGCACGCCTTGACGATGTCGTCCAGGCTGACGCCGTCGTAGCCGTGCTCGAGAAACATGTCGGCGGCGGTGCTCAGGATCAGCGCGCGCTTCTCTTCGCCACGGCGCGTCATGCGCTGGGGCGGGCGGTGCGCAGAGTTGTCGGTAACGCTTGCGGGTGATGCCATCGGGTAGCCGGGAGTGACAAGGGACGGGCGCTCTGGCGCCTCGCGCAGTCTACCAAATGCCTGCGCGATGCCAGCGGCCGCCAGGCCGTCGCTCCGTTCTTCAAAAATTTTGATTGATACCTTCTGATTAATGTAGTACCGTACGGTACGGTTTTACTATATTTGGACCGTGAGAGGCGCGTGGCAAGTGCCCCGCCTGACACAAGTTCTTCTCAAATGGAAAAGGAGTATGTGATGAAAAAAGCATCGATTGGCGCAGCCCTGCTGGTAGTGATGGCGGCCGGAGCGCAAGCCGCGGTGCGTGCCCCCGAGGTCTACACGAACGGTGGGCATGTCGCTCAGGCATTGCAGCGTTCGCAGTCGGGCCGCCTGGCTGACGAGCAGTTTCGCCGGATCGCCGTACGCAAGGCGGATCCGTTCACGGATGGCGCGCGCCAAATGGATCCGTTCACCGACGGCGCAGTGCGCCAGGTGGATTTGTTCACCGACGGCGCCCTCGCAAGCATCGGCAACACAGACCCGTTCACGGATGGCGCCTGACTGGCAAGCGGTCCTGCACGCCGAAGGGCAGTGCCGGCCGCACGCGGACGATGGTTGGTGCGGGTTTACCGTTCTTGCGGAGCCCCGCACCTCCACCTAAAATAATTCGCATATCGCATTACATTGCGCAGAGCGCAAAAATGGAGACGACGTGGCGGAGACGAAACACCCCCGGGCAGCCGGGCAGACCAGCATCGCGCAGGTGGATATCCACGGCGTGTCGGTACATGGCAAAGACCTGAGCGAGGCCCTGATCGGCAAGACCGGCTTCACTGCCTACTTCCTGTTCCTGCTCACCGGCCGCGAGCCCGACGCAAAGCTGGTCGCGATCACCGATGCCTGCCTCGTCGCGATCGCCGAGCATGGCCTGGTCCCCTCGGTGCAGGCCGCGCGCATGACGCTGGCCGCGGCGCCGGATGCGTTGCAGGGCGCAGTGGCGGCTGGCGTGCTGGGTTGCGGCTCGGTGATCCTTGGCGCATCGGAAAGCGCGGGCCAGTTGCTCGCGGAAGTGCTTGGCGGCAGGGAACACGGCACGCTGGCCGAAAGCGCCAACTCCGTGGTCCGGGCCGTGCGCCAGGCGCGCAAGCCGCTGCCTGGCTTTGGCCATCCGACGCACAAGCTAGGGGATCCGCGCGCGCACCGGCTGCTGGCCATCGCGCGTGAGCGGGGCATCGCGGGCGACCACGTGGCCGCGCTGGAAGCGGTAGCCGCCGCCGTGCCCGAGCACTACAGCAAGCCCCTCCCGCTCAATGTTTCGGGCGCGATCCCCGCGGTCCTGCTGGACGCCGGCTATCCCGCCACCGCGCTCAAGGGCGTGCCGCTGCTGGCGCGCGTGGCCAGCCTGATCGCCCACCTGCAGGAGGAGCGCCGCCAGCCCATCGGCTTCATCCTCGCCGAGGCCGCCGAACACGCCATTGCCTACAGCGCCGTGCCGGCGCAAGCATCATGAACGCGCCCGCCAGCCACATCGGCACGATGGCGCCGCTCGACGTGCTCCGGCAGTACCCGGCGCACGACTTCACGCTGACCGGTTTCCTCGCGGCCCGCGTGGCGGCGCATCCGGACAAGCCGGCGTTGCTGTTCGAGGGCCAGGCCTGGAGCTATCGCGAGCTCGATGCGCGGATCGCAGGGGCCGCGCAATGGCTGGCGCACGCCATGCATGTGCGCCGCGGCGACCGCGTCGGCGTGCTGTCCGCCAACCATCCGTCCACGGTCGTGCTGATGTTCGCGCTGGCGCGCCTGGGCGCGACCATGGTGCCGGCCAACCCGGAATACCGCCTGGACGAGGCGCTGTACGTGTTCGGGCATGCGCAGGTGTGCGGGCTGGTGTGCGCGCCGGCCACGCTGGCAACCGGCGCGGCCATTGCCCGCGCGCTCGGCGGCGAAGTCTGGCTGTGCGCCAACGAGCCCGGGGACCATGGCGTGCCGACGCTGGCGCAGTCGATGGCGGCGGACACCGGTGAGTTTGCCGACGAACTTGCCGACCACGGCAGCGAGCGGGACACCGCGCTGATCATCTATACCTCCGGCACCACGGGCTTTCCCAAGGGTGCGATGCACAGCCACCGCGGCTATGTGCTGACCGCCGAAGCCTTCGTCGGCCGGCTGCAGCTGCAGCCCGACGAGCGCGTGATGTGCGTGATGCCGCTGTTCCATATCAATGCGCTGATGTACTCGGTGGGCGGGGCGCTGGCATGCGGTGGCTGCCTGGTGCTGATGCGCAGGTTCTCGGCGTCGTCGTTCTGGCGCTTTGCCGCCGAGACCGGCGCGACGGAGGTGAACCTGGTGGCGGCGGCCGGCAGCATCCTGGCCCGGCGCCCGCGAACCGAGTTCGTGCCCGCTCACCGCATCACCAAGATGTTCATCGCGCCGCAGACCGAGGAAATGGTGCGCGTGATGAAGCAGGAGTTCCACGTGCCGCGCCTGATCGAATGCTACGGCATGACCGAGATCCCGGGGGTGATCGCCAATCCGTTCGACGGCCCGCACAAGCTCGGCACCATGGGCCTGATCTCGCCGCATCCGGATCCGGCGGTGCCGCTGCCGCAGGCCCGCATCGTCGACGACGAGGGCGGCGAGGTGGCTCCCGGCGGCGAGGGCGAATTGCTGATCCGAACGCCCACGCTGATGCAAGGCTACTACCGCGACCCGGCGCAGACCGAGGCGGCGTTCCGCGACGGCTGGTTCGCCACCGGCGACCTGGTGCGCCAGGACGAGGATGGCTACTACGTCTTTGTCGCGCGCAAGAAGGATGTGATCCGGCGCAAGGGCGAGAACGTGTCGGGTGCCGAGCTCGACCGCATTTTCGGCGAACACCCCGCGGTGGAAGAGGCGGCGGCCATCGGCGTGCCGGCGGACCTTGGCGAGGAAGAGATCCTGCTGGCGGTGCAGTTCCGCCCGGGCCAGTCGGCCGATGCGGCCGAACTGCTCGACTGGGCGCGCGGCCGCCTGGCCGTGCACAAGCTGCCGCGTTATATCGCCACCGTCGAGGCGATCCCGCACACACCGACGCACAAGCCCGCCAAGCACAAGCTGAAGGCCGACCGGACACTGCTGGCGCGCGCGGTGGATCTGTCAGCCACGGGCCAATAGGCGCGAACCAAGGAGACAACCATGAGCACCCAGGACAACTACACCCTGCAGCGCGCGCTGGCCGCCATGTGCACCGGCGCGCCAGGCTCGGACGCTGCCCTGCAGGCGCAATTCGGCGTGGCGCTGCGGCATTTCCACGCCATGCTCGACGAGCTGCAGCTGACCGATGCACAGCTCTACCGCATTGCCGCCTGGCTGGGCCGGGTGGCCGCGCAGGATGAGCTGATCATGCTGTGCGACATGATGGGCCTGACCATGCGCGCGCTGGACCTGGCGCGCACCGGCGCGCAAGCCACGCCGCAGAACGTGACCGGCCCGTTCCCCAAGGACCAGGTTGCCGAAGGCAGCAACCCCTGCCACCTGGCGACGGCGGAGGAGCCCGGGCAGCGGCTCGAGGTGCGCGGCCGCGTGCTGGATGCGCGCACGGGCCAGCCGGTGCCGGGCGCGACGCTGATCGTGTGGCAGCCCAACCAGTTTGGGCGCTACGAAAACGAAGACGACTCCCAGTCCGAAGACAACCTGCGCGGCAAGCTGCGTTGCGATGCGGAAGGCGGCTTCCGGATCTTCACGGTGCGGCCGGGCGGCTACATCATCGGGCGCGAGGACACCGAGGTCGGCGTGCTGATGCGGCGCCTGGGTCGCAACCGCCAGCGCGCGCCGCATATCCACTACCGGGTGGTGCAGCCGGGATACCGCACGCTGACCTCGCAGATCTATTTCAAGGGCGACCCCGCCAACCCGGTCGACTGCATCTTCTCGACCATCGACGACCACATCGTCGAGGTCGGGCCCCATCCGGAGCGAGACGGCTACCAGCTGGTGATGCTGGAGGTGTTGATCGAGCCCGGGATCGCGCCAGTGGCGGTCTGAGCCGTGCGCAGCTCAGGAGGCCGCCAGGATCGAATGCGCCAGCGTGGGCGCGCGGCGGATGGCGGCCTCGATCATCGCGGCCGCCTCGCGCAGTGCCGGCAGCCGTGTCGCGACCAGCTCGTCGGGGCTGGTGCGCTCGGTCTCGGTGGAGCAGTTGATGGCGGCGATCACGCGCTGCTGGGGGTCGCGCACGGGCACGGCGATCGACAGGACGTTGAGTTCGAGCTGGCCTTCCTGGACCGCATAGCCCTGTTCAAGCGTGCGTGCCAGCGCCGCGCGCAGCGCATCCGCATCGCTGAGCGTCTTCGGCGTGAATTTCTGGAACGGTGCCTGGTCCAGGACCTTGTTCTGCTGGGCCTTGGGGGCATGGGCCAGCAAGGCAAGGCCGAGCGAGGTGCAATGCACCGGCAGCCGGTAGCCGACCGAGGCGCGGAACGCGATGCGGCGCTGGCTGGGCACATGCGCCAGGTAGACCACGCTGTCGCCGTCGAGGATGGCGAGCGAGACCGAGTCGCGGAAGCGCTCGGCCACTTCCTGCAGGAAGGGCTGGACGATGTCGCGCAGGTTCATCGAGCTGAGGAAGGCGGCGCCCAGCGACAGCACCTTGGGCAGCAGCACGAAGCGCCGCCCGTTGGCGCCGATGTAGCCCAGTGCCTGCAGCGTCAGCAAGGCACGGCGCGCGCTGGCGGGCGTCATGCCGGTGGCCTGGGCGACTTCGCTCAGTGTCATTTCCGGCGTGGTGTCGGTAAATGCCTGGATCACCGCCAGGCCGCGCGCCAGCGCCGCGACGTAGTCGCGGTGGCCTTCTTCGAGCTTGCGCGGGGTGTCCTGGTCGGCGGGGGCGGTGGGTTTGGCGGCGGACGTCATGCACGCATTCTATCCGCAACGTCCAGGCCTGAACAAAAGGCGGGCCGGCGTGCCGCAGCACTGAATTGAGGACAAGCAAGGAGACATCATGACCGAACCCAACCGCCCCGCGAGCCTGCTCGACAAGCTCTGGGCCAGCCACGTGATCCACCAGGAAGCCGGCGGCCCCGCGCTGGTCTATATCGACCGCCACCTCGTCAACGAGGTGACGAGCCCGCAGGCCTTCGAAGGGCTGCGGCTGAACGGGCGCAAGGTATGGCGCGCCGCCTCGGTGCTGGCCACCGCCGACCACAACGTGCCCACCACCGCGCGCAGCCAGGGCATCGCCGATCCGGTGAGCCGCGCGCAGGTTGATGCGCTCGACCGCAACTGCGAGGAGAACGGCATCGTCAACTTCGGCATGGACGATCCGCGCCAGGGCATCCTGCATGTGGTGGGGCCGGAGCGGGGCGCGACCTTGCCCGGCATGACCATCGCCTGCGGCGATTCGCATACCTCCACCCACGGCGCGTTCGCGGCGTTCGCGTTCGGCATCGGCACCTCGGAAGTGGAGCAGGTGCTGGCGGCGCAGTGCCTGTGGATGAAGAAGCCGAAGTCGATGCTGGTGCGCGTCGAGGGCGAGCTGGGCAAGGGTGTTGCCCCCAAGGACATCGCGCTCGCGCTGATCGGTCGCATCGGCACGGCCGGCGCGACCGGCCATGTGATCGAATTCGCCGGCAGCACCATCCGCGGCCTGAGCATGGAAGCGCGCATGACGGTGTGCAACATGGCGATCGAGGCCGGCGCGCGCACCGGCATGGTAGCCGTGGACGAGACCACGCTGGACTACCTGCGCGGACGCCCGCAGGCACCGCAGGGCCGGCTGTGGGATGCGGCCGTCGAATACTGGCGCACGCTGCGCAGCGACCCCGGTGCGACCTTCGATGCCGTGGTGGAGCTCGACGCCGCCACCATCCGCCCGCATGTGACCTGGGGGACGTCGCCGGAAATGGTGGTGCCCGTCGGCGCCCGCATTCCCGATCCGCGCGACGAGCGCGACCCGGTGCGGCGCAAGGGCATCGAGGCGGCGCTGCGCTACATGGGCCTGCTGCCGAATACGCCGATCGAAGCGGTCGCGGTCGACAAGGTCTTTATCGGGTCGTGCACCAACGCGCGCATAGAAGACCTGCGCGCCGCGGCGGAAGTCGTGCGCGGCCGGCATGTGTCGCCGCGCATCCGGCAGGCGCTGGTGGTGCCGGGCTCGGGGCTGGTCAAGTCCCAGGCCGAGGCCGAAGGGCTCGATCAGGTCTTTGTCGCGGCGGGCTTTGAATGGCGCGAGCCGGGCTGCTCGATGTGCCTGGGCATGAACGACGACCGCCTTGCCGCGGGCGAACGCTGCGCATCGACGTCGAACCGCAATTTCGAAGGCAGGCAGGGACCGGGCGGACGCACCCACCTGGTGAGCCCACAGATGGCGGCCGCAGCCGCCGTCGCGGGCCACTTCGTCGATGTCCGCACGTTGTAACAGCAGAGGAAGCCGAGCAATGAAAGCCTTTACCACCCTCGATGGCCTGGTCGCGCCGCTGGACCGCGCCAATGTCGATACCGATGCCATCCTGCCCAAGCAGTTCCTGAAATCCATCCGGCGCAGCGGCTTTGGGCCCTACCTGTTCGACGAATGGCGCTACCTCGACCACGGCGAGCCCGGGCAGGACTGCAGCGCGCGGCCGCTGAACCCGGATTTCGTGCTGAACCAGCCGCGCTATCGCGGTGCGTCGATCCTGCTGGCGCGCGAGAACTTTGGGTGCGGCTCCTCGCGCGAGCATGCGCCGTGGGCGCTGGAAGACTTCGGCCTGCGCGCGCTGATCGCGCCAAGCTTTGCCGACATCTTCTACAACAACTGCCTGAAGAACGGCCTGCTGCCGATCGTGGCGGCGCCAGAGGTGGTCGACCGCCTGTTTGCCGAAGTGGCTGCCACGCCGGGCTACCGGCTGAAGGTAGACCTGGCCACGCAGCAAGTCATCACGCCGGCCGGTGACGTGATCCCTTTCATGCTCGACCCGTTCAAGCAGCATTGCCTGCTCAACGGGCTGGACGATATCGCCCTCGCGCTGCGCCATGCCGCGCAGATCGACGCGTACGAACAAGCGCGGCGGCAGCGTGAACCCTGGTTGTTCAACTGAACGGAGATCCGGCCGCACGAGCCGGAACGCCTCACAACGACAGATGGAGACATGATGGACCGGAACACCCACATCCCTCGCGCGCTGTGCGCCGCCATGCTCGGCCTGGCCTGCTGCGCCGGCGCAGGCGCCGCCCTGGCACAGGCCTATCCCGCACAGCCGATCCGCATGGTGGTGCCCTACGCGCCCGGCGGTACGACCGACATCATCGCCAGGCAACTGGCCCAGCGCATGTCCGAGAAGCTGCGCCAGCCGGTGGTGGTGGAGAACAAGAGCGGCGCCAACACCGTGATCGGCGCCGACGCGGTCGCCAAGGCGCAGCCAGACGGCTACACGCTGCTGCTGACCAACGACGCCACCTTCGTGCTCAATCCGGTGGTGCTGCCATCGGTGTCCTACAACGTCGCGCGCGATTTCGCGCCGGTGGCGGCGATCGGCTATGTGCCGCTGGTGATGGCGGTATCGGGCAGCCTGCCGGTGGACAGCGTGAAGGAGCTGGCGGCCTATGCCAAGGCCCGCCCGCAGGCGCTCAGCTACGGCTCGTTCGGTGCCGGCAGCCAGCCGCACCTGATGGGCGCGCTATTCAACAAGCTGGCCGGCACGGACCTCGTGCACGTGCCGTACAAGGGCTCGGCGCCCGCGGTCGCCGATGTCGTCGGCGGACAGATCCTGATGACGTTCCCGGCGCTGCCGACGATCCAGAGCTTCGTCGCGGCGAAGAAGCTCAAGGTGCTGGCGGTCAGCGGCGACAAGCGCACGCGCGCATTGCCGCAGGTCCCCACCTTCGAAGAGGCCGGCTACAAGGAGATGAATATCTCCGCGGTCTACGGCGTGCTGGCGCCGGCCAAGGTGCCGCGCGCGGTGGTCGACAAGCTCAATGCCACCATCCGCGAAATCCTCGACGAACAGGATTTCGTGGAGAAGCACTTTGCGGCGCAGGGGATGGTGCCGATGAAGCTGACCCCGGAACAGTTTGCCCGCTATATCGAGACGCAGACGCAGCAGACGCGCAAGGTGGTGGCGTTGTCGGGGATCAGGATCGAGTAGGCGAGGCTGCGCCGCATGGCCCCGCGACTGTCCATGCCGGTTCGCTCTTTTCCGCTCGCGCGAGAGGGATGGGGCAACGGCGGCATGGATGGCAACGCCGGTTGCGCAAGATTTTCACCCCGCGTGTCCAACGGAACCGGACACGCATTCACAGGAGCGGAAGATGAGCAAGACCTACAAGCGTTTGGACAAGAGCCAGGCAGCGGTACTGATGGTGGATCATCAGGCCGGCCTGCTGTCGCTGGTGCGCGACATCGAGCCGGACAAGTTCAAGAACAACGTTCTCGCCATGGCGGATCTGGCCAAATATTTCAAGCTGCCGACGATCCTGACCACCAGCTTCGAGGACGGACCCAACGGGCCGCTGGTACCGGAGCTCAAGGCGATGTTCCCCGATGCGCCGTTTATTCCGCGCCCGGGGCAGATCAACGCGTGGGACAACGAAGACTTCGTCAAGGCGGTGAAGGCGACCGGCAAGAAGCAACTGCTGATTGCCGGGGTGGTGACTGAAGTCTGCGTGGCGTTTCCGGCATTGTCGGCGATCGAAGAAGGCTACGATGTGTTCGTCGTGACCGATGCATCCGGGACCTTCAATGAGGTGACGCGCGAATCGGCGTGGCACCGCATGGCCGAGGCCGGCGCCCAGCTGATGACGTGGTTCGGCGTTGCCTGCGAGCTTCATCGCGACTGGCGCAACGACATCGAGGGGCTGGGGACCTTGTTCTCCAACCATATTCCCGACTATCGGAACCTGATTACGGCGTACACCACCGTGAAGGGCGGCAAATAACATCACGCCAGCCATCGGCTAAATCACGCGAAAGGCGGTGCCGGGCAGACCAGCAAGCTGGCGCGCGAAGCTCCGGCGCAGCGCTGGCCGATGGCCAGGCAGTAAGGCATTATTCTGCTGGCGATGCGGCGCGAGTCCGTTTCGTGCCGCATCGTCGACATATCGCGATGAGCGACAGCATCGCCCGGGGCGCCATCTTCCGCCCCAGATCTCCAAGTGCGCTGCGCCCGTCCTCCGGGAAAACCCGCATCCAGCGCCTGTCTTGAAATGCCCCTACCCCGTCCCTATAATTAGCACTCGTCAGGGGTGAGTGCTAACAGCCCTCTGCGACACCTGAACATTTCTGACGGCCGTCGCCTCGGTAGCCGGCCGATTTGTGATCAAAAACTCACTTTGTATCTAGGAGTCCGTATGAATCTGCGTCCTCTGCACGACCGCGTGATCGTGAAGCGTCTGGACAACGAAACCAAGACCGCGTCCGGTATCGTGATTCCCGACAACGCTGCCGAGAAGCCCGATCAAGGCGAAGTGCTGGCAATCGGTCCCGGCAAGAAGGATGACAAGGGCAACAACATCGCCCTGGACGTCAAGGTCGGCGATCGCGTGCTGTTCGGCAAGTATGCCGGCCAGGGCGTGAAGGTGGATGGCCAGGAACTGCTGGTCATGCGCGAAGAAGACATCATGGCCGTGGTCAACAAGTAATCCGTTACTTGTAGCCCCACCCGTACAGATTTCAGGAGATTCAGAACATGGCAGCAAAAGACGTAGTGTTTGGCGACGCCGCCCGTGCCAAGATGGTCGAAGGCGTGAACATCCTCGCCAACGCAGTCAAGGTGACCCTGGGCCCGAAGGGCCGCAACGTGGTGCTGGAGCGCAGCTTCGGCGGCCCGACCGTGACCAAGGACGGCGTGTCCGTGGCCAAGGAAATCGAGCTGAAGGACAAGCTGCAGAACATGGGCGCCCAGATGGTCAAGGAAGTGGCTTCCAAGACCAGCGACAACGCCGGTGACGGTACCACCACCGCTACCGTGCTGGCCCAGTCGATCGTGCGCGAAGGCATGAAGTTCGTGGCCGCCGGCATGAACCCGATGGACCTGAAGCGCGGCATCGACAAGGCTGTCGCCGCCGCCGTGGAAGAGCTGAAGAAGGTCAGCAAGCCCACCACCACCAGCAAGGAAATCGCCCAGGTTGGCGCGATCTCGGCCAACAGCGACACCTCCATCGGTGAGCGCATCGCCGAAGCCATGGACAAGGTCGGCAAGGAAGGCGTGATCACCGTCGAAGACGGCAAGTCGCTGGCCGACGAGCTGGAAGTCGTGGAAGGCATGCAGTTCGACCGCGGCTACCTGTCGCCGTACTTCATCAACAACCCGGAAAAGCAGGTTGTCCAGCTGGACAGCCCGTTCGTGCTGCTGTTCGACAAGAAGGTTTCGAACATCCGCGACCTGCTGCCGGTGCTGGAGCAAGTGGCCAAGGCCGGCCGCCCGCTGCTGATCATCGCTGAAGACGTCGAGGGCGAAGCCCTGGCGACCCTGGTGGTCAACAACATCCGTGGCATCCTGAAGACCGCCGCCGTCAAGGCTCCGGGCTTCGGCGACCGCCGCAAGGCCATGCTGGAAGACATCGCCATCCTGACCGGCGGCACCGTGATCGCTGAAGAGATCGGCCTGACGCTGGAAAAGGCGACCCTGAACGACCTGGGCCAGGCCAAGCGCATCGAGATCGGCAAGGAAAACACCATCATCATCGATGGCGCCGGCGACGCCGCTGCGATCGAAGGCCGCGTGAAGCAGATCCGCGCCCAGATCGAAGAAGCGACCTCGGACTACGACCGTGAAAAGCTGCAAGAGCGCGTGGCCAAGCTGGCCGGCGGTGTTGCCGTGATCAAGGTTGGCGCTGCCACCGAAGTCGAAATGAAGGAAAAGAAGGCCCGCGTGGAAGACGCCCTGCACGCCACCCGCGCTGCGGTGGAAGAAGGCATCGTCCCCGGCGGTGGTGTGGCCCTGCTGCGCGCCCGCGCTGCGATCTCGGCACTGACCGGCGAAAACGCCGACCAGAACGCCGGTATCAAGATCGTGCTGCGCGCGATGGAAGAGCCGCTGCGCCAGATCGTGCTGAACGCCGGTGAAGAAGCTTCGGTGGTCGTTGCCAAGGTGATCGAAGGCAAGGGCAACTACGGCTACAACGCCGCCTCGGGCGAGTACGGCGACCTGGTCGAAATGGGCGTGCTGGACCCGACCAAGGTCACCCGCACCGCACTGCAGAACGCCGCTTCGGTGGCTTCGCTGATGCTGACCACCGACTGCGCCGTGGCCGAAACGCCGAAGGAAGAGTCGGCTCCGGCAATGCCGGGCGGCATGGGCGGCATGGGCGGCATGGAAGGCATGATGTAATCCATCCCCGGCCAACTGCCCGTGAGGGCAGGCTGCGATGAAAAAACCCCCGCGGACGCGAGTCCGCGGGGGTTTTTGTTTGGATGGGCGGCGCGGAAGTGCGCGGGCCGGCTTGCGTCAGACTTCGACCACGCAGCACCAGTCGAAGGACTTGTTCTCCAGCTCGCCGGTACGACGGCTGACATAGCCGCGCGGGTTGCACACCACGCGCGAGTTGTCGACGCAGTAGTCGAAGCTGGTGTGGGTATGGCCGTGGATCCACAGGTCTGCCTGCGCCACCAGGTCAGGCCGGCGTGACAGGAAGCCGCCGGAGACCAGGTCGTGCGAGAAGCGCGGATCCAGGCTGCCGAGGTCCGGGCCGTGGTGCGTGACCACCACCGTCTTGCCGGCGTAGGGCAGCGCCAGCTGCGCCGACAGCCAGTCGGACGCGGCCAGGTGGCGTGCCAGCGCGTCCTGCGGCGTGAACTGGCGCATGTGGCCATCGTCGCCGCGGATCTCGATCAGCCGGTGGTCGTACATCGCCTTCGCGCAGGCCTGCATCGCCTCGTCGCGCCGGTCGGTGCCGAACAGCGTGTAGTCCGTCCACCACGTCGTGCCGATGACGCGCACGCCGTCGAATTCCGCGACGTCGCCATTGAGCAGGCGCACCTGCGGATGCGCGGCCGCGGCCTCGGCCATCTGCTGGTCGACGGTGTCGAAATTGCTCTCGTAGTACTCGTGGTTGCCCGGCACATAGACCACCGGCTGGCTGAACGTGCCGATGGCCCAGTCGATGCCGTCGCGGCCGTTGGCGATGTCGCCGGCCAGTATCACGAGGTCGGCGTCGCATGCCGGTACGGACTGCGGCAGGTTGTGTTCGATGTGGAGGTCGCTCAGGATGCGTAGCTTCATCGGGACTCCAGGCGGGTAGGGCGCGCGCTGCGTGGCCTCGGCGCCGCAGGGGGATTGCCTGCATTCTTCAGAAGCCAGACCGTCCGGTCAAGCCCCGGGACTCGCCCGGCAAAGCAAAAAAGCCCGGAACCTGGGTTCCGGGCAAGTGACTGTCTTGCCGGCATTGCACCGGGAGACAGCCGGGGGAAACTGTCGCGGTTTCCCGGAGGGCTTAACCTCCTTGTCCCGCCATGGTTGGCAGCAGCACGCGATAGATCTGGATGAAGGCCGGCCCCAGCAACACCAGCAGCAAGGACGGGAAGATGGTGAAGATCAGCGGGAACAGCAGCTTCAGCGCAATCTTGGCGGCCTGCTCCTCGGCGCGCATGCGGCGCTTGGTGCGCAGCATGTCGGACAGCACGCGCAGCGACTCGCCCAGGCTGGTGCCGAAGCGGTCGGCCTGGACCAGCATCGAGGCGAACTTGTCGACGTCTTCGACGCCGGTGCGCAGCGCCAGGTTGGTCAAGGCCTTTTCCTTGGAGAAGCCCGAGCGCAGTTCCAGCAGCATCAGCTGCAGTTCATCGGCCAGCACCGGGCAGCGCAGCGCCAGCTCGTCGGCCACGCGCATCAGCGCCGCATCCAGGCCGAGGCCGGCTTCGACGCAGACGGTCAGCAGGTCGATCACGTCGGGGAATTCTTCGAAGACGGTGCGCTGGCGTTGGGAGACTTTGCGGGCGAGGACAAGATTCGGCAGGTAATAGCCAATCGCGCCGAGCACCGCCAGCAGCACGAACATCAGCTGCTGGCTTTGCTGGCCGGGCTGGCTGCTGACAGCCAGCAGTCCGAGCATCGGCAGGCCGACCGCCAGTACCGTCTTGGCGCCGAAGTACAGCGGCGCGGCGTTGGCATTGCGCCAGCCGGCATTCATGAAACGCACGCGCAGCTGTGAGTTCTCCCAGCCCTCCTTGGGCAGCGACAGACGCGATACCGGCTGCGCCCACTTCACCAGTTTTTCGATCAGCGCCTGTTGACGACCCTGGTCCGGCTGGAATGTCCCCGCCTGGCCGGCGATCTGTTCGGCCCGGCCGCGGAGCCGGTGGGGCGAGAACACATGGAGCACGCCGAACACCGTGCCGAACGCGGCCACGAAGATCAGCGCGAGCACGATCATCTGGTCGCCCTGGAACCCCTGGAAAATCTCTTGCATGATGGACTCCCCGTCAGTATGGCTGTCCAAGCCCTGCTTCTTCTGCTACTGCCCCGAGCAACCGCAGCCGGCGCCTCAGACCCGGATGCGGATGATCTTGCGCATCCACAGCACGCCGAAGCTCATCGACACCAGCGCCCCGCCGATCATGCGCAGGCCCAGCGGGTCTTCCCACAGCACGTTCATGAAGCCGGGGTTGACCACCAGGATCAGGCCGGCCGTGCAGAACGGCAGCAGCCCCAGTACCCATGCCGACATCTTGCCTTCGGCCGACAGCACGCGGATCTTGTCGAACAGCTTCAGGCGTTCGCGCACCATGGTGCCGATGGTGTCGAGGATCTCGGCAAGGTTGCCGCCGCTTTCGCGCTGGATCAGTACCGCGATGACAAAGTAGCGCAGGTCGGCCACCGGCACGCGCATGGCCAGGTTGGTCATGGCTTCGTCCAGCGCCACGCCGTAGTTGATTTCTTCGAAGGTGGTGCGGAACTCCGGCCCGATCGGCGCCTTCATCTCCTGCCCGACCATGCTGAGCGCTCCGCTGAACGAGTGCCCGGCGCGCAGGGCGCGGCTGATCATGTCGACCGCATCGGGCAGTTGCGCCTCGAGCTGCTTGAGTCGCTTGGCGCGCAGGCGCACCACATGCAGCACCGGCAGCATCGCTGCCAGCACCGCGCCAAGCAGAACCAGTGAAGCCGGCACGGGCAAGAGTGGAATCAGTGCAACCGTGCACAGCACCACCATGGCGCAGTATCCGAGCAACTGTGCCACCGACCAGCTGCTGCCCGACTGCTCGAGCCAGCGGTCGAGCGCGCCGATGCGCGGCACGCGCATCAGCCACTGCTGCATGCGCGGCGAGTCGGCCAGCATGCGCTTCTTCAGGATCGACAAGTGTTCGGCGCTGACATGTCCGCCGGCCGACAGCGCCCGCAGCCGTGCTTCGATCCGCTTGGCCGCGGGGCCATGGGCATTGTTCCACCACAGGTAGATGCCCTCGACGCAAAGCACCACGGCGACGAACACCAGGATGCCGAAGGCGTAGAAGATCGTGCTCATGTGTAGTCCCCCCGGAAGGATCGTATTGGTATGTCCTGGCTAATCAGACTTCGTAGCGCTTGGCCGGGTCGTAGGTATCGTCAGGCAGCCCCACGCCGAACACGCGCAGCCGCTCGGCAAACTTGGGATACACCCCGGTGGCGCGGAAGTTGCCGCGCACGGTCCCGTCCTTGTCCACCCCGGTACGCTGGAACGTGAAGATCTCCTGCATGTTGATGATGTCGCCCTCCATGCCGGTGATTTCCTGGATGCTGATGATCTTGCGGCGGCCATCGGTCATGCGCGCGGCCTGCACGATCACCGTGATGGCCGAGGCGATCTGCTGCCGCATGGCCTTGGCCGGCATGGTCAGGCCGGCCATGCTGACCATGTTTTCCAGCCGTGTCAGCGCATCGCGCGGGGTGTTGGCGTGGATGGTGGTCAGCGAGCCTTCATGGCCGGTGTTCATCGCGTTGAGCATGTCCAGCGCCTCGCCGCCGCGCACTTCGCCCAGGATGATGCGGTCCGGGCGCATGCGCAGCGCGTTGCGCACCAGCGCGCGCTGCGTGATCTCGCCCTTGCCTTCGATATTGGGCGGGCGCGTTTCCAGCCGCAGCACGTGGGGCTGGCGCAGCTGCAGTTCCGCGGCGTCTTCGATCGTGACTACGCGCTCGTCTTCCGGAATAAAGCCGGACAGGATATTCAGCAGCGTGGTCTTGCCGCTGCCGGTGCCGCCGGAAACCAGCACGTTGACCTTGGCCTGCGACAGCGCCTGCAGCAGCTGCGCCATCGGCGGCGTCAGGCTGCGCAGGTTGACCAGGTCGGCCACCTGCAGCGGATTCACGGCAAAGCGGCGGATCGACAGCAGTGGCCCGTCGATGGCCGAGGGCGGAATGATGGCGTTGACGCGCGAGCCGTCCGGCAGGCGCGCGTCGACCATCGGGCTGGTTTCATCGATGCGGCGCCCGACGCGCGACACGATCTTCTCGATCACCTTCATCAGATGCGCGTCGTCGTAGAACAGGACGTCGGTCAGTTCCAGCTTGCCGCGTCGTTCGACGTAGGTCTGGCGCGCGGTGTTGACCAGGATGTCCGACACCGTCGGATCCTTCAGCAGCGGCTCGAGCGGGCCGAAGCCGAACATCTCGTCGTAGATCTCGACGGTCAGCTGGCGGCGCTCGTTGTCGTTGAGCAGCACCTTCTGTTCATCGACGATCAGGTTGACCAGCGCGGTGATCTCCTGGCGCACCTGTTCCTGCGGATAGCGTGCCAGTCGCTCCAGCTCGACGCGGTCGAGCACCGTTTCGTGCACGTCGCGCTTGAGCTGATGGTAGCCGCCCGATACGGACGCTGCCGAGGTCGCGAACTGGATCGCAGCGTGACCGTTGACGGTGAAAGCAGGCTCGGCATTGGCCAGTTGTTCTCGGATCGACATGATGGACTCCTCGTTAGCGGGTGCGGATGACCGTGGCCGGTCGGCTGCAAGCGGTGAAATCAGGTGCTCTTCGCGCGCAGCATCAGGCGGCGCAGCGGCGATGCGGTTTCGGTGCGGCTGCGCCGCTCGGCCTCGGCCGGGGTGCAGAGCTGCGTGGCCATCGCCTGCAGCGCGCGCGTCATGGCGCTGCGCCGGCTCAGCTTGGCCACCGGCTCGCCGTGGCTGATGGCCTCATCCACCGCGGCCGGGTCGTCGGGCAGCGTGAACGCGGCCTTCATGCCGAAGATCTCTTCCATGGTCGCGCGCGGCATCTCGTGCTTGCGGCCGGTGCGGTTTAGCACCAGGCGGACCTTGTCGGCGGGGTAGTGCAGAGCGCTCAGGATATCGAGCAGCCTGCGTCCCGGACGGCCGAAGGAGATCGCGGGTTCGGCCACCACGCAGATGCGGTCGCTGTGGTCCAGCACGCCGATCGACAGCGGATCGATGCTCTGGCCCAGGTCGAAGATCACGAAGTCGTAGGCCGGCTGCACCACCGAGAGGATCCACTCCAGCTTGTCCTTCTGGATCTGGCTGGCCTTGACCGGGTCTGCCGCGCCGGCCAGCATGTCGAAGCCGTTGTCGACGTGCACCAGGCAGGCCTCGAGGAAGGCGCTGTCCATGCGGTCGATCTGGCTGCAGATCTCGGGCAGCGTCGACGGCGGGAGCTTGTCGCTGACGATATAGGTCAGGTCGCCGAAGTGCCGGTTCAGGTCGACCACCAGCACGCGCTTGCCCAGGTGCCGCGCCAGCGCGTCGCCCAGGTTGGCCGCGATGAAGCTGGTCCCGGCACCGCCCTTGCAGGAGATCACGGAAATCACCTGCCCGTTGTCCTGCGCGCGCGGCACGTGGGTGGCTTCCACGCGCCTGAGTGCCTCGGCCAGCTGCGCCTTGTCCAGCGGCCATGGCAGGACGTCGCGGATGCCGGCGCGCATCGCCTTGATCAGCACCTCCGGGCTTGGCGCCGGCGTGACCAGGATGCATGGCAGCTCGGGATGCTGCTGGCGCAGCATCTCGATCGCCTGCATCTGCTGCGTGCTGATGGCGGGCAGCTCCAGGATAAGCAGGTCCGCCATGCGCAGCCGGCTGGCATGCGAGGGGAAACGCCCCAGGCCTTCCTGCAGCGTCATGGCCTGGAAGTTACCCACCGCGGCGCTGACCCGGTGGATCTCGGCCAGCCGGTCGGCGTCTTCGGAAACGATCAGGATTCTGAGCATGGTGTGCTCCTGGTTCATGCGCGCTAGTTGCAGATCTTGCCGCCGGTGGAGGAGTCGAGGCTCTCCCGCGGTAGCGTGGTCGTGAACGGGGGCAGCGACACCGTGATCGGCACCACCGGAATAAAGGTCTTGACTGTGACGTCGGCTACGCTGACGGTGACAGAGCGGCAAGAACTGCGCGCCGAGTCGTCGTCGGCGTCGCAACCGCTGGGCTCGAAGGCGACCTGGATGTTGCTGGCCTTCAGCAAGGGCATCAGATGCGTCATCCGGTCCTTGATGGCGGTGTCGGTGACGTCGCACACCACCGCGATGCGGGCACCCAGCCGGGTGGCTTCGCCGGCGGTGTTCCAGTAGAACAACACGCGCGAAAACTCGGCAATGCCGATCAGCAGCATGAAGAAGATGCTGGCGACCAGGGCGAACTCGATCGCGGCTGCGCCGCTCTGGCGCGAACGCAAGCGGGGGGGGCGGATCGGATTCATAGCACCTGCCTCATTACCGTTGCGATATCGGAGAACGCCAGCGCTCCCACGTTGAGGTAGCTCTGCATGGGCGAGTAGGTGAAGCCCGAGATCTTCACTTCCACCAGGTTGATGGTCCCCGCCGGCGTGCCGGAACTGCCCCCGCCTTCGTAGATGGCAACGTTGGCAAATTGCTTGCCGTCGCAGCCGGTTGAGTCGACGCGGTCGCAGACCACCACCATGGACGTGCTGAGGCCTTTCACCAGTACCGTGCCGCCGCAAGTGGTCTTGCCATACACGGCGACGCATTTCGCCTGCTCCACCGGGTAATTCGGCTCGCTGGGCGCGTATTGCGACAGGAAGCGCGCCGCGTCGCGCGTGGCTTTGGCCAGCGCGTTGTACTGGTAGATGGCGCGCCCGAACTCCGCCACGCCGGTCACCAGCATCAGCAAGGGCACCAGGACCAGCGCGAACTCCACGGCGACCGCGCCGCGTCGCTTGCACCTGCGTTGCGAGCATCGCTTCATGATCGGCTCCTATTGCACCAGCACCGGCACGCGCGGGCCATTGCCCGTGCTGGAACCGGGCACGCCCTGGGTCGCGCAGGGGCTGGTCGGGTCCTTCGAATCGCCGAGGTACTCGATGTAGGTCACGTCCTTTGCGCTGGGTTCCTGCATCGGCTGCACCATCAGCATGCAGGCCCAGGAGGCCACCGTCGCTTGCTTGGACGAGGCCAGCTCATTGCAGTCCACCACCGGCACCTGTACCAGCCTGCGGTCGGCGCCAGCCTGGTGGACCTGCCTGGTCGACGGCGTGCCCTTGGTGACCAGTCCGGCGTTGGCATCGGTCTGGTAAGGCTCGTTGGCGGCGCGCTTCTGTATGAAGTCGGCGTAGGCGTTGCCGCCGTTCGGCGGGTTCCATGACTTGACGCTGTAGGCATAGCCGGCAAAGTCGGGCGCACCATGCTCCGGTCCCTTGTAAGAGCCGGTATAGAGCCCAAAGCGGGTATTCCATGCGGGTATCAGTGCGGAGATGCTGCCCGGCTGGCCGACCTTTGACCCCACCACCGACATGTCGCACTGTCCGGAGCCGGCAAGGAGATCCGCCAGCTCTGAGGCACCGCCTCCCGGGGGCGACAGGTCAGCCCAGCCAAAGCTGCCAGGGCCGTATGGATCCTTCTCGTCCTTCGATCTGATCCAGTCGCCGCGGTTGTACGCGGTCCTGACCGGATTCGCCGTTTGCGGCGTGCAGATATAGACCGGGATGGCGCAGGCGGTCTGCGCACTGGTGGTGGTGGCGACCGCCATGGCATTGACAGTACTGGGCTGGATATTCATCCCCGGCAACGCATTGAGAACCTGGATGAACCAGTGGGCAATTCCTGTGCGCTCGGCCGTGCATTTGACGTACTTGATCTTGTCGAGCGCGTAGGGAACCTTGTCCTTGGTATAGAAGGTGTTGTCAGGACTATCGCTGTACGAGACGTTGAGGTTCTCGAACATTTCCACGGCCTTGCCCTGGAACAAGGCAGCGTTGCTCGTGCCGGTGGCGAGGCCGGCCGCCTCGGACACCAGCAGCGGGGTGGCCCCCGTGACGTCGCGGGCGGCCGCCAGCGCGCAGGCATCGACGCTGTTCTGCAGCTCGCTCTTGGTCACATAGAGCTTGCCGAGGTCGAGCGCCAGACCGACAAAGCCGATCAGCACGGCCAGGGACAGCCCGACGATGATGGCCACTGCGCCACGCTGGCGCTTGCGTCGCGTCAGCGTGGGTCGTGCGAAGCGCGATGTAGACATGATCGCCTCCCCGGGGTCCGGTGCTCAGCGGCTGCCGCCGCCACCCATGCCCACGCCGCCATAGCCGCCGGCGCCGAAATCGATGGTCATGGAAGGCGCCCCGCCTTGCTGGCCCTTCGACAGCGAACGGTCGAAGTTCTTCATCGCCGCCACGGCGGTCTTGCCGTCGGTGCCGGTGACGGTAGGCAGGCCGGCCGGTGCGTCGGGATTGATGATCTGCATCTGCGTGACGGTGGCCAGTGCCACGCCGCGCTGGCCGTCCCATACCGGCGTGGAGGTCATGCACGCCGACAGGCCGAGGCAGGCCAGGCCGCCCAGCACCACCACGGTGGCGCCGCGCGAAAGCTTCAGGGTCTTGTTCATGGTCGTTCTCCGGTTCTGCGGTTGGCGCGGCGGGTCAGTTGCCGCCCGATGACGTGCGGCCGGTGGTGGCCGCGGCCGCGGCCCTGGCTTGCGCCAGCCGGGCGGCGGTCGCCTCGATGCGGGCAATGCGCGCGGCGGTGTCTTCGGCGGGTGCCGGCGCCACCGCGCTGCTGCGCGCAGGGGCTGCCGGCGCGGGCAGGGGCGGGCGCAGGCTGGCTGCGGCCAATGCTTGCGGCGCGGCCGGCGCCGGCTCGTCCAGCGGCCTGCCGGTCGGCATGGCCGAGACCGCGGTGGCCGGTGCGCCTTCGCTGCGCGGCGCCGCTGGCGGTGCGGCGGGCACTGCGGCCGGCGCGGCGGGCTGCGACGGTGCCGGGGCGGGTTGAGTCGGACGCTTGCCGTCGCCTTCCATATTGCCCATGAAGTACAGCGACAGCGGGTTGGGCGTGGAGAAGCTGTCGGTCGGCAGCGGGTAGTTGCTGGTCTGCATCGGCTTGACCAGGCGCGGCGTGATGATGAACACCAGTTCGGACAGGTCCTGCTGGTATTGCGTGCTGCGGAACAGCGTGCCCAGCACCGGCACTTCGCCGGCACCCGGCAGCGCCTTGAGCGAGCCGCGCGCGCTGTCGGTCAGCAGGCCGCCGATGGCGAAGCTCTCGCCGTCACGCATCTGCACCGTGGTAGAGGCTCGGCGGGTGGTGATCACCGGCAGCACGGTCTGGCCGGTCAGGGTGCCGCCACGGATGGTGGCGCCGGTCGGCGACAGCTCGGATACTTCCGGCGCGACCTTCAGGTGGATGCGGCCATTGGCCAGCACCGTGGGCGTGAACTTCAGGCCCACGCCGAACTCTTCTTCCTGCAGCGTGACGGTGCCGGCCCCGTTCAGCACGTTGGCCTGCGCCACCGGGATATAGATCTTGCCGCCCGCCAGGAAGCTGGCTTCCTGCCCGCTGATGGTGACCAGGTTCGGCTCGGCCAGGATTTTGACCAGGCTGTCGTTCTTCTGTGCATCGATGGCGAACTCGAACGGCAGGTTGTTGGCCTTGCTGCCGAAAAAGGCCGCCGACGCGCCGGTCAGCAGCGACGTCACCAGGCCACCGGTCCAGGAGCCGAAGCCGCCCTGCAGGTTCACTGCGGAACCGAGCTGGTTCAGCAGCGTCTTGGAGACCTCGGCCACCTTCACTTCCAGCATCACCTGCTGCGGGGTATCGACCGACAACATGTTCAGCACATTGCCCTTCCGGTTGCCGCCGTTGCCGTTGCCATCGCCATTGTGCGCAGCGTTGGCGTAAGCCTGGGCAATTTCCATCGCCTGCTGTGCGGCCTGCGCGTTGGTGACACTGCCGGTCAGCACCAGGTTGTCCGCGGCGGTGGTCACGCGGATGCCCGGCTCGCCGGGCAGCAACTGGCCGAGCGAGGTCTGCAGCCCGCCGGCATCGGCGTTGACCACCACGTTGATGATGCTGCAGCTGCCGCTGCGGCCCTGCACGATCATATTGGTGGTTCCCACCGTACGGCCCAGCACATAGAGCGTCTGCGGCGACACCATGGTGGCCTGCACCACGCCCGGGTTGCCCAGGGTGCGGTTGCGTACCGGCTCCTGCAGCGTGATCAGCTGCGACTTGCCGACCGCCACGACCACGCTGGATTCACTGCGGATGGCGCCGGTGCAGTTGGGGCCGCGCGCCTCCGCCGAAGTCGCGGCCGGCGCCTGCGCGGCCGGCGCGGCAGCGCCGGGCGTCATGCTGATGGTCATCTGCATCGGGCCCTGCGGCGCCTTGGCGGCGGCCGGCGCGGTGGCCCGGGTCACGTTGCCTGCCTCGACGGCGGCCTGCGCCGCGGCGGCCAGAGGCGTGCAGAGGAAGGCGGCCAGCACCAGGATGCGGGTGCGGCCGGCGGCGTCGGATCGTGTCTGGTTCATTTTGAATCTCCCCCCGGAGAGGCTGTGTTGCAGCTCAGGATTCGTTGGATGCGACGGTGCCGGTGCTCAGAAGCACTCGACGCCGCCCTGCATGCCTGACAGCACGCCGATGCAGTTGCCGCGTGCCGGAGTCGCAGCCACCGTGCGCGTCTTGACCACGGTGCGGGTCTCGGTCTTGGTCACGACCTTGGGCGGTGCCTCCGGTGCCTTGCCCAGCAGCGTGCCCTTGGTGGCGCCGCCGGTGCTGATGTCGGCTACGTCCATCTGGTTGCGCAGCACCAGCGAGAGCGTGCCCACGCTGCGCGCGACGTCGAGCTTCTCGGCCTGGTCGGGCGTGACTTCGAGCGTCACGGCGTTGACCACCTTGGGCTGGGTTTCGTCGCGGCTGACCTGTTGCGCGACCGCCAGCACCAGGATCTTCTCCAGCACGATCTTCGAGATGCTGCTGTTCTGGTTGGTCTTCGCCTCTTCATTGGTGTTGACGATCACGTCGACGTAGTTGCCCGGCAGCGCGAAGCCGGCCACGCCGACCACGTCGTTGACGCGGACCGTGATGGCGCGCTTGCCGTCGTTGATCACCGCCGACAGGCCGCCCTTGGTGCCGATCGGTGCCAGCTTGGCGTCGAGGATGGGCTCGCCGCGCTGCAGGCTGGTGCGGACCACGCGTCCTTCCAGTGCCTTCAGGTCAGTAAATGCGCCGGGCGGCACGCTGCCCGCCGGCCAGCTGACCATGCGCAGCTGGCCGCCGTTGAGCGGCTGGCCCAGATTGAGGTCATTGGCCGCGACCACGACCTGCTTGACGGAGCCTGACGACTGCTGGACCAGCCATCGCGACGCCGACACCACCGCCGCCGCTCCCGCGACGAGGGCGATCAGCAGCATCAGGATTGCACGTGTGTTCTTCATGATGACTCTCCCCTACAGTTGTCCCGAATCCTCGGTGGTGCAGTTCAGCTGGCGGCGCGATGGTCGTCCGCCCATCGATGGCTTGCGGCGCCCGCGTGCGGCGTCGGGTCGGCCGAGGTGCGCAGCCCGTAGTAGTTCTGCCAGGCGGACAGCAGGCCGGCCTCGGTCACGTGCGTGGCATGCCCGTGGTAACGCACGCCGGAATCCACCAGGCGCAGCAGGTCCCGCGGGATGCAGGCCAGCAGCGGCGTATCGCTGGCGTAGTGCAGGCTGCCCACCAGGAAGTCGAAGACCGCGTCAGTGCTGGTCAGTCCGAAATCGGCGGCGGTGCGGTGATACACCTCGCGGTAGTCGTCCACCGACAGCGGGCCCACATAGAGCTTGCTGCCAAGCCGGCGCAGGAAGGCATCGTCGCCCAGTGCCGCCGGCTCGAGATTGCTCGAGAACACCGGCCAGACATCGAACGGCACCGAGAAGCGCACGCCGTTGTGCAGCGAGAACATGTCGACGGACCGGTCCAGCGGCACGATCCACCGGTTGAGCAGGTCGGCGACCCCCACCAGTTGCCGGCCCAGGTCATCGATGATGTAGATGCCGTTGTTGGCCTTCATGTGGGGGGGCGCCTGGTAGAAGCCGGAGGTGCGGTCATAGCGCAGGTCCAGCATCGACAGCGTCAGCTCGCCGCCGGACAGCACGACCGGGCGGTGGCACAGCGTCCAGCGGCGGTCCAGCGAGCGGTGCGCCAGCGAGGCCTCGCCCTCGTTGCAGGGCACATGGACCAGCGGGTCGAACACCTGGATGATCTCGCCGGCCACGGTAATGGCGTGCGGCACCGGCACCGCGCCGGGCAGCAGCGTGCCCAGCCGTTGCGCCAGGTAGGTCTTGCCGCTGCCGGCGGGGCCGTAGATCATCAGCGCGCGGCAGGTGTTCAGCGCCATGCCGATCGAATCCAGCAAGTGAACCGGGATCACCAGGTCGTGGAAGGCCGCGGTGACGTCCGCCTTGGTCACGCTGGCGTGGCTCACTGAGTGGTGCTTGACGGCATCGAGGTAGGCGTCCAGCGTGACCGGCGCGGTGCCGACATAGCTGCAGCGCGCCGCGGCTTCGGCCGCGCGGGCATAACCGGCATCGGTCAGGCGGAAACGCACATCGAGGTCGCTGGCGCCGCGATGCGCGATCTCCAGCAGGCGCTCGCGCACGGCGACGGCCGCGATTTCATTGACCACCAGTGCCGGCAGCTTGAGCGTGTCGGTCAGCACCGCCAGCGTGACGGTGCGGTGCTGGTAGGCGGCCTTCATCAGCAGTCCGAGCAATTGCGCGAGGTCCAGCCCGGTATCGGCGATCGTGCGCGGCAGCACGTGCCACGGCGGCAGCGGCGGCGTGCCATGCTCGGCATGGACCTTCCTGCCGGTCGCCACGGGTTCGAGGAGCCGTGGTACGTGACCTGTGTCGTGATGCTCGTTCATTGCGTCCCCCGTTCCCTGGTCAGTGTGTTCTCAATCCCGAAGGCTCCCGTTGCTGGCGGTGCGCCGCGTCGCTGGCGTCATGTACCGGCAAAGAGCACGGTCAGCGTTCCCGCGGCAATCGCCACGCCGTAGGGCATGGAGCCGGCGGACCCCGTGGCCTGGGGCGGTGCGGACCCGGAACCAGGCGCCACGGCGGCTTTGAGCATGTGTCCCACGCGGCCGAGGGTGGCGCGTCCCTGTCCGGTCGCAAACACCTGGATCAGTGCCCACAGCCCGCCGATCACGAAGGTGGCCAGCGCGATCTTCAGCGCCATGCCGGCGCCCAGCCAGGCGCCCACGGCAGCCATCAGCTTGACGTCGCCGGCGGCCATGCCGCGCAGCAGGTAGAAGGGCAGGAACAGCACCAGGCCGACCATCCAGCCCGACAGCCACGCCAGCGCGCCGGTACCCAGGCCTTGCATGGCTGCCATCACCGGCAGCGCGGCGATCCACGCGCCGAAGGTCAGCCAGTTGGGAATGCGCCGCCGGTTCAGGTCGATCGCCGCGGCGGCGAGCACGATGCCGATCGTGACGGGACCGATGAAGGGCGCGAGGGCGGTGGCGGCTTGCATGGTGGTGGGCGGGCAGCTTGGTTGTGTTCGGGTATGGACGGATCGGATCCGGCTACTCACGGCATCCTGGCGGCAATCTGCTCGTACATGCCTTGCACGGTTTCGCCGAGCGCGGACACGGAGCCGACGATTGCCATGGCGATCAGGCTGCCAAGCAACGCGTATTCGATGGACGTGACACCGCGGTCGTCGCGCAGAAAGCCGGTTGAGCTGGCGAGAAGCTTCGACATTTGGAGTCTCCGGTGTCGGTGTTGTTGGCTCGCTTTGGAAGTGGGTGCCGCATGGCCGCCCGAAGCCGGACAGCCATGCGGGCTCGCCGGCTATCAGGCCCCCGGCAAGGCGTTGGTCAGCGTGTCGCCGATGAACTGGAAGATGACGTTCAGGTTCGTGCCGATCAGGCGGACCGAAACGATGATGACAACGGCGATGAGCGCGGCAATCAGGCCGTATTCGATGGCGGTCACGCCGTCTTCGTCACGGAAGAATTGCTTCAGCATGGTGGTCAGGTTTTGCATGACAGACTCCTTTGGGTTGGAAACAAGCACTGCAGGACTACGGAACTGCGATACAGCTTGGGATGGCACCGGATATCAGCGCCGGGAAACCCGGCAGCAGGGCGGGGCGCAGATTGCGCAGGCATGGAACGGCCACCGTCCGGGACCGCCGTGCTCGATGCGCGGGTTGCGTGCCTGCAGCCGGCGTAGTGCCGACGCATGCGTGCAACGCGCGGCGCGCTGTACGTGGCCCGAGCGCGCCATGCAACGGAACGGCGCGCTGCCGGTGCCCCTGGCAGCAGCAGCGTGGGCGGCATTCCGGTGTGACATCGCAGGTTGGCGCACGACAGGCATGGTGAAGCTCCCCGTATCGTTCTGGTTTGATGCCGGCGATCGTTGCGTCGGCATTGCGGCTATCAGGACTGCTATGCCGCATGCCTGGCATAGGCAAGCGGCGGGCCAGGCATGCGCAAATCGTTGTGCCACAAGGGTTTGCGGGTAGCGCCCCGCAGCCGTCGCGGCCCTGGCAGGCGTGCGGGCGGCATTCCGGCGGGGCTTCGTTGCTGGGTGGAAACGCGGCGCTGGCAAGCCATTCCCTAGGGCGCTGCGAACGCCCTAGATCGCGCAACGTGTCCACATGCGCCGGACTAATGCGAGCGGCTCGGCAACGTCATCCAAAAGCATGAGGCGGCGATCGCGCCGGGGGGCGGCATGCGTCACAAGTTTTAGTCTTCCTGCCTGGCCTGGTCCCATGCGTCGGTGCCGGCCAGACTGACGGATGAGGACGTCTCTTGAAGGGGCCGCGTTTCCGGATAGAAACGTTGCGAATCGGAGCCGGGGTGAGAGAGAGCTGGCGGAGTTCCCGGGCATGTCCTCGAAGCCCTTGTGTGGCAAGGCTTCAAGCCTTGCGAGGCCGCGTGATTCAGCTTGGAAACACGGGGCGCGGGACGGCGCTTCCGTGCTGCAATGCCGAGCCTGCACGCACGCGGCCGCCATCATCCGCACGGGAAACGCAGGGGGAAAGGCAGCACGGCAAGACGCACGTTCATGCAGCCTTCGCGACTTGGAGAGACGTGCCGGAAGCCAATGGAGTGGGGGTTTTTCCCAGGCTTCGCGATGGTTGTCCGCGACAAGGGCAAACGGGGAACGCGGAGAGGCGCGCGGGCAGCGGCGCACAGCTGGTGCGCTGGAGGACGGTCGGGATTGCAGGATGCAGATGGCGGCGCACGTACCCCGCGGATGGCACGGGGCCTGACATGCGTGCGCGTGTTGCTGGCAGAGATGCTCGTCGTGCGCGGCGAGGCATGGGGGGGGCGTAACGCGGCGGGCACCGCGGGCGCCGGCCGTGCCGCATTGGGCGGCGCACGTATCCGGCTAGCCGGATACGCGCTCGAGCGTGCTGGCGGCGCTATCGTTCGCGGACATAGGCGACGGCAACATCATCCTGGTGGACTTTCCGCCAGCCCGGCAAGGCATCGATCCACTTCAATGCAGGACTGCCGGGTTCCAGAACCGCCCAGCGAATCCGGTATTCCTCGAACATGTCCTGCAGCGCCCTGGCATCGCCGGAACGGGCTTTCATATACCGGCGCACGAATTCGTCGCCGTAGAGGTCGGCGCGGCCGTCGATAAGCGGTGCAATGCCGGAGAAGATCAGGTAGCCGCCGAAGTTGTAGCTGTTGAAGACCGGTCCGCCGCCGCCTGCCGCGATAGCCGCATTGACAGCCTCGCGAGGCTGTATGCGCCGATGGTCGTGCTGGATGCCTTTGGCAAGCAGGAGGATGCTGGTCATGAACAGTGCCAGGCACAACGAGGTCAGGGTCCGAAGCAGCGGTGGCGACAGCTGCAGCTTGATCTCCGGACGGATCGCCGCGCGCAGCTGGGGCCCGACACTTGGCATCAGCAACAGCGGGGCCAGCAGACCGAGCAATTCGGCATAGCGGGCCGCAGTCAGGGTAAGGTGGACCAGCCCGAAGCACAGCACGATCCGCATCGGCGGCAGGCGAAAGCCGAAGTAGAGCGCGCCGAAGAGCACCATGCCAAGCCACAGCTCGACCGGCTGGACCAGGCGGAAATCTGGCGGCTTCCATTCGCCGATCACGCTGAGCGTATAGCTCATGCCGGAAACGTGGAAAGGAAAGAGCAGGCCATCCACGCCGTGCGGCGTGAGCAGGCCCGCCACGACCGTCAGTGCGAGGAAGGGGGCCCACGCCCTGGCGCTGCGGACCGGCTGCTTTTCGGTGAGGACCGCCTCGGCGGCCAGCGCTGCCGCCAGCCCGATGCCGAGCAGGAAACTGCCATGCAGGTTGGCCCAGGCCAGCATGACGACCAGCAGCCACAGGCTCGGCCGCTTGTTTTGCTGGCGCGCCAGCACCAGCTGCGCGGTCCAGATCACCATCAGCGGCCAGGCCATGACATGGGGGCGGGCGACCAGGTGCTGCGCCAGCGTCAGGAACGTAAGGAGGGTGGCGCAGAACGCGTGCAGGGGTTCGATATAGCGCAGCAGGAACCGCAACAGCACGGTCAGCGTAATGGCAGTCGCCAGCGCGGTAACCAGCACCGGCCCGGCCCAGCCGAGCCAGGCATGGGAGGCGGCAAGGATGACTTCGGCCAGCCATTCATGGGGCACCCATTTGGCGCCGTGGAACGAGAAGGAGAACGGATCGGTGGCCGGCACGGCCCGGTTGGCAAGGATCCATTTACCGGCGGCGATGTGCCAGAACGTATCGGCATCCACCAGCAGGCGCGCACCGGCGAACGAGAGGATCGAGAACACGCTGATTCCGTACAGCACCGGCCAGAACCAGCGCTGCCTGGCGCACTGCTGGAGCAGGCTGTCCGTGCCGGTTGCCCCGACCCATGTGGTATTGGTTTTCATGGCATCTCGCTATGGCTTCGATGATGGCCCGGTCTCTCAGTCCGGCGCGCACTTCCCCAATGCGGCCCGCGGGCGCGTGGCCTGCTTGCAAGGAATGCGCCATTGCCGGAGATGCCTTGGTTTTCCAGGGTTTTTCAGACCTGGCGTGCAGGGCCGGCCCAGCTTGACGGCGATGGATCGGGGGCGTCGTTTCCGCTTCGAATCGTGCTTAATTTCCTGTTGTGCAACAGCCGGTGAACGGAGACGGTGAGGTGGCGCCGGCTCTGCGCCGTAAGGATGAGCCGGAGCGCGCCGTACACCGTGCCTTTGGTGGATCCGGCCACGAAAAGATGCGCCTTCGCCATGGCCCATCGGGCTTCGCCAGGCTCGGGTCGGCGGGCGCACGGCGTTTCAGTGGAGAAACGCGGGCAAATGGCGATGCAATGGGAGGCTTCGCTCGCGACCCACGGGAAGCTAAACGCCAGGCGGGCGCGCAGCCGAAGCGGGTGGTGATTCAACCGGGAAACGCTTGCGCGAGGCAGATTTGCGCGCTTGGCCACGGACCTCCGCGGTGCTTGTATATCGCAGGTGGCCTGACCAGAATGAAGCCAGTGCGTCGATGCGTTGCCGCTGCATTTCCAGCAGCAACGCAACCGACAGCAGGCCGGGGCAGGACAGCAGCGCACGAATCGCAATGCCGTCTGCCAGCCGGGCCGATAACAAGACCATGCGCAGGACCGCGCAAGCACGACGGCGGCCACCTGCGCCACGCCGTCCGGGGAGCGCATCATGTCAGGTCCATACGAAGTCAGGCTGCTGTCGCTGGTGGTGCCCTGCTACAACGAAGCAGAAAGCATCAGCAAGTTCTTCGACAGCGTGCTTCCGGTGCTCGAGTCGATCGACGCCCTCCGCTTCGAGATCGTGCTGGTGAACGACGGCAGCACCGACGACACGCTGGACCAACTGATCGCTTATTCGCACCGCGACCCGCGCGTGCGCGTGCTGGACCTGACACGCAACTTCGGCAAGGAAGCGGCTCTGACCGCCGGCCTCGACGAGGCCCTGGGCGATGCGGTGATTCCCATCGACGCCGATCTGCAGGATCCGCCCTCACTGATCCCCGAACTGGTCAGGCGCTGGCGCGAGGGGGCAGAGGTGGTGCTGGCGCAGCGCAGCAGCCGAGCGTGTGATTCCTGGCTGAAGCGCGTCACGGCAGGTGCCTACTACCGCGTCCATAACAAGCTGTCCGACCAGAAGTTGCCGGTCAATGTGGGCGACTTTCGCCTGATGGACCGCGTGGTGGTCAATGCCCTCAAGCAGATGCCGGAGCGGCGCCGCTTCATGAAAGGCCTGTTCGCCTGGGTTGGCTACCGCACCGTGATCGTGCCGTACGAGCGCGAGGCGCGCAGCGCCGGGCATTCCAAGTTCTCGGGCTGGCGCCTGTGGAACTTCGCGCTCGAGGGCATCACCAGCTTCAGCACCATGCCGCTGCGCAGCTGGACCTACATCGGCGTGGCGATCGCGCTGGGGGCGTTTGGCTACGGCGCCTTTATCGTGGCGCGCACGCTGGTGCTGGGCATCGATGTGCCGGGCTATGCGTCGCTGCTGTCGGTGCTGCTGTTTCTCGGCGGCATCCAGCTGATCGGCCTCGGCGTGGTGGGCGAGTATGTCGGCCGCATCTACGACGAGGCCAAGGGCCGGCCGATCTACCTGGTGCGGCGCCGCTACCAGGAGACGGGGCAAAGCCGGAACATGGCGTCGGGACGGCGCGTGATCCGCATCGATCGCGGGCAAGTCAGCAACGGCCGCTGAAGCTCAATGCCGCCGGGCCCTGCCGCGAATCAATCGCGGTAAGTCCAGGCCCGGTGCAGCAGGTAGGTGAACACCGGCACGGTCAGCACCACACCCGCCAGCCCGGCCCAATAGCTGGCGCCGAGCCGTTGCGCGGTCCACGAGATACCCACGGTCAGCGCCAGGCCCAGCAGCGAGACGCTGGCAAAGCGTCGCAGGGTACGGTGGCGCAAGCGCGAGGAAAAGCTCCACAGGGTATTGAGCAGGTACGAGCACGCTGTCGCGCATACGAAGGCTACGCAGTTGGCCGCCACCGGCGAGGCATCGAGCGCGTTGATCAGCGTGGCCGTGATGGCGACATGCACGCCGGTCGAGGTGGCGCCGGAGAATAGAAAACGCGTGAATTGGCGCAGCCCGGGCGCGGTGCCGCTGGCGTTCACGATGCGCGCAGCACGGCCATCAGCGAAATGCCGAACGGCAGCGAGCCGCGCGCAAGCCAGTGGCGCTCCGCGCGGAACACGCGGTGCAGCACGTGGTTGACCGGCGCGGCCGGGACGCCGGCGCCGGTCGCGTGGCGGCTGCCACGCAGGCGGTCGCCCATGCGCGCGGCGACGGCCAGCGGGAACAGCATCGTGTTGAAATACGACATCCGCTCCACGTGCAGGCCACAGCGGCTGGCCAGCGCGTGCAGCGAACGCTTGCTGTAGCGGCGCTGGTGATGCAGAAAGACGTCGTGCGCGCTCCATAGCCACTGGTAGGCGGGCACGGTGACCAAGACCGCACCGCCCGCCTTCAGCAGCCTGGCGGCGCAATCCAGCGAGCCGGCATCGTCGGCGATGTGCTCGAGGCAGTCGAGCAGGCAGACCAGGTCGAAGCTGTGCCCGGCGAACGGCATCTGGTCGGGGCACCTGCCGTGGCGCAGGTCACAGGCGTCGCCAGCCTTCTCGCGCGCAAGGCGCAGCGCGGTGCCGTCCATTTCCACCGCGCTGACCTGGCCGAACTGCGACAGCATCGCCAGGTTGCCGCCGGTGCCCGCGCCGATCTCCAGGATCGACGCCCGGCGCGGCAAGGCCAGGCCGCAGAGGATGGTGGCGACGATCTCGCGCCGGCCACGGAACCACCAATGGCTGGCTTCGGTGTCGGCCATTTCAAGGTACGCGTCAGGGGACATGGATCCGATCCTTCAATGGGAGCGTTGAGGTGCTAGCCCTGCACGCAGATCAACCCCAGGTCTCCCTTCTTCACCTGCAGCTTGTAGTCGCGCATCAGCCGGAACAGCGTCACCCGCGAGATCCCGAGCTCGGCGGCCACGTCGATCAGCCGCTCATGGTGCCGCTGCAGCGCTTCGACAATGGCGTTCTGCTCGGCGGCCTCCCGGATCGCGGCCAGCGTTTGCGGGCGATCGTCGGCGGGCGCGGCCAGTTCCAGGTCTGCGGGCTGGATCACGCCGTCTTCGCACATGGCCGCGGCGTGGCGGATCCGGTTGATCAGCTCGCGCACGTTGCCGGGCCAGGTGTGCAGCTGGATTGCGCGCAGCGCCAGCGGCGAGAAGCCGCGGATGCGCGCCGGCGACTGCTTGCGCACGGTGTCGAGCACGTGTTCGGCGATCAGCAGGATGTCGCTGCCGCGCTCGCGCAGCGGGGGCTGGCGCACGCGCAGCACGCACAGCCGGTGGTACAGGTCGCCGCGGAAGCGCTCGGCGGCGATCGCGGCCTCGAGGTCGACGTGGGTGGCGGAGATGATGCGCACGTCCACCTCGACCGACTCGGTGCCACCCAGCCGCTCGATGCGCCCGGTCTCGAGGAAGCGCAACAGGCTGGTCTGGCTTTCGATCGGCATGTCGCCGATTTCATCGAGGAACAGCGTGCCGCCCTGGGCCATCTCGATGCGGCCCGGCTTGCGCTTGGTGGCGCCGGTGAAGGCGCCGCGCTCGTAGCCGAACAGTTCGGACATCAGCAGCGTGGGCGGGATCGCCGCGCAGTTGACCGCGATGAAGGGGCGCGAGGCCCGCGCCGAGGCGCGGTGGATGGCCTGCGCGGCAAGTTCCTTGCCGGTGCCGGACTCGCCCGAGATCAGCACCGGCGTGTCCCAGCGCGAGACCTTCTCGATGCCGCGGAACAGTGACTGCATGGCCGGGCAGCTGCCGATCATGCCGTCGGGGCGGGCCGTGCGCGGGGTCTCATGCTGCGCGCCGGGCCGCAGCCGGGCCATGCCGAGCGCATGGCCCAGGGCCTCGGCCAGGCGCGGGTGCTCGAGCGGCGCGGTGTGGTAGTCGACGAAATACAGGCCGAGCAACCGGCGCGCGGTTTCGCTCAACGCGTGCTGGCCGGCGACGATGCCGATCCAGCCGATATGCCGCTGCGCCAGCCAGGGCTCGAAGGTTTCCAGTTCGGCATCGCCGAAACCGCCTTGCAGGTCCAGCAGCGCGGCAAGGGGCTGGCTGGTCGGAGACAGGGCCTGCAGGTCCTGCAGGTTCGACGCAAAGCTGATTTTCCAGCCGCGCTGGGCAAACAGCCGGCACAGCGTGGCGTCATGGTGTTGCGACAGGTACAGCAGCGGGCGGTTGGCGTACGCGCTCATGAGATTTCCCCGGATTCTTGTTATTTGCGGAACTGGCGGCCGGCAAGGCCGGCCGCTCGCTCCGTTGGCTCTAAGGCTTGCGCCGGCGCATCGTGGCGATGCGGCGCGGCGCGCTCCCCAATTTCTGTTGTTCCACCCCGTTCTTGTCCGGGCGCACCGGCATGCCGGCTTGCCGCGGGATTCAGGTGGCACGGACCCCTTGCTTGCGCTTGCGGCCCGTGCGCCTGAATGACCTCCGCTTTATCTTGTCGACCCCATGTCATGGCGGGTGTCGATGCGGACCAGTTCCTGCCGCGTGGCCCCCGCTTACAGCGCCAGTCCAATTCCCGCCCTGGGTTGCGGGGTCGTCCTGAAACTGATCCTCGGCGAACGCGTGCCAGTGTGTTTGCCGCTTTCGTTTCAGACTTCCCCTTTGTTCCGGGCTTCTGTTCGCGGCGACATATCTGCGACGAATGTGCCAGAGCTAGCTAAGTCATTGAAAAGAAAGGTAATGCGCTAATTTGCCGAAGGCATCGCCGGCACGGTGCGATCAAAAACGTTCCGCTCTTGTTACGCCGCGCGGCCATTTCATGCTGCAACGCAAAAAATCCATTCGCGGCAAAGCAACGTATCGGGCACGAAATCATGGGGTAGGGTGCAGAAGGAGGCATTTTTTGCTCGCATAGCCCACCTAAACGAGGGAGTGCAAAATTTGAAACACGCGCGGCGGAGGGCTCCGATACTGCACCTTACCTCCCCGCAAAACAGTTTCATTTCCGTTACAAGGATTTGAAGGGCATACATCTTCCGCCGACATGGGGCGGCCGCGCCGACCTCAGCCTTTTGGTGTCGCGCACTCGCCGGCAGCGCGCACGGGATGGAGAAAACCGACGCGTTGACAGGCCTTCGGACGAATCGCGGCCGGCCGACTCAGCCGCTTCTCATCTGTTTGGATGGGCAGGGCAAGATTTCCACGCAGGCTGGCACGTGGACCCAAATGGTTGCATCCGTGAAACTCGGAGCCCGTGCCGACGATGCGGCTCGGTCCTGGCGCGTATGTGGCGGGTGGGGCCTGGCAGGCGCCAAGTCTTTGATTTAGCGGGCCCAGACGAAAATGATTCGTATTGCCAACATCGCGGCGCCAAACAATTTCACGGATGAAACTGCCCGGCATTGCCGGTGGCAACCGCGGTCGCCTGCGCGCCTTCGCCTTCCAGACGCACCTGTTCCTGCAGCCAGGCATGAAACTGCTGGATGGCCTTCTCGCGCGGGTTGCCTTCGCGCCAGGTCACCCAGTAGTGCAGGCTCGACGGAATCCGCGTGGGGCCGATCTGCACCAGCTCGCCGCTGGCCAGGTAGTCGTGCGCCAGTTGCGCGCGCGCCGTCGCCACGCCCAGCCCGGCCACGGCCGACTGCAGCATCAGGCCGGCGTCCTGGAAGATCGGACCGCGCTCGGGTTCGTCGCCAGGCAGGCCGGCGGCCTCGAGCCAGTCGCGCCAGGGCCGCAGGGCAAAGCGCAGCATCGGCAGGCGCGGCACGTCGGCCAGCGTAAAGCCGGGGTAACGCGCCAGCAGCGCGGGGCTGGCCACCGCGATCACGTGGTCTTCGATCAGGTTGTGGCACTCGAAGCCAGGCAGGTCGATGCGCTGGTGCCAGATGCCGACATCAACGCTGTACGGGTCCGGGGGCGTGATCTCCGCATGCAGCCGCAGGTGCAGGTCCAGCGCAGGCACCTGGGCATGCAGGCTGGGCAGCCGGCGGATCAGCCAGGCATTGGCCAGGTCGGCCATCACGCTGACCTGCAGCCGGATCACCGGCGGCCCGGCGCGGTTGCCGGCCTCGCGCAGCGCGCTTTCGATGTCGTCGAGCGCGCCGCGCACCTGTTCGGCCAGCCGCGCGCCCACGCTGGTGGGCGCCATCTGGCTGCCGCTGCGCTGGAACAGCTTGGTGCCCAGGCTGGTTTCGAGCGCGCGGACGTGATGGCTGATGGCGCTGTGGGTCAGGGCCAGCTCCTCGGCCGCGCGCGAGAAGCTGCGGTGGCGCGCGGCGGCCTCCAGTGCACGCAGCGCTTGCAGCGGCGGCAGGTGGACGGGGTGTCGGGCGGGACGTTGGGCGGGTCTGGCGGGGGCTTTGGCCATGGCCGTCAAATTTTACTCACAATTGCCGCAGGTATCTTTCGTTGGCTTTGCACCGGGATGGGGAAGACAATGCATCCCATCATGACGACTTCGACTTCCAACTTGTCTTCCGTGCCTTCGCAGTCCTCGCCCACGCAACCGGCCGCCGGTGCGGCCAGCGAGCGCTGGCGCGTGCTGGTGGTGTTTTCGCTGGGCTTCCTGGTGTCCTATGTATTCCGCGGCGTCAACCTGGGCTTCGCGCCGCACCTGACGCGCGAGCTCGGCCTCAATGCCGGCGACCTGGGCCTGCTCACCAGCTTCTATTTCCTTGGCTTTGCCTGCGCCCAGCTGCCGGCGGGCATCCTGCTGGACCGCTACGGCCCGCGCCGCACCGAGGCGGCGATGCTGCTGGTGGCGGTGGCCGGCTCGCTGGTGTTCGCGCTCGCGCCCGGCATGGCCGGTCTGGCCGCCGGCCGGCTGCTGATCGGCGTGGGCGTGTCGGTGTGCCTGGGCGCCGCCATCCAGGCGCTGTCGATGTGGTTCCCGCTGTCGCGCATGCCCTTGCTCAACGGCGTGGTGATGGCCATCGGCGGGCTGGGCGCGGTGCTGGTCGGCACGCCGCTGTCGTGGCTGCTGTCGCTGACCGACTGGCGCAACATCAGCCTCGGCCTGGCCGGCGTGTCGCTGGCGATGGCGGCGCTGCTGTGGTTCAGTGCGCCCGACAAGCCCCGCGTCGGCAAGGAAAGCCTGCGCGAGCAGCTGCGCGGCACGCGCCAGATCCTGGGCAGCGAGCGCTTCTGGCGCGTGGTGCCGCTGACGCTGCTCAACCAGGGCGTGTTTCTGGCGGTGCAGACGCTGTGGGTAGGCGCTTTCCTGCGCGATGTGTCCGGCTACGACGCTGGCACCAGCGCGCAGCTGGTGTCGGTGATCGGCTTTGCCATGATGGCCGGCTGCGTCGGCTCGGGCTGGGCCGCGCGCCACCTGGAACGCCTGGGCGTGAGTCTCTATGCCTTTGCCGGCGCCGGCATGACGGGCTTTATCGTGATCCAGCTGCTGCTGATGGCGCAGGTGCCATTGCCTGCGATGCTGCTGTGGGCCGCCTATGGCGTGTTCGGCTCCAGCGGCATCCTGACCTATGCGGTGCTGGCGCGCAGCTTTCCCGATGCACTGATCGGCCGCGCCACCACGGCGCTGACACTGACCGTGTTCCTGTCGACCTTTGCCTGCCAGGTGGGCGTCGGCTTCGTGCTCGACCTGTGGCCGGCCACCGGTGGCCATCACCCGAAGGCGGCGCACCTGGCGGCGTGGGCGGGGCTGGTGGGGCTGCAGGCGCTGGCAGCGATTTGGTATGCGCTGGGCGGGCGGCGCGCGCGCCGCGAGGCGGCTGCCGCCCGCTGAGCCGGGGCAGGGACGGCAGGGCGGCTACAGAAACACCGGCCGATCGTCCAGCTCGTTCGGGTTATGCCCGCCGTCCGACGGGAAGTGCGTGGCCAGCAGGCCATGGATGCGCGCCACTGTGACCAGCACCGGCCGCACCGACAGGTCCTGCCTGAGGCCCTGCGCCAGTTCATCGCACAGTTCGCGCCAGGTGGCGGGCCCCACGCTGGCGTCGATGCCGCGGTCGGCCAGCAGTTCGACGGCGTGGTCGGCCAGGTTGATGTAGAGCAGTACGCCGGTCTTGTCCGCGGTGTTCCAGACCTCGAGCGCGCCGAACAGGAAGCGCGCGCGCTCGCGCGGCGTGACCCCGGCCCAGGCGTCGCCGACCGGCAGGCTGGCCTCGATCACCACGCGGATCTCGCCGCGGTGGCTGGATTCGCCGGCGTGCACGGCGTGGTGCAGCTGCTGCTGCGCCTCCGGCGGAAAGTGCCTGCGCGCGGTGCCGGCGGTGGTGGCGATATGGTGGAGGGCGCGTTTGAGATGCGGCATGGTTGTCGTTCCTCGTGCTGTCACCAGTTGCCGGACGCGCCGCCGCCGTCGAAGCCGCCACCGCCGCCGCCGCCAAAGCCACCAAAGCCCCCGCCGCTGTCACCGCCCCCGCCGAAACCGCCGCCCCAGCCGCCGCTGCGCCGGCCCCAGTCGTGTCCGATGGTGTAGCCGCCCAGGCCGCCGAGGCCGCCGGCGATCACGTCGCGGCCGCGCCGGGTGGTGACGATCTGCGGCCCGCGCCGGCGCAGGATGGCGCTCAGGAAAAAGAACACGATGATCGCCAGCGGCAGCAGCGCCGGCAGCCACTGGTCCAGTGCCGCGGCCTGCTGCGCCTTGCGCTGCGGCGCGGCCAGGCCTTCCTTGTCGATGGTGGCCTGGATTGCCGAGATGCCGGCGGCCAGCCCGCCGTAGAAGTCGTTCTGGCGGAAGTGGGGCGCCATCACGTCCTGCAGGATGCGCTTGGACATGGCATCGGTCAGCGAGCCCTGCACGCCCCGGCCCACCTCCAGCCGCATCTTGCGCAGGCCGGGCGGGTTGTCCTTGGCGATCAGCACGATCACGCCGTCGTCGATGCCCTGGCGCCCGGCGCGCCAGGCATCGGCCACGCGGATGCTGTAGGCGTCGATCGGCTCCGGATCGGTGGTGGGCACCATCAGCACGAAGATCTGGCTGCCGCGCTGCTGCTCGTATTCGGCCAGCACGTTTTCCAGCGCGCCACGCTGCTGCGGCGTCAGCGTGCCGGTCAGGTCGGTGACGCGCTGGGTCAGCGGCGGCACCGCGACGAAGCCGTCGGCCGCCAGTGCCGGACCGCCCAGCAGGGCCGCCAGCCACAGCAGGGCCGCGGCGAGCCAGCCGTGCAGGTGGAACCAACGCCGGGGGTGGCGCATCGCTGCCATCCCGTCAGAACTTGACCGCGGGCGGCGTCGAGATGGCCTTCTCGTTTTCCACGGTGAACGAAGGCTTGACCGGGTACTTGAAGATCATCGCCGTCAGGTTGGTCGGGAAGCTGCGCGCCAGCACGTTGTACTGCTGCACCGCGGCGATATAGCGCTGGCGTGCCACGGTGATGCGGTTCTCGGTGCCCTCGAGCTGCGATTGCAGGTCGCGGAACGAGGCATCGGCCTTGAGCTGCGGGTAGTTCTCGGAAACCGCCAGCAGGCGCGAGAGCGCGCCGGACAGTTCGCCCTGCGCCTGCTGGAAGCGCTTGAAGGCTTCCGGGTCGTTCAGGGTCTCGGGCGAGACCTGGATGCTGGTGGCGGCGGCGCGCGCCTTGGTCACCGCTTCCAGCGTCTCGCGCTCGTGCGAGGCGTAGCCCTTGACGGTGTTGACCAGGTTGGGGATCAGGTCGGCGCGGCGCTGGTACTGGTTGATGACTTCGCCCCAGGCCGCCTTGACCGCCTCGTCCTTGGCCTGGAAGTCGTTGTAGCCGCAGGCCGACAGCAGGCTGGCCATGACCGCCAGCACCAGCCAGCGCAGCACGGACAGCGGCGAGCGGGTGGACAGCGAAGGGGACGAGGATGCGCGCATCGGAGGCTCCGGCGATTGGACGAACTCCAAGTGTAGCGCACCGCCTTTGTCGTCACGCGTGGGCCGCCGGCGCAACCCGGCGCCGGGCGGCACGCGTGCGCTCAGGCTGCCGCGAAGGCCTTGCGCGCGGCCTCGAAGGTGGCGCCAAGGATGGCGTCGTCGTGCTGTGCCGAGACAAAGCCGGCTTCGAATGCCGAGGGCGCCAGGTAGACGCCGTGGTCCAGCATGGCGTGGAAGAAGCGGTTGAAGCGGGCGGTGTCGCTCTGGGTGACTTCGGCGAAGCTGCCGGGCACGCCGTCCCGGAAATAGAGCCCGAACATGCCGCCGACGGCATCGGCGGCGAACGGCACGCCGGCCGCCCGGGCGGCTTCGGCCAGGCCATCGGCCAGCTTGCGCGTTTGCGTGGCCAGGCGGTCATAGAAGCCGGGCGCCTGGATCAGCCTGAGCGTGGCCAGGCCTGCCGCGACCGCCAGCGGGTTGCCCGACAGCGTGCCGGCCTGGTATACGCCGCCCAGCGGCGCCAGGCTGGCCATGATGTCGCGCCGTCCGCCGAACGCCGCCGCCGGCATGCCGCCGCCGATGACCTTGCCCAGGCAGGTCATGTCGGGGCGAATGCCGTAGTGCGCCTGCGCGCCGCCCAGCGCCACGCGGAAGCCGGTCATGACTTCGTCGAAGATCAGCACCGCGCCATCGCGGCTGCACAGTTCGCGCATCGCCTGCAGGAAGGCATCGCTGGCGCGCACCAGGTTCATGTTGCCGGCCACCGGCTCGACGATCACCGCGGCGATCTCGCCGGCATGCTTGGCGAAGGCCTGTTCCAGCTGCTCGACGTTGTTGTACTCCAGCACCATGGTGTGGCGCGTCACGTCGGCCGGCACGCCGGCCGACGACGGCGCGTTGCGGGTGGTGTCGGCAAAGGTCAGCAGGCCGGAACCGGCCTTGACCAGCAGGCTGTCGGCGTGGCCGTGGTAGCAGCCTTCGAACTTGATGATCAGGTCGCGGCCGGTAAAGCCGCGGGCCAGGCGCAGCGCGCTCATGGTGGCTTCGGTGCCGGAGGAGACCAGGCGCACCTGCTCGATCGACGGCACCAGCTTGCAGATTTCCTCGGCCATGGTGATCTCGGCCTCGGTCGGGGCGCCGAACGAGAAGCTGTGCGCGGCGGTTTCCTGGACCGCGCGCACCACCTCCGGATGGGCATGGCCGACGATCATCGGGCCCCACGAGCCGATGTAGTCGATATAGCGCTGGCCGTCCGCGTCCCACATATACGCGCCCTCGGCGCGCGTGATGAAGCGCGGCGTGCCGCCTACCGAACGGAAGGCGCGCACGGGCGAATTGACACCCCCGGGAATGGTCTGCTGGGCGCGGTCGAAAAGCTGCTGATTACGGGACATGGCGTTGAGGTGAAGACAGGACTGCAGGGATCGTGCTCGCCGAGCCTCCGGGCCTGGCGTTGACATGCGGCAAAAACAGCGGAAGTTCGCTGCAATTGCCCGCCAATCGTGCGCTAACAAGGCGCTAACGGGTGCGAACACGGCGGAACTGGCCCGATTCCGGCCCTCGCGCGGCTGGCGCCGGCGGCACGGTTTCGGTACCATCTGCGCTGGATTTTAATGGAGAGTGGCCAGAGCCTGTTATGGAATACAAGACTTGGATGTGCCTGATCTGCGGCTGGATCTACGACGAAGCCGCAGGCGCGCCGGAAGACGGCATCGCCCCCGGCACCCGCTGGGAAGACGTGCCGATCAACTGGACCTGCCCGGAATGCGGCGCGCGCAAGGAAGATTTCGAGATGGTCGCGATCTGAGCGGCCACTATTTAGAAGAACAACAATACAGCGGGCGCGCCCGTCGCGCCGATGCGACAGAACGCTGCCGGGGGCTGGCCGCACCGGATTGACGGCCCCCCGGCGTCTTGTCACACTCTGTTGCAAAAATGACTGGCTGTCCCTCCGCCCGCGCGGCGGGGAGGACGGCGGGCAGATGCGGGGATCACGCATCGCCACTGCCGGGCTCAGCCCGGCCTTGGAAGGGAAATAAAAAGATTTCGGGGGTCCGTCGGGGCGCGCATGGGTCGCGCTGCTCCGCACGGGTGTTCTCTGGTGCTTGCCGGCGCTCCGCCAGGAGCCGCTGGTCGCGGGAACAACATGCGGGTCGCTCATTTAGAAGAAAACCAGCGGGTCAATACCGCCGGCGCCCACGGTGTGGCGCCTGGCGTTCCTGTTCCGGGTGCCGCGCCGGACATCAAGCAGGACTTCAAGTCCGCGATCGCTTCGCAGCCGCGCCGCAAGGTGCTGGTCATCGACGATTCCAGCACCATCCGCCGTACCGCGGAAATCTTCCTGGCGCAGGCCGGCTACCAGGTGATGCTGGCCGAGGACGGCTTCGAGGCGCTGGCCAAGGTGGGCGAGCTGCACCCCGACCTGGTCTTCTGCGACATCCTGATGCCCCGGCTGGACGGCTACCAGACCTGTTCGCTGATCAAGAAGAGTCCGCGTTTCCACGCCATCCCCGTGATCATGCTGTCCTCGCGCGACGGCGTGTTCGACCGCTCGCGCGGCCGCCTGGTCGGCGCGCATGACCACCTTGCCAAGCCATTTACCCGCGACGCGCTGCTGCAGGCCGTGCAGGCCTGCCTGCCATGCCAGCCCGCGGGCGAGGCGTTGCCGGCCTGAACGGCAGGCGCGCCGTGTACGAATCGAAGGAAAACCTCATGAACGCCATTCACAAGATCCTGATCGTCGACGACTCCCCGACCGAAGCCCTGTTCATGTCCGACCTGCTCGGCAAGCGCGGCTTCAAGGTCGCGGTCGCCAGCAACAGCGAGCAGGCCTTCGCCCGCCTGCAGGCCGAAGCCTTCGACCTGATCCTGATGGACGTGGTGATGCCGGGCCAGAACGGCTACCAGGCCACCCGCGCGATCAAGCGCGACGACCGCTTCAAGGACATCCCCGTGATCATGTGCACCAGCAAGGGCCTGGATACCGACCGCATCTGGGGCATGCGCCAGGGCGCGTCGGACTATATCGTCAAGCCCGTCGACGGCGAAGAGCTGCTGGGCAAGATTGCCGCGCTGGCGCACTAATCCCGCCCGCGCCGCCCGCACGGCAAGCCAATGCCACCTGTTCCGGGGACCGCCATGAACGCGCCACGCCAAGACCTCCGCGCCCGCCACACCCGCCTGCAGGACTACCAGGCCATGCTGGCCCGGCGCCTGCGCGAGGCGCGCAGCCTGCCGGCCGCCGACAGCTACCTGGCGCTGCAGGTGGGCGCGCGCCACTGGCTGCTGCCGCTGGCCGATGCCGGCGAGGTGCTGGATATGCGCCAGCCCAGCCCGGTGCCGCTGACGCAGCCGTGGTACAGCGGCCTGGTCAACGCGCGCGGCAGCCTGCTGGGGGTGATCGACTTCAGCCTGTTCTGCGGCGGCGCGCCGACGCCGCTGCAGCCGGGCAGCAAGATCGTGGTGCTGTCGCGCGACGCCGAGCGCGCCTGCGCGATCCTGGCCACGCGCGTGGCCGGGCTGCGCCATGCCGCCGACCTGGGTTTGCCGCACGGCGACGCCGCAGCCGCCGGACCCGAGCCGGCGCCGGCGTGGGAAGGGCAGCGCTATGCCGACCGCGACGGGCGCGACTGGCAGGTGCTGGACGTGCGCGCGCTGCTGGACGCGCCCGCCTTCCTGCAGGTGGGCAAGGTCGCCGCCTGACGCGCGCGGGCCGGTCTGGCCAGGCACAGACAATGACGGCGCGCAGGCTACCGCCTGCCGCACCCGGCACGAGCCGCCGGGGATGACAACGATAAAACGGAAGAGGGTGCCATGGGTTTCAAGAAATTCAGCCTGGGCCGGCGCACGCCGGCAGCCGACGCTGCCACCAGCCTCGCCGGTGCTCCGGACGGGTCCGACGTGGCCTATGCGGGGGGGGCCGAACCCGCGCCCGTGCCGCCCGCCGCCGCGGGGTTGGGCGCGACCCCGCTGGAGCACCTCGGCCGCTGGCTCGGGCGCATGCCGTTCGCCTCGCAGCAGCGGCTGCTGACCGTGGGCGTGGTGGTGTCGCTGGTGGCGCTGCTGGGCTCGGTGTATCTGGATAACCGCATCGCCAACAATGCCGCCGCGCAGATCGAAGTGGCCGGCGACATGCTGATGCACTCGCAGCGCCTGGGCAAGGCGGTGCCGGTGGCGCTGCTGGGCAATGCGCAGGCCTTCACTCAGCTGCGCCAGTCCAGGGATGCGCTGTCGGGCGACCTGAAGGCGCTGCAGCAGGGCAGCGACGAAAAGCGCGTGCGCGCCACCACCGGAGCGGCCGAGCCGCTGCTGCAGGCTGCCATGCAGTCCTGGCAGCGCTCCGAGAAAAGCGCCGCCGACGTGCTGGCGCAGCAGCCGGTGCTGACCACCATCGGCCAGACCCTGCAGATCTTCAACGCCTCCAACCCCGAACTGCTCGAAGCGGCCGAACAGGTGGCGGCGATCAAGCTGCAGTCCGGCGCCAATGCGCGCGAGGTGGCGGCCTCGGCGCAGCTGGTGATGCTGACCCAGCGCCTGGGCAAGAACCTGAACGAGTTCCTGGCCGGCGAAGGCGTCAACCCCGAGACCGCGTTCCTGCTGGGCAAGGACACCAACACCTTCCGCGAGACCCTGGACGGCCTGCTCAACGGCAGCGAGGCGCTGCGGCTGTCCGCCGCCACCGACGAGGAGACGCGCGGCTACCTGCAGCAGCTGTCGCAGCGCTTCGAGGCGGTGCAGAAGACCACCCAGACCATCCTGCAGAACCTGCCCGGGCTGATCGCCGCCAAGCGCGCGCAGCAGCAGATCTTCAACGACAACGAGGCGCTGCGCGCGGAACTGTCGGCGCTGCAGCGCGCGTATGCGGAGTCGGCGCGCAGCCGCCCGGTGACGCTGGGCGCGACCGTGGTGTCGGCGGCGCTGACGCTGCTGTGCCTGGTCGGCCTGGCCGCGCTGTACCTGCGCGATTCGCGCATGCGCGCGCTCGAAGCCGAGGCGCGCGAGCGCGAGGCCGAGGCCCGCCGGCTCGACGAAAAGCGCAACAACGACAACACCCAGAAGGCGATTCTGCAGCTGATGAACGAGCTGCAGGATATCGCCGACGGCGACCTGACGCGCCAGGCCACCGTGACCGAGGACATCACCGGCGCCATCGCCGACTCGGTCAACTACACCGTGGAAGAACTGCGCGAGCTGGTCGGCCGGGTGCAGCAGACCGCGGGCGAGGTGACGCAGGCCTCGGGGCAGGTGCAGGCCACCTCGACCCAGCTGGTGTCGACCACCGAAGAGCAGTCGCGCCAGATCCGCCAGACCGGCGAGTCGGTGGTGGAGATGGCCGACCGCATCACGCAGGTGTCGCGCGGCGCGGCCGAATCCGCCAACGTGGCGCGCGCCTCGCTGTCCGCCGCGGAACAGGGCCAGCAGGCGGTGCAGAACGCGATTGCCGGCATGAACGACATCCGCGAGCAGATCCAGGAAACCTCCAAGCGGATCAAGCGGCTGGGCGAGTCGTCGCAGGAGATCGGCGAAATCGTCGAGCTGATCTCGGATATTACCGAGCAGACCAACGTGCTGGCGCTCAACGCCGCCATCCAGGCGGCATCGGCGGGCGAGGCCGGGCGCGGCTTCTCGGTGGTGGCGGAAGAAGTGCAGCGGCTGGCCGAGCGCTCCGGCGAGGCCACCAAGCAGATCGGCGCGCTGATCCGCACCATCCAGACCGATACCCAGGACGCGGTGCACGCGATGGAGCGCAGCACCCAGGGCGTGGTCGAAGGCGCGCGGCTGTCGGACCACGCCGGCGCGGCGCTGGTCGAGATCGGCCGCGTGTCGCGCCAGCTGGCGGAGCTGATCGAGCAGATCTCGCAATCCACCTCGCACGAGGCCGACCTGGCCACCACCGTGGCGCGGCATATCGAACGCATCCTGCAGGTCACCGAGCAGACCACCACCGGCACGCGCCAGACCGCGCAGTCGGTGCGCCAGCTGACGCTGCTGAGCGAGGAGCTGCGCAACTCGGTGTCGCGCTTCAAGATCGACTGAGTGGCCGGATGACGCCTGCGACCGCTTCCGCGCACCGCGGCCCCGCGCCTTATGCCAACTCCGCACCCGCCGCCCGTTGCGGCGGGCGGCCCGCGGCTGCCATGCCGGCGCCGCACTGGAAGCCGTCATGTCCCTGAATTCCCCCATCCCGCGCGACGCTGCCGCATCCGGTATGCCGGCCGGCCCCGACGCCCTGCCTGAACCCGAACCCGCACCGTTGCCGGCCGGCGCGCAACCGTTGCCCGCCGGCGGCGCCGCGCGCGACCTGTCCGGCCTGGCGTGGCTGGCGCCCAGCCTGCGCAGCGCGCTCGAAGACGCCGCCGCGGAGCTTGGCCACTATGTCGACGAAGTGCGCCAGGCGCCCGAGGCGCTGGGCGCGCGCGATACCACCTCGCTGCGGCTGGCCGGCCAGCATCTGCACCAGGCCGCCGGCGCGGTGCATATCGTCGGGCTGCGTGGGACCGATCCGTATTGCCAGGCGCTGCGCCGCCTGCTCGATGCCATCGACGCCGGCACCGTTGCCGCCGGCCCGGAGGCGCTGGAGGTATTCCGCGCCGGCGTGCAGGCGCTGGCCGAATATGTCGACGACCTGATGGCGGGCGACGACGAGGCCCCGCTGCGCCTGTTCCAGCCCTATGCCGCCGTGCTTGCCAGGCTGGGCGAGGAACGCGTGCATCCCGCCGACCTGTGGCTCGACGAGCTGCAGATGCTGCCGGGCATGCTGCTGCCGCCGAAGGGGCCGGCCGCGGTCACGCGCGCGCGCCAGCAGTTCGAATCGGCGCTGCTCAAGGCGCTGCGCCTGCCCACGCCATGCGCCGACGCGGCGCTGCTGCGCGAAGCCTGGCTGCCGCTGCACGCGGCGCTGGATGAACTGCGTGCCAACGAGCAGGAAGCGCGCCGCGCCGCCGACCATCCCGACCGCGGCGTCTGGCACGTGCTCGGGCTGGTGTGCCGTGCGCTGGCGCTGGGCCTGCTGCCGTCGGACCTGCTGGCCAAGCGCTTTGCCGGGCGCGCCAACCTGCTGCTGCGCCAGTACCAGCAGGGCCATGTGCGCGTGCCGCAGGCGCTGCTGAACGACGCGATGTTCCTGCTGGTCTGCACCGGGCCGGGCGAGCGCGGCAACGGCGGCAACGACGACGCGGCGGCGCTGCGCGCCGACATCGCGCGCACGCTGGCGGCGTTCCGTCTCGATGCCGCCCATGCGCAGGCAAATGCCGATTTCCGGCTGCGCTACTACGGCTGGCTTGACCCGATCGACACGCGCAACCTGCAGCAAGCCGCGACCGGGCTGGAACGCGCCGCCGCCGCCGACCAGGCCGCGTGGGAGATCGCGCTGGCCGCGCTGGCCGAGGCCGCGCAGCCGCTGGCGCAGCCGGCGCTGCAGCGTTGCCTGGCGCAGGCCGCGATGCCGGGGCGCGAGCGCGATGCGGGCGATGCGCTCGGCCCCGCCGGCATCGCGCTGTTCCTGTCGCGCGCGCTGGCGCTGCCGTGGCGCGTGCACGGACAGTCCGCCCATCCGGCCGCGGCGCACTTTGCCGCGCAGTGCGACGCGCTGGCCGCCTGCCTGGCGGACCCTGCCGCTGCCGCGCCGGCCTGGCTGGCGCGCATGGTCGACGAAGCGCGCGCCCAGGCGCAGCGCAGCGAAGCCGTGGCGCAACTGCGCGCGCAACTCGACAGCGGTGAATCCTGGCTCGACAGCTATGACCGCAATGCGGCGCGCCCCGACGGCGCCGCGCACCTGCGCGACGCACGCCAGGCCTTTGCCGCGCTGGCGGGAACGCTGGCGCAGCTGCGGGCTTCGTCGGCGCTGCCGGGCGCGCTGGCCGGCGAGGCCGCGCAGGCCGGCGCGGCCGTGGAGGCCGTCAAGACCCGCCTTGCCGATCAGGCCGAGCTTGCCGACGCCAGCGCGCGCGCGGCGCTGTTGCGCACGGTGGCGGCGGAACTGGGCGTGGTCCACGCGTTCGCCGATGCGCTCGAATTCGGCCGTGCCCGCCCCGCCGAGGCCTTGCCCGATGTTGCTGCCGAGGGTGATGCGCACGCGCCGCAGGATCCGCTCGAGGCGGCGCGCGCCGCCGCCGACGAGGCTCTGCGTGCCGGCGCCGTTTCCGACGCGCCGGCGGTGCAGCGGCTGCGGGCCGCGCTGCAGGCGCTGGCCGACCAGGCCGCGATCGACGACGACGCCGCGCTGCGCCGCCAGGCCGCCGATGCCGTCACGCAGTGCAACGCCTGGCTGGCCGGCAGCGACGACGCCGGCGCGCGCATGGTGATGGCGCTCGCCGCGATCCCCGCGGAGCCCGCGCCGGTGCCGGCCGGCTCGGCCATGCCGTCCCCGCCGTCCATGCCCGCGGCCGGCGACCATGCCGCCATCGATGCCGAGCTGCTCGACATCTTCCTGAACGAGGCCGACGAGGTGCTGGGCGGCATCGCCGGCGACCTTGGCGCCGGCGTCGAGGCGCTGCGCGATGCCGACATGCTCAGCCGGCTGCGGCGCGCCTTCCATACGCTCAAGGGCTCCAGCCGCATGGTCGGCCTGCATCGCTACGGCGAGGCCGCATGGGCGGTGGAACAGGTGATGAACCTGTGGCTGGCCGAGGCGCGCGAGCCAGCGCCGGCGCTGCTGGCACTGCTGCGTCGCGCGCATGCCGAGCTGTCGGCGTGGGTGGCGCGGCTGCACGGCGACGCCGCGGCGTGGCACGACATCGCGCCGCTGGTGGCAGCCGCCGAGGCGGTGCGCGATGCCGGCACCGCCGCGGAGACGGCGCAGGCCGCGCCCGACGTGGTTGTAGAGGATGCGCCGAACGAGTATCCGGACGCAGCGGCAACGGACGTCGATACTGATGCGCCAGCCGACACCGGTACGCCCGACCACAACGTAATCCCGTTCCGCCTGGCCGGCGGCCTGTCGGACGAAGACGACCACTACAAGGTCATCGGCCCGGTGCGCATCGGCCTGGCGCTGTACAACGTCTACCTGCAGGAGGCCGATGGCCTGCTGCGCCAGTTCGCCACCGATATCTCCGAATGGCGGCACGAAGCCCACCCGTGCCCGAGCGAGCTGGCGCTGCGCGTCGCCCACACGCTGCAGGGCAGTGCGTCGACCGTGGGCCTGGAGCCGGTGCGCGAAATCGCCGAGGCGCTGGAAGCGTTGCTGCTGCAGCTGGGCGCGCATCCGGTGGCAATGCATGCAGGCGATTTCCGGCTGCTGGAGCAGGCCGCCGAGCGCATGCGCGGCATGCTGCACCAGTTTGCCGCCGGCATCTGGCCGCAGGCGGACGCCGGGCTGCGCCGCAGCCTGGTCGAGTTCGGCGAGCGCGCCCTGCTGCGTCCGCGCGTGGCGCTGCCCGCGCCGCCGCCGGCCGAGGCCGATGACGCGATGGCGCAGGTATTCGGCCGGCTGCCGCCCGCGGCACAGTCCGCATCCGATGTGCCGCCGGCGGACGAGGCCGGGGCACCGCCTGCGGCGCCGCCTGTCACCGCCCATGACGCGGTGGTGATCGCGCTGCCGACGGTGCCGCGCGCGCCCGAGGCGCCCGCCGTCGACGTCGGCGCCGCACCGGATCCAGCGCTGGTGCAGATCTTCCTGGAAGAGGCGCAGGGCTCGCTGCCCGAACTGGGCAGGCTGTTGCGCGGCTGGGAAGCCGCGCCCGACGACGCGCGCCATGGCGGGCTGGTGCTGCGCGCACTGCATACGCTCAAGGGCAGCGCGCGCATGGCCGGCGCGATGGCGCTGGGGCAGGCTGCGCACGAAATGGAGACGCTGCTCGACGGCACGCTGCGCGGGCAGGGGCAGCAGCCGGTTGCGCCGAAGGTGTTCGAGCGGCTCTACGCCTGGTACGACCGCATCCTGGCGCATGCCGAGGCCTTGCAGGTCGGCCGGCTGCTGCCGGCCGACGACCCTGATGTGGTCAGCGGCCTGGCAGAACCGCAGCAGCCGTCCGCCGCCGCTGTGCCTCAGCCCGAAGACGCCGAAGCTCCCGGCGCCTGCGCCGCAGAGGCGTTTGCGCCCGAACTGCCCGCGGTGCCGGGGCCGTCCGACGTGATGGTGCCGATGCCGCCGGCCGCGCCGCTGGCTGCGCTTGCACCGCTGGCATCGGCGGAGCCGCAGCGCGCGCTGGTGCGCGTGCAGGCGCGCGCGCTCGACACGCTGATCAACGAGGCCGGCGAGGTCGGCGCCACGCGCGCGCGCCTGGACAGCGAGCTGGAGTCGATGCGCGCCTACCTGGGCGAACTGAACGACAACGTCGCGCGCCTGCGCGGACAGCTGCGCGAGATCGAGATCCAGGCCGAATCGCAGATGGCGTCGCGCATTGCGGATGCGCAGCACAAGCAGGAATTCGATCCGCTCGAGTTCGACCGCTTCACGCGTTTCCAGGAACTGACGCGGATGATGGCCGAGTCGGTCAACGACGTGGCCACCGTCGAGCAGAACCTGCAGCGCGGCTTCGACCGCGCCGCCGGCGACCTGGCCGCGCAGGCGCGGCTGACGCGCGGGCTGCAGCGCGGCCTGATGCAGGCGCGCATGGTGCAGTTCGACGCGCTGGCCGAGCGGCTCTACCGCGTGGCGCGGCAGGCCGCGGCCGAGACCGGCAAGGAAGTGCGGCTGCTGATCAAGGGCGGCACGGTGGAGATCGACCGCTCGGTGCTGGACCGCATGGCGGGCCCGATCGAGCACCTGATCCGCAACGCGGTGGCGCACGGCATCGAGCCCGCCGCGCAGCGCCGCGCCGCGGGCAAGCCCGCCACCGGCGCGCTCACGCTGGAAGTGCAGCAGGAAGGCAACGAGGTGGTGCTGCATTTCATCGACGACGGCGGCGGGCTGGACCTGGCGCGCATCCGCGCGCGCGCGGTCGAGCGCCGGCTGCTGGCGCCGGACGACGATGCCGGCGAGGCGCGCCTGACCGAGCTGATCTTCACTCCCGGCTTTTCCACCGCGGAAGCGGTGTCCGAACTGGCCGGCCGCGGCGTGGGCATGGACGTGGTGCGCGCCGAAACCGTGGCGCTCGGCGGGCGCATCACGCTGGCATCGCAGCCGGGGCAGGGCACCACCTTCACCGTGCACCTGCCGCTGACCACCGCCATCACGCAGGTGCTGGTGATCGCACTGGGCGCGCGCCGCTATGCGGTGCCCAGCGGCATGATCGACCAGGTGCAGCAACTGCGCGCGCCGGCGCTGCTGGATGCGTACAACCACGGCCGCCTGGCGGTGGCCGGCGCCGAGGTGCCGTTCTTCTACTTCGGCGCGCTGCTGGAACAGGGCGAGGCCGCGCCCGCGGGGCGCAAGTATTCGCCGGTGGTGGTGGTGCGCAGCGGCGCCGAGCGCGTCGCCGTGCATGTCGACGACGTGGTCGGCAACCGCGAAGTGGTGGTCAAGCACATCGGTCCGCACCTGGCGCGGCTGGAGGGCATCGCCGGCGCGACCACGCTCGGCGACGGCGAGATCGTGCTGATCTACAACCCGGTGGTGCTGGCGCAGCGCTTCGTGCGCGAGCGCGGCCGCTCGCTGCCGCTCGATCCGCCGGCACTGCCGCAATCGACCCAGCAGCCGGCGGTCGCGCCGCAACCAGGCGCGGTCGCGGAACTGGCGCGCGACGGCACCGCCGAGCCAGTGGCCGGCCTGGCGGCCCAGCCTACCGTGATGGTGGTCGACGATTCACTGACCGTGCGCAAGGCCACCCAGCGCCTGCTGGGCCGCGCCGGCTACCACGTGGTGCTGGCGCGCGACGGCGTCGACGCGCTCAAGCAGCTGCAGGACGTGATGCCGGACGCGATGCTGGTCGATATCGAGATGCCGCACATGGACGGCTTCGACCTGACCCGCAACGTGCGCTCCGACGCGCGCACCGCGCACCTGCCGCTGGTGATGATCACCTCGCGCACCGCGGAAAAACACCGCCGCTACGCGGAGGAAATCGGGGTCAACGTGTACCTGGGCAAGCCGTATAACGAGGATGAACTGCTGGGGACGCTGCACCGTTTGCTGGGTGAACGGGCGGCGGGAACAGCGGGGTCGGTGGCGCAGATGCTGGGGGACGGGCCACCAGGCTGAGGGTTTGCTCCCCTCTCCCGCGTGCGGAAGAGGGGCGGGGGTGAGGGCGAGCGGTGGCAATAGCGACAACCTTCACTTCGTGGATACTCCCGCCCTCACCCCAGCCCTCTCCCGCAAGCGGGAGAGGGCGTACCCAAGCGGTCATGCAAAGCGCATCAGTGCTTCAGCCCCACTACCACCGCATTTGCGCATTCTTGCTGTTGGTGCTGACCGTCATGTTCTTGGTCCGGCCCTGATAGGTCGCACGCACGTTGTAGGTGCCGGACGGCGCCTTCAGCAGGCAGCGCGGCCCGTCGGCGACAAAGCTCGCCACTTCCTTGCCGCCACGCATCAGCTTGACGTCGACATCCGACAGGAATTCGCCGCGCTCGCCCTGTGTGAACAGCAGGCTCATGTTGTACTTGCGCGCCTGCGATTGCAGCGCGACCTGCTCGTCCTCGGCCACGCCGCCGCAGATATAGGCGACCGGGCCGGCCTGGCGCTGCACCATCGCGTCACGCGGCGGCGGCGGGGGCGGCGCGGTCAGGGGCGGCCGTGGCTGCGACGGGGCTGCCACCGGCGGCGGCGCGGGCACCGCGGGCGGCGTGCCGGTAGGTGCGGGCATCGGTGAAGCGGTTGGCGGCGGCGCCGCCGTGGCCGGCGCCGTCATGCCGGGCGCGGGCTGGGTGGCAGGCGGCATGGTGGCCGCTGGCGGCACTGTGGTGGCGGGCGGCACGGTGGCGGCCGGGGGCATGGTCGTGGCGGGCGGCGTGGCGACGCCCGGCGTCGGTGCCATGGTGCCCGGCGCAGGGGCCGGTGCGGCAGTCGCTGGCGCGGCCGGGGTTGCCGGCGCGGGGTTGGCATCGACCACGGGTGCCTGCGCATGGCTGGCGGCGGGCACCAGGGCCAGCAGCGCGACCACGCCGGCGCTGAGCGCGAGCACCAGGCGCTTCACGCGCGAGCGGCGCGCCAGGCGCGCTTCGATGATCTTCAGCGAACGGGTAGGGGCAAACGGGAGCAATTGCGGCATCGTGGCCTCCTTGGCAAGCTTGGGAATCAGATGCCCGGAGGACCCCGTCGGGATCACTCCGGGTGTCTCTTTTCCATGCTAGGGCCCAGGAATAGGCGACACTGCCGGGCGTGGTCCTACATCCGCGTCAGCCGACGGCGCATTCGCGCCGGCAAGCGGCGCGCGCGCGACTTCACTTCCGGCTTACCAGCCGCTTCGGTACCGACAGCGTCAGCGCCGCGCCGACCACCAGGCATGCGGCCAGCAGGTACATGCCGGAATCGGTGCTGTGGGTCAGGTCCTTGAGCCAGCCCACCGCGTACGGGCTGAGAAAGCCGGCGAGGTTGCCGAGCGAATTGATCAGCGCAATACCCGCGGCCGCGCCGGTGCCGGCCAGGAACGCCGTGGGCAGGCTCCAGAACAGCGGCAGCGTGGTCAGGATGCCGATCGTCGCCAGCGTCAGCGCCACCATCGCCAGCGTGGTGTCGCCGTGCCATTGCACCGACAACAGCAGCCCGACAGCGCCGGCCAGCGCCGGCACCGCGATATGCCAGCGGCGCTCGCCGCTGCGGTCGGCGCTGTAGGCCACCAGCACCATGCCGATCACCGCGCAGCCATAGGGGATCGCGGTCAGCAGGCCGATATCGAGCGCGCCCTTGACGCCGGTCTGCTTGATGATGGTCGGCAGCCAGAAGCTGACGCCGTACAGGCCCATCACGAAGCAGAAGTAGATCGCGCTCATCAGCCAGACGCGCGGGCTGGCAAACACGGTGCGGATCGGCGGGTCTTCCTTGTGCGCGTTCTCGCTGGCGATATTGCGCTCCAGCAGCGCCTTCTCATCGGCCGACAGCCATTTGGCGTGGGCGATGCGGTCATCCAGGTAGGCCAGCACCCACAGGCCCACCAGGATCGATGGAATGCCTTCCAGCAGGAACATCCACTGCCAGCCGGCCCAGCCGTTGTGGCCGTCGAAGGACTGCATGATCCAGCCCGACAGCGGCCCGCCGATCACGCCCGACAGCGCGATCGCGGTCATGAAGAAGGTGGTGGTGCGCCCGCGCCGGTTGGCCGGGTACCAGTAGGTCAGGTACAGGATGATGCCCGGGAAGAAGCCGGCCTCGGCAATGCCGAGCAGGAAGCGCAGCACGTAGAACATGGTCGGCGTGGTGACGAACATCATCGCCGCCGAGATCGCGCCCCAGGTGATCATGATGCGCGCGATCCAGATGCGCGCGCCCACCTTGTGCAGGATCACGTTGCTCGGCACTTCGAACAGGAAGTAGCCGATGAAGAAGATGCCGGCGCCGAGGCCGTAGACGGTCTCGCTGAACTGCAGGTCGTTCAGCATCTGCAGCTTGGCGAAGCCCACGTTGACGCGGTCCAGGTAGGCCACCACGTAGCACAGCAGCAGGAAGGGCACCAGGCGCCAGCTGACCTTGCGATAGGTGGCGTCTTCAAAGGCGGCGTCGCCGACGCCGGGGTTCACTGCGGTCGTTGTCATGCTGTCTCCTGAGGAATTGGCGTTTCTGTATGACGCGTTCTTGCAGCTACCGTACGACTGGGGAAGCAGGACCGGCGCGCGGCTTCAGACGCAGCGGCCGCCGTCCACTTCGATGCAGGTGCCGGTGATGAAGGCGGCTTCGTCCGAAGCCAGGTACAGGCAGGCGTTGGCCACGTCCTGCGGCGTCGACATGCGCCCCATCGGGATGGTGGCGAGGAAGCGTGCGCGGTTCTCGGGCGTGTCGGGCATGCCCATGAATTCCTCGAGCAGCGCGGTGGCGCCGATCACCGGGTTGACGCAGTTGACGCGGATATTGTCGGGGCCCAGCTCCGCGGCCATGGCCTTGCTCGCCGTGATCACCGCGCCCTTGCTGCCGTTGTACCAGACCAGCCCCGGCCGTGGCCGGATGCCGGCGGTGGAAGCGATATTGACGAACACGCCGCCGCCGCGCCGGCGGAAATGCGGTACGAAAGCGCGCGCCGACCAGTAGATGCTCTTGACGTTGACGGCGTAGACGCGGTCGAACTCGTCTTCGGTGACTTCCAGGATCGGCTTGTTGCGATGCGTGGTGCCGGCGTTGTTGACCACGATATGCACATCGCCGAAGACGGCAAGGGCGGCTTCGCGCATGGCCTCGGTGTCGGCTTCGCGCGAGACATCGGCGCGCACCGCGCGGGCGCGCCCGCCGGCATCTCGGATCGCCGCGGCGACGCGCTCGGCGGCTTCCTCGCGCAGGTCGGCCACCACCACGTTGGCGCCTTCGCGCGCAAAGGTATGGGCAATGCCTTCGCCGAAGCCGGAACCGCCGCCGGTGACGATCGCTACCTTGTTGGCCAGTCTCATGGCTTGTCTCCTCAGTGTTTTGGTGATGTTCGGTGCAGGGCGGGACTAGTGCGAAAACGGCCCGCGCCCCCTCAGGGCATTCGCCACCATCATCAGCGCCAGCAGGAACGGCAGCGCGACATACAGGCACCAGTGCACGCGGTCGCCGACCACGTCGCCCCACTTGCGCTTGAACACCTGCAGCCGCGGCATGCCGGAAGGATTGGTGGCGCGCTTGTTGCGCACATGCCAGGCCATCCAGAAAAAGAAGATGGCGAAGGCGACCGACAGGAAATTGATGTTACCCATGTTGAATGGCGATGGTTTTCAGGGTGGTGAATCCGTACAGGGCCTCGAAGCCCTTTTCGCGGCCGTAGCCGGACTGGCCGCTGCCGCCGAAGGGCAGCTCCACGCCGCCGCCGGCGCCGTAGTTGTTGATGAAGACCTGGCCCGCGCGCAGCTTGTGCGCGAGGCGCAGCTGGCGCCCGCCGTCGCGGGTCCAGACCCCGGCGACCAGCCCGTAGGGCGTGCCGTTGGCCAGCGCGATGGCTTCGGCCTCGGTGTCGAACGGCATCGCCGCCAGCAGCGGGCCGAACACCTCTTCCTGCGCCAGCCGGTGCGCGGGCGGCACGTCGCGGAACAGCATCGGCACCTGGTAGTAGCCGGCCTCCGGGGCCTCGGCCACGATCTGGCCCTGCGCCATCACCGCCACGCCGGCGTGCTGCGCGTCCGAGACGAAATCCCACACGCGCTGCTGCTGCTTGCGGCTGATCAGCGGGCCGCATTCCAGGTCGAGCTCGGACGGGCCCACGCGCAGCGATTCGAACACCGATGCGAGCCGGTCCAGCAGCAGGTCGTAGACCGGGCGCTCCACCAGCAGGCGGCTGCCGGCCGAGCAGGTCTGGCCGGCGTTCTGCACGATGCCGTTGACCACCACCGGCACCACCGCGTCGAGGTCGGCATCGGCGAACACGATCTGCGGCGACTTGCCGCCCAGTTCCAGCGTGACCGGCACGTGGTTCTCGGCGGCAAGCTGCGACACCAGCTTGCCGGTCTGCGGCGAGCCGGTGAACGAGATGTGGTTGATGCCCGGATGGCGCGCCAGCGCGGCGCCGGCCTCGTGGCCGTAGCCGGTGATGATATTGAGCGCGCCTTCGGGCAGGCCGGCCTCGGCGGCGATCTCGGCCACGCGCAGCAGCGACAGGCAGGCGTCCTCGGCCGGCTTGACCACGCAGGCGTTGCCGGCTGCCAGCGCCGCGCCGACGCTGCGCCCGAAGATCTGCAGCGGGTAGTTCCACGGGATGATGTGGCCGGTCACGCCGTGCGGCTCGCGCACCGTCAGCACGGTGTAGCCGGGGTTGTAGGGAATGGTCTGGCCGTGCAGCTTGTCGACCGCGCCGGCGTAGAACTCGAAGTAGCGCGCCACCGCGCGCGCGTCGGCGCGGGCCTGGCGCAGCGGCTTGCCGGTGTCGCGGGCCTCGAGCGCGCCGAGTTGCTCTTCATGGGCGATCAGCGCCACGGCGACGCGGTTGAGCAGGCGCACCCTCTCGGCCGGGGCCATCTGGCCCCAGGCGCCGTCGGCGGCCTGGCGTGCCGCATGGACGGCGACGTTGATATCGGTGGCGTTGCCGCGCGCAATCTCGGCGAAGGGCTCGCCGTTGGAGGGATCGAAAACCTTGATGCGCAGGCCGTTGTCGGGCGCGATCAGGCGGTTGGCGACGAAGTGCTGGGCGTGCATGGGTGGCTCCGGGGCAGCATAGGGGCAGCGTTAGGGCAGCGTTAGGCAGCGCAGGGGCTGCGGCTATTCAGTGTCGGCTGAAGAATGCGCCATTATCGCCGACGCCGGCGTCGCTGCAACGCGTTGCAGCGGGCTGGCGAAGCCAGGACCGGCGACGGCTTGTCAGCAACCGGTCAGGCGCGAGCCGCTATAATGCCCGCCATCCGACAACACAGCGCAGGCATCTGGAGAACCGCATGAGCTTCAACCTCGTATCCCCGGGCAAGGACATCCCCAACGATTTCAACGTCATCATCGAGATCTCGGCCCAGAGCGATCCGGTGAAGTACGAGGCCGACAAGGAAACCGGCCTGCTGTTCGTCGACCGCTTCATCGGCACCGGCATGCGTTACCCGGCCAACTATGGCTACATCCCGCAGACCCTGTCGGGCGATGGCGACCCGGTCGACGTGCTGGTGCTGTCGCCGTTCCCGATCCTGGCCGGCGCCGTGGTGCGTTGCCGCGCACTCGGCATGCTGAAGATGACCGACGAGTCCGGCGTCGACGCCAAGCTGGTCGCCGTGCCGGTCGACAAGCTGTCGCCGGCCACCGCCTACATGAAGGGCCTGTCCGACGTGCCGCAAAATCTGCTGGACCAGATCAAGCACTTCTTTGAGCACTACAAGGCACTGGAAGCCGGCAAGTGGGTCAAGGTGGAAGGCTGGGCCGGCATCGAGGAAGCCCACAAGGAAATCACCGACGGCGTGGCCAACTACAAGAAGTAAGCTGAACGCCCGCTGAACAGACCCCGCTCCGGCGGGGTTTTTTATTGCCGAGCGCTTGATGCGCGTTAGCACCCGGCAAAGTGGCCTGGGCTACGCTAGGCGGGTACAAACAAGAGGAGTCCCCATGCATCCCATCACCGAAATCCAGCCGTTGCCGCAGACCCTGCCATCGTCGCGCCGCTATGACCGGCTGGCGGTGTCCTTCCATTGGGCGGTGTTCGTGCTGGTGGCACTGGCCTATGCCGCGATCGAGCTGAAGGGCAGCTTAGCCAGGGGCACGCCGCCGCGCGCGCTGGCCATGGCGGTGCATGAATGGGCCGGCGCGCTGGTGCTGGTGCTGGCGGTACCGCGGCTGCTGTGGCGGCTGGTGCGCGGCGCCCCGGCGCCGGAGCCGGGCGCGCGCTGGATGCAACTGGCCGGCGCGGCCATGCACTGGCTGCTGTACCTGTTCATCCTGGCCCAGCCGCTGCTTGGCCTGCTGGCGATGAATGCCGGCGGCCATCTGCTGGCGCTGCCTGCGCTCGGCATCGAAGTGCCGGCACTGGTCGCGCCCGACCCGGCGCTGAAGGACAGCGTCAAAGAGCTCCACGAAACCCTCGGCACCGCGTTCTACCTGGTCATTGGCCTGCATGCGATGGCATCGCTGTTCCATCACTACATGCTGGGCGACGACACGCTGCGGCGCATGTGGCGCTGAGCGACGCAGGCGTCAGGCACGCGCGAACGGGTTGCGCTCGCCCAGCTCGTCCAGGTAGGCGTCGATACCCTGGCGCTCGCGTGCGAGGAAGCGCTCGACCGCATCGGCAAAGGCCGGGTGCGCCAGCCAGTGGGCCGAGCGCGTGGCCACCGGCAGGAAGCCGCGCGCCATCTTGTGCTCGCCCTGCGCGCCGCCCTCGAAGGTGCCGATGCCGTGCTCGATGCAGAACTCGAGCGGCTGGTAGTACGCGGTCTCGAAATGCAGGCACGGGTGGTATTCCAGCGCGCCCCAGTAGCGCCCGTAGAGCGTGCTGACTTCCGGCGCAGCGTCATAGACCAGCAGCGAGCCGGCGATAGGCTGGCCCGCGCGCTCGGCGATCACCAGCAGCAGGTGCTGCGGCATCGCGGCGCCGATGCGGCGGAAGAAATCCAGGTTCAGGTAAGGCGTGGAATGGTGCTCGCGGTAGGTCTGGCGATAGCAGCGGTTGAAGAACTTCCACGCCTCGTCGTCGATCTCCGCGCCGCGCAGCCGGCGGAAGCTGATGCCCGCCTGGGCCACCTGCCGGCGCTCGGCGCGGATGTTCTTGCGCTTCTTCTGCGACAGCGTGGCGAGGAAGTCGTCGAAGCCGCCGTAGTTTTCATTGGTCCAGTGGAACTGCACGCCGTGCCGCATCAGCATGCCGGCCTGCGCCATCAGCGCGGCTTCGGCCTCGTCCGGAAACAGGATGTGCAGCGACGACATCTGGCTGTCGGCGGCCAGCGCCAGCGCCACCTGCAGCAGCAGCCGGCGCGCCTCGGCGTCTTCGGCCAGCAGCCGCGCGCCGCGCACCGGCGTGAACGGAATCGCCGCCAGCCACTTGGGGTAGTACTCGATGCCGTTGCGCGCATAGGCGTCGGCCCAGGCCCAGTCGAAGACATACTCGCCATAGGAATGCGCCTTGGCGTACAGCGGCATGGCGGCGGCCAGCCGTTGCGGACGGCCCGCCGCGGGCGGCGCCCATAACGTAAGGTAGCGCGGATGCCATCCGGTATCCGGGCAGGCGCTGCCGCTGGCGTGCAGCGCGTGCAGGAAGGCATGCTTGAGGAAGGGCGTGGCGTCGGCATGACGGGCCACCAGGGCGTCCCAGGCGGCGGCATCGACCTGGCCCAGGTCGGAGACGATCTCGGTACGGTATTCCGGGGCGGCGTCGCCCGCTTCGCTGCGCGTTTGCCGTGCCGGCTGGCCCTGTCCGGGCACGCATGATTCAGACTGCATTGCACCAGTTCCCTCTGTGGACCGGTCGAGTCTACCGGAAACCCCGCCCCAGGGCCGGCGTCGTAAAATGGAGCCTCCTGGTCAATAGTGCTTTCCCAGGCATCCACGGATGCTGCGGACGACCCGCACGCTTGCGGCTGGTTCAACGGCCCACCGCACGACTCCCAACACCAAGGCCCGATATGAAAAACCTGTTTTTCAACCTGTATTCGCACGGCTTTGCGCGCGTCGCGGTGGGCGTGCCGGTCTGCCGCGTGGCCGACCCGGCCTTCAACGCCAACGAGACCATTGCCCTGGCGACGCAGGCGGCGCAGCGCGGCGCCGTGCTGGTCGCGTTCCCGGAACTGGGGCTGTCGGCCTACACCTGCGACGACCTGTTCCACCAGCGCGCGCTGCTGGATGCCTGCCAGGCGGCGCTGGCCACCATCGTCGAGGCCTCACGCAAGCTGCCGGCGGCAATGGTGGTGGGGATGCCGCTGCGGGTCGAGCACCAGCTGTTCAACTGCGCCGTGGTGGTGGCGCGCGGGCGCATCCAGGGCGTGGTGCCCAAGACCTACCTGCCCAACTACTGGGAGTTCTACGAGGCACGCCAGTTCAGCGCCGCCGACAACGCCGCGGTCGATTCGATCGAACTGCTGGGCCAGCAGGTGCCGTTCGGCGCCGGCCTGCTGTTCGAGCTCGAGGACATCCCCGACTTCCGCTTCCACGCCGAAATCTGCGAGGACGTATGGGTGCCGATCCCGCCGTCGTCGTTCGCGGCGCTGGCCGGGGCCACGGTGCTGGTCAACCTGTCGGCATCGAATATCGTGGTGGGCAAGTCCGGCTACCGGCACCAGCTGGTGTCGCAGCAATCGGCGCGCTGCCTGGCAGCCTACCTGTACACCTCGGCCGGCAAGGGCGAGTCGTCCACCGACCTGGCCTGGGACGGCCAGGCGCTGATCTGCGAGAACGGCGAGCTGCTGGCCGAGTCCGAGCGCTTTGCCGACACCTCGCACCTGCTGTTCGCCGATATCGACGTCGAACGGCTGTCGCGCGAGCGCATGCACCAGGTCACCTTCGGCCACTCGGTGCGCCGGCACAAGGACGAGGTGGAGCGCTTCCGCGTGGTGCGCTTCCCGCTCGACCTGACCCTGGAAAAGTCGCTGCCGCTGGAGCGCAACGTGGCGCGCTTCCCGTACGTGCCGGCCGATCCGCGCCAGCGCGACGAACGCTGCATGGAGGTCTACAACATCCAGGTGCAGGCGCTGGTGCAGCGGCTGTCGGCAAGCAAGATCAGCAAGGTGGTGATCGGCGTCTCGGGCGGGCTCGATTCCACCCACGCGCTGCTGGTCTGCGCCAAGGCGATGGACCGGCTGGGCCTGCCGCGCGCCAATATCCTCGCGTACACCATGCCCGGCTTTGCCACCAGCGGGCGCACGCTGCAGCAGGCGCGCCAGCTGATGCAGGTGGTGGGCTGCAGCGCGACCGAGATCGATATCCGGCCGTCGTGCCTGGCGATGCTGAAGGACCTGGGCCATCCCTATGCCGCCGGCGAGAAGGTCTACGACGTAACCTTCGAGAACGTGCAGGCGGGCGAGCGCACCAACCACCTGTTCCGGCTGGCCAACTACAACCATGCCATCGTCATCGGCACCGGCGACCTGAGCGAGCTGGCGCTGGGCTGGTGCACCTATGGCGTGGGCGACCACATGTCGCACTACAACGTCAACGCCAGCGTGCCCAAGACGCTGATCTCGCACCTGGTGCGCTGGGTCGCAGAGACCGGGCAGGTGGGCGAGGGCGGCTCGGACGTGCTGCTGGCGGTGCTCGACACCGACATCAGCCCCGAGCTGATCCCCGGCGACAGCAACCACGGTCCGGAACAGAAGACCGAGAGCACCATCGGCCCGTACGAGCTGCAGGACTTCAACCTCTACTACACGCTGCGCTTCGGCTTTGCCCCGTCCAAGATCGCCTTCCTGGCGCAGCATGCCTGGGGCGACCGCGAGCGCGGCATCTGGCCCAACGGCCCGCACGTCGTGCGCAACCAGTACGGCCTGCCCGACATCAAGCGCAACCTGGCCATCTTCCTGGACCGCTTCTTCCGCACCAGCCAGTTCAAGCGATCATGCGTGCCGAATGCGCCCAAGGTGGGCTCGGGTGGCTCGCTGTCGCCGCGCGGCGACTGGCGCGCGCCCAGCGATTCGGAATCGGTGGTGTGGCTGGCGGATCTGGAAAAGGTGCCGGACTGAGGGCCTGGCCCGAGGGACATGGCGCGGGAGTGCCGGTTTGCGCACAGGTTCTCCAGTGGCTGCCCACAGGGTTATCCACAGGCGCGGACGACGGCGGATGCGCGCCACCCCACGCAGCAGCGGCGCCGGCAGCGGGCGTGGCGGAAATGCAAGCGCCCAAGGGCTGTTAAAATGCCCTCCGGAGAGCGCCGCGTCCGCGGCGATGCGCCGCCGGGCGGCGTGAACAAACGATAAACAGGGGCCAGTCATGAAGCAGATTACCGCCATCATCAAACCGTTCAAGCTCGACGAGGTGCGTGAAGCCCTGGCTGACGTCGGCGTGACCGGGCTGACGGTGACCGAAGTAAAGGGATTTGGCCGCCAGAAAGGGCATACCGAGCTGTACCGCGGCGCCGAGTACGTGGTCGACTTCCTGCCCAAGATCAAGATTGAAGTGGTGGTGGCCGAGAACCAGCTGGACACCGTGCTGGACGCCATCGTCAAGGCCGCCCACACCGGCAAGATCGGCGACGGCAAGATCTTCGTCACCGAGATCGAGCGTGTGATCCGCATCCGCACCGGCGAGCAGGACGAAGCCGCCGTCTGAGCCATCGGCCGGTTCGGCCAGCGCAGCGACACGCCGCCCTGCAGGGCGGCGTTTTCATTGGTGGGTCCGCCTTAGCCGCCGCTCAGCTGGGCAGCTTCCAGCCATAGCGCACCGACGCCAGGCGCATGGCGATGATCGCCAGCGCGCCGGTCAGCAGCGCCGCCTCCTGCTGCACCTCGACCCAGGTCAGGCCGATATAGATCCAGCAGCCGATGAACGAGCAGGTGGCATAGGGCGAGCGGTCGCGCAGGATCATCGGCACTTCATTGCACAGCACGTCGCGCACCACGCCGCCGAACACCGCCGAGATGATGCCCATCATGACCGCCACGGTCGGCGTCATCTGCGCCACCAGCGCCAGCGAGGCGCCGGTCACCGAGAACAGCCCCAGGCCGATGGCGTCGGCCACGATCATGGCCCGGTCCGAAGCCACCCGGCTGACCACGCGCAGCACGAACGACGCGCCGAACGACATCACGAAGATCAGCAGCACATAGCCTTCATGGTCGACCCAGTAGAACGGGCGCCGGTCGAGCAGCACGTCGCGCACGGTGCCGCCGCCGAAGGCTGTGGCAAAGGCCACCACGAAGGTGCCGACCACGTCCAGGCGCTGCTTGCGGGCATCGACCACCCCCGAGACCGCGAAGGCCAGCACGCCGATCACCTCCATGATGTGGAGGATCAGGGGCAGCCGCCCCATCAGCAATTCGAGCGGAACGTGCATCCGGGACGCGGCGTCAGGCGCGCGGCTGGCGCAGCAGCACCATCAGCGCGCCGGCGCCGCCTTCGGCTTCGCGCGCCTGCACGAAGGCCAGCACTTCCTCCTTCTGCACCAGCCAGCTGCGCACCTTGCCCTTGAGCACCGGCAGCTTGTCGGGCGAGCCCAGGCCCTTGCCGTGGATCACGCGCACGCAGCGCACGCCGTTGCGCACCGAACGGCGCAGGAACTCGGCCAGCGCCTCGCGCGCCTCGTCGCTGCGCAGGCCGTGCAGGTCGACCTTGTCCTGCGGCACCCATTCGCCGCGGCGCAGCTTGCGCACCACGTCCATGCCGATGCCGGGCCGGCGGAACGACAGCGTCTCGTCGGTCTCGAGCAGGCTTTCGACATCGAACTCGTCCGACAGCGACGCCTGCAGCACCGCCTGGTCGTTGCGCTGCGACTGCACCGGCACGGGTGCGGGCTTGCTGGGGGGATGGTGGGCGCGGTTGCGGTCGCGCAGCTGGCTGACCTGGCCCACGCTGGCGCGGAACACATCGGCTTCGGCGCGGGCGCGCTCGGCTGCCTGCTCGGCGGCGACGCGCTCGGCTTCGCGACGCTCGGTGTCGGCCTTGAGGGTGTCGCGCAGCCTGGCAAGGTCGTTCAGGCCGAGGCGTTGGGGCGGTCGGTCGGGTTTGCGGGCGCCGTGCGTCATTAAAAAAATCTCCGGAGGCTCGGCGCCGATTATATCGACTGGCGGGGCCGCGGGCGGGCCCGCGCCCGTGTGACGCGCCGGCGGTGATGGCCGCCGGCGCAGGGGTTGTTTACTTCAGGGCTTCGACAAAGCGTTGGGCGTCCAGCGCGGCCATGCAGCCGGTGCCGGCGCTGGTGATGGCCTGGCGGTAGACGTGGTCCTGCACGTCGCCCGCGGCGAACACGCCCGGCACGCTGGTGGCGGTGGCATCGCCCTGCAGGCCCGACTTGGTCACCAGGTAGCCGTTTTCCATGGCCAGCTGGCCGGTGAACAGGTCGGTGTTGGGCTTGTGGCCGATGGCGATGAACACGCCGGCCAGCTTCAGGTCTTCGGTCTGGCCGGTCTTGGTGCCGCGCACGCGGATGCCGGTCACGCCGGAGTCGTCGCCCAGCACTTCGTCCAGCACGCTGTCGTAGCGGATCACCACGCGGCCTTCCTTTTCACGCTGCAGCAGGCGGTCGACCAGGATCGGCTCGGCGCGGAAGCTGTCGCGGCGGTGGATCACGGTGACCTTGCTGGCGATATGCGACAGGTACAGTGCTTCTTCCACGGCGGTATTGCCGCCGCCGACCACGGCCACTTCCTGGTTCTTGTAGAAGAAGCCGTCGCAGGTGGCGCAGGCCGACACGCCGCGGCCCATGAACGATTCTTCCGACGGCAGGCCCAGGTACTGTGCCGAGGCGCCGGTGGCGATGATCAGCGCGTCGCAGGTGTACTCGCCGGCGTCGCCGATCAGCGTGAAGGGGCGGGCCGGCTGGCCCTTGTCGTCCACCAGCTTCGCGGTATGGATGTGATCGAAGATGATTTCGGTCTTGAATTCCTCGGCATGCGCCAGCAGGCGCTGCATCAGTTCGGGGCCCTGGACGCCCTTGGCATCGCCCGGCCAGTTCTCGACGTCGGTGGTGGTCATCAGCTGGCCGCCCTGTGCCAGGCCGGTGATCAGCACCGGCTCCAGGTTGGCGCGGGCCGCGTAGACCGCGGCGGTGTAGCCGGCGGGACCGGAACCGAGAATCAGCACTTTTGCGTGTTTTGCCATGATGCGTTCCTGTGGCCGGTGCGGCATGATGCCCACCGGCATTGCTCGAAAGCGACATTATAAGAGGAGCCGCATTTGCTCACTGTTGCAAATTCCAATGGGTGCGATAGTCTCGGGCCACGTTAAAATGGCCGCCACGATGCCTGTCCGTCACCCGGCGAAAGAACGCCGGCCGCCGGCGGCATCGGTCCGAAACCGATCCGGAATCCCCTAACACGCGAGTTTCAACCAGGCATGGCCCGAGCTACCACGACCACCCGCACCGATCCCTCAGCCTTGCCATCCCGCATCGGCAAACTGCTGGGCGAAGTCCGCTGGTTCCTGCTGCTGGCCGTCACGCTGGGTTTCCTGTGCGTGCTGGCCAGCTACAGCAAGACCGATCCCGGCTGGTCCCATGCCAACCAGGTGGCCGATATCCATAACCTGGGCGGCCGCGTCGGCGCCTGGGTGGCGGATGTGCTGTTCTTCATCTTCGGCTTTTCCGCCTACTGGCTGGCGGTGCTGCTGGTGCGCCGCTGCTGGCGCGGCTGGCGCACGCTGACCGCCGAGCTGCCCGAACGCACCGACCACGGCCTGCACCGCCAGGGCGTGACCGTCAGCTGGATCGGCTTCGTGCTGACCCTGTTCTCCAGCATGGGCCTGGAGGCGATCCGCATGTATCCGCTGCGCGCCGCGCTGCCGCGCGCACCCGGCGGGGTGCTGGGCGACCTGCTCGGCGGCTGGCTGCAGGTGGCGCTGGGCTTCACCGGCGCGACCCTGCTGCTGTTGCTGCTGCTGGCGATCGGGCTGTCGCTGTTCTTCCATTTCTCGTGGCTGACCGTGGCCGAGCAGATCGGCGGCTTTGTCGAGACCCTGTTCCTGGGCTTCAAGGCCCGCCGCGAGAGCAAGCAGGACCGCATCATCGGCGAGGCCGCCAAGACCGAGCGCAAGGAAACCGTCGAAGTGCAGCGCGTGCGCATCGAAGAGGCGGCGCCGGTGCAGATCGTGCGCCCGCAGGCGGTGCCCAAGCACGAGCGCGTCGAGCGCGAGAAGCAGCAGCCGCTGTTCGCCGATATCCAGGATTCGGACCTGCCGCCGCTGTCGCTGCTGGATCCGATCCCGCCGCACCAGGAAACCGTCAGCGCCGAGACGCTGGAGTTCACTTCGCGCCTGATCGAGAAAAAGCTCAAGGACTTCGGCGTCGAGGTCAAGGTGGTGGCGGCCTACCCGGGCCCGGTCATCACCCGCTACGAGATCGAGCCCGCCACCGGGGTCAAGGGCAGCCAGGTGGTGAACCTGGCGCGCGACCTGGCGCGTTCGCTGTCGCTGGTGTCGATCCGCGTGGTCGAGACCATCCCGGGCAAGAACTACATGGGGCTGGAGCTGCCCAACCCGAAACGCCAGACCGTGCGCCTGTCGGAAATCCTGGGCTCGCAGGTCTACAACGAGAGCGCCTCCAGCCTGACCATGGCGCTGGGCAAGGACATTGCCGGCAAGCCGATGGTGGCCGACCTGGCGCGCATGCCGCACTGCATGGTGGCGGGCACCACCGGCTCGGGCAAGTCGGTGGGCATCAATGCGATGATCCTGTCGCTGCTGTACAAGGCCAAGCCCGAAAGCGTGCGCCTGATCCTGATCGACCCGAAGATGCTTGAAATGAGCGTCTACGAGGGCATTCCGCACCTGCTGTGCCCGGTGGTGACCGACATGCGCCAGGCCGGCAACGCGCTGAACTGGGCCGTCGGCGAGATGGAGCGCCGCTACAAGCTGATGAGCAAGCTGGGCGTGCGCAACCTGGCCGGCTACAACAAGAAGATCGACGAGGCCGCGGCGAAGGAAGAGAAGATCCCGAACCCGTTCAGCCTGACCCCGGACGCACCGGAGCCGCTGGAAAAGCTGCCCACCATCGTCATCGTCATCGACGAGCTGGCCGACCTGATGATGGTGGTCGGCAAGAAGGTGGAAGAACTCATCGCACGGATCGCACAGAAGGCGCGCGCGGCCGGCCTGCACCTGGTGCTGGCCACGCAGCGCCCGTCGGTGGACGTGATCACCGGCCTGATCAAGGCCAACGTGCCGACCCGCATCGCCTTCCAGGTCAGCAGCAAGATCGATTCGCGCACCATCCTCGACCAGCAGGGCGCCGAGACGCTGCTGGGCATGGGCGACATGCTCTACCTGGCGCCGGGCACCGGCCTGCCGGTGCGCGTGCACGGCGCCTTCGTCTCGGACGACGAAGTCCACCGGGTGGTGGAAAAGCTCAAGGAGTCGGGAGAGGCCAACTACATCGAGGGCATCCTCGAAGGCGGGCTGACCGATGACGGCGGCGGTGGCGACGGTTTCGGCGGCGGCGCCGGCATCGGCGGTGGCGGCGGCGAAGCCGATCCGCTGTACGACCAGGCGGTCGAGGTGGTGCTGAAGAACCGGCGCGCGTCGATCTCGCTGGTGCAGCGCCATCTGCGCATCGGCTACAACCGCGCCGCGCGGCTGCTCGAGGATATGGAGAAGGCCGGACTGGTCTCGGCCATGTCGGGCAACGGCAACCGCGACATCCTGGTGCAGGGTGGGGGCGCCGCGCGCGAAGATGACTGAGCGCCGCTCGCGCGGGCCTCGTAATATCCCGTTACCCGGCGGCGCGCGGTGCGCGGAATCCCCGCGCTGACGGCGCCTCTAAAAGGACAGGTCGCACGCGCCCGGCCCGTATGCGATACGGCGGGGCGCAGCACCAACCCTACAACTACCAGGACCCCAACCATGCCAAACCGCATCCTCGTGTCGGCGTGCGCCGCGCTGGCGATGTTTGCGCTGCAGGCGCCGGCCCACGCCGCCGCCACCGACCAGCTGCAGAGCTTTGTTACCGGCGTGAAGAGCGCGCGCGGCGAATTCACGCAGCGCCAGGTCAAGGGGCAGGGCGCCAACGTCAAGGTGACCGGCACCTCCAGCGGCACCTTCGTGTTCTCGCGTCCGGGCAAGTTCACCTGGCGCTATACCAAGCCCTACGAGCAGCTGCTGCAGGCCGACGGCCAGACCCTGTACATCTATGACAAGGACCTGAACCAGGTCACCGAGCGCAAGCTCGACGGCGCGCTCGGTTCCAGCCCGGCGGCGATCCTGTTCGGCAGCAACGACCTCGATAAGAACTTCGTGGTCAGGAACGGGCCGACGCGCGACGGCGTGGAATGGCTGGAGCTGACGCCCAAGGCCAAGGACACGCAGTTCGAGCGCATCGGCATCGGCTTCAAGGCCGGCAATCTCGAAGCCATGGAACTGCGCGACGCGTTCGGCAACACCACGCTGCTGACCTTCACCGGCATGCAGAAAAACCCGCCGCTGGCGGCCGATGCGTTCCGGTTCACGGTGCCCAAGGGCGCCGACGTGATGAAGCAATGAGGGCCGCCATGATCGATGCGCGCGAAGGGTCGGCACCCGCTGACGCAACCTATCGTCGTCCTGGCCGGATGGTGCTGGCCTGCGCCGGCGTGCTGGCGCTGGCGGCATGCGCCAGCAGCGGCGGCGGCGCCAGCAAGTTCGATGTCGACGCCTTCCTGCGCGCGCCGGACTCGGCGTTGCCGGAGGTGGTCGGCAATCCGGCCTTTCTCTCGGCCACGCGCGTGCCGGCCAACGAATGCGCGGTGATGCTGCAATCGGCCAGCACCGGCGTGCTGGAAGACCTGCCACCGAGCAGCAACGCGCGCGGCCCGGCCTGGCTGCTGCACCCGAAGGACCAGCCAGGCCAGGTATGGCTGGTGGTCAGCGAGGCCGGCGGCGAGCGCACCTGCCACGGCCCGTTGCCGGCCGATGCGATGAAGACCCTGGCCAAGCGCGCCAGGGGCTAAGGCATCGCCGGCGCCGCTCAGTGCGGCCTGAACCCTATACGGGCCATGTGTCCCAGAATCCTCTGACTCGCCAACCCTGACAGGAGCCCCCATGATCGCGATGCTTGCCACCATGCGCAGCCGCACCCATCAACTGCTGTGGCTGGCCGCGGGCGGCGCGTTGCTGGCCGGCTGCGCGGCCGCGCCGACGGAGCCGGCAGCGCCGGCACCGGCGCCGGGCCCGCAAGGCTCGCTCGGCACGACGGCCGGCTGCGCCGCGGACAAGCTGGCCGACGACGCACTGGTCGGCAAGCCCGAGGCCGAAGCCATCGGCCTGCTGCAAGGCTGCACGTGGCGCCTGGGCGAACGCGACGCCCAGCAGTTCCCTGGCACCATGGACTACAACCCGCAGCGGCGCACGCTGGGGATCAAGGCCGGCAAGGTGGTGTGGGTGCGGCGCGGCTGAGGCCGCGTTCATCCCGGAGTTGACGGGTCACCTTGACCCGGCGCAAGCGCCGTCAAACATGACAGAAATGTAATTTGACCGCCTGAACAAGAATCAATATTGTTTTCCGCTAACCGGAATCCAAACACCGGGCGGCCTTGGGGGTGCCCGGCGGCTGCCCAAACCATGCTGGGGAGCCAACCGCGTGAAAACCACCATCCGAACCTTGCTGCCGCGCGCCGCGGCACTGGCCCTGCTGACGCTGCCGCTTGCCGCGGCGGCCCAGGAAAAGGTGCTCAACCTCTACACCGCACGGCACTACCAGACCGACGAGGCGCTGTACGCCAACTTCACCAAGCAGACCGGCATCAAGATCAACCGCATCGAAGGCCAGGAAGATCCGCTGCTGGAGCGCATCCGCAACGAAGGCGCCAACAGCCCGGCGGACGTGTTCATCACGGTGGATATCGGGCGCCTGTGGCGCGCCCAGCAGGCCGGCGTGTTCGCGCCGGTGAAGTCCAAGGTGCTGGAGTCGCGCATCCCGGCCAACTACCGCGATCCCAATGGCGAGTGGTTCGGCTTCTCGGCCCGCGGCCGCGTGATCGCCTACAACAAGGCCGCGGTCAAGGCCGGCGACATCGCCAGCTATGAAGACCTGGCCGATCCCAAGTGGAAGGGCAAGGTCTGCACGCGTTCCAGCGGCCATGTCTACAACCTGTCGCTGATTTCCAGCCTGATCGCCCACGACGGCGAGGCCCGCACCGAGCAATGGGCGCGCGGCGTGGCCGCCAACCTGGCACGCGTGCCCAAGGGCGGCGACACCGACCAGCTCAAGGCCGTTGCCGCGGGCGAGTGCGACGTGGCCATCGCCAACACCTACTACATCGCGCGGCTGCTGAAGTCGACCAAGCCCGAAGACAAGGCCGTGGCCGACAAGCTGGGCGTGGTGTGGCCCAACCAGTCGAGCCAGGGCGTGCACATGAACGTCTCCGGCGGCGGCATGCTCAAGCACGCGCCCAACAAGGAAGCGGCGGTCAAGTTCCTGGAGTACCTGGCCAGCGACGAGGCGCAACGCTACTTTGCCGACGGCAACAACGAATGGCCGGTGGTGAAGGGCGTGAAGGTCAGCAACCCCGTGCTCGAAGCGCTGGGCGAGTTCAAGTCCGACACCATCAACGTGGCCGAGCTGGGCAAGTACCAGCCGCAGGCGCAGAAGCTGGTGGATCGGGCGGGGTTCAAGTAAAGCCGAAGGATGGCTTGACTCTGGTTTTCTCACCTCTCCCGCGCGCGGGAGAGGGAGCAAACAAGCGGTTGCTGAGTTGTCGGCAGCCAGACCTTGCGGTCACAGCAAGAACCGCTTGTTCCCCGTCACCTGCGTCGGTTCGACCTTGCGGAACGTCAGCTTGACGCTGCTGTTGAGCCGGCGCCCCGCCTGCCGCCGCACCAGCGCCCGATGCAGCAGTCCCTTGTGGCCGACCGTGCCTTCGGCATAGGGCTGGTCCGAGGTCGAGCCCAGCGCCATTGCCGCCAGCGCCTGGTTGCGCTCCGCGGCGCTCTTCTCCAGCAGCTTGTCCAGCGCCATGCGTGCCCGCACCTGTGCCGCCAGCGCGGTATCGCCCGGGTTGGCGCGGGCGCGCTCGGCATCCCATGGCAGTTGCACCTTGCCGGCCAGGCGGCGCAGCGCGGCGCGCAGTTCGGCGCTGTCCATGCGGGTTTCCTGCACGATCCACACGGCATCGTGGCGCACCGCTGCCTCGGCATCGGCCATGCGGCGCACCAGCGCGGGCTGCAGCGCGGGTGCCGAGAATTGCCGCGCGCGGCGGATCGCATTGAGGGCGATGCGGCGTACCTGCGGGTTGGCGTGGTCGAACAGGTCGTCGATCACGCGCGCGGCGGCGTCGGCCGCGCCGATCATCTCGGCCAGCTGTCCGGCCAGCGAGACTTCTTCCACGCCGCTCAGCTTGTTGCGGCTGAGCCGGTTCAACTTGAACAGCAGGATGTGATATCGCAGCATAGGCTCTTGCGCGGCGGGCATGCCGCGGGTCGCGCCCGGGCGGATGCCGGGCCATAAGAGGCTATCGGCGCGGGACGCGCGCGACTTTAGCGAGACCGGGGCGGCTCAGTGCTGCGCCTGGCGGCGGATCGTGCGCGACAGCACGATCACCGGCAGCAGCCCGACCGCGACGATCACCAGCGAGGCGGTGGCGGCCTCGGTCAGGCGTTCGTCGGCGGCCAGGTTGTAGGCCTGCACCGCCAGCGTGTCGAAATTGAACGGCCGCATCACGAAGGTCGCCGGCAATTCCTTCATTACGTCGACAAAGACGATCAGCGCGGCGGTCAGCAGGCTGCCGCGCAGCATCGGCAAATGCACGCGCCGCAGCGTGGCGCCGGGGCCGTGGCCCAGGCTGCGCGCGGCGGCGTCCATGCTGGGCGTGATCTTGCCCAGCCCGGCATTGACGGTCTGCAGCGCCACGCCCAGGAAGCGCACCAGCAGCGCATAGACCAGCGCCGCGATGCCGCCGGTCAGCAGCAGCCCCACCGAGACCCCGAACTGCTGCTGCAGCCAGGCCGACAGCGCATTGTCCAGCCGCGCCACCGGCACCAGCACGCCCACCGCGATGACGGAGCCCGGCAGCGCATAGCCCATGCCGCAGACCCGGGTCAGGCCGCGCATCAGCCAGCTGCGCTTGCCGTTGACGGCGCGCGCGGCATAGCCAACCGCCAGCGCGACCGCCACCGCCGCCAGCGCGGTGGCGCTGGCCAGCAGGAAGCTGTTGCGCACCAGGCCGACAAAGCGCGGGCCGAACTGTGCGTCGCCATCGGTAAAGGCCATGCGGCACAGCATCAGCGCGGGCACCACGAAGCCCAGCAGCACCGGCACCAGGCATGCCGCCAGCGCCAGCCAGCCTTGCGCGCCGTCCAGCGTCCAGGCCGCGGCGCGGCGCTGGTTGCCGAACACCTGCGCGCGGCCGCGGCTGGCGCGCTCCATCAGCAGGATCGCGGCGACGAACAGCAGCATGCAGGCCGACAGCTGCGCCGCGGCGTTCTTGTCGCCCAGCGAGAACCAGGCGCGGTAGATGCCGGTGGAGAAAGTCGGGATAGCGAAATAGGCGACGGTGCCGAAGTCCGCCAGCGTTTCCATCATCGCCAGCGCGGTGCCGGCGACGATGCCCGGTCGCGCCAGCGGCAGCACCACGCGCCAGAGCCGGCTCCAGGCGCCATGGCCGAGCAGGCGCGCGGCCTCGAGCGTGTTCTGGGTCTGCTGCAGGAAGGCGGCGCGCGCGGTCAGGTAGACGTACGGGTACAGCACCAGCGAGAACAGCGCGATCGCGCCGCCGAGCGAGCGGATTTCGGGAAACCAGTAGTCTCGGGCGCGCCAGCCGGTCAGCTCGCGCAGCCAGCCTTGCACCGGGCCGGCGAACTGCAGCGCGTCGGTGTAGGCGTAGGCGATCACGTAGGCCGGCATCGCCATCGGCAGCACCAGCGCCCATTCCATCACGGCATGGCCGGGAAAGCGGTAGGTCGAGACCAGCCACGCGGTGGTCACGCCCAGCAGCAGCACGCCCGCGGCCACGCCGCATAGCAGCCAGACGGTATTGAGCACGTATTCGGCCAGCACCGTGTCGAGCAGGTGGCGCCAGGTGTCGCCGGCGGGCAGCAGCACGGCCGAGGCGATCACCAGAACCGGCACGGCAATCAGCAGCGCCATTGCCACGGTGGCCAGGGTCAGGGGATGGAAGCGGCGGCGGCTGGACAGGAGCATGCGCGGGAATGGTGAGCAAAGTGCCGCCCGCCGAACCTTTGCCTGGCGGCGCGGTGTGCGGGCTGACGCATTCTAGCAATGCCGGCGATGTAGGCGCGCCGGACGAAGCTCGGACACCGGCCGCACGGGCCGGCACGTCCCTATAATGCGCACATGCGAACCGATTCCTATTCACGCCTGCCCGGCACCCAGGCCCGCACCCGGCCGGCTACCCGTGCCGATGCTCCGGATGCGGCCGTCCCCGCTCCGGCTGTCATCGAGGTGGAGCGTATCCGTCACGCCTTCGGCCGCCATGCCGTGGTCAAGGGCCTGTCTTTCTCGGTGGCGCGCGGCCATATCGCCTGCCTGCTGGGGCCCAGCGGCTGCGGCAAGACTACGGTGCTGCGCGCGATCGCGGGCTTCGAGCCGCTGCAGGACGGACGCATCTTGCTGGACGGGCAGACCGTGTCCTCTTCCGGCACGCTGCTGGCGCCGGAGCAGCGCCGCATCGGCATGGTGTTCCAGGACTACGCGCTGTTTCCGCACCTGGACGTGGCTGCCAACGTCGGCTTCGGCCTGATCCGCGCCAGCCGGGCCGAGCGCGCGGCGCGGGTGGACGAGGTGTTGCGGCTGGTGGGCCTGGACGGCGCCGGCCGCCAGTACCCGCACGAACTGTCCGGCGGCCAGCAGCAGCGCGTCGCGCTGGCACGCGCGCTGGCGCCGCGCCCGGAACTGCTGCTGCTCGACGAGCCGTTCTCCAACCTCGACGTCGACCTGCGCGAACGCCTGAGCCTGGAAGTTCGCGCGATCCTGAAGGCGCAGGGCACCACCGCCATCCTGGTCACGCATGACCAGCACGAGGCCTTCGCCATGGCCGACGAGATCGGCGTGATGCACGACGGCGTGATCGAGCAATGGGGCAGCGCGCACGACCTGTACCACCGTCCGGCGTCGCGCTTTGTCGCCGGCTTTATCGGCCAGGGCGTGCTGATGGCGGGGCGCGTGCGCGATACCGCGCAGATCGAGCTGGAACTGGGGCTGCTGCGCCCGGCCGTGCCGCTGGACCTGCCGGCCGGCGCGGCGGTCGACGTGCTGGTGCGTCCCGACGACATCATCCACGACGACGCCAGCCCGATGCGTGCCGAGGTGGTGCACAAGGCCTTCCGCGGCGCCGAGATCCTGTACACGCTGCGCCTGGCCAGCGGTGGCCGCGTGCTGGCGCTGGTGCCCTCGCACCACAACCACGCCGTGGGCGAGCGCATCGGCATCCGCGTCGAGATCGAGGACGTGGTGGCGTTTGCCGCCTGAGCGCGCGCAATCGCGCCGGTGCCGATGGTCTACACTGTGGCGTTCTGCATCTTGCGCACTGACAGGGCCTGACTACCGTGGCGGACACGCTGTTTTCCGAATCTCCCGACCGTTCCCGGCAACCGCTGGCGGAGCGCCTGCGCCCGCGCACCATCGACGAGGTGATCGGGCAGCAGCACCTGCTCGGCGCGGGCAAGCCGCTGCGCGTGGCGTTCGAGTCGGGCGAGCCGCATTCGATGATCCTGTGGGGACCGCCCGGGGTGGGCAAGACCACGCTGGCGCGGCTGATGGCCGACGCGTTCGACGCCGAATTCATCGCGCTGTCGGCGGTGCTGTCGGGGGTCAAGGACATCCGCGAGGCGGTCGAGCGCGCCGAGCAGTTCCGCGCCCATGGCCGGCGCACGCTGGTGTTCGTCGACGAGGTGCACCGCTTCAACAAGAGCCAGCAGGACGCGTTCCTGCCGCATGTGGAAAGCGGGTTGTTCACGTTTATCGGTGCCACCACCGAGAACCCGTCGTTCGAGGTCAACGGCGCCTTGCTGTCGCGCGCGGCGGTCTACGTGCTCAAGAGCCTGGACGATGCCGAACTGACCCAGCTGGCGCTGCGCGCCTCCGAGGAACTGGGCGGCATCGGCTGGCAGGATGAGGCGCTGCAGCTGATCGTCGCCTCCGCCGACGGCGACGGGCGCAAGCTGCTGAACAACATCGAGATCGTCGCGCGCGCCGCGCGCACGGCCGGCGCCGCGCAGATCGACACCGCGCTGCTGGGCAGTGCCCTGTCGGAGAACCTGCGTCGCTTCGACAAGGGCGGCGATGCCTTCTACGACCAGATCAGCGCGCTGCATAAGTCGGTGCGTGGCTCGGATCCCGACGCCGCGCTGTACTGGTTCTGCCGCATGATCGACGGCGGCGCCGACCCGCGCTACCTGGCGCGCCGCATCGTGCGCATGGCGTGGGAGGATATCGGCCTGGCCGATCCGCGCGCCGCGCGCATCACGCTGGACGCAGCCGAGACCTACGAGCGGCTGGGCTCGCCCGAGGGCGAACTGGCGCTGGGCCAGGCGCTGATCTACCTGGCGGTCGCGCCCAAGTCCAACGCCGGCTACAACGCCTACAACGCGGCGCGCGCCTTCGTTGCCAAGGACAAGTCGCGCGCGGTGCCGGTGCACCTGCGCAATGCGCCGACCCGGCTGATGAAGGAGCTGGGTTACGGCCACGCCTACCGCTACGCGCACGACGAGCCCGAGGCTTACGCCGCCGGCGAGCATTACTTCCCGGACGACCTCAAGGCGCAGGGCTGGTACCAGCCAGTGCCGCGCGGGCTGGAAGGCAAGATCGCCGAGAAGCTGCGCCACCTGCGCGAGCTGGACGACGCCTGGCATCGCGAACAGCGCGCCGCGAAGGCGAAGGACGGTGGCAAGGGCGGCAAGTCCGGGGAGTAGGCAGGCGGTCGGGCACAGTTCGCTCGTGCCGGGCCATGCGGGTGCAGTAAAATGGCGGGTCCGCCGGCATGTCGCTGGCCCTGCACTTCACCCTAGCAACATGCTCGACATCCAGCTGTTCCGCAAAGACATCGACGCCGTGGCGCAACGCCTTGCCACGCGCGGCTTCCAACTCGACGTGGCGGCGTTCCAGGCACTCGAGGCCGAACGCAAGCAACTGCAGACCCAGACCGAGGAACTGCAGGCGCGCCGCAACAGCCTGTCCAAGCAGATCGGCATGCTCAAGGGCAAGGGCGAGGATGCCTCGGCCGTGATGGCGGAAGTGGGCGGCATCGGCGACACGCTCAAGGCCTCGGCCGCGCGGCTGGACGAGATCCAGGCGCACCTGGGCGAGCTGATGCTGTCGATTCCCAACCTGCCGCACGAGAGCGTGCCGGTGGGCAATGACGAGACCCAGAACGTCGAGGTGCGCCGCGTCGGCGAGCCGCGCCAGTTCGACTTCGCCGTGCGCGACCACGTCGACGTGGGCGAGAAGCTGGGGCTGGACTTCGACACCGCGGTCAAGGTCACCGGGTCGCGCTTCTCGATGCTGCGCGGCGGCATGGCGCGCCTGCACCGCGCGCTGGTGCAGCTGATGCTCGACACCCATACGCAGGAGCACGGCTACACCGAGATGTACGTGCCGTACATCGTCAACGCCGCGTCGATGCGCGGCACCGGCCAGCTGCCCAAGTTCGAGGAAGACCTGTTCAAGGTGCCGCGCAAGGTGGGTAGCGAGGAAGGCGAGCGCATCGAGAACTTCTACCTGATCCCCACCGCCGAGGTGCCGCTGACCAACATCGTGCGCGACGCCATCATCGCCAGCGAGAAGCTGCCGCTGCGCTTCGTCGCGCATACGCCGTGCTTCCGCTCCGAAGCGGGTTCGTACGGCAAGGACACCCGCGGCATGATCCGCCAGCATCAGTTCGACAAGGTCGAGCTGGTCCAGGTGGTGCCCGCCGACCAGTCCTTCGACGCACTGGAGCAGCTGACCGGCCACGCCGAGGCGATCCTGAAGAAGCTGGAGCTGCCGTTCCGCACCATCGTGCTGTGCACCGGCGACATGGGCTTCGGCAGCACCAAGACCTACGACCTGGAAGTCTGGATTCCCGCGCAGAACACCTACCGCGAGATCAGCTCGTGCTCCAACATGGGCGATTTCCAGGCGCGCCGGATGCAGTCCCGCATGCGCACGGGGCAGGGCAAGCCGGAACTGGTGCACACGCTGAACGGCTCGGGGCTGGCCGTCGGCCGTACGCTGGTGGCGATCCTGGAGAACTACCAGAACGCCGACGGCTCGGTCACGGTGCCGGCCGCGCTGCAGCCGTACATGGGCGGCACCACCCGCCTGGAGCCGGAACTCTAAGGCGCGGCAATAAGGCGCGGCAATAAGGCGCGGCAATAAGGCGCCGAAAAAATCTGCCGCCAGCCTCTTGCATCGGCTGGCGGAGCGTGGCTATAATCTCGGTTTCGCCACACGGCAACAAGTTACCGGAGAGGTGGCAGAGTGGTCGAATGTACCTGACTCGAAATCAGGCGTACCGGCGACGGTACCGTGGGTTCGAATCCCACCCTCTCCGCCAAAACAAGAAGCTGTCGGCATCGACCACCGGCAGGCAACAACAGCGTAGTAAAACTCAGGCCGACGCCCACGAAAGTGCGCGTCGGTTTTGTTTTTTCCGCGGCCGGTTTGGTGCCGCGGCTGCGAGGGGCGCCAGGGTGCCGCCGTACGCGCCGGCCGGTGCACTATCATGGCGATCCGCAACGCAGGATGCCGCATCATGACCCAGCCCCCCGACAAAGCAGCCGCCGCTCCGGCCTCCCAGGTCTTTCATGGCGATCCGTCCGAACTGCCGGCCGATGCCGGCCTGGTCTACGGCATGCCGTACCGGCACTACAAGGGCGGCGCCTATACGGCGGTAGGCGTCGGGCGCTTCGAGGCCGACCTGGCGCCGGTGGTGGTCTACCGCGCCATGCGCGATCCGTCCTTGCTGTGGGTGCGCCGCGCCGATGTGTTCAGCGAGCCGGTGGCGACGCCGCAGGGCGAGGTGCCGCGCTTCGCGCCCGACTGGCCCGCGGCGCTGGCTTGCCTGGATTTCCTGCCGCGCCAGGCGGTGCTCGACGTGCTGGCGCTGCACGACACGCCGTACCGCCGCTACCACGACCGCCGCCATATCCTGGAAATGTTCGAGGCCGCCCATACGCGCGGCGTGGTGCTGGACCGGGCGCAGGCGCTGGCGGTGCTGTGCCACGACGCGGTCTATGTGCCGGGCTGCGAGCACAACGAGGCTGCCTCGGCCGCCATGATCGAATCCGTTGCGCCAGGTGAGGCGCTCGCGGTGCTGGATCGGGCTGCGCGGATCGTGCTCGATACGCGCGACCATCGACCCAGCTGCGCGGGCGCGGACACCGTGCTCGATCTCGACCTGCTCAGGCTGGCCGCGCCGCCGGACGCGTTCGACGCCCACAGCCTCGACGTCTTCGCTGAGAACCGCGCCTTGCTGGCCGCGCGCACCGGCTTGCAGGGCGATGCGCTGTGGGACGAGTTCATGCGCCGCCGCGCGGCATTCCTGGGCCACCTGGCGCAGCGCCCGCGACTGTTCCTGACCGCGGCGTTCGCCGATTGCGAGGCCCCGGCCCGTGCCAATCTCGCCAGGATCGGCGCCAGCGCCGGCACCGCGGAGGCCCCCGGTGGCTGACGCGCCGGCGCGCGCGGGCGACCTGGTGCAGGCCTGGCTTACGCCGGGCACGGCGCTGGGCCTGCTTGCGCTGTTCGCGCTGGTGACGTTGCTGCTGCTGGGCCTGGTGCCGCTGCTGGTGGCGCTGTTGCGGCCCGTGGTGCGCTGGCTGGACCGCTGGCGCGTGTGGGGCGCGGGCGCACTGTCGGCGCGCGTGGCGGCGCGGCCGCGGCGGCTGGACGCGCTTACGCTGCGCGTGCTGGAGCGCGACGTGGCCGAGCTGCTGCTGGTGCTGCTCGCCGGCGCCGTGCTGCTGGCGTGCGGCAGCGCGCTGTTCTGGCTGGCCGGCGAGGTTGCGGAAAACGCGGACGTGGTGCGCCTCGACCAGCAGGTGTACGCGGGCCTGCGCGCCTTGCGCAGCGACTGGCTCGACCTGGCAATGGTGGCCGTGACCGAGCTCGGCGGCGGGCGCATTTCGGTGGCGGTGGGCGTGGCGGTGTTCGCGTGGCTGTGCTGGCGCCGGGCCTGGATCGTGGCGCTGTACTGGGCGGCCGCGCTGCTCGGCGCGCGCGCCTGCGTGATGGCGCTCAAGCTCGGCATGGCGCGGGTGCGTCCGGCCAGCATCTACAGCGGCCTCGAGTCGTACTCCTTCCCCAGCGGCCACGCCACCAGCAGCATGGTCACCTACGGCTTCCTGGCCTTCCTGATGTGCCTGCGCCAGCCGTGGCGCGTGCGCATTCCGGTGCTGGCGCTGACCGTGGTGGCGGTGGCGGCGATCGGCGTGTCGCGGCTGTACCTGGGCATGCACTGGCTGTCCGACGTGGCCGCGGGCTATGCGCTCGGGCTGGCGTGGATCGCGCTGCTGGGCACGGCCTACCGCACGCTGCACGGGCCGGCGCCGCGGGGCTCGGTGGCGCCGTCGCGGCTCGGTGTAGTGGCGGCGGTTGCAGTGGTGGCGGCGTTCGGCTACGTGGCGTGGTTCCGGCTGCCGGACACGCTCGAGCGCTATCGCCAGGCCGGCGCGGCTACGCTGGCGTCGCCGCCGCTTCCGCCTCGGGTGCTGGCGGCAGGCGCGACACCAGCAGCTGGTCGATCTTGTGATGGTCGATGTCCAGCACTTCGAAGCGATAGCCCGCCACGGTGATCGACTCGGACTTCTTCGGGATGCGCTTGAGCGCATAGATCACCAGCCCGGCCGCGGTATCGACGTAGTCCTCGCCTGGCAGCGTATCCAGCTCCAGCGCCTTCTTCAGGTCGACCAGCGGCGTCAGGCCATCGACCAGCCACGAGCTGTCGTCGCGCCGCACGATCTGCTCGTCTTCGCTGGAATAGAGGATGTCGCCCATCAGCGCGCCGACGATGTCGTCCAGCGTGACGATGCCTACCACCAGCCCGTACTCGTTCATGACCACGGCGAAGCTCTGGTGCATCTCGCGGAAACGCGTCAGCGATTCGGACAGGGTCAGCGTGTCGGGGATCACCAGCACGTTCTTGTCGTGGTGGCGGCCGATGTTGCCCATCACCGCGGCGCTTTCATCGGCCAGCAGCAGCTGCAGGATGTCCTTGGAATCGATATAGCCCTGCACGTCGTCGAGGTCGTGCCCGCACACCGGATATTGCGCGTGCGGCTGGTTGACCAGCTTGCGGCGCACGCTGTCGGCGGGTTCGTCCAGGCTCAGGTAGACCACCTCGTCGCGCGGCGTCATGATCGCGGTGATGCCCTTGAAGTCGAGTTCGAACACGTTCTCGATCAGATGCAGCTCATGCTTGTGCAGCACGCCGGCCTCGGCGCCGGCATCGACCATCGCGGCGATGTCTTCGGTGGTGATCTGGTCGACCGGCTTGGTCGGCAGCCGCAGCAGCCGCAGCATGGCATCCGCGGCGGCGTTGAAGACCCACACCAGCGGCCTGAGCACGCGCAGCAGCGTCAGCATCGGGTCGATCACCGCCAGCGCGCAGGCCTCGGGAAAGGTCATGGCGATGCGCTTGGGGATCAGGTCGGCGAACTGGATGAACAGCAGCGTCACGATCAGGAACGAGCCGATATTGGCGGCGCGCTGCGCGTGCACCACCTGCATGTAGGGCGACAGCGCGTCCAGCAGCAGGTCGGACACATGCTTTTCGCCCAGGATACCGGCCAGGATGGCGACGCTGTTCACGCCGATCTGCACGATGGTGAAGAAATTCCCGGGCTCTTCCTTGAGCAGCAGCACGCGCGTGGCGCGGCCGTCGCCGCGCTCGGACAGCACTTGCAGCTTGGTGCGGCGGGCAGCGGTCAGCGCGATCTCGGAGATCGAGAAAAAGGCGCTGACAAGGACGAGCACGATCAGGGTCAGGACGAACATAGGCAGGATTGCGCTGGCAGGTTGTGCCTGCAGGCGGCTTGATGATGGTGCACGGCGCGCGCGGCTGTCAATCTGTGCTCCGCTCAGTCGCGGCGCCTGGCGGGGGCGGCGTCGAAGCTTGCCGTCGGCGCTTCCAGCCGTTGCGGCAGCGTTGCCGCCAGCGCCGCGGCGGCCTGCGCGAACTGCGCGCGCAGGTCGTCGGCCAGGCTCGAGCCGGCGCGGTGGCTGGCGCGCAGCATCTGGATCTCGAACGGCAGCACCGGCGCCACGTCATGCAGCGCGACGCGCTCCGGACTGGCGCTGAGCGCGGTGTACTGGTCCAGCAGCGTCAGGCCCAGGCCGGCGTCGACCAGCGCCAGCGCCAGCGAGTAGGTCTGCACCTCCAGCGTCGAGCGCGGCTCCAGCGCGTGCCGTGCCAGGGTCTGGCGCACCAGCAGGCCGAGCGAACTGTTGTCGTCATAGCCGATAAAGGGGCGCTCCATCAGCCGCTGCATCGGCACCACGCGGCGGCGCCCGCCCGCGGGCAGCGGCTGCGCGCGTGGCACCGCCAGCAGCATGCGGCCGCTCGCCACCGGCTCGCTCGAGATGGCCTCGTGGCGGGGCGGGGCGAAGGCAAAGCCCAGGTCGATCTGGTTGGCCAGCAGCGCGCCGACGATCTCGTCGGTATGGTGCGTCAGCACCTGCACCTGGGTGTCGGGGTGGCGCGCGCAGAAGCTGCGCACCGCCGGCACCAGCAGCGGGTTGGCCAGGCTCGGCGTGGCGGCCACGCGCAGCCGGCCCGCGCCCTTGTGGCGCAGGCTTTCCGAGACCCGGCGCACGCGTTCGATCTCGCCATATAGCCTTTCGACATCCCCATACAGCGCGTTGGCCTCGGGCGTGGCCTGCAGCCGTCCGCGCACGCGCTCGAACAGGCGGAAGCCGAGCGAGGCCTCGGCATGCTGCAGCACGCGCGTGACCACCGGCTGCGATACGTGCAGCAGGCGCGCGGCCTCGCTGACGGTGCCGGTCAGCATCACGGCGCGGAACACTTCGATCTGGCGCAGGCGCATGGCATCGCGGGGTAGTGGAGAGGGGGCGCAAGGCTGCGGGGGGCAGCCATAGCCTGAAGACATATTCTGGCACGTATTCGCATTGGGCAAGCCGGCGCGCTTGCACTACGCTCTGCCTGATGGACGCAAGCAAGGGAAAGGCAATGCAGGTGGTGATCGTGGGCGCGGGCGTGGTGGGGATGACGACGGCATGGCGCCTGGCCGAGGAAGGCCACCAGGTGACGGTACTGGAGCGCCACGACGGCCCCGGCGAGGAAACCAGCTTTGCCAATGGCGGGCAGCTCAGCTACAGCTACGTGGCGCCGCTGGCGGGGCCGGGCGTAATGGCCAAGGTGCCGGGCTGGCTGCTGCGGCGCGATTCGCCCATGCGCTTTCGCCCGGCGGCAGACCCGGCGCAATGGCGCTGGCTGGCTGCCTTCATGTCCGCCTGCAACACCGCCACCAGCGAGGCGACCACGCGCAAGCTGCTGCGGCTGGGCTTCTATTCGCGCGACCTGATGCAGGCCTTCGTGGCCCGGCACCAGCATGACGACGGCGGCGCCGGTTTCAATTTTGCGCGGCGCGGCAAGCTGGTGGTGCACCGCGACGCGGCGGCGTTCGATTCGGCCTGCCGGCTGCTGGACTACCAGGCCAGCCTGGGCTGCGAACAGCAGGCGCTGGACCGTACTGCCTGCGTGGCGCTGGAGCCCGCGCTGGCCGGCATCCGCGACGACATCGCCGGCGCCATCCATACCCCGAGCGAGGAGGTGGGCGACTGCCATCGCTTCTGCCTGTCGCTGGCACGCTTGCTGCAAGATGGCGCGTACGCGGGCGTGTCGCTGCGCTTTGGCACCGTGGTGCAAGGGCTGGTGCAGCAGGGCGGCCGCGTCACCGGGGTGCGCACGCCGACCGGGGTCGTGCCCGCCGACGTGGTGATCATGTCGGGCGGCATCGGCAGCGTGCCGCTGCTGCGTCCGCTCGGGGTACGGCCGATGCTGTGGCCGCTCAAAGGCTACAGCATCACGGTGCCGCTGGCCGGCGGTGCGCCCGCGCCGCATGTCAGCGTGACGGATTTTGCCAACAAGATCGTTTATGCCCGGATCGGCAATACACTGCGGGTGGCGGGCATGGCCGACCTGGTGCGCGGCGGCACTCGCATCGACCCGGAACGGGTCGGCACGCTGGTGGCGCAGACCCGCGCGCTGTTTCCCGGCATCGTGCCGGACCAGCCGCTGGCGCAGCTGCAGCCGTGGGCCGGGCTGCGACCGGCCACACCGGACGGCCTGCCGCTGGTGGGGCCGTCGCGGGTGTCGGGGCTGTGGCTCAACCTGGGCCACGGCGCGCTGGGTTTTACGCTGGCGATGGGCAGTGCCGGCCTGCTGGCCGACCGCCTGGCGGGGCGCCGTCCCGCCATCGACGCAGAAGATTTCGACGCCGCCCGCGCCTAGCGCTGCGGCCGAGCATGGGTTGTTGCCGTACCGGTAAGTCTGCAGTACCTGAAGCTGTCCATGAAGCATGCCTCGATGACCAAGCCCCACTACAAGGAGCGCCACATGCAAACGCTGCACCCCCACCGATCCGCCACCCGCCGCGCGCTTGCGGCAGCCGCGCTGCTGCTGGCCGCCGGCGCCGCCCATGCCGCCGACGGCGACACGCTGAAGAAGATCAAGGACAGCGGGGTGATCTCGCTTGGCTACCGCGAATCGTCGATCCCGTTCTCGTACACCGACGGCAAGGAGGTCATGGGCTACTCGCACGAGATCCTGCTGCAGATCGTCGACAAGGTAAAGAGCGAGCTGAAGATGCCCAACCTGCAGGTGCGCCTGACGCCGATCACCTCGCAGAACCGGATCCCGCTGGTGCAGAACGGCACCATCGACATCGAATGCGGCAGCACCACCAACAACCTCGAGCGGCAGAAGCAGGTGGCGTTCTCCAACAGCCTGTTCGTCTACGGCATCAAGATGCTGACCAAGAAGGATTCGGGCGTGAAGGAGTTTGCCGACCTGAAGGACCGCAACGTGGTCACCACCGCCGGCACCACCGGCGAGCGCCTGCTGGTCAAGATGAACGGCGAGAAGGCCATGAACATGAACCTGATCAGCACCAAGGACCACGGCCAGTCCTTCCTGATCCTGGAAACCGGCCGTGCCGCGGCCTTCGTGATGGATGAGCCGCTGCTCTACGGGGAGCGCACCAAGGCCAAGAACGCCGCCGACTGGGTGGTGGTGGGCGCGCCGCTGCAGACCGAGAACTACGCCTGCATGTTCCGCAAGGACGATCCCTCGTTCAAGAAGCTGGCCGATGGCGTGATCGCCGACCTGCAGACCAGCGGCCGCGCCGAGAAGCTGTACAACAAGTGGTTCATGGCGCCGATCCCGCCGCGCGGCATCAATATGAATTACCCGCTGTCGGCCGACATGAAGGCGCTGTTCGCGGCGCCCAACGACAAGGCCTACCAGTAGGGCGGGGCGGGCCGCGGGGGTGGAACCGGGCCCCGCGGTTATTTAGCCATGATGAATCGATATTTAGCATTCGATAGTGTTTGCGGTAGTGTTGAGCCCGATATAGGCTCATAGCAGCACAACAGCCGGCGGCGCTCCAAAAGAGGCCGGCCGGCGCTGCCCCACACTGCTTATCCGCATCGACTGGAGAACATATGCGATCGCTTCGTACTGGCTGGTTCAAATCCCTGCTGGCCGCTTCCCTGGTGGCCGGCGCCGGCCTGGCGGCCACCGCGGCCCATGCCGCCGACCTGCTCGACACCGTCAAGCAGGCCGGTGTGCTGAAGATCGGGCTGGAGGGCACCTATCCCCCGTTCGGCTTCCGTGGCGCAAAGAACGAGCTGGAAGGCTTCGACGTCGACGTGGCGCGGGCGGTGGCGGGCAAGCTCGGCGTCAAGTCGGAGTTCGTCACCACCGAATGGAGCGGCATCATCGCCGGCCTGCAGGCGGGCAAGTTCGATGTCATCGTCAACCAGGTCAACGTCACGCCGCAGCGCCAGCAGGTGCTGGATTTTTCCACGCCCTACGTCTACTCGGATGCGCAGCTGATCCAGCGCAAGGATGACAAGCGCCAGTTCAAGTCGCTGGAAGACCTGAAAGGCCACAAGCTCGGCGTCAGCCTGGGCAGCAACTACAACGACCTGGCCAAGTCCGTGGCCGGCATCGACGTCAAGACCTATCCCGGCGCGCCCGAGTACCTGCGCGACCTGGCGGCACAGCGCGTCGACGCCGCGCTGAACGACCGGCTGATGGTCGCGTACCTGGTCAAGACCGCAAACCTGCCGCTGCGCCCTGGCGCGATCGTGGCGGGTGCCACCACGCAGGTGGCGATCCCGTTCCGCAAGGACAACCCCAAGTTTGCGCAGGCGATCAACCACGCGCTGGATGAACTGGCCAAGGACGGCACGCTCGGCAAGCTGTCGGTGAAGTGGTTCGGCACCGATGTGACCAAGCCCGCCGGCAAGCCGATCAAGTAAGCCGACCGGCAGGGCGTTATCATGTCGCGGCGCGGCGGCCTGCATGGCTGCCGCGCCGCTTTGCTTTGTGCCCTTTATTGCTGATCCTTTTCGCGCCGCCACGCCATGCCCGCTCTCCAGCTCGTCATCGACTCCCTGCCCGTGTTGCTGCAGGGCACGCTGCTGACCATCAAGTTCGCGTTGTGGTCGATGGTGTTCGGGCTGATGCTGGGCACGGTGGTGGCGCTGATGGGCATCAGCCATAGCCGTGCGCTCAAGGGGGTGGCGCGGGGCTATGTCAGCATCATGCGCGGCACGCCGCTGCTGGTGCAGATCTTCGTGGTCTATTACGGGCTGCCCGGCATCGGCATCGCGCTGGAGCCGACCCCCGCGGGCGTGCTGACGCTCAGCCTGAACGTCGGCGCCTATTTGTCTGAGAGCATGCGCGGCGCCATCCTGGGCGTGGCCCGCGGGCAGTGGCTGGCGGCCTACAGCCTGGGCCTGACGCCGGCGCAGGCGCTGCGCTACGTGGTGGGCCCGCAGGCGCTGCGGCTGGCGGTGCCAAGCCTGTCGAACAGCCTGATCAGCCTGATCAAGGATACGTCGCTGGTATCGGTCATTACCGTCACCGAGCTGCTGCGCACCGCGCAGGAGGTGATTGCCGCCACCTACCAGCCTTTGCCGCTGTATCTGGCGGTGGCGGCGATCTATTGGATCTTGAGCACGGGCTTGTCAGGGCTGCAGCACCGGCTGGAGCGGAGGTTGTCGCTGCCGGGGCGGCATTGAGACCCGCGCCAAAGCAAAAGGCCAGCTCCACGGAGCTGGCCTTTGTGCATCAGCGGACCGTTCAGCCCTGCGCGATGCGCCCGGCGATATGCCCCAGCGCCTCTTCCACCTGGTCCACCAGGATCAGGCACAGGTCGCCCGGCTGCAGGTGCGACAGCGCGGTATCGATGGCGAGGAACTCGCCGCGGATTTCCTCGACCTGGCTGGCGCGTTGGGCGCCCTGCAGGCCTTCGCGCAGCAGCGCCAGCACTTCGCCGTCGGCGCGGCCGCGCTGGCACTGGTCCTGGTACAGCACGACCTCGTCGAACACGCCGCCCAGGATCTGGGTCTGGCGGCGGATGTCGTCGTCGCGGCGGTCACCCGCGCCGCTGATCACCACCACGCGCCGCGTGGCCGGGATGGATTCGATCGCGTTGCACAGCGCCAGGATCGCATCCGGGTTGTGGCCGTAGTCGGCGATCAGCGTGGCGCCGCGGTAGTCGAACACATTGAAGCGTCCGGGCGCGGTCTGCGCATCGTTGACAAAGGTCGCCAGCCCGCGGCGGATCACCGCCCAGTCGATGCCGAGCGCCCACGCCGCGGCGATCGACGACATCGCGTTCTCGACCTGGAAGCCGATGGTGCCGTTGCGCGTCAGCGGGATCTCCGCCAGCGCGATGCGCATTTCGGCATCGCCTTCGGCGGCGACGATGTCGGCGCCGTCGACGAACACCACGCGCTTGCCCTGCGCGCGGTGCGTGGCCATGGCGGGCTGGTCGGGATCGTGCGCGAAGAAGGTGACGCTGCCCGGGCAGGCGTCGGCCATGCGCACCACCATCGGATCGGCGGCGTTGAGCACGGCCATGCCGTGCGGCGCGACGTTCTGCACGATCACGCTCTTGAGCACCGCCAGGTCTTCCACCGAGTTGATGTAGGACAGGCCCAGGTGGTCGCCTTCGCCGACGTTGGTCACCACCGCCACGTCGCAGCGGTCGAAGGCCAGGCCCTCGCGCAGCAGGCCGCCGCGCGCGGTCTCGAACACGGCGGCGTCCACGTCCGGGTGCAGCAGCACGTTGCGCGCGCTGCGCGGGCCGCTGCAGTCGCCGGTGTCGATGCGCTCGCCCTGGATATAGACGCCGTCGGTGCCGGTCATGCCCATGCGCAGGCCGCTGCTGGCCATGATGTGGGTGATCAGGCGGACCGTGGTGGTCTTGCCATTGGTGCCGGAGACCGCCACCACCGGGATGCGGCCATCGTCGCCGTCGGCAAACATGGTCGAGACGATGGCTTCGCCGACCGCGCGGCCCTTGCCGTACGACGGCTGCAGGTGCATGCGCAGGCCCGGCGCGGCGTTGACCTCGACAATGCCGCCGGCCTGTTCCTCGAACGGCTTGAGCATGGTCTCGCACACCGCGTCGACGCCGGCGATGTCGAGGCCCACCATTTGCGCCGCGGCCACGGCGCGCGCGGCGATGTCCGGGTGGACGTCGTCGGTCACGTCGGTGGCGCTGCCGCCGGTGGACAGGTTGGCGTTGTTGCGCAGCACCACGCGGGTACCGGCGGCCGGCACGGAATCGGCGGTCAGGTTCTGCTTGGCCAGCGTGGCCAGCGCGATATCGTCGAAGCGGATCTTGGTCAGCGAGGTGGCATGGCCTTCGCCGCGGCGCGGGTCGCGGTTCACTTCCTCGACCAGCTGGCGCACGGTGTGCACGCCGTCGCCGATCACCTGCGGCGGATCGCGGCGCGCGGCCGCGACCAGCTGCTTGCCGACCACCAGCAGGCGGAAATCATGGCCCGGAATATAGCGCTCGACGATCACGTCGGAGCTGATGTCCGAGGCGACCTCGTAGGCCGTCATCACTTCCTCGCGGGTGCGGATGCGCACCGCCACGCCCTTGCCCTGGTTGCCGTCGCGCGGCTTGACCACCACCGGCGCGTCGATCTCCTGCGCCGCGGCCCAGGCTTGGTCGGCGCTGCGCACCGAGCGGCCCAGCGGCACCGGCACCCCGGCGGCGTGCAGCAGGCTCTTGGTCAGTTCCTTGTCCTGCGCGATCGACTCGGCCACGGCGCTGGTGCGGTCGGTCTCGGCCGCCTGGATGCGGCGCTGCTTGCTGCCCCAGCCGAACTGCACCATCGAGCCCTGCGTCAGGCGCCGGTACGGAATCCCGCGTGCGACCGCGGCGTAGACGATCGAGCCGGTGCTCGGCCCCAGGCGCACGTCCTCGTCCAGCTCGCGCAGGCGGTGCAGCGCGTCGGCAAGGTCGAACGGGGTGTCGTGGCGCGCGGCCTGGCACAGCGCCTCGGCCAGTTCGAAGGCGAGCCGGCCGACTTCTTCCTCGCTGTATTGCACGATCACCTGGTAGATGCCGGGCTCGACCGTCTGCGCGGTGCGGCTGAACGTGACCGGGCAGCCGGCGGCCGCCTGCAGGCGCAGCGCCGTCACTTCCAGTACGTGGGCCAGCGACAGCTCGACCGATTCCTCGTCCGGGCGCAGCGGCCCGATCTCGGGGAAGCGGGCGCGCAGCCGGTCTTCAAAGCCGGGCAGGGCCGACAGCATGTTGGCGGTGTCCTGGCACGCCACGATCGCCTCGATGGCGGTGTGGCGGCACCACAGGTTCGGGCCCCGCAGGGCCCGGATTCGGGAGACTTCCATAGAACGGTTTCCGTGTCTTCTATGCGCGGTTGGGCTGGGGGCGTCAGGCGCGGCGGGCGGGCTGGCCCATCCAGTGGTGCACCAGGTCGACGGTGGCGCCGGTGGCGGCCTCGTCGCACTGCAGGACCAGCAGGTCGCCCGGCACCAGTTGGCCGAGGGCGGCTTCGATGGCGCTGGCGCGGGTGCCTTCGTCGATGATCTTGGTCACGCGCCGGCCTTCGTACAGGCCCTGCTTGAGCAGCGCGCGCGCCTCGGCGTCGGGCAGGGCGCGCTTGACGCTGCGATCCTCGCACAGGAACACGCGGTCGAAATGCTGGCCCAGGACCTTGCCCTGGCGCACCAGGTCGTCGTCGCGGCGCTGCACGCCGGCGCCGTAGACCACCATGCGGCGCTCGGCCGGGAAGCGCTCCAGCGCGGTCGCCAGCGCTTCCAGCGCGGGGGCGTTGTGGGCGTCGTCGACCACCACCGTGGCGCCGTTGCGCTCGAACAGCGTGAAGCGGCCCGGCACGTCGACCTGGCCCACATCGAAGGTCACCACGCCGGCGCGGATCAGGTCATTGGAGATGCCCAGCGCCCAGCCGGCGGCGACCGCGGCCAGCACGTTCTCGATCTGGAATGCGACACGGCCGGCGTAGGTCAGCGGCACCGCGGCCACGTCGACCAGCGCGGTCTCGCTGGTGCCGGTGGCCAGCACGATCTTGCCTTCGCGCACGTACACCGCACGCTTGCCGGCGGCGCGGTGCGAGATGATCGCAGGCAGTTCCGGGGTCAGGCCGAAGAAGATCACGTCGCCGTCGCACAGTTCGGCCATCTCGACCAGGCGCGCGTCGCGCGCGTTGAGCACGGCGGCACCGTTCTGCAGCACCACGTCTACCTGCGTGCGCAGCACGTTGTACATGCGGTCTTCGTCTTCGACGTAATAGTCGCCGAGATGGTCGGGCTGGTCGAAATTGGTGACCACGCCGACCTGGCAGCGGTCATAGGCCAGGCCCTCGGACAGGATGCTGCCGCTGTCGTTCTCGAACACGGCGGCCTCGACCGCGCGGTTCATCAGGATGCGGTGGCCGGCTTCCCAGTTGGCGCGGTCGCCGCTTTCGACCTGGCGGCGGTCCAGGAACAGGCCGTCGCTGCAGGCCAGGCCGGTATGCTTGCCCGACAGTTGCAGCAGCCGTGCCACCAGCCGCGCCACCACGGTCTTGCCGTTGGTGCCGGTCACGCCCACCACCGGGATGCGGCCCTGGTCGTCTTCCGACTCGGGGAACAGGTGGTTGACGATGGCGCGGCCCACCGGGCGCGGCGTGCCCTCGGCGGGCTTGATATGCATCAGCAGGCCGGGGCCGGCGTTGACTTCGACGATGGCGCCGCGCTGTTCATGCAGCGGGCGCGAGATGTCCTCGGCCACCAGGTCCACGCCGGCAATGTCCAGCCCCACCACGCGCGCGGCCAGCGCGGCATGCGCGGCCACGCTGGGGTGCACGCGGTCGGTGACGTCGAAGGCGACGTTGCCATTGCGCTGGATCAGCACGGTGCGGCCTTCCGGCGGCACCGAACTGCCGTCCATGCCCTGGCGCTTCAGCTCCAGCCGCGCGGCGGAGTCGAGGCGCACGCGGTTGAGCGGGTGGTCCTCGGTGCTGCCGCGGCGCGGATCGGAATTGATCTGCAGCTCTATCAGCTCGTCGATGGTGGACTTGCCGTCGCCGACCACGCTGGCGGTCTCGCCCATGGCAGCGGCCACCAGGCGGCCGCCCACCACCAGCAGGCGGTGCTCGTTGCCCGGGATGAAGCGCTCGACGATGACCCCGCTGCCTTCGTCGATGGCCACGCCATAGGCGGTTTCCACTTCCTCGCGGGTCATCAGGTTGGTGAACACGCCGCGGCCATGGTTGCCGTCATAGGGCTTCACCACCACCGGCACGCCGATGTCCTCGGCGGCGTCCCAGGCGTCTTCCGGCGATTCGACCAGGCGGCCCTCCGGCACCGGCACGCCGCAGGATTCCAGCAGGCTCTTGGTCAGGTCCTTGTCGCGCGAGATGCTTTCGGCGATGGCGCTGGTGCGGTCGGTCTCGGCGGTCCAGATGCGGCGCTGGCGCGCGCCGTAGCCCAGCTGCACCAGGTTGCCGTCCGACAGGCGGATCGCCGGGATGTCGCGGTCGTCTGCGGCATCGACGATGCAGGCGGTGCTGGGGCCCAGGCAATGCTTGTCGACCAGGCGGCGCAGATGCTCCACCGTGGCCGCGACGTCGTAGGGGCGGTCCTCGATCGCGGCCATGACCAGGTCGCGCGCGCCGAACAGGGCGGCGCGGGTGACTTCCTCGTGCCAGGCACGCACGATCACCTTGTAGATGCCGCGCACCGGCGTTTCGCGCGCCTTGCCGAAGCCGCCCGGCATCCCCGCCAGGTTTTGCAGCTCAAGCGTCACGTGTTCCAGGATATGGCCCGGCCAGGTGCCTTCCTTCAGCCGCTGCAGGAAGCCGCCGCGCTCGCCGATGCTGCAGCGATGCTCGATCAGCGACGGCAGCCAGGCCGACAGGCGCTCGTAGAACCCCGGAATCGTGTTGGAGGGAAAGTCCTCCAGTTCCCCGATATCGACCCATGCCTCCAGAACGGGCCGATATGTCCACATATTCGGGCCGCGCAGCGACATGACATCGAAAATCTCAATGTCCTTCTTTTTCATTGAATTAGCTTGAGGCAGTGGGCGGAACGCCCGAGAAATGGAAGCCTAACCTTTCAGTAACGTTACAGCACGGAGCGGGTTGACTTTCTTGGTGTAAAAGTGATTGTGCAATGCATCAGGGCTACCCGCGCGTTCGTCGTTATGTATACTGCGGGCGAATTCGCGGGCCGCCAGCGCGTGCCCGGTCTAAATTGTTTCAAGTTATGTCCGCATTCCCTGGACGCACGCCGCGCCATCCATGACCCAGTCCTCCCTGCCTGTCCCTACCGCCACCGCCGCCGATGAACCCTGGCGGACTGAAGCCGGATCGTGGCTCCGACCCGGCGAGACTGTCCTGGCCGGACTGGCGCTGGACCTCGACGCGAGGCTGCATTTTACCCAAGGGTGGCTGGTTGTGACCGACCAGCGCATCGTTGCCCGCGCCCCCGGCGAAAAAAATGTGCGGGAATGGAACATCGCCCCTGCGCTACGCCTGTCGCATACCGACCACGCGGGGGTGGGCACGCTGGAACTGACCGGCCCGGCCGGCCGGCTCGCCACCTGGCGATATACGCTTGGTTACAATCCCGCCGCTCTGCGGCTGGCGGACCAGTTCGAGGCCCAGCGCGACGCCGCCGCCTCGCGTCCGGTCACTGTCGCCGGCGAGGTGTTGTGCCCGACCTGCAAGGCGCCGCTGCCGCCGGACGAGGAACAGTGTCCGCAATGCAGTCGCGAGCTGGAAACGCCGCCGTCGACCTGGGCGCTGCTGCGGCTATGGCGCTTCGCCCAGCCATACCGCTGGCAACTGCTGGGCGGCTTTCTCCTGACGCTGTTGTCGACCGCCGCCACGCTGGTGCCGCCATACCTGACCATGCCGCTGATGGACAAGGTGCTGATCCCGTTCCAGAACGGCGTGCCGATCGACTATGGGCTGGTGCGGCTTTACCTGGCGGGGCTGCTCGGCGCCGCGCTGGTGGCGTGGTCGCTGGGATGGGCGCGAACTTACCTGCTGGCGCGGGTATCGGAGCGCATCGGCGCGGATCTGCGCACGACCACGTATGAACATTTGCTAAAGCTGTCGCTGGAGTATTTTGGCGGCAAGCGCACCGGCGACCTGATGGCGCGCATCGGTTCGGAAAGCGACCGCATCTGCGTGTTCCTGTCACTCCATCTGCTGGACTTCGCCACCGACGTGCTGATGATCCTGATGACGGCGGTGATCCTGGTCTCGATCAACCCGTGGCTCGCGCTGGTGACGCTGGTGCCGTTGCCGTTTATCGCCTGGATGATCCACCTGGTGCGCGACCGCCTGCGCCACGGGTTCGAGAAGATCGACCGGATCTGGTCGGAGATCACCAACGTGCTCGCCGACACCATCCCCGGCATCCGCGTGGTCAAGGCGTTCGCCCAGGAAAAGCGCGAAGTCACGCGCTTCGGCGAGGCCAACAAGCACAACCTCGCGATCAACGACCGCGTCAACGCGGTGTGGTCGCTGTTCACGCCGACGGTGACGCTGCTGACCGAGATCGGTCTACTGATCGTGTGGGTGTTCGGCATCTGGCAGGTGTCGCACAGCGCCATCACGGTGGGCGTCCTGGTGGCGTTCCTGACCTATATCAGCCGCTTCTATACGCGGCTGGATTCGATGAGCCGCATCGTCTCGGTGACGCAGAAGGCCGCTGCCGGCGCCAAGCGCATCTTCGACATCCTCGACCATGTGTCGAGCGTGCCCGAGCCGGTGCGCCCGGCGAAGCTGGACCAGGTCGAAGGCGCCATCGACATGAGCGACCTGGGCTTCCGCTACGGCAACCGCGCGGTGATCCGCGGGCTGAACCTGTCGATCGCGCCGGGCGAGATGATCGGGCTGGTCGGCCACAGCGGCTCCGGCAAGAGCACGCTGGTCAACCTGATCTGCCGCTTCTACGACGTCTCGGAGGGCGCGATCCGGGTCGACGGGGTCGATATCCGCTCGCTGCCGGTATCGGAGTACCGCCGCCATATCGGCCTGGTGCTGCAGGAGCCGTTCCTGTTTTTCGGCACGATCGCCGACAACATCGCCTACGGCAAGCCGGACGCCACGCGCGAGGAGATCATCGCCGCCGCGCGCGCCGCGCATGCGCACGAGTTCATCCTGCGGCTGCCGCACGGCTATGACTCGCTGGTGGGTGAGCGTGGCCAGGCGCTGTCGGGCGGCGAGCGCCAGCGCATCTCGATTGCGCGCGCGCTGCTGATCAACCCGCGCATCCTGATCATGGACGAGGCCACCTCGTCGGTCGACACCGCCACCGAGAAGGAAATCCAGAAGGCGCTCGACAACCTGGTGCAGGGCCGCACCACCATTGCCATCGCGCACCGCCTGTCGACGCTGCGCAAGGCCGACCGGCTGGTGGTGATGGACCGCGGCCAGATCGTCGAAGTGGGCAGCCACGACGAGCTGCTGTTGCGCGAAGGCGCGTACTACAAGCTTTACCAGGCGCAGGCGCGCAATGTCGATACCGAAGACGACGACGCCGAAGAGCCGATCCAGATCCCCGAGACCGCCCATGCCCAATGACATTGCCGCCGCCGCGCCGACCCCCGTGTTCACGCTGGACCGCAACCCGTTCGGCCGCCTGGTGCTGATCGCCGAGGACGGCACTGTCCATGAAGGCGTGGTGCCGGTGCGTGCCTTCCCGATCTCGGCGCCGCAGGGCGGCATCGGCATGATGAGCGCCGACGGGCACGAGGTGGTATGGATTCCGCGGCTGGAAGACCTGCCGATCGCCGAGCGCGACATGATCGAGGCGGAGCTGGCCTCGCGCGAGTTCATGCCGGAAATCGAGCGCATCGTCAGTGTGTCGACCTACGCCACACCCAGCGTGTGGACGGTCAAGACCGACCGCGGCCAGACCGACCTGGTGCTGCGCGGCGAAGAGGCGATCCGGCGCCTGGCTGGCAGCACGCTGCTGATCTCGGACACGCACGGCATCCACTACCTGATCCGCGACCTGATGGCGCTGGACAAGCACAGCCGCAAGATACTTGACCGATTCCTTTGAAGGGCGGCCGGGAGGTCAGTGCAGCAGCTCCGACGAATCGTCCTCGTCGTCCCAGTCGTCGTGCATCACCGGCACGTCGGGTGCCATGTCGAACACCATCGAGTGATAGCGCACGCTGAACCACTCGCGAAACATCTTCAGCGACAGTTCCTCGGGCCATGCCGAGTCGTCGAACCATTCGCCGAGCATGAATTCGAAGAATTCCTGCCAGCGCTTCTCGACCCAGCGGACGGCGTTCTCGTGCGTGTCAGCCAGCTCCTCGGGCAGCAGGAACACGCTCTGGTCTTCGCGCACCTGCTCCAGCGTGAGGCCGGCCACAGGCTGGGGATCGACCGCCTGGATCCAGTCCAGGAACGGTTGTTCCGGAACCAGGGCGATCATGGAGCGGTTGATGGTGAAGCGGGGATGGTCGGACATCGCGAAAGCCTTGAAGGACTGCAGCGGGCTATTGTAGTCCTTCGGTTCCGGGATGTAGCGATGAACCATGCCTCCGGTACGTCACTGCCGCGATAGCGCTTACTGGTAGTCCAGCGTAAACACCATCGAACTGCTGACGTTACCCGGCGAAGGGGTGCCGCCGAGGCTGGCATAGCGGGCGCCGAAGCGATAGGTGGCGGGTACGTTGGCCTGGATGCTCCCCATGGCATTGCGCATCTGCAGCGGTACCGGCGCGGTGCCGCTGGCATTCATGATCTGCACGCCCGCGCCGCCCGCCGCGCCGGGGGTCCCGGCATTGCTGAGGCCGAGGATGCCGGACGCGGTCGACATCACCGGCGTGCCGGCGGCGGCGTCCAGCGTCATGCCGACGATGGCCGCACTGTTGCAGCTCAACTGGATGGCGAATGGCGTGTTGCCGCCGGAGCCTTGCGTCGCAAGCGTCCTGGCGCTGATCGCAGGCAGGTTCACCGTGGTGGGCGCGACGACATTGCAGGCGATTTCGCGCGTTGCGATGGTGCCGGAAAAGCCGATGTAGTTGTCGCGGTTTCCCGTGCCGCTCAGCGCGCCTTCCACCGACCCGTTATAGACCCCGAAGCCGAAGCGGGTCTGGGCGGGGTCGAGGTTGCCGGGCGAGATCGGCCCGGTCTTGACGAACTCGATGGTCACCGATACGGAATAGGTCAGGTCGGCATTGAGGAGGCCCAGGTTGGCCGAGCGGGTGTCGCACCAGACGCCCGAAGCATTGGTCATCGGCTGGCCAGCGGCATTGCGCAGGCGGATGCCAACGCCCGGGACACCGGTGGAATAGACGCCCGGCCTTACTTCGGTACCGGACCCGTAGTAGCACGAGACGATCGGGGCGCCAGGCACCACCCAGGGCAGCACGTTGGTGCAGCTGCCGCTGAACTGGTAGCTGCGTACCGTTCCGGGAATCGTGCTGCCCTCGGCAAGGTTGACCGCGATCGCCATGCTGTCGAGGGTCTGGTCATAAGGCAACGATGGCGTGGCAGTGCACTTCGCATGGGCCAGGTGCGGTGCCCCGAAGCTCGCCACTATGACCAGCCAGCGGCGCAGGAAATGGAAGAGTTGGGATCGGTTCATAGCAGGGTCAGGAATGCGGCTTGCCGCGCGCAGCTCCCGCGGCGAGTGCGAAGCAGGCCAATGACAACCAGCGACATGCCGGTCAAAGTTCCTTGCTACGATAGGATCGGCACACTCGTGAAGCGATAAGGCTTGGCCTATTTTGGGGTCGGAAATTTTCCCGTCCCTGACCGTCGCACCAAAAGAAAAAGCCCTCGGCCGGGTGGACGAGGGCTCGAAGTGGCAGCGGGCGAGTCGCGGATCGCCCGCATCGCATCATGGGCCTGCATGGCGGGCCCGGCATCCCCAAATCTGGGGATGTTGTTTTTTCCCGGCGCATGCCAGCAACGGCGCCGGGCAAAGAAAAAACCCGCGCAGCCTGAGCTGTCGCGGGTTTCTGGTCCTGCTGGTACTGCGTCGGACTGAATACTGGTGGAGCCGGCGGGAATCGAACCCGCGTCCGCAAGCCCTCCACAGAGAGTTCTACATACTTAGTTCTGTCATTTGATTTAACCGGCGCATCGCGGACGAACACGCTCTACGACGGCGAGTCACTAGGTTTTCGTCCCCGGCTTCGTGACCCTTCCGGAGCTTATCTGACGTAAATGACCTCGCGTGGTCTTGCGACCCTAGCCCGTCAGCGAGCCAGTGCGAGGACGGCGGCCCTTAGGCTGCCAGTGCGTAACGTTCGTCGTTAGCAGTTATTGCATTCCCATTGATTAACGAGGTGACGGGTCCTCGGTATGCCCTCCACTGCTTTGTAACCCACGTCGAAACCAGGTCGGCCCCAGTGAGGAAGCTGGATTGTACCCGGTTGGACGCAAGCTGTCTTGGGGAGTTCCAGGCCCGGTGCCTGGATACTGCCAGCGCACTTTCAGGCGATCGCGGCGGGTACCAGCAGCGGAATCAGCTCCGCCGGGTGGCGGATCAGGTGGTCCGCGCCCCAGGCCTCGGGCGGGTCGCCGTCGCCGCAGTAGCCGTAGGCGGCGGTCACTGTGATCATGCCCGCGGCCTTGCCGGCCTGGATGTCGCGCAGGTCGTCGCCCACATAGACGCAGCGGCTCGGGTCGACGCCGGCACTCGCGGCGGCATGCAGCAGCGGGGCGGGGTGGGGCTTGGCGTGCGGCGTGGTGTCGCCGCTGACCACGGCGCTGGCGCGGGGCGCCAGGCCGATCGCGGCGACCAGCGGCACCGTGAAGCGCGCGATCTTGTTGGTCACGATGCCCCACGGGATCCCCGCCGCCTCGAGCGCGGCCAGCACCTGCGGCATGCCGTCGAACAGGCGCGTATGCACCGCGATGTCGGCCTCGTAGTAATCCAGGAAGGTATCGCGCAGGGCCGGAAATTCGGCGTCCTCCGGGCGCAAGCCGAACGCCGCGCCCAGCAGTCCGCGCGCGCCGTGCGAGGCCACGGGGCGCAGCTTGTCGTAGGCCACCGGCGGGCGGCCGCGTTCGACCACCAGCCGGTTCGCCGCGGCAGCCAGGTCAGGCGCGGTGTCGGCGAGGGTGCCGTCGAGATCGAAGAAGACCCCTGCGATCGCCGCGGTCATGCCGCCACCCGGCGGAATGCCATCAGGTAGTTCACGTCCGTGTCGCGGCCCAGGCTATAGACCTGCGACAGCGGGTTGTAGGTCATGCCGCGCATCTCGACCAGGTCCAGGCCGGCCTGGCGCGCGAAGCGGGCCAGCTCTGAGGGTGTGATGAACTTTTCGTAGTCGTGGGTGCCGCGCGGCAGCATGTTGAGCACGTATTCGGCGCCGACGATGGCCAGCAGGTAGGCCTTCAGGTTGCGGTTGATGGTCGAGAAGAACACATGGCCGCCCGGACGGACCAGCGTCGTGCATGCCTGCACGATCGAAGCCGGATCCGGCACGTGTTCGAGCATCTCCATGCAAGTGACCACATCCACGCTGGCCGGCTCGCGCGCGGCCAGCGCTTCGGCGGCGATCTCCTCGTAGGTCACGGCAACGCCGGACTCCAGGCTGTGCAGGTCCGCCACCTTGAGCGCCTTGCTGGACAGGTCGATGCCGCGCACGGTGGCACCGAGGCGTGCCATGCTCTCGGAGAGGATGCCGCCGCCACAGCCCACGTCGACCACCCGCTTGCCCGCCAGTGCGGCGATGCCATCGATCCAGCCCAGGCGCAGCGGGTTCAGCTCGTGCAGCGGCTTGAACTCGCTTTGCGGATCCCACCAGCGGTGGGCCAACTCGCTGAATTTATCGATTTCCTTGGGGTCGGCATTCCGGCGCGGCGGGTGCTGGCTGGCGGCGTCGGCTGCGGGGAGGGTTTGCGATTGCAACGTCATCGTATGCGGGTCCGGCGGCGCTGGCCGCGGCGGGTGGAGGAAGGGGACAGTCCGGGCAACTGTACCAAAAAAAAAGCCCAGCTTGCGCTGGGCTTCTTGGATCGGAAGGGTTCCGATTAACGTGCGCTGCGGGTGCCGACCACTTCGACTTCCACGCGGCGGTTCGGCTGCTGGCAGGCGATCTGCGACTTGCGGTTGCCCTTGCACGACTTCGGATCGACCTTCAGCTGGCGCTTGCCCTTGCCTTCGGTGTAGACGCGGTTGGCTTCAACGCCCTTGCTCACCAGGTAAGCCTTGACCGATTCAGCGCGGCGGATCGACAGGCGATCGTTGTACTTGTCCGAGCCGAACGAGTCGGTGTGGCCAACGGCGATGATGACTTCCAGGGTGATGCCTTGCAGCTTCGAGACCAGGTCGTCCAGCTTGGCCTTGCCTTCGGGCTTCAGCACAGCCTTGTCGAAGTCGAACAGGGTGTCAGCAGCGAAAGTGACCTTCTCGCTCGAAACCACCGGAGGAGCCACCGGAGCCGGAGCCGGAGCGGCCACAGCCGGAGCCAGGGCGCCGTCGCACAGCGCGTTGGCCGTGGCCGGGGTCCAGGAGCTGTCGCGCCAGCAGAGCTCGTTCGTGCCATTCTTCCACACGTACTCGCTCGTACCGTTGCCCCAGTTGTCGTTCACTGCCTTCTTTTCATAAGGGACGGACTGAGCTTGAGCGGATGCAGCCATTACTGCGGTAGCTGCAACGAGCGCGAGCTTGGCAAATTTTTTCATATTTCTCCTCTCAGGATGAGATCACCGCAGGGTTACTGCGAGCAAATGGACGAAAACAAGTCATACATTCTTCGGAGTATAACATTCTCGATGTGGCGGATGCTCCACTTCGAACAATGTCTGGCTCTTCGCTGGGGAATTGTGCCACAAGGGTCGTTTCCTAAGAAGTAAATATATTCGATTCGCCGCATGGGTTTTGGGCCTGTGGTGTTTGTGCAACATGGGTCTTGTATCGCCCGCAAAGCCTTGTGGCATCAGGGATTCCGGGTTTCAGCAGCGGCCTCGGCGGGCCGCTGCGGGGCCTGTCCGGAGAGCGCCGGGCAGGGGGTGCCGGCATGTTAGAATGGCACGTTGCCCGGCCGTCAGGCGCCTACCGGCGCCGCGTGCCAAAGGCCTGTCATTTGCTTAAACCTGCCGCATAAACCACGCCGCAATGGATCCATTCGCAAAAGAAACCCTTCCGGTCTCCCTAGAAGAGGAAATGCGCCGCTCCTACCTCGATTACGCCATGAGCGTGATCGTCGGGCGCGCGCTTCCGGATGTCCGGGATGGCCTGAAACCGGTGCACCGGCGCGTGCTGTATGCGATGCACGAGCTCAACAACGACTGGAACCGCGCCTACAAGAAGTCGGCCCGTATCGTCGGGGATGTGATCGGTAAGTACCACCCGCACGGCGATACCGCAGTCTATGACACCATCGTGCGCATGGCGCAGGACTTCTCGCTGCGCTACATGCTGGTCGACGGCCAGGGGAATTTTGGTTCGGTGGACGGGGATAACGCCGCGGCCATGCGTTATACCGAAATCCGGCTGTCGAAAATCGCCCACGAGATGCTGCACGACATCGACAAGGAAACCGTCGATTTCGACAGCAACTACGACGGCTCTGAAAAAGAGCCCTCGATTCTCCCGGCGCGTATTCCCAATCTGCTAATCAACGGTTCGTCGGGTATTGCAGTGGGCATGGCCACCAATATCCCACCGCATAACCTGAATGAAATCGTCGACGGCTGCCTGCATCTGCTGCGCAACCCGCAGGCGACGGTGGACGAGCTGATTGAATTGATTCCGGCTCCGGATTTTCCGACCGCCGGCATTATCTATGGCATTCAGGGCGTCCGCGAAGGCTACCGCACCGGCCGCGGCCGCGTGGTGATGCGCGCCAAGACGCACTTCGAGGATATCGACCGGGGCCAGCGCCAGGCCATCATCGTCGACGAGCTGCCGTACCAGGTCAACAAGCGCACCCTGCTGGAGCGCATTGCCGAGCTGGTCACCGAGAAGAAGATCGAAGGCATCTCGGATATCCGCGACGAGTCGGACAAGTCCGGCATGCGGGTGGTGATCGAGCTCAAGCGCAACGAGGTGCCCGAGGTCGTTCTCAACAACCTATATAAGAACACCCAGCTGCAGGACACCTTCGGCATGAACATGGTGGCGCTGGTCGACCGCCAGCCGCGCCTGCTGAACCTGCGCCAGATGCTGGAGTACTTCCTGGCGCATCGCCGCGAGGTCGTTACCCGCCGCACGGTGTTCGAACTGCGCAAGGCGCGCGAGCGCGGCCATGTGCTGGAAGGCCTGGCGGTCGCGCTGGCCAATATCGACGAGTTCATCGCCATCATCAAGGCCGCGCCGACGCCGCCGATCGCCAAGCAGGAACTGATGAGCAAGGCGTGGGATTCGGGGCTGGTGCGTGAAATGCTGGCCCGCGCCGAGGGTGAAACCCCCGGCGGGCGGGCGTCGTACCGGCCGGACGGGCTGCCGGCCGTGTTCGGCATGCAGACCGACGGCTTGTATCGGCTGTCGGACGGCCAGGCGCAGGAAATCCTGCAAATGCGCCTGCAACGCCTCACTGGGCTCGAACAGGACAAGATCGTCCAGGAATATCGCGACATCATGGCCGAAATCGCCGACCTGCTCGATATCCTGGCGCGCCCCGAGCGGATTACGTCCATCATCATCGACGAACTGACGGCGATTCGCGCCGAATTTGGTGATGAGCGCCGTTCGCAAATCGAACTGAACGCGACCGAGCTGGATACCGAGGATCTGATCACCCCGCAGGACATGGTGGTCACCCTGTCGCACAGCGGCTATATGAAGAGCCAGCCAATCTCCGAATACCGTGCGCAAAAGCGTGGCGGCAGGGGCAAGCAGGCCACCGCGACCAAGGAAGACGACTGGATCGATACGCTGTTCGTGGCCAATACCCACGACTACATCCTGTGCTTCTCCAACCGCGGCCGGCTGTACTGGCTGAAGGTCTACGAGGTGCCGCAGGGCTCGCGCAACTCGCGCGGGCGGCCGATCGTCAACATGTTCCCGTTGTCGGAGGGCGAGAAGATCAACGTCATCCTGCCGGTGCGGCAGTTCGACGCCGAGCACTTCATCTTCATGACGACCGCGCGCGGCACGGTCAAGAAGACTGCACTCACGGAGTTCTCCAACCCGCGCAAGGCCGGCATCATCGCGGTTGACCTCGACGAAGGCGACTACCTGATCGGTGCGGCGGTGACCGACGGCCAGCACGACGTGATGCTGTTCTCGGACGCCGGCAAGGCCGTGCGCTTCGACGAGAACGACGTGCGTCCGATGGGACGCCAGGCGCGCGGCGTGCGCGGCATGAACCTGGAAGACGGCCAGGCCGTGATCGCGATGCTGGTGGCGCCGGCCGAGACCGCTGAAGAAGCGGCCGATGCGGGCGTGCGCGGCAGCGTGCTGACCGCGACCGAGAACGGCTACGGCAAGCGTACCCCCATCGCCGAGTACACTCGACATGGCCGCGGCACCAAGGGCATGATTGCGATCCAGACGAGCGAGCGCAACGGCCGTGTGGTGGCTGCTGCACTGGTTTCGCCCGAGGACGAGATCATGCTGATCACCACCGGCGGCGTGCTGATCCGTACCCGTGTGGCGGAAATCCGCGAAATGGGTCGCGCCACCCAGGGTGTCACGCTGATCAACGTGGACGAGGGCACCAAGCTGTCCGGATTGCAGCGCATCGTTGAAAGCGATGCCGACAACGGCGGCAATGGCGAGGAGCCGGACGAGGCCGAGGGTGCGGAAGGCGCCGAGGGCACCGAAGGTGCCGCAGGTGCAGATGCCGACGCGAATCCTTAAGACCAAACGTAAATTGTTGCAACAATAGGACGCCAGCCGGAACTCGCCTCGCGGCTGTCCGGACTAAAACGGACGTATTTACCAGGGAGTCACAATGCTCAAAACCTATCGACGTATCGCTGTTCTGGCTGCTTTTGTTCCGACCTTCATGATGGCGCAGCATGCCCACGCACAGGACGCGGAAAAGACGGCAGCCATCAAGGAACTGCTTTCCGTCATGCAGGCAGACCAGGCTGTGAAGGGCCAGGCAGAGAACTGGCAGCAAGGCGCCAAGCAGGAAGCGCCGCTGGTCCTCGAGCAGGTGCTGGTCGAAAACAAGACCCTGAGCGACAAGCAGAAGCAGGCCGCGGTTGAAAAGCTGAAGAAGAACGGCGCGGTGCAGCGCGTCGTGGACGGCGCCGGCACGGCGTTTACGACCGACGGCTTCCGCAAGGATGCCATCCAGGCGCACTACGATGCCTTCGGCAAGTACTACACCACGCAGGAACTGAAGGACCTGACCACCTTCCTGAAGTCGCCGACCGGCCAGAAGTTCATGGCCAACCAGGGCAAGGCGACCCAGGAGATCTGGGGCTCGATGATGCAGAAGTACGGCCCGCAGGTTGGCAAGTCGATGCGCGACGCCGCCGAGAAGGAAATCACCGCCGCTTCGAAGTGATGCCGGCGTGATCCGCAACGGATCCGCCCGCTGCCCGTCCGATCGCGTTCGGGCCGGCGCGCAAACCGGGGGCTAACCCCCGGCGCCCTACGGGGCGCGGGTTTGAGGGATAATGGCTGCTTGGGTAACACCGGCAGCCATTTTTCCATCCCCCGTCTCATGAACGATCCCCAGAATCCCGCTCTTGCCGGCATGATGCAGCGTGCATTGGCCGAACGCGTCTACAACTTCTCGCCCGGCCCGGCAGCGCTGCCTGCCGAAGTGCTGCAACAGGCCGCCGAGGAGATGCTGTCCTGGCGCGGGACCGGGGTGTCGGTGATGGAGATGAGCCACCGCAGCCGCGAGTTCGAAGGCATCCACAACCAGGCCATCGCCGACCTGCGTGAACTGCTGCATATTCCGGCCAACTACCGCGTGCTGTTCCTGCAGGGGGGCGCCATCGGCGAAAACGGCATCGTGCCGCTGAACCTGATGCGCCTGCGTCATGCCGACGCGCCCAAGGCCGACTTCGTCGTCACCGGCACCTGGTCGGTCAAGACCGAGCAGGAGGCCCGCCGCTACGGCGCGGTCAATATCGCCGCCAGCAGCGAGGCGCAGAAATACCACCGCATTCCGGACGTGGCCGACTGGAAGCTGTCGGACGACGCCGGCTACGTGCACCTGTGCACCAACGAGACCATCGTCGGCGTGGAGTTCCAGGACATCCCCGATATCGGCCAGGTCAAGGGCGACCGCGTGGTGGTGGCGGATGCCTCCAGCCACATCCTGTCGCGCCCGATCGACTGGTCGCGCGTGCAGGTGGTCTACGGCGGCGCGCAGAAGAACATCGGCCCGGCCGGCGTCACCATCGTGATCGTGCGCGAAGACCTGATCGGCCATGCCCATCCGCTGTGCCCGTCGGCGTTCAACTGGCGCCTGGTGGCCGAGCACAACTCGATGTACAACACCCCGCCGACCTATGCGATCTATATCGCCGGCCTGGTGTTCCAGTGGCTCAAGCGCCAGGGCGGCGTGCCTGCGATCGAACAGCGCAATATCGCCAAGGCGTCGGCGCTGTACGACTACCTCGACCAGAGCGATTTCTATCGCAACGAAATCCATCCCAGCTGCCGCTCGCGCATGAACGTACCGTTCTTCCTGGGCGACGAATCGCGCAACGAGGCCTTCCTGCAGCAGGCCCGGGCCAACGGCCTGGTGCAACTGAAAGGGCACAAGACCGTGGGCGGCATGCGCGCCAGCATCTACAACGCCATGCCGCTGGAAGGCGTGATGGCGCTGATCGAATTCATGCGCGAGTTCGAGCGGACCTCCGCCTGACGCGCATTCCCGCTGCGGGTCCACGCATGCCAGCCACGGCATGCCGGGCCGCGCGGGCAGTTTCCTGGCCGCCGCGCCCGGCGGCCCACCGGATTGATACAACATGACAAGACAAGACCGCACCCCCGCGCGCGAGGAGACGCCGCCAAATGCGCCGCAGAACGGCGACAGCCATCTGAGTGATGCCGAGCGCCAGCTGTCGGTCGAGCTGGGGCCGCTGCGCGAGCAGATCGATACCGTGGACCGCGAGCTGCTGGCGATGCTGAACCGCCGCGCGAAGCTGGCGCTCGAGGTGGGCGAGGTCAAGAAGAAGTACGGCGCGCCGGTGTTCCGTCCGGAGCGCGAGCTGCAGGTCATCCGCAAGGTGCAGGGCGCCAACCCGGGTCCGCTGCTGGGCGAAAGCGTGGCCGCCATCTGGCGCGAGGTGATGTCCGCCTGCCGCGGGCTGGAGAAGCCGCTGGAAGTGGCGTTCCTGGGCCCGGCCGGCACCTTCTCGGAGCAGGCGCTGTACGCGCATTTCGGCCACGAGGTATCAGGCGTGCCTTGCCCCAGCATCGACGAGGTGTTCCGCGCGGTCGAGGCGGGCACGGTCGAGTACGGCGTGGTGCCGGTCGAGAATTCCACCGAGGGCGCGGTGTCGCGCACGCTCGATCTGTTCCTGCAGACCTCTCTGAAAATCAGTGGCGAGATCGCGCTCAAGGTGCACCACAACCTGATGGCGTCGACCCCCGACATGAAGGGCGTCACGGTGGTGCGCGCGCATGCGCAGGCGCTGGCGCAGTGCCAGCACTGGCTGACCGCCAACTATCCGCACCTCGAGCGCCAGGCGGTGTCGAGCAATGCCGAAGCGGCGCGCATGGCCAGCGAAGACCCGACCGTGGCCGCGATCGCCGGTGAATCGGCCGCCAACCGCTACCATCTGCACCTGGTGCGCACGCATATCCAGGACGATCCGCACAACCGCACGCGCTTTGCCGTGATCGGCCGCTATGAGACCGAGCCCTCGGGCAGCGACCAGACCTCGCTGATCCTGTCGGTGCCCAACAAGGCCGGCGCGGTGTACCAGCTGCTGGCGCCGCTGGCCGCGAACGGCGTGTCGATGTGCCGCTTCGAGTCGCGTCCGGCGCGCAGCGGCGCGTGGGAATACTACTTCTACGTCGACGTGGAAGGGCACCAGCATGAGCCCGCGGTGGCGCGCGCGATCGAAGAGCTGCGCCGCAACGCGGCCTACCTGAAGGTGCTGGGCTCGTATCCATCGAGCAAGTAAGGCAGCCGGATCGCACAAGGAGACAAGATGGCAGAGCAGGGCAAGCAGGGCGGCGCACCGGGTTTCGGGCCGGATTATGTGCGGGCGATTTCGCCCTACGTGGCGGGCAAGCCGATTGCGGAAGTCGCGCGCGAGTTCGGCCTGGACGAGGCCGGCATCGTCAAGCTCGCCTCCAATGAGAATCCGCTGGGCATGCCGGAATCGGCGCGCACTGCAGTGGCCGCGGCGGTCGCCGAACTGGGCCGCTATCCCGATAGCAACGGCTTTGCACTGAAGGGCGCGTTGTCGGCGCGCCTCGGCGTGCCCGCCGACTGGCTGACACTGGGCAACGGCAGCAACGACATCCTGGAGTTGGCCGCGCACGCGCTGGTGGAGCCGGGCCAGTCGATCGTCTATGCCGAGTACTCGTTCGCGGTGTACGCGCTGGCCACGCAGGAGATCGGCGCCCGTGCCATCGAAGTGCCCGCGCGCGACTACGGCCATGACCTCGACGCGATGGCGGCGGCGATTGCGCCGGATACGCGCCTGGTCTTTATCGCCAACCCGAACAACCCCACCGGCACCTTCCTGCCGGCGGCGCAGATCGAGGCGTTCCTGCAGCGGGTGCCGCGCCATGTCGTGGTGGTACTGGACGAGGCCTACAACGAGTACCTCGATGCCGGCCAGCAATACGACGCGATTGCCTGGGTGCGCAGCTATCCCAACCTGATGGTGTCGCGCACGTTCTCCAAGGCCTATGGCCTGGCGGGCCTGCGCATCGGCTATGCGGTGGCGCAGCCGGAACTGACCGACCTGCTGAACCGCATCCGCCAGCCGTTCAATGTCAACAGCGTGGCGCAGGCCGCCGCCATCGCCGCGCTGGCCGATACCGCCTTCCTGCGCCGCAGTGCAGAGCTGAACCGCGACGGCAAGCGGCAACTGACCGAAGCATTCGACCGGCTCGGCCTGGAATACGTGCCGTCGTCCGGCAATTTCGTGCTGGTGCGCGTGGGCGACGATGACGGCGCCGGCGCGCGCGTGAACCTGGCGTTGCTCCGGCAGGGCGTGATCGTGCGCCCGGTGGGCAACTACAACCTGCCGCGCTGGCTGCGCGTGACCATCGGCTTGCCGGAAGAGAACGCGGCGTTTATCGCGGCGCTGGAGCGGGTGCTGGCCTGAGGCCGGCCGCCGCAGAAGCGAATGGTTGTGCCGCCCCTTGACTGACCTCGGTCTGAACCGAACTACCGCCGCTTGCGGCCTGTGATTGTGAGTGCATTGCATTTTTCCCGTGTTGTCATTGTCGGCGTCGGCCTGATCGGCGGCTCGCTCGCGCTGGCGCTCAAGCGCGCCGGCGTGGTGGGAACGGTGGTCGGGGTGGGGCGCTCGGCTGCCTCGCTGCAGAAGGCGCTGGACCTGGGCGTGATCGACGAGGCCGCGACGCTGGCCGATGCCGCGCGCGGCGCCAGCGTGATCGTGCTGTGCGCGCCGGTGGCGCAGAACTTTGCCTTGCTGCACGCGCTCGAGCCGCACCTGCAGCCGGGCACCATCGTTACCGATGCTGGCAGCACCAAGTCCGACGTGATCATCGCCGCCAAGACCGCGCTGGGCGACAAGGCCGCGCAGTTCGTGCCGGCCCATCCGATCGCCGGGCGCGAGCTCAACGGCGTCGAGGCCGCGCTGCCGGACCTGTACGACGGCAAGAAGACCGTGCTGTGTCCGCTGCAGGAAAACGCGCGCGCAGATGTTGCCGCGGTGCGCGCCATGTGGGAAAGCGCCGGCGCGTATTGCCACGTGATGTCGGCGGTGCAGCACGACGCCGTGTTTGCCGCGGTCAGCCATCTGCCTCACGTGCTGTCGTACGCGCTGGTGGCGCAGGTGGCCAACGCCGAAGATGCGGCGCTGAAGCTGGATTTCGCCGGCGGCGGCTTCCGCGACTTCACGCGGATCGCAGCCTCGTCCCCTGAGATGTGGCGCGACATCTGCGTCGCCAACCGCGACGCGCTGCTGCGCGAGCTGAATACCTACCAGTCGGTGCTGGCGCACCTGAAGACGCTGATCGAGAAAGGCGACGGCGACGCGCTCGAGCGCATCTTCACGCGCGCCAGCAAGACCCGCCTGGCCTGGGGTGCCGAGCGTGCCGCGGGCAACAACCATATCGAACCCTGATGGCCTCGGCCCATCGCCTGAACGCGGCGCCCCGGCGCCCACGACATCCATGGAACACCTGACGCTAGGCCCCCTGACCCGCGCCCACGGCACCGTTCGGCTGCCGGGCTCGAAGAGCATCTCCAACCGCGTGCTGCTGCTGGCTGCGCTGGCCAACGGCGAGACCCGCGTGCGCGACCTGCTCGATTCCGACGACACCCGCGTGATGCTGCAGGCGCTGCGCACGCTGGGCGTGGCCTGGCGGCAGGAAGGCGCCGACTACATCGTCACCGGCGCCGGCGGCAACTTCCCCAACAAGTCGGCCGAGCTGTTCATGGGCAACGCCGGCACCGCGATCCGTCCGCTGACCGCCGCGCTGGCGCTGCAGGGCGGCAGCTACAAGCTGTCCGGCGTGCCGCGCATGCATGAGCGGCCGATCGGCGACCTCGTCGACGGCCTGCGCCAGGTCGGCGCGGTGATCGACTACCTTGGCAACGAAGGTTTCCCGCCGCTGCATATCCAGCCGGCCAGCCTGCGCATCGACGCGCCGATCCGCGTGCGCGGCGACGTCTCGAGCCAGTTCCTGACCGCGCTGCTGATGAGCCTGCCGCTGGCGCAGTCGCCCAGCGGCCGCATCGAGATCGAAGTGGTGGGCGAACTGATCTCGAAGCCGTATATCGAGATCACGCTGAACCTGCTGGCGCGCTTCGGCATCGATGTTGAGCGGCAGGGCTGGGAGCGCTTCATCCTGCCCGCAGGGGCGGCTTACCGCTCGCCGGGCGAGATCTTTGTCGAGGGCGACGCATCGTCGGCTTCGTATTTCCTGGCCGCCGGCGCGATCGGCGGTGGTCCGGTGCGCGTGGAAGGCGTCGGCATGGCCAGCATCCAGGGTGATGTGCGCTTTGCCGATGCGCTCAACCGCATGGGCGCCAATGTGATGGCGGGCGACAACTGGATCGAGGTGCGCGGCACCGAGCGCGACGACGGGCGCCTGCACGGCATCGAACTGGACTGCAACCACATTCCCGATGCCGCCATGACACTGGCGGTGGCGGCGCTGTTTGCCGAAGGCACCACCACGCTGACCAATATCGCCAGCTGGCGCGTCAAGGAAACCGACCGCATCGCCGCGATGGCGACGGAACTGCGCAAGCTGGGCGCCGTGGTCGAGGAGGGCGCCGACTACCTGCGCGTGACGCCGCCGCAGCCGTGGCAGACCCCGGCCGACGGCATTGGCACCTATGATGACCATCGCATGGCGATGTGTTTCTCGCTGGCGGCGTTCGGCCCGTTGCCGGTGCGGATCAATGATCCGGGCTGCGTGGCGAAGACCTTCCCGGACTACTTCAGCGTGTTCGCCGGCGTCACGCGCTGAGCAGGCCTGCGTTGGCACCGTTGCCGGCGGAGGCTGCGGCGCTGTCGCCGGTGGCCGGCGCCTGGCGATGCTGGCGCTTGTCCCAGTACTTGTCGAAGAAGTAGTGGGCCACGGTATTGATGGCCGGTTCGATAAAAGTGACGGCGCCGCTCACGGCCAGGCTGCCGGTCAGCGCATAGGTCACGCTGAACGCGATGCCGAGGTGCATGATGCCGAACGTCAGGGTTTTTGCCATGGTAGATTGCCTCGCGACCAATACTGAGGGATGCATCGCGCTTGCCGCGGCACGATGCCATGGATCAAATGATAATGATTCTCAATAGAATTAACAATCAATCGTTTCACTGGATGCCATAAGCAATGACTATCGTCAACGTCATCACCATTGACGGACCGACCGCCTCTGGCAAGGGCACGGTTGCGCACAAGGTTGCCGATGCGGTGGGCTTCCACTTGCTCGACAGCGGTGCGCTGTACCGGCTGGTAGCGCTGGCCAGCGACCGCTTGGGTGTTGACCTGGCCGACATGGACGCCCTGGCGCGGATCGCTTCGCGCCTCGATGTGAAGTTCGGGCCCGACCGCGTCTGGCTGCAAGGCGAGGAAGTGAGTCTGGCCATCCGCGCCGAGGCGATCGGCAACCGCGCCTCGGCCATCGCCGTGCACCAGCCGGTGCGCGACGCGCTGACCCAGCTGCAGCGCAGCTTTCGCAAGCTGCCCGGGCTGGTGGCGGACGGCCGCGACATGGGCACCGTGATCTTCCCGGACGCCCAGCTCAAGGTGTTCCTGACCGCGAGCGTCGAGGCGCGTGCGCGCAGGCGCTATAAACAATTGATTGATAAGGGAATTTCTGCTAATATCGAAGACCTTTTGCGTGACCTTGAGGCGCGCGACGCGCGGGATCGTACCCGTGCCGCCGCGCCGCTGCGTCCCGCCGAGGATGCAAAGCTGCTCGATACCTCCGACATGACGGTGGATCAGGCAGTGGCGCAGGTGCTGGAGTGGTTTGCCGCTGTGCGGCCCGATGCATGACATGCAGCGGGCGCATCCGTAGAAGCGGCGCGCCCCTTCCGTACCCGATGGCGTCAGTCCGGGCCTGTGCCCTGGCTGGCTTTTGTCAAACCTGACCCCGCTGCCCTGGCAGACTGAGCGCGATCGTCGCGCCGGCCAGCGTATTGCGGATTTCACCTTACGTTTATGTCCGACCTGCAAACTAACGAATCCTTTGCCGCACTGTTCGAGGAATCGATCGCCCGCTCCAATATGAAGGCTGGCGAAGTGATCTCCGCTGAAGTCGTGCGCATCGACCACAATTTCGTGGTCGTCAACGCCGGCCTCAAGTCCGAGGCATTTGTGCCGGTGGAGGAGTTCCTGAACGACCAGGGCGAACTCGAAGTGCAGGCCGGCGACTACGTCTCCGTGGCCATCGACGCACTCGAGAACGGCTATGGCGACACCATCCTCTCGCGCGACAAGGCCAAGCGCCTGGCCTCGTGGCTGAACCTCGAGAAGGCACTGGAAGACGGCGAAATCATCTCGGGTACCGTGACCGGCAAGGTCAAGGGCGGCCTGACGGTGATGGTCAACGGCATCCGCGCGTTCCTGCCGGGCTCGCTGGTTGACGTGCGTCCGATCAAGGACACCACCCCGTACGAAGGCAAGACCCTGGAATTCAAGGTCATCAAGCTGGACCGCAAGCGCAACAACGTTGTGCTGTCGCGCCGCGCCGTGGTCGAAGCCACGCTGGGCGAAGAGCGCCAGAAGCTGATGGAAACCCTGAAGGAAGGCGCCATCGTCAACGGTATCGTCAAGAACATCACCGACTACGGTGCGTTCGTTGACCTGGGCGGCATCGACGGCCTGCTGCACATCACCGACCTGGCCTGGCGCCGTGTCCGCCACCCGAGCGAAGTGCTGTCGGTTGGCCAGGAAATCACCGCCAAGATCCTCAAGTTCGACCAGGAAAAGAACCGCGTCTCGCTGGGCGTGAAGCAGCTGGGCGAAGATCCGTGGGTCGGCATCTCGCGCCGCTACCCGCAAGGCACCCGCCTGTTCGGCAAGGTGACCAACCTGACCGACTACGGCGCGTTCGTCGAGATCGAAGCCGGCATCGAAGGCCTGGTGCACGTGTCGGAAATGGACTGGACCAACAAGAACGTGGCCCCGTCCAAGGTGGTCCAGCTGGGCGACGAAGTCGAAGTCATGGTGCTGGATATCGACGAAGACAAGCGTCGTATCAGCCTGGGCATGAAGCAGTGCAAGGCCAACCCGTGGGACGATTTCTCGCGTAACCACAAGAAGGGCGACAAGCTCGCCGGCCAGATCAAGTCGATCACCGACTTCGGCGTGTTCATCGGCCTGCCTGGTGGCATCGACGGCCTGGTGCACCTGTCCGACCTGTCCTGGCAAGAGTCCGGCGAAGAGGCCGTGCGCAAGTACAAGAAGGGCGACGAAGTCGAAGCCGTGGTACTGGGCATCGACGTCGACAAGGAACGCATCTCGCTGGGCATCAAGCAGCTGTCGGGCGATCCGTTCAACAACTTCATCTCGGCCAACGACAAGGGCTCGCTGGTTCAGGGCACGATCAAGGCCGTTGACGCCAAGGGCGCCGTGGTCCAGCTGGCCGACGACGTCGAAGGCTACCTGCGCGCATCGGAAATCTCCGCTGACCGCGTGGAAGACGCCCGCAACGTGCTGAAGGAAGGCGAGCAGATCACCGCCCTGGTGGTGAACGTCGACCGCAAGTCGCGCAACATCAACCTGTCGATCAAGGCCAAGGACAGCGCAGAGCAGCAGGAAGCGATGCAGAAGTTCCAGGCCGACACCGGCACGGCTGGCACGACCAACCTCGGCGCCCTGCTGAAGGCCAAGCTCGGCCAGGACAACCAGTAATCGCAGGCCCCCGCGCTTGCGCGTATGCCCATGACCAAGTCGGAGCTCGTCGAAAAACTGGCTGCCCGCTTCCCCCAGCTGCTGCTGCGGGATGCGGACATCTCGGTGAAAACGATACTCGACGCGATGTCCGAAGCGTTGGCCGACGGCCACCGCATCGAGATCCGCGGATTCGGCAGTTTTGGTCTGAACCGGCGTCCGCCTCGCGTGGGGCGCAATCCCAAGTCCGGCGAGCGGGTGCTGGTACCTGAAAAACGGGTGCCGCACTTCAAGGCGGGCAAGGAATTGCGCGAACGGGTTGACCGTAGCCAGCCGGCGCCCGCGGGCGCCAACGGCAACGGCCATTCCGGCGGCACGGCGCAAGCCCTGCCGGGCAAGGCAGGCCAGGGCGCGGCATCCGCCGCACCGACGGGGTTGCACGAGAGCGGACTGGATTTCATTCGCTCGTGACTTCGACTGGCACTGCCTGCTACTGATTTGTCAAAAAAGCGCCCCTTGGGGCGCTTTTTTTTATGCTCGATGCTGGCGGAACGGCATGCGGCAGCGTCTGCAAGCCGGAGCGCCGACACCTATGAGACGCGCCCCGGCAGGCCGTTACCGCCACGTTACCGAATCCGTGAAGTGATTCCGTTACAATGCCGGGGTCTTGGCCGGGCCTTGCACTGGACGTCCTGCCAGCCGCAGGCTTTGTGCTTGCCCGCCTCAACGCCATGCCGCTTCGCCGCCTACCCGCATGAAACTGTTTGCCTGGATCGTCCGCATCGTCGTATTCGTGCTGCTGTTCGTGCTGGCCCTGCGCAATACCGCAGAAGCCTCGCTGCAGCTGTTCTTCAATGCCGTCTGGCATGCGCCGCTGATCCTGATCCTGTTTGCCGCCTTCGCGCTGGGCGCGGTGGCGGCGCTGGCCTCGGTGGCGCCTGGGCTGATGCGCCAGCGCGTGGAACTGGCCAGGCTGCGGCGCGCGGCCGCGGACGCACGGGCGTCGACGGCGGCGCCGTCGGCGGCAGCGGCGAGCGCCGCCCCGGTGCCCCGCGACGGCAAGTCTCCCTATAACGTAGTCGGCCCGAAAGTCTGATCCATGATGTTCGAAACCTGGTGGCTGTTGGTGCTGCCACTTGTCTTTGGCCTTGGCTGGATGGCGGCGCGCTTCGACGTGCGCCAGATGATCAGCGAGCAGGGGGCCTTGCCGCGCTCCTACTTCAAGGGACTCAATTTCCTGCTCAACGAGCAGCCCGACAAGGCCATCGACGCCTTTGTCGAAGTCGCCCGGCTGGACCCGGAAACCACCGAGCTGCACTTTGCGCTGGGCGCGCTGTTCCGGCGCCGCGGCGAAACCGAGCGCGCCATCCGCGTGCACCAGAACCTGGCCACGCGCCCCGACCTGCCCGAGCCCGAACGCGAGCACGCGCTGTTCGAGCTGGGCGAAGACTACCTGCGCGCGGGCCTGCTCGACCGTGCCGAGGAATCGCTGCGCCGGCTGATGTCGGGGCCTTACGCGGCGTCGGCCAAGCGCGTGCTGCTCGAGCTCTACGAGGTCGAAAAGGAGTGGCAGAAGGCGATCGATGCCGCGCGTGAGCTGCAGACGCTGGAGCAGAAGAGCTACAGCCTGCAGATCGCGCAGTTCTGCTGCGAGCTGGCGCAGGACGCGCTGCAGCGCAAGCGCCCCGAAGACGCGGTGAAATGGCTGAACCAGGCCGTGGCCGAGAATCCCGCCAACGTGCGCGCGCCGATCCTGCTCGGCGACGTCGCCGCGGCGGCGGGCGATGCGCGCGCGGCGCTGGGCCACTGGCTCGGCATCGAGCAGCAGGACGCTGCCTTCCTGCCGCTGGTGGCCGAGCGCGTGGTCAAGGCCTATGCCGCCCTGGACGAGCAAGGGGTGGCGCTGGAGTGGCTGCGCGGCCTGCTCAAGGGCAAGCTCGCGCCCGAGGTGCTCGACACCGCGTACAAGGCCGAACTGGAGGTGAATGGCCCCGAGGCCGCGGCGCGCCTGATGCGCGAACAGCTGCGCCGCCAGCCCACGTTGCTGGCGCTGACCAAGTACTTCGAGGCGCAGTCGGCGGTGGCCGCCACCGCGCCCGCCGCGCAGGCTGCTGTGGTCGAGGCCGCGACTGGCCAGTCCGAGGGCGCGGAAGCGGACGACGAGGCGAAGGAAACCACTGCCATCCGCGACCTGCTGCAACTGCGAACGCGCAACCTGGCGCGCTATACCTGCCGCGAATGCGGTTTCCGTGCGCGGCTGTTCTATTGGCAGTGCCCTGGTTGCAACCGCTGGGAGACCTATGCCCCGCGGCGTTCCGAAACGCTCGGCTGATTTCCGGTGGCCGTGCAACGGATGTGAATTGAAGCTATGAAAGTCACCATTATCGGCAGCGGCTACGTCGGTCTCGTCACCGGCGCCTGCCTGGCGGAGCAGGGCAACGACGTGTTCTGCCTGGACCTGGACGAGCAGAAGATCGCGCTGCTCAACGCGGGCGGCGTGCCGATCTACGAGCCGGGCCTGCAGGAACTGATCCAGCGCAACCGCGAGGCCGGCCGCCTGATCTTTTCCACCGACGTGGCAGCCAGCGTCGAGCATGCCGACGTGCAGTTCATCGCGGTGGGCACGCCGCCGGACGAGGACGGCTCGGCCGACCTCAAGTACGTGCTGGCGGCGGCCCGCAATATCGGCCGCCACATGACCGGCTTCAAGGTGGTGGTCGACAAGTCGACCGTGCCGGTGGGGACCGGCGACCGCGTCACCGCCGCGATTCGCGAGGAGCTGGCCGCGCGCGGACTGGAAGACCTGCAGTTCTCGGTGGTGTCGAACCCGGAATTCCTGAAAGAGGGCGCCGCGGTCGAAGACTTCATGCGCCCCGACCGCATCGTGCTGGGCTGCAATGCCGACGCCGCCGGCCGCCACGCGCAGGCCACCATGCGGCAGCTGTATGCGCCGTTCAACCGCCACCATGAGCGCACCTTCTACATGGACGTGCGCTCGGCCGAGTTCACCAAGTACGCGGCCAATTCGATGCTGGCCACGCGCATCTCGTTCATGAACGAGCTCGCCAACCTGGCTGACGAGGTCGGCGCCGATATCGAGCTGGTGCGCATGGGCATCGGCTCGGACCCGCGCATCGGCTACAGTTTCCTGTATGCCGGCGCAGGCTATGGCGGATCGTGCTTTCCCAAGGACGTCCAGGCGCTGATGCGCACCGCCGCAGACCATGGCAAGCCATTGCGCGTGCTGGAGGCGGTGGAAGCCGTCAACGGCGCGCAGAAGCGCGTACTGGGCGAAAAGATCGTACGCCGCTTCGGCGACGACCTGACCGGCCGCGTCTTTGCGCTCTGGGGTCTGGCCTTCAAGCCCAATACCGACGACATGCGCGAGGCGCCGTCGCGCGTGCTGGCGCGCGAGCTGGTGTCGCGCGGCGCGTCGCTGCGGGTGCATGACCCGGTCTCGATGGCCGAGGCGCGCCGGGTGCTGGAGGCAGACCTGGCCGATGTGCCGGGCGGCGCCGCGCGCGTGAGCTTCCACCAGCACCAGATGGATGCGCTCGACGGCGCCGACGCGCTGGCGATCGTGACCGAATGGAAAGTGTTCCGCAGCCCCGACTTCGGTCAGATCAAACGGCGGCTGAAGTCGCCGGTGATCTTCGATGGACGCAATCTGTATGAGCCCGAGGCGATGCGCGAGACCGGCGTGGAATACCACGCCATCGGCCGCCCGGCCCGCAAGGCTGCGCCGCCGGCGAACGAATAAGGCGTACGTGGGTCAACGGACTCATCAATCGATAAGCTAACGCGGCTGCCGCGGCCGCCGCGATATTGCCAAGGATCTTCATGAACAAGACCGTCATTCCGCAGGAGCAGATCCGGCAGTCCCATATCCTGGTGGTCGGCGACATGATGCTGGACCGGTATTGGTTCGGCGACGTCGAGCGCATTTCGCCGGAAGCGCCGGTGCCGGTGGTGCAGGTCAAGCGCAGCGACGAGCGCCTGGGCGGTGCCGCCAACGTGGCCCGCAACGCCGCGGCGCTGGGCGCGCGCGTCGGCATGCTGGGCGTGGTCGGCGACGACGAGCCGGCGCGCACGCTCGAGGCGCTGCTGGCCGAAAGCCACGTGCAGCCCTACCTGCACCGCGACGCCAAGATCAACACCACCATCAAGCTGCGTGTGGTGGCACACCAGCAGCAACTGCTGCGCGTGGATTTCGAGAACACGCCGGCGCATGAAGTGCTGCTCGCGGTACAGGACAAGTTCCAGGGCCTGGTCAACGATTACCAGGTGCTGGTGCTGTCCGACTACGGCAAGGGCGGGCTGACCCACGTCACGCGCATGATCGACGCCGGCCGCGCGGCCGGCCGCAAGGTGTTGGTCGACCCCAAGGGCGACGACTACTCGCGCTACCGCGGCGCCACGCTGATCACCCCCAACCGCGCCGAGATGCGTGCCGTGGTCGGCGCCTGGAAGACCGAGGCCGACCTGACCATCCGCGCGCAGAACCTGCGCCGCGCGCTGCAGCTCGAAGCGCTGCTGCTGACGCGCTCGGAAGAGGGCATGACGCTCTATACCGAAGCCGAAGTGCTGCACGTCTCCGCGCAGGCCCGCGAGGTCTATGATGTATCCGGTGCCGGCGACACCGTGATCGCCACGCTCGCCACCATGATGGGTGCGGGCGTGCCGCTCAAGGAAGCCGTGCAGCATGCCAATCGCGCCGGCGGCATCGTGGTCGGCAAGCTGGGCACCGCCGTCGTCACTTATCCCGAATTGTTCGGTGCCGCTGCCTGAGGCGCGGCGCCCCATCCTGATCCGACCATGACCATCATCGTCACCGGCGCCGCGGGTTTCATCGGCAGCAATCTCGTCAAGGGCCTGAACGAACGCGGCGAGACCAACGTCATCGCCGTCGACAACCTGACCCGCGCCGACAAGTTCCACAACCTGGTCGACTGCGAGATCTCCGATTACCTGGACAAGCAGGACTTCCTCGCGCGCTTTGCCCGCGGCGAGTTCGGCAAGGTCCGCGCGGTGTTCCATGAAGGCGCCTGCTCCGACACCATGGAGACCGACGGCCGCTATATGATGGAGAACAACTACCGCTACACGCTGTCGCTGATGGAGAGCTGCCTGGAGCAGGGCACGCAGTTCCTCTACGCATCGTCGGCGGCGACCTACGGCGCCTCGCAGGTGTTCCGCGAAGACCGCGAGTTCGAGCGTCCGCTCAACGTGTACGGCTACTCCAAGTTCCTGTTCGACCAGATCGTGCGGCGCCGGCTGCCGTCGGCGCTGTCGCAGATCGTCGGCTTCCGTTACTTCAACGTGTACGGGCCGCGCGAAACGCACAAGGGCCGCATGGCGTCGGTGGCATTCCACAACTTCAACCAGTTCCGTGCCGACGGCACGGTGAAGCTGTTCGGCGACTACGGCGGCTATGGTCCCGGCATGCAGAGCCGCGATTTCATCTCGGTCGAGGACGTGGTCAAGGTCAACCTGTTCTTCTTCGACCATCCGGAGAAGTCCGGCATCTTCAACCTGGGCACCGGCCGTGCCCAGCCGTTCAACGACATCGCCGCGACCGTGGTCAACACGCTGCGCGAGGCCGAAGGCAAGCCGCCGCTGTCGCTGGACGACCTGGTGCAGGAAGGGCTGGTCGAGTACGTCAAGTTTCCCGACGCGCTGCGCGGCAAGTACCAGTGCTTCACGCAGTCGGATGTGTCCAAGCTGCGCGGCGCCGGCTACGGCGAGCGCTTCCTGACCGTCGAGGAAGGCGTGGCGCGCTACTGCCGCTGGCTGCTCGAGCGCAACGGCTGAACCCCGCATCGTCCCTGCCTCGCGCCGGCTGACACGCTTTCGTGCGGCCGGTGTCAACTTTTGTTGCCGCATGCGCCGCCATCAAGGCGCGCCCCTATCCTGACCTGACCTCGCCGCCCTGGCGGGGGTGGTACCTCAGACCATCCACAGGAAAGGAGAGCCTTCATGGCCATGCACTGGATCCGGCAGCTTGCCCGGCGTTTTTCCCTGATCTCCCTCGCGGCAGCCTTGTGCCTGCTTGCCGGCGGCACCGCGCGTGCCGCGGTCGACGTCAACACCGCCGACGAGGCGGCGCTGACCTCGGTCAAGGGCGTGGGCCCGGCCACGGCCCGCCACATCGTCGAAGAGCGCAACAAGCGCGGGCCGTACAAGGACGCCGCCGACCTGGCCGAGCGCGTCAGCGGCATCGGGCCCAAGTCCGTGGCCAAGCTGCAGGACGCCGGCCTGACCATTGCCGGCAAGGGGTCGTCCCCCGCCACGCCATCTGCTGCACCGGCGGCCACGCCGGCGCCCGCCAAGGGGGCAAAGGCAACGCCTGCACCGGCAAAGCCGGCCCGCTAGCACCGCCACTGCTGCCCTGTGCCCGGTCGTGCTGCGGCCGGGCGCGTTGTGGCTGGTATGCGTTGTGCTAAAGCTTGTCGGCTTCGCAGCCCCCGTGGCGGCGGAGTATCATGCGGACGCCGCGCAGGCAGCACCTGCCGCGCGGCTGCCGACCGGCATTCCACAACCTAACAAGCAGGCACAAGCGCGGCGGCCGCCGATCCGGTGGCCAGCCCGGACCACAGGGAGCAAGACAATATGGCGAATGGCGAGGACGCGGGATTCCTGCCGCAATGGCGGCTCAAGACCGAGGGCGTGATCGGCCCCGATGAGCGGCTGCCCGCGGGGCAGACACTGCTGGCCGGGATCCAGCACGTGGTGGCGATGTTCGGCTCGACCGCCATCGCGCCGATCCTGATGGGCTTCAACCCGAATATCGCCATCCTGTTTTCCGGCATCGGCACGCTGATCTTCTTCCTGTGCGTGCGCGGCCGGGTGCCCAGCTACCTGGGCTCCAGCTTTGCCTTCATTGCGGTGGTGATCGCCGCCACCGGCTATGCCGGCAGCGGCCCCAACCTCAATATCCCGGTGGCGCTGGGCGGCATCATTGCCGCCGGTGCGCTGTACACCGTGATCGGCCTGGTGGTGCAGGCGGCGGGCTACGCCTGGGTGGAAAAGCTGATGCCGCCGGTGGTGACCGGCGCCATCGTCGCGGCGATCGGGCTGAACCTGGCCCCGGTGGCGGTGAAGGCGGTCAGCGGCGCGGCGCTCGATACCTGGGTGGGGTTGCTGACGGTGGTCGCGGTGGGGCTGGTGGCGGTGCGCGCGCCCGGCATGATCGGGCGCCTGCCGGTGCTGATCGGCGGCCTGGCCGGCTACGTTGCCTACTACCTGGGCACCAACGTGATGGGGCTGGGCAAGCCGATCGATTTCTCCGGCGTGGCCGCCGCCAGCTGGTTCGGCCTGCCGGCGTTCACCGCGCCGACGTTCGAACTGGGGGCGATGCTGCTGATCGCGCCGGTGGCGATCGTGCTGGTGGCCGAGAACCTCGGCCATATCAAGGCCATCGGCGTGATGACCGGCCGCAACCTGGATCCGTACATCGGCCGCGCCTTTATCGGCGACGGCATTGCCACCATGCTGTCGGCCAGCGGCGGCGGCACCGGCGTGACCACCTATGCCGAGAACATGGGGGTGATGGCGGTCACCAAGATCTATTCGACGCTGATCTTCGTGGTGGCGGCCGCGGTGGCCATCTTGCTGGGCTTTTCGCCCAAGTTCGGCGCCCTGATCCTGACCATCCCGGGGCCGGTGATCGGCGGCCTGACCATCGTCGTGTTCGGACTGATCGCCGCTACCGCGGGCCGGATCTGGGTGCAGAACCACGTGGACTTCTCCAGCTCGCGCAACCTGATCACGGTGGGCGCGACGCTGACGGTGGCGGCCGGCGACCTGACGCTGAAGCTGGGCGGCATGACGCTGGGCGGCATCGGCACCGCCACCTTCGGCTGCATCCTGCTGTACCACCTGCTGGGCGAAGGCAACCGCGAAGAAGACTGAGGCACGGCGGGCGCAGGCAGGCGGTTGCGGCCGGTGCCGCGCAATTCCCGCCTGCCGGCGGGGGATAGGGGTCTGGATTACAATGGCCGGCGAATTGGATTCCCCCGTTTGCGACCTTCCTTCGCCCCATGGCCTACAAGACAATTGAAGACACCATCGGCAACACGCCGCTGGTCAGACTGCAGCGCATCCCCGGCGCCGCCAACGACGCGCGCGGCAATGTGATCCTCGGCAAGCTCGAAGGCAACAATCCTGCCGGTTCGGTCAAGGACCGCCCGGCGGTGTCGATGATCGCGCGGGCCGAAGCGCGCGGGCGCATCAAGCCGGGCGATACGCTGATCGAAGCGACCTCGGGCAATACCGGCATCGCGCTGGCGATGGCAGCCGCCATCCGCGGCTACAAGATGGTGCTGATCATGCCCGAGGACCTCAGCCTCGAGCGCCGCCAGAGCATGGCGGCCTACGGCGCCGAGATCATCCTGACGCCGGTCAAGGGCGGCATGGAATATGCGCGCGACCTGGCCGATTCGATGGAGCGCGACGGAAAGGGCGTGATCCTCGACCAGTTTGCCAACCCGGACAATCCGCAGGCCCACTACGAGGGCACCGGCCCCGAAATCTGGCGCGATACCGACGGCCGCATCACCCATTTCGTTTCCGCGATGGGCACCACCGGCACCATCACCGGCGTGTCGCGCTTCCTCAAGGAGCAGAATCCCGCGATCCAGATCGTCGGCGCGCAGCCAGCCGAAGGCTCGCGCATCCCGGGCATCCGCAAATGGCCCGAAGCGTATCTGCCCAAGATCTACGATCCCAAGTTCATCGACCGAACCGAGCCGGTGAGCCAGGGCGATGCCGAGCACATGGCGCGCCGCATGGCATCGGAAGAGGGCATTTTCTGCGGCATTTCCGCCGCCGGTGCGCTGTGCGTGGCCTTGCGCGTCGCCGAGGAAGTCGAGAACGCCACCATCGTCTTCGTGGTGTGCGACCGCGGCGACCGCTATCTGTCGACCGGCGTGTTCCCGGCCTGATCCACAGCGCTGCAAACAAAAAGGCCTCGCTGATGCGAGGCCTTTTTTGCTGTGGCCGTGCCGCCTCAGCCCATCGCCGCCTTGACCGCCTCGCCCAGCTGGTACACCGCCAGCGCATAGAAGAAGCTGCGGTTGTACCGCGTCAGCACATAGAAGTTGCGCAGGCCCAGCAGGTACTCGGTAGGCTGGTCGGGCGTGGGCAGGTCCACCACCAGCACCCCGGTTTCGCCTTCGCGCCCCAGGTTGATGGGCTCGTCCACGCGCAGCCCGGCGCGGGTCAGCTGGTTGAGGGTGCGGGTCGGCCACGGCTCGCCATCGGCAGCCGCGGTGGCGATGCCCAGGCTGCCAGTGTCGGGGGCGATGCGCCACACCACCGGACGGCCCGGCTCCCAGCCGTGCAGCTGCAGGAAGCGCGCCACGCTGCCGATGGCATCGGTGGGGCTGTTGCGCAGGTCGATGTGGCCGTTGTTGTCGTAGTCGAGGGCGTATTCGCGCAGGCTGGTCGGCATGAACTGCGGAATGCCGATGGCGCCGGCATACGAGCCCAGCACCGAGTAGACGTCGGTGCGGGTGTCGCGGCACCACAGCAGGTAGTCGGCCAGCTGGTTGCGGAACAGCGTGCTGCGGGCTTCGCGGTTGGGCGTGGCCGGGTAGTCGAACGCCAGCGTCGACAGCGAGTCGAGCACGCGAAACGAGCCCATGTCGCGCCCATAGATGGTTTCGACGCCGATGATGCCGACGATGACCGAGGCCGGCACGCCGAATTCGGCCTCGGCGCGGCGCAGCGTGTCGCGGTTGTCCTGCCAGAAGCGCACGCCGGCATTGATGCGGATCGGCTCGATAAAGCGCGAGCGGTAGGTGCGCCAGCTTTTGCGCCCGGTGGTGGCGGGCGGCATGATCAGCCGTACCACGGTGGCCGAGTAGACCGCCTGCCCGAACCATTCCTGCAGCATGCCACGGTCAAAGCCGTGGCGCGCCACCATCTCGTCGATAAAGGCACGTGCTTGCGGGTTGTCGCGGTAGCGGCCGGGTTCGATTTCCTCCTCGCGCACGCTGACGCGGCGTTTGCCGGCGGCGAGCAGGCTGGGAGAGAGGCCGCAGAGTCCGAGTGCGGCAGCGGAAAGCGCGGCGCCCAGCAGGGGGCGTCGCAGTGAGCGCTGGGTGTCGGTCATGGTGTCCTTTGCAAGTCGCACCGAGTATAGCGGATGCCACCGCGGCATCCGTGGCGCGGCGGGTGCGGCATGGAGCGCCGGCGCTGCTGGGTCCCTTGGCGTGGCCTGTGCTAACGTAACGTTTGGAGACAACATGGCGACGCACTGCAACCCATTGCGACGATAAGAGATGCCGACCGGCTATTACACGCACCCCGAGTTCCAGCGGCACGAGATGGGGCACTTCCACCCCGAGTGTCCGGAGCGCCTGCAGGCGATCGAGGATCACCTGATTTCGCATGGCCTGGACGGGCTGCTGGAGCGCCGCGAGGCGCCGCCCGCCACGCGCGAGCAGCTCGAGCGCGTGCACCGGCCCGAGCACGTCGACGCGCTTGCAAGCGCCAGCCCGTCGAGCGGCTACCACGCGATCGATCCGGACACCTCGATGAACGCGCACACGCTCGCCGCCGCGACGCTGGCCGCGGGCGCGGCGGTGGCGGCCACCGATGCGGTGATCGCCGGCGAGTTCGAGAACGCCTTTTGCTGCGTGCGCCCGCCCGGCCACCACGCCGAGCCCGGCCGCGCCATGGGCTTCTGCTTCTACAACAACGTGGCCATTGCCGCGCGCCATGCGCTGCAGGCGCACGGGCTTGAGCGCGTTGCGATCATCGACTTCGACGTCCATCACGGCAACGGCACCGAGGCGGCGTTCCGCGGCGACGAGCGCGTGATGATGTGCAGCATCTTCCAGCACCCGTTCTACCCCTACAGCGGCACCGAGCACCTGGCGCCGAACATGGTCAACATCCCGCTGCCGGCCTACAGCAACGGCATGGCGGTGCGCGAGGTGGTCGAGACCATCTGGCTGCCGCGCCTCAATGAATTCCGTCCGCAGATGCTGTTCATTTCGGCCGGCTTCGACGCGCACCGCGAGGACGACCTGGGCCAGATGGGCCTGGTGGAGCAGGACTACGCCTGGATCACCGGCCAGCTGGTCGACGTCGCGCGCACCCATGCGCAGGGCCGCATCGTCAGCTGCCTCGAGGGCGGCTACAACCTCAGCGCGCTGGGCCGCAGCGTGCTGGCCCACCTGAAGGTGCTGCTGGAGCACTAGGAGACCGCCGCCATGGCCGAGAACGATGCGCGCGTCGACGCGCCGCTGCTGACCGAATCGCGCGATGCCCCGGGCGTGGCGCGCCTGACCATGAACCGGCCGCAGGCGTTCAACGCCTTGTCCGAAGGGCTGCTCGATGCGCTCACCGAAGCGCTGCGCCGGCTCGCTGCCGACCCCAGCGTGCGCGTGGTGGTGCTGGCGGGCGCCGGCAAGGCCTTCTGCGCCGGCCACGACCTGCGCGAAATGCGCGCGGCGCCGTCGCACGATTACTACCGGCGCCTGTTCGACCGCTGCACGCGCATGATGATGGCGATCCAGCAGATGCCGCAGCCGGTGATCGCGCGGGTCCATGGCATTGCCACCGCGGCCGGCTGCCAGCTGGTGGCGATGTGCGACCTGGCGGTGGCCGCCGACGATGCGCGCTTTGCCGTGTCGGGCGTCAACCTGGGCCTGTTCTGTTCGACCCCGGGCGTGGCGCTGTCACGCAACCTGCACCGCAAGCAGGCCATGGAGATGCTGCTGACCGGCGACATGATCGACGCCGCCGGTGCGCGCGAACGCGGACTGGTCAACCGGGTGGTGCCGGCCGGCGAACTGGACGCCGAAGTGGCGCGGCTGGCCGCCAGCATCTGCGCCAAGCCGGCCGCCGCCGTCGCCGCCGGCAAGGGGCTGTTCTACCGCCAGCTCGAGATGGGCATCGAGGCGGCTTACCAGCTTGCCGGCCAGACCATGGCCTGCAACATGATGGACGAGTCGGCGCTGGAAGGGGTACAAGCCTTCATCGACAAGCGGTCGCCGTCGTGGCGTGCCTCCTGATCGACTTTATGGGTCTTTATATGCCAGGAACGTATAAAGACATCGGCAAAAAGTCGTTTAAGGTATGAAGCGAATCGCATAAAATACGCGCTTCAGAAAAATAACGAGCGGCAACAGCGCTGGAGATCCCTCGCCTGTTGCCGTTTTCTTTTGGTCACCTTTTCCATGATCGAACTGCAAGGACTGTCGCAGCGCTTCCCGGGCGCGTCTGGCGACGTGCATGCATTGCGGGACGTCAGCCTGTCGATTGCGGCGGGCGAAGTCTTCGGCATCATCGGGCGCAGCGGCGCGGGCAAGAGCACGCTGGTCCGCGCCATCAACCTGCTGAACCGGCCTACCAGCGGCCGCGTCGTCGTCGCCGGCCAGGACCTGACCGCGCTGGACAACGGCGCGCTGCGCCTGGCGCGGCGCGAGATCGGCATGATCTTCCAGCACTTCAACCTGCTGTCGTCGCGCACCGTCTATGACAACGTGGCGCTGCCACTGGAGCTGGCCGGCAAGCCCAGGGCTGAAATTGCCGCCACCGTGCTGCCGCTGCTGGAGCTGGTCGGGCTGTCGGCGCTGAAGGACCGCTACCCGGCGCAGATCAGCGGCGGGCAGAAGCAGCGCGTGGGCATTGCGCGCGCGCTGGCAAGCCAGCCCAAGGTGCTGCTGTCGGACGAAGCCACTTCCGCGCTGGACCCGGAGACCACCCGTTCCATCCTGGACCTGCTCAAGCAGATCAACCGCGAGCTGGGCCTGACCATCGTGATGATCACGCACCAGATGGAAGTCATCAAGCAGGTCTGCGACCGCGTCGCCGTGCTCGAGGCCGGCCAGGTGGTGGAGAGCGGGCGCGTGATCGACGTATTCCTGCGGCCGCAGCACGAGGTCACGCGCGCCATGATCGGCGACGTCATCTCGCAGGAGCTGCCGGCGAGCGTGCTCAAGCGCGTCGAAAGCCGGCTCGGCAACGGGCGCGACCACGTCTACCGCCTCGCCTTCACCGGCGAGGGTGTCGACCAGCCGGTGCTGGCGCAGGCGATCCGCCGCTACGGGCTGGATTTCAACATCCTGCACGGCCATATCGACGAGATCCAGGGCCAGGCCTTCGGCTCGCTGGCGATCATGGCCACCGGCGAACTGGCCGATGTGAAGGCAGCAATGGAATACCTGCAGGCGCAAGGCGTCGTGGTGGAGGAGTTCGAACATGTGGTCTGAAATGTTTGACCTGTTCCTGACGTCGTTCAACGAGACCCTGCTGATGGTGGCGATCTCGGGCGTGGTCGGCGCGCTGCTGGGCGTGCCGCTGGGCGTGCTGCTGCACCTGACCAACCGCGGCGGCGTGCTGTCGCACCCGCTGTTCAACCGCACCATCGGCGTGGTGGTCAACGCGGTGCGCTCGATCCCGTTCATCATCCTGCTGGTGGTGGTGATTCCGTTTACGCGCTTTATCGTCGGCTCGTCGATAGGCACCACTGCGGCGATCGTGCCGCTGACCATCGCGGCGATCCCGTTTATCGCGCGCCTGGTCGAAAGCGCGCTGCGCGAGGTCGACAAGGGCCTGGTCGAGGCGGCGCAGTCGATGGGCGCCACCACGCGCCAGATCGTGTGGAAGGTGCTGCTGCCCGAGGCCATGCCCGGCATCGTCGCCGGCCTGACCATCACCTTCGTCAGCCTGGTCGGCTATTCGGCCATGGCCGGCGCGATCGGCGGCGGCGGCCTGGGCGACCTGGGCATCCGCTATGGCTACCAGCGCTACATCACCGAGGTGATGGTCGCGGTGGTGGTGATCCTGATCGTGTTCGTGCAGGCGGTGCAGAGCTTCGGCGACTGGCTGGTCCGCCGCATCAGCCACCGTTGAACCCAGACTTTTTCGAGATAGGAACGTACATCATGCAACGTCGCAACCTGCTGCAATGGATGCTCGGCGCCGTGCTCGGCGCCTCGCTGGCCACCGGCGCGATCGCCCAGGACAAGCCGATCAAGATCGGCGTCACCGGCGGCCCGCACGCCCAGATCATGGAACAGGTGAAAAAGGTCGCCGCGAAAGACGGCCTCAATATCCAGGTGGTCGAGTTCAGCGACTACATCCAGCCCAACGCCGCGCTGGCCGCCGGCGACCTGGATGCCAACAGCTACCAACACCTGCCGTACCTGGAAGCCCAGATCAAGGACCGGGGCTACAAGTTCACCCATATCGCCTACACGGTGACGTTCCCGATGGGCGTGTACTCGAAGAAGATCAAGTCGCTCGACCAGCTCAAGCAGGGCGCGCGCGTGGGCGTGCCCAACGATCCCACCAATGGTGGCCGCGGGCTGTTGCTGCTGCAGAGCCAGGGCGTGATCAAGCTCAAGCCCAACGCGGGCCTGAAGGCCACGCCGCTGGACATCGCGGAAAACCCAAAGAAGATCCGCATCGTCGAGCTCGACGCCGCGCAGCTGCCGCGTTCGCTGGACGACCTGGATGCAGCCGCGATCAACGGCAACTATGCCGAGTCAGCGGGCCTGTCGCCGACCAAGGACGCGATCGCCATGGAAGGCCCGAAGGGGCCGTACGCCAACCTGATTGCGATCCGCGACGCCGACAAGAGCAAGCCCTGGGTGGCCAAGCTGGTGAAGGCCTACCATTCGCCTGAAATCAAGCAATACGTCACATCGACCTTCAAGGATTCGGTCATCACCGCCTGGTAATTTCCTGGTAAGCCGGCGTCACTCGAGGGTTTCATCCAATCGGACGAAGCCTGCCGGCGTGGCTTTGCGGCACAATCGCCTGACCGGTAAAAAAGGTGCCGGGCCTATGCCCGGCATCATTTTGCCGATAAAATAGTACGATCGTTCGAAAAATAGGAGAGCCGCCAACCCGGTGGTTATAATGACGAGCGAACAAAATTTCTGACTATCAGCTATCAGTGGAGTGAGCGCATGAAAGTACTCGTCGCAGTCAAGCGGGTGGTGGATTACAACGTCAAGGTCCGCGTCAAGGCGGACGGTTCGGGCGTCGATCTGGCCAACGTCAAGATGAGCATGAACCCCTTCGACGAAATCGCCGTGGAAGAGGCCGTGCGCCTGAAGGAAGCCGGCGTTGCCACCGAAGTGGTCGCCGTGTCGTGCGGTGTCACGCAGTGCCAGGAAACCCTGCGCACCGCGATGGCCATCGGTGCCGACCGCGGCATCCTGGTGGAATCGAACGAAGACCTGCAACCGCTGGCCGTGGCCAAGCTGCTGAAGGCGCTGATCGACAAGGAACAGCCGCAACTGGTGATCCTGGGCAAGCAGGCCATCGACGACGACTCCAACCAGACCGGCCAGATGGTCGCCGCGCTGGCCAACCTGCCGCAAGCCACGTTCGCCTCGAAGGTGGTGGTGGCCGACGGCAAGGCCTCGGTCACGCGTGAAGTCGACGGCGGCCTGGAAACGCTGTCGCTGAGCCTGCCGGCGGTGGTGACCACCGACCTGCGCCTGAACGAGCCGCGCTACGTCACGCTGCCGAACATCATGAAGGCGAAGAAGAAGCCGCTCGACACCGTCAAGCCGGAAGACCTCGGCGTCGACGTCAAGCCGCGCCTGTCGACCCTGAAAGTGGTCGAGCCGCCCAAGCGCAGCGCGGGTGTGATGGTGCCGGACGTCGCGACGCTGGTGCAGAAGCTGAAGAACGAAGCCAAGGTTATCTGAGCGCGGGGGAGAGAGAACATGACTGCACTCGTCATTGCTGAACACGACAATCAATCGATCAAGGGCGCCACGCTCAACACCGTGACCGCCGCAGCCCAGTGCGGCGGCGACGTGCACGTGCTGGTGGCCGGTTCCAACGCCAAGGCCGCGGCCGATGCCGCCGCCAAGATCGCGGGCGTGACCAAGGTCCTGCTGGCCGATGCCGCCTACTTCGGCGACGGCCTGGCCGAGAACGTGGCCGAGCAGGCGCTGGCCATCGCCAACGACTACTCGCACATCCTGGCCCCGGCCACCCCGTACGGCAAGAACATCCTGCCGCGCGTGGCCGCCAAGCTGGACGTGGCCCAGATCTCGGAAATCTCCAAGGTCGACGCCCCGGACACCTTCGAGCGTCCGATCTACGCCGGCAACGCCATCGCCACGGTCAAGTCGGAAGACAAGATCAAGGTCATCACCGTGCGCGGCACCGCCTTCGACGCCGCCGCTGCCGAAGGTGGCTCGGCCGCCGTCGAGACCCTGCCGGCCGTGGCCGACGCGGGCGTTTCGCAATTCGTTTCGCGCGAAGTGGCCAAGAGCGACCGTCCGGAACTGACCGCCGCCAAGATCATCGTCTCGGGTGGCCGTGGCGTGGGTTCGGGCGAGAACTACACCAAGGTGCTGACGCCGCTGGCCGACAAGCTGAACGCCGCGCTGGGCGCCTCGCGCGCCGCGGTGGACGCCGGCTTCGTGCCGAACGACTACCAGGTCGGCCAGACCGGCAAGATCGTCGCGCCGCAGCTGTATATCGCCGTCGGCATCTCGGGCGCGATCCAGCACCTGGCCGGCATGAAGGACTCCAAGGTGATCGTCGCGATCAACAAGGACGCCGAAGCCCCGATCTTCTCCGTGGCCGATTACGGCCTGGTGGGCGACCTGAACACCGTGGTGCCGGAGCTGGTGGCGGCACTGGGCTGATGCCGCGCCGGCCGTGCCGACCGCATTGCGGCCGGCACGGATAGCAGCAGGCAGCAAGTATCGAGCCGTTCCGGGGGCGACCCGCGAACGGCTTTTTCATACATGTTGGGAGACATCGATGACCTACCGTGCGCCGATCAAGGACATGCTGTTCGTCATGAACGAGCTGGCCGGCCTTGAGGCCGTCAGCCAGCTGCCCGGCTTCGAGGAAGCCACCCCCGAGACGGCCGAGGCCGTGCTCGACGAGGCGGCCAAGTTCAACGAACAGGTGGTGGCGCCGCTGAACCGCGCCGGCGACCTCGATCCGAGCAGCTGGAAGGATGGCGTGGTCACCACCACGCCCGGCTTCAGGGAAGCCTTCCGCCAGTTCGGCGAGGGTGGCTGGCAGGGCGTGCTGCATCCGCAGGAATTCGGCGGCCAGGGCCTGCCCAAGCTGATCGCCACGGCGTGCAACGAGATGCTGAACAGCGCGAACCTGTCGTTCGCGCTGTGCCCGCTGCTGACCGACGGCGCCATCGAGGCGCTGCTGACGGCAGGTTCCGACGCGCAGAAGGCCACCTTCCTGCCGAAGCTGATCTCGGGCGAGTGGACCGGCACCATGAACCTGACCGAGCCGCAGGCGGGCTCGGACCTGGCCGCGGTGCGCACCCGCGCCGAGCCGCAGGGCGACGGCACCTACAAGGTGTTCGGCACCAAGATCTTCATCACCTACGGCGAGCACGACATGGCGCAGAACATCGTCCATCTCGTGCTGGCCCGCACCCCCGACGCGCCCGAGGGCGTGAAGGGCATCTCGCTGTTCATCGTGCCCAAGTTCCTGGTCAATGACGATGGCAGCACCGGGGCGCGCAACGACGTGCATTGCGTCTCGATCGAACACAAGCTGGGCATCAAGGCCAGCCCCACGGCGGTGCTGCAGTTCGGCGACCATGGCGGTGCGATCGGCACGCTGGTGGGCGAAGAAAACCGGGGCCTCGAGTACATGTTCATCATGATGAACTCGGCGCGTTTCTCGGTCGGCATGCAGGGCATCGCGGTGTCCGAGCGCGCCTACCAGCAGGCGGTAGCGTATGCGCGCGAGCGCGTGCAGAGCCGCCCCGTGGATGGCTCGGCGCGCGAGGCGGTGACCATCATCCACCATCCCGACGTCAAGCGCATGCTGATGACCATGCGCGCGCTGACCGAAGGCGCGCGCGCGGTGGCGTACGTGGCCGCGGCCGCCAGCGATGCGGCGCACCAGCATCCCGACGAAGCCGTGCGCCGGCAGAACCAGGCGCTCTACGAATTCATGGTGCCGGTGGTGAAGGGCTGGAGCACCGAGCTGTCGATCGATGTCACCAGCCTCGGCGTGCAGGTGCACGGCGGCATGGGCTTTATCGAGGAAACCGGCGCGGCGCAGCACTACCGCGACGCACGCATCCTGCCGATCTACGAGGGCACCACGGCAATCCAGGCCAACGACCTGGTCGGCCGCAAGACCTTGCGCGACGGCGGCGCCGTGGCACGCGAGATCTGCGCGCAGATTGCCGAGACCGAGGCCGCGCTCGGCCGGCACGGCGGCGCGGCATTCACCGCGGTGCAGGCGCAGCTGGCCAAGGGCCGCGCCGCGCTGGAGGCCGTGGTCGAGTTCGTCGTCGCCAATGCCAAGTCGGATCCGAACGCCGTGTTTGCCGGCAGCGTGCCTTACCTGAAGCTGTGCGGCATCGTGTTCTCCGGCTGGCAGGTCGGCCGCGCCATGCTGGCCGCTGACGCAAAACGGGCCGACGATCCTGCCTTCCACGAGGCCAAGATCGCCACCGCGCATTTCTTCGCCGAGCACATCCTGTCGCAGGCACCGGCGCTGCGCGATGCCGTGGTCGGCGGCGGGGCGCCGGCCAATGCCTTGAGCGCCGAGCAGTTCTGAGCGTTGCGCGCGGCGCGCGGATAAAAAAGGGCGACCTGCAAGGTCGCCCTTTTTTGCTTGGGAAAACCGGCCTTGTATCAGGCGGCTGCCGGGCGCGGCGCCAGGTGATGGCGTGCCGGCTTCAGGTAGCGGCTGACCGACAGGTCGTCGGCGCGGATCGCCGGCGACTTGCCCGAGACCAGGTCCGACAGCAGCTTGCCCGAGCCGCAGGCCATGGTCCAGCCGAGCGTGCCGTGGCCGGTGTTCAGCCACAGGCCGCGCACCTGGGTCGGGCCGACGATCGGGGTGCCGTCCGGCGTCATCGGGCGCAGGCCGGTCCAGAAGGTGGCCTGGCTGACATCGCCGGCGCCCGGGAACAGGTCGGTCACCACATGCTCGAGCGTGCGGCGCTTGGCCGGGTCGAGGCTGCGGTCATAGCCGACGATCTGCGCCATGCCGCCCACGCGGATACGGTCGTCGAAGCGGGTCAGCGCCACCTTGTAGGTCTCGTCGAGCACCGTCGAGACCGGCGCGCGCGAGGCATCGCTGAGCGGCACGGTGATCGAGAAGCCCTTGAGCGGATACACCGGCAGGTTGGACATGCCGCGCAGGAAGGGTTTGACCAGCTGCGTCGACCAGCTGCCCAGCGCCACCACCACCAGGTCGGCCATCATCGGCTCACCATTGACCATGGCGCCGATGACGGCGTCGCCCTGGGTCACCAGGCTGTCGATCGAGCGGTTGTACAGGAACCTGACCCCCAGAGATTCGGCCATGCCTGCCAGCTGCTGGGTAAACAGCTGGCAGTCACCGGTTTCATCATTGGGGAGGCGCAGGCCGCCGGCCAGCTTGTGGCTGACAGCGGCCAGCGCCGGTTCGCTCGCGGCGAGTTCCTCGCGCGAAAGCAACTGGTAGGGCACCCCGGCTTCTTCCAGCACGGCGATGTCCTTGGCCGCGCCGTGCAGCTGCTCGTCGGTGCGGAACACCTGCAGCGTGCCTTGCTGGCGGCCTTCGTAGGCAATGCCGGTTTCCGCGCGCAGGGCGCGGATGCAGTCGCGGCTGTATTCGGCCAGCCGCACCATGCGCTCCTTGTTGACGGCATAGCGCCCGGCGCTGCAGTTCAGCAGCATCTGCCACATCCATTGCAGCTGGAACAGCGTGCCGTCCGGGCGGATGCTGAGCGGCGCGTGTTCCTGGAACATCCACTTGATCGCCTTCAGCGGCACGCCGGGCGCGGCCCACGGCGACGCGTAGCCGGGCGAGATCTGGCCCGCATTGGCAAAGCTGGTGCCGAGCGCGGGGCCGGCCTCGCGGTCGACCACGGTCACTTCATGGCCAGCCTTGGCCAGGTACCACGCACTGGTGACGCCAATCACGCCACTGCCAAGTACGAGAACGCGCATTTCGGGGGCTCCAACTGCGATGACTACGGTATAGAGGATTTGTCTCTATACTATTGAATGCATTCCAGTCATAGTTACCGAATTTCTCAGGAAAACAGGAAAAACTAATGAGAACGAGTCGCCAGCCCCAGCGCACGCTCGACCGGCTCGACCGCAAGATCCTGACGGCGCTGCAGAGCGACGGCAGGATGTCGATGAAAGACCTGGCCGAGGCGGTCGGGCTGACCATCACGCCGTGCATCGAGCGCGTCAAGCGCCTGGAGCGCGATGGTGTCATCATGGGCTACTACGCACGGCTCAACCCGGCGCTGCTGGGCAGTGCGCTGCTGGTGTTCGTGGAGATCTCGCTGGGCAACAAATCGGGCAATATGTTCGAGCAGTTCCGCCGCGAGGTGCTGCGGATTCCGGAAGTGCTGGAATGCCACCTGGTGTCGGGCGATTTCGACTACCTGATCAAGGCGCGCATCCGCGAGATCGGCGAATACCGCCGGCTGCTGGGCGACATCCTGCTGCAGCTGCCGGGCGCGGCACAGTCGAAGAGCTATGTGGTGATGGAAGAGATCAAGGAGACACTGGCCATCTCGGTAGAGGAGAAGAGCCAGGCCGCGTAACGAAGGCCAGCATGGTGCGCCCCCCGCCAAAACCCAAATCCCCCGCAAGGCCGCTCGCCGGCGCGACGCGGCGCGAGGCCGATGCCGACGCGCAGGCGCCGCAGGCCGGCGCGCGGCCGCCCGCGGCGCGCAAGGGCCGCGGCGCCGTCAGCAACCTGCAGGGGCGTTTCGAGCGCGACCAGCGCGAGGCGTTCGACGATGGCTGGGGCCCGGTGCCGGAAGACACCGCTGCGGTGCCGGAAGCCATTGCGCTCACCGACGACGCGCCGCTGCCGCCATTGCGCACCGAAGTCCATTTCGAGCGCGCCCGCTCCGTGCTGACGCGCAATGCTTCGCCGGATGTCCCGTTCGACGTTTCACTGAATCCCTACCGCGGGTGCGAGCACGGCTGCATCTATTGCTTCGCCCGGCCGACGCACGCCTACCTGGACCTGTCGCCGGGGCTGGACTTCGAAACCCAGCTCTATGCCAAGACCAATGCCGCCGAGCGCCTGCGCGAAACGCTGGCGCGGCCGTCATACCGTTGCGAGACCATCGCGCTGGGCGTCAACACCGACGCATACCAGCCGATCGAGCGTGAACAGCGCATCACGCGCAGCCTGCTCGAAGTGCTGCACGCATGCGACCACCCGGTGGCGCTGATCACCAAGTCGTCGCTGATCGAGCGCGATATCGACCTGCTCGCGCCGATGGCGGCCAAGCGGCTGGCGGTGGCGGCACTGACCATCACCACGCTCGACGCCGGCATTGCGCGCACGCTGGAGCCACGTGCGGCGACGCCGTCGCGCCGGCTGCGCACCATCCGCACGCTGACCGACGCCGGCATCCCGGTTGGGGTCAGCATCGCCCCGGTGATCCCCTTCATCACCGAGCCTGACCTGGAGCGCGTGCTGGAAGCGGCGCGCGAGGCGGGCGCCGTCTATGCGAACTACATCGTGCTGCGGTTGCCGTGGGAGGTGCGGCCGCTGTTCGAGGAATGGCTGCAGGCACACTTCCCCGACCGGGCCGAACGCGTCATGAACCGAGTGCGGGACATGCGCGAAGGCAAAGCCTACGATGCGAACTTTGCCACGCGCATGCGCGGAACCGGTGTGTGGGCGGACTTGCTGCGCCAGCGCTTCTACAAGGCCGCCGAACGGCTCGGCTTCCGCTACAACCGGTTTGAACTGGATACTTCGCGTTTTCGCCCGCCGGCGGCGGAGCCCAGCGGCAAGGACGATCCGCAGGGTTCGCTGTTCTGAGCCTTCAGAGCGGCTGCGGTGGCCTGCTGGTCGCCGATCATGCTGCTGGCGAGTTCCAGCGCGGCCTTGGCGCTCGATGGCGGCAGTCCCGAGGACAGCGCCAGCCGGACGGCGATCGCCGCCAGGCGTCCTTCCTCATAGCTTGGCATGTCGATTCTTGCTCCTTTGCGCTGCCGGGGCATGGCCTCGCCGCGCGTCGCGCCGCCAGGATCGGACGGCTCTACCAGTATGGGCGAATTGGCGGAAAGCGAAACCGGCGATTGCGGCCGCATTGACCGCGCACAAAAGATGATCGAGGGAGACGATGCGCTGGGAGCCTACTGCGACAGTTCGCGCGCGGCTTCCACCTGCGACTCGAAGAAGGTCTGGAAGCTGATCGCCAGCCCCGCCATCAGCAGGCCGGTACCGATCAGCAGCGACAGGATCACCAGGATCACCACCGGCCAGCCCGAACGCGTGGGTTTGCCGTGCGGGTTGAAGCGGGCATCCCATTTGTCGTCGGGGCGCAGCCCGTAGACGATCGCCGCCAGGAAGGCGCTGATGACGGAAATGCCGCCGGCCACGGCAAAGGTCCAGTTCAGTGCCGGGCTGCCCGCGCCGGCGGCCATCGAGGCCACGCCGATGGCGCCGGCCAGCAACGCCAGCAGGTGCATCCAGCCATACACGTCGCGCAGTCCGCCCAGGTAGAAGCGGTGCGCGCCCAGGCTGCCGAACAGGAACGCCAGCACCACGGTCAGCAGCTTCGATTTGCCACGTGCAGACGGCGCGGCGAGCGGAGAGGCGGGGCGGGCTGGCGTGGCTGCGGGCATGGTCGGAAATAGAGTTTCGGGCCTGGGTGCAGGCCGGCGTTGCGCCGGCATGGAAGTGGCGGCACAAGGGTACCGGCCGGCCCACATTGTACGCCGGCAGTCAGCGCAGGGAAGGGAAGTGCGTCAAAAGGCGCCAGCGGCGCTAATGCCAGCCGCCGGCGATCAGCCCGCGGATAAGGGCCGAGGCGTGCTCGCTGATATGGGTTTCGCTGTAGAGAACCAGGGTCAGGATGCCCATGAACAGAATCGACAGCGATAACTGGCCCGCATGTTCGGCCAGGTCGCTAAGCAGGGGTGACATGACAAACCTCACAGAATTATTGTCATTCTGGAGGCTGCGCCCGGGCCGTCTTGGTCGGGTCCGGCAGGAGGTGTCGGGCAGAGGCAGGTCAGTTCGATTGCCGTCTGCACATGACGGCACGCTGTGAGCCCCGGACAGCGCCGGGCGGCAGCCTGTGCGCGCGCCCGGAATCGGGGCACACACTTAAGTAGAGACAGGCCGGGCGGGGGCGGAGTTCCGCAGCGAGCGACGGGCGCCGCGGTATTCAGCCGCCAGGGAAGCGGCGTCAGCTGCGGTCAGCGGCCGTGGTCGCGGCCGCGCGCTTGCCAGCCGGGGCCGACCTGGCCCTGGCGCGGCTCGTTGCGGGCGTCATTGGGGGGATTGCGCTCCTGGCCGCGGCCGCGGTTGTCGTCGCGGGCGCCGGCTAGCGCGGCGCGGCGGCCGCTGAGGCGGTCGTCGGCGCGGGCGCGCGCCTCCATCCGGTCGATCTGCGCCTGCACGTGTTCACGGCTTTCGGCGCGCACGCTGGCCATCTGCCAGCCATCGCCGGACTGGATCCGGGCGGGCCGGCCATCGGAACGGACTTGTTGCCAGAACGCGACCTGGGCATGGCTGGCGCCTACCGCGCCGACCAGGCCCGAGGCCACCAGGATGCCAGCCACCAGGTCGCGCAGGAGAGAGCGGGTGAGCATGCGGATTCCCAGGGTCCTGTCGCGCTGTGTTGCTGTTGGAAGATGGGTTCATGGTACGCATGGGGCATCGGGGCGCCTATGCCAATCCCGTTACCGGTGTAACGGATTGTTTCGCCCGCACAAAGCCGCGCCGGGCGGGGCTTTCAGCCGGATTCAGGGCTGGTAGCGGATGCGGTAAATCGCCCCTGCATGGTCGTCGCTGACCAGCAGCGAACCGTCAGGCGCGACCAGGACATCGGCGGGCCGGCCCCAGGCCCTGCCGCCGCGCAGCCAGCCCTGCGCGAACACCTCCTGGCGCACGGCCTTGCCGGCGCCGTCCAGCACCACGCGGACCACGCGGTAGCCGGAGGGCTCGCTGCGGTCCCAACTGCCGTGTTCGGCAATCAGGACGTTGTTGCGGTAGTCCGGCGGGAACTGCGTGCCGGTGTAGAAGCGCATGCCCAGCGCGGCGACGTGCGCGCCCAGGCGCGCCACCGGCGGCACGAATTCGGAGCACGGGCGCTTGCCGCCGAATTCCGGGTCGGCGACGTTGCCGGCATGGCAGTAGGGGTAGCCGAAATGCTGGCCGGGCGCGGTGACGCGGTTCAGTTCGTCGTCGGGCACGTCGTCGCCCATGCGGTCGCGGCCGTTGTCGGTGAACCACAGTTCGCGCGTGGCGGGGTGCCAGTCGAAGCCGACGGTGTTGCGCACGCCGCGCGCCACCACCTGCAGGCCGCTGCCGTCGGGCTTCATCCTGACGATGTTGGCATAGCGGGTTTCGTCGGGCTCGCACACGTTGCAGGGGGCGCCGGTGGCGACGTACAGGTAGCCGTCCGGGCCGAAGCCGATGAATTTGCCGCCGTGGTGCCCGTCCGACGGAAAGCGGTCGCTCACCACCCGGGGCGCGGGCGGCTGGTCCAGGCGGGACTCGATCTGGTCGAGCCGCACGATCCTGGAGACCGAGGACGCGTACAGGCTGCCGTCATGGAAGGCCACGCCGAGCGGATTGCGCAAGCCGGTGGCGACAGTGCGTACCCGCTGGCGCGTGCCGAGCGCATCGCTGACCGCATAGAGCTTGCCTTCGCTGCGCGATCCCACGAACAGCGTGCCGGACGGCGAGATCGCCATGGCGCGCGCGCCCGGCACGTCGTCGGTCAGCACCTCGATGCGGAAGCCGGGCGGCAGGCGCAGCTGGTCCAGCGGCAGCGCGGCCAGCGCGGACTGGCTCGTTGCCAGTACCATCAGCGCCAGCAGCGTACGCGATACCATGCCGAACATGAAGTGCAGAGCGGGGCGCATGTATGGCCTCCTGTCGCGGTTTTTGCCACGATGCCTGCGCCGCGTTCACGCGTCAACCACCTAAGTGTTTGTTTGGCCTCGGGAATTGGGCTATACTCTTGCGTTTCGTGTTCGAACGCCCTTGAACACCCCGTTTTCTGAGGAATCATTCCATGGTCGTTATCCGTCTGGCTCGCGGCGGCAGCAAGAAGCGCCCGTTCTTCAACATCGTCGCCACCGACTCGCGCAACCGTCGCGATGGTCGTTTCATTGAGCGCGTTGGTTTCTACAACCCGCTGGCAGCCGAAGGTGAAGAAGGCCTGCGCCTGTCGCAAGACCGCCTGGCCTACTGGCAAGGCGTCGGCGCCCAGCTGTCGCCGACCGTTGCCCGCCTGGTCAAGCAAGGCACCAAGGCTGCTGCCTGATTGCCGTCTGCAACGCGCCCTGCCGTAACCGGCGGGGCGCGTTTGCATTAAGACCACGCGCACCCGTGACTGAGCCAAAGCAGGACGCCGGGCGGCCGACGCGGCCGCCGCTGAACCGGTCCATGAACCGGCCGCAGGGCGAGCCCGCCAAGGCACTCAGGTTGCCCGCGGCGCTGCGGTATACCGATCCGCTGCCCGAAGACCTGGTGGAAGTCGGCTATGTCAGCGCTGCCTATGGCATCCGCGGCTGGATCAAGGTCCAGCCGCATGCCGACGACGCGTCGGCATTGTTGCATGCGCGCCGCTGGTGGCTGCTGAGCCCGCCTCAGGCGGGGCTGGTGGCCGCCGACGCGGCGCGGGCCGAGCCCGTCTGCGTGAAGATCGCGCAGTCGCGCGAGCACAGCGGCACGGTGGTGGCGCAGGCGGCCAGCGTAGCCGACCGCAATCTTGCGGAAGCGCTGCGTGGCCGTCGCGTGTGGATCCGGCGCGCGGATTTTCCGGTGCCGGAAGAAGATGAGTTCTACTGGGTCGACCTGATCGGCTGCAGCGTCAGCAACGAGCAAGGCGAGTTGCTGGGCGAGGTGTCCGGGCTGATCGACAACGGTGCCCACCAGATCCTGCAGGTTGCCTTCGTGCAGCCCGACGGCAAGGCCGGCGAACGGCTGATTCCATTTGTCGACGCGTTCCTGCGCACGGTGGATACCGCGGGCAAGCGCATCGTGGTGGACTGGGGGCTCGATTACTGAGCAGTGCCTGCGTGGATGCGGGATAAGGAAGGGAGAGAGCGGATGCAGTTCGACGTGATCACGCTGTTTCCCGAAATGTTTCGCGCGCTGACCGACTGGGGCATTACCAGCCGGGCAGCCAAGCAGCAGCGGTATGCGTTGCGCAGCTGGAATCCACGTGATTTCACCGTCGACAACTACCGCACCATCGACGACCGGCCCTATGGCGGCGGTCCCGGCATGGTGATGCTGGCCAAGCCGCTGGACGATGCCATCGATGCCGCGGTGGCGGCGCAGGCGCAAGCCGGCGTGGCGAAGCCGCATGTGGTGCTGATGTCGCCGCAGGGCAAGACGCTGACGCATGCCAAGGTCATGGAGCTGGCCCAGCGGCCGGGCCTGGTGTTGCTGTGCGGCAGGTATGAGGCGATCGACCAGCGGCTGATCGATCGCCGCGTGGACGAGGAAATCAGCCTCGGCGATTTCGTGCTGTCGGGCGGCGAACTGCCGGCGATGGCGCTGATCGATGCGGTGGTGCGCCACCTGCCCGGGGTGCTGGGCGACGCGCAATCGGCGGTGCAGGACAGCTTTGTCAACGGCCTGCTGGATTGCCCGCACTACACCCGGCCGGAAGAATATGAAGGCGTGCGGGTCCCCGACATCCTGCTCGGTGGCCATCATGCCGAGATTGAAAAATGGCGGCGCCAGCAGGCGCTGGCCAATACCGCGCGCAAGCGTCCCGACCTGATCGAGGCGGCCCGCGAACAAGGTTTGCTGACCCGTGCCGACGAGAAATTCCTGTCGGAGTGGGCGGTGAAAGAAGGGCGGGGGGAAACTCCCGCCAGGTAAAACCCCATCCTCTGCCGGGGCCCGGGAAGTCCTGGGGCATACAACGCCGGCACGATGGTTACGGAGAAAAAACGATGAACCTCATCGAACAGATCGAGAAGGAAGAGATCGCGCGCCTGACCGCGAACAAGACCATCCCCGCATTCGCGCCCGGCGACACCGTCGTCGTCAGCGTCAATGTGGTCGAAGGTAACCGCAAGCGCGTGCAGGCCTACGAAGGCGTCGTGATTGCCAAGCGCAACCGCGGCCTGAACTCGTCCTTCATCGTGCGCAAGATCTCGTCGGGTGAAGGCGTGGAGCGTACGTTCCAGCTGTACTCGCCGCTGATCGCCGGCATCGAAGTGAAGCGCCGCGGCGACGTGCGTCGCGCCAAGCTGTACTATCTGCGCCAGCGTTCGGGCAAGTCCGCACGTATCAAGGAAAAGCTGGTGTCGAAGGCTGCCGCCGCTGCCAAGGCCGCGGAGTAAGCCGGACGTGCCGGCCGGGGCGACCCGGCCAGCGTTTCCTCAGGAAGGGCACCCCAGGGTGCCCTTTTTGCATGGTGGCGCGGGGCGACTGCCGCGCTTTGCTGCGGCGCCAGATGGCGCGCTTCTGTCATACTTGCGATGTTATGCGTCCCGCCTTCGATCCCGAATCCCTTCCCGTCATCGATACCGACCTGCGCAACGGCGCGCTGAGCGCGCCGCGCCTGCAGGTCGACTTTATCCGGCACCGCTTCCGGGCGCCGCCGGCGTGGGCGCCCGAGCTGACCGACGAGTCGCGGGTCTACGATCGCAGCCGCGGGCTGCGCGATGCCGCGGTGCTGGTGCCGCTGGTCGAGCGCAGCGATGGCCTGACGGTGCTGCTGACGCAGCGCAATGCCAATCTCAGCGCGCATGCCGGTCAGATCAGCTTTCCCGGCGGGCGGCAGGAGTCGTGGGACGTCAACCGCATCGACACCGCGCTGCGCGAGACGGAAGAAGAAGTCGGGCTGGAGCGCGACTATGTCGAGGTGCTGGGCGCGCTGCCGGATTACATCACCGGCACCGGCTTCCATGTGAGCCCGGTGGTGGGCCTGGTGCGCGATGGCTTCACGCTGCGGCCGGACGCTTCGGAAGTGGCCGATGTCTTCGAAGTGCCGCTGGCCTTCCTGATGGATCCGTCCCACCATGAGCGGCGCCTGTTCCGCTGGGTCGACGGCGAACGCATGTTCTACGCCATGCCCTATCCGCGCGAGAACGGCGGCCAGCGCTTTATCTGGGGCGCCACCGCCGGCATGCTGCGCAACCTCTACCACCTGCTCGCGGCCTGAGCCGCGTACGCGGGCAGCCCTCAGGCGGCGGCCCGGTCCTTGCCGCCGATGCAGTGCGGGCAGCTCTTGCCGACCACATAGTGCGGGCTTTGCTGCTGTTCGGGCGTGACCACGGCGCGGCAGGCAAAGCACTGCTTCGGCCCGGCCGGTTCCAGGCTGGGGTTCAGCGCGGTGCGGTAGTCGAAGACGAAGCAATCGCCGCGATAGTGGCTGCCGCCGACTTCCTCGAAGTACTTCAGGATGCCGCCTTCGAGCTGGTAGACGCGCTCGATGCCGACTTCCTGCATATGGATCGCGGCCTTCTCGCAGCGGATGCCGCCGGTGCAGAACGAGACCACGGTCTTGCCCGCCAGGTCTGCCTTGTGCGCGGCGACGGCGTCGGGAAATTCGCTGAACTTGGCGATGTCGTACTCGACCGCGTCCTCGAAGGTGCCGACCGCCACCTCGAAATCATTGCGGGTATCGAGCATCACCACCGGACGGCCTTCATCGTCGTGCCCCTGGTCCAGCCAGCGCTTCAGGTCCACCGGCCGCACCGACGGCGCGCGGCCCGCCTCGGGGCGGATCAGCGGCATCTTCATGGTGATGATTTCCTTCTTGGCGCGCACCAGCATGCGCTTGAAGGGCTGATGGTCCGACAGGCTTTCCTTGGGGGCGATATCGGCAAAGCGCGCGTCCGCGTGCAGCCACGCCATGAAGCTGTCGATGGCTTCGCGCGGACCGGCCAGGAACAGGTTGATGCCTTCCGGCGCGAGCAGGATCGTGCCCTTCAGGCCCGCCGCCTCGCAGCGCTCGCGCATGGCCGGGCGCAGGGTCTCGATGTCGTCCAGCGAGACAAACTTGTAAGCGGAAATATTGACGATCTGCATGGGACACTGCGCCGCCGCGGCGGCGTCCCGAAGGGCGCCGACAGCTTGCGATAACTGCCTGATTGGAAAGGCGAAATTATAGCGTGCCCGGACCCTGCGTGTGGCGCATTCCCAAGCACGCCACGCCGCTATGCGCGCGCGCTGCGCGCTCCGGTGGCGCGCAACATTGGCGGCATGCGGGCGGGCCGAGCCGGTACAATGTCGCCCATGTCCGCACCCCGCTTCGTCCACCTCCGCCTGCATTCCGAATACTCCGTCGTGGACGGCATTGTCCGCCTCGATGATGCCGTCAAGGCCGCCGCCGCCGATGGCATGGGCGCGCTCGCCCTGACCGACCTTGCCAACGCCTTCGGGCTGATCCGCTACTACAAGGAAGCGCGTGGCAAGGGCGTGAAGCCGGTGGTCGGCGCCGACGTGTGGCTGACCAACGCCGAGGACCGCGACAAGCCCGCGCGCCTGCTGTTGCTGGTGCAGGACCGGCGCGGCTACCTGAACCTGTGCATGCTGCTTTCGCGCGCGTGGCTGGGCAACCAGCATCGCGGCCGCGCCGAGATCGATCCGTCGTGGTTCCTGGAACCGGGCGAAGACGACCTGCCGCTGGCCACCGGCCTGATTGCGCTGTCGGGCGCGATGGGCGGCGATATCGGCATGGCGCTGGCCAACGGCAATGCCGACGGCGCGCGCCGTGCCGCGCAGCACTGGGCCTCGGTGTTCCCGCAGCGCTTCTATATCGAACTGCAGCGCGCCGGCCACGCCGGCAGCGATGCCTATGTGCAGCAGGCCGTGCAGCTGGCGGCCGAGCTGCAATTGCCGGTGGTTGCCACGCATCCGGTGCAGTTCATGACGCCGGACGACTACACCGCGCATGAAGCGCGCGTCTGCATCGCCGAGGGCGAACTGCTCGCCAACCCGCGCCGCACGCGGCGCTTCACCACCGACCAGTACTTCAAGACCCAGGACGAGATGTGCGCGCTGTTCGCGGACATTCCGTCGGCGCTGGAGAACGCGGTCGAGATCGCGCGCCGCTGCAACCTGACGCTGGAGCTGGGCAAGCCGCGCCTGCCGCTGTTCCCGACGCCGGACGGCATGTCGCTCGACGACTACCTCGTGTTCATGGCCAAGGACGGCCTCGAGAAGCGCCTCGCGGTGCTGTTCCCGGACGAGGCGGTGCGCGAGGCGAAGCGCCCGGAATACTACGCGCGGCTGGAGTTCGAGACCGGCACCATCATCAAGATGGGCTTCCCCGGCTACTTCCTGATCGTCGCGGACTTTATCAACTGGGCCAAGAACAACGGCGTGCCGGTGGGCCCGGGCCGCGGCTCGGGTGCGGGCTCGCTGGTCGCCTATGCGCTGGGCATTACCGACCTGGACCCGCTCAAGTACGCGCTGCTGTTCGAGCGTTTCCTGAACCCGGAACGGGTCTCGATGCCCGACTTCGACATCGACTTCTGCCAGCACGGTCGCGATCGCGTGATCACGTACGTGAAGGAAAAGTACGGCAAGGACGCGGTGTCGCAGATCGCCACGTTCGGCACCATGGCAGCCAAGGCTGCGGTGCGCGACGTGGGCCGCGTGCTCGACCTCGGCTACGGCTTCGTCGACGGCATCGCCAAGCTGATCCCGTTCAAGCCGGGCAAGCTGGTCACCATCGAAGAAGCCAAGAAGGAAGAGCCGCTGCTGACCGAGCGCGAGCGCAACGAGGAAGAAGTGCGCCAGTTGCTGGAGCTGGCGCAGCGCGTCGAGGGCATGACCCGCAACGTCGGCATGCACGCCGGCGGCGTGCTGATCGCGCCGGGCAGGCTGACCGACTTCTGTCCGCTGTACACGCAGGGCGGGCAGAACGACGGCATGAGCGGCGTGGTCAGCCAGTACGACAAGGATGACGTCGAGGCCGCCGGGCTGGTCAAGTTCGACTTTCTGGGCCTGACCACGCTGACCATCCTGGACTGGGCCGAGCGCTATATCCGCCGCCTGGACCCGAGCAAGGCCGACTGGAACTGCAGCCATATCCCGCTCGACGACGGCCCCGCCTTCGACATCCTCAAGACCGCCAACACGGTCGCCGTGTTCCAGCTGGAAAGCCGCGGCATGCAGGGCATGCTGAAGGATGCCAAGCCTGACCGCTTCGAGGACATCATCGCGCTGGTGGCGCTGTACCGCCCGGGCCCGATGGACCTGATCCCCAGCTTCTGCGCGCGCAAGCACGGCCGCGAGAAGGTGGAGTATCCCGATCCGCGCGTCGAACCCGTCCTGAAAGAGACCTACGGCATCATGGTCTACCAGGAGCAGGTGATGCAGATGGCGCAGATCATCGGCGGTTACTCGCTGGGCGGCGCCGACCTGCTGCGCCGCGCCATGGGCAAGAAGAAGCCCGAGGAAATGGCGCAGCACCGCGTCATGTTCCGCGAGGGCGCCGACAAGAACGGGCTGTCCGCGCAGCAGGCCGACGATATCTTCGACCTGATGGAGAAGTTCGCGGGCTACGGCTTCAACAAGTCGCACGCGGCCGCCTATGCACTGCTGGCGTACTACACCGCGTGGCTCAAGGCCCACCATCCGGCCGAATTCATGGCAGCCAACATGTCGCTGGCCATGGACGACACCGACAAGGTCAAGATCCTCTACGAGGACTGCAAGCTCAACAAGATCGCGGTGCTGCCGCCCGATGTCAACGCCAGCGAGTACCGCTTCGCGCCGACCGATCCGAAGACCATCCGCTACGGCCTCGGCGGCATCAAGGGCAGCGGGCAGGGCGCGATCGAGGACATCCTGCGCGCGCGCGAGGAGCGGCCCTTCACCGACCTGTTCGATTTCTGCGAGCGGGTCGACCGCCGCCAGGTCAACCGACGCACCATCGAGGCGCTGATCCGCGCCGGCGCCTTCGACAGCCTCAACGACAACCGCGCGCAGCTGCTCGCGTCGGTGCCGATCGCGATGGAAGCCGCCGAGCAGAAGGCAGAATCGGCCAACCAGGTGTCGCTGTTCGACCTGATGGGCGACGCCGGCGACGCGCACCGCCCGGAGCTGCTCGACGAGCCGCGCTGGAGCCCCAAGCGCACGCTGCAGGAAGAGAAGCAGGCGCTCGGTTACTACTTCTCGGGCCACCTGTTCGACGCCTACCGCGACGAGGTACGCCGCTTCAACAAGGGCACGCTGGCCGGGCTGGAAAAGGAAGTGCAGGGCAACGGCGGCGGCTTCGGCCGCGACGTGCGCGGCAAGACCATCGCCGGCGTGATCAGCGGCATGCGCACACAGATGACCCAGCGCGGCAAGATGCTGATCGTCACGCTCGACGACGGCACCGGCCTGGTCGAGATGACCGTGTTCAACGAAGTCTTCGACGCCAACCGGCAGATGTTCCGCGAGGACGAACTGCTGATCGCCACCGGCAATGCGCGCCACGATACCTTCACCGGCGGCGTGCGCTTCACCGCCGAATCGGTGATGGACCTGGTCGCCGCGCGGGTGCGCTTTGCCAGCGCGGTGCGGCTGTCGATGAACGGCAATTCCTCGACCGGCATGCTGCGCGAGCTGCTGATGCCCCACCTGGCCCGTGCCAGCGGCGTGCAGGGCCTGCCGGTGCGGATCCGCTACGAGGCGAAGTCTGCCAGCTGCGAGGCCATGCTCGGCCCCGACTGGCAGGTAGTGCCGTCGGACGAGGCGCTGACCGCGCTGCGCCAGGTGCTGTCGGCGGATGCCGTCAGCACGGTCTACGAATAAGCGCGGCCTGAATTCGTTGCCGACGCCGCTTCAGGCGGCGTGCCGGGCGGCGCGCGCGTCGGCGGCGAGCCGCAGCAGGGTGTCGACATGGACCTCGATATCCGGATCGTAGTCGAGCAGCGCGAGCGGGTTCGCCAGCCGCGCCCGGCCGCTGCGCACCGACGCCACCGCGGCGCGGATGGCATGGTCCAGGGTCTCGCCGCGCGCGCGCGAGAACGCATGCACCGCCTGCGGCCGGATCACTTCCAGGCAGGCGATATTGTCGGCAAATACCAGCGGCGTGCCGCACAGCACCGATTCCACCCCCACCAGCCCGAACGGCTCATAGCCCGAGGCCAGGATGGTGAAGTCGGCGGCGCGGTAGAGTGCGTCGATGCGGCTGCTGTAGCCCAGCTCGCGCACGCGCGGGATGGTGCGCCCGACCGGGCGGCCGGCCACGGCCAGCGTGATCGGCAGGTCCGAGCGGGAGAAATAATCGGCGAGCAGGTCGAAGCCCTTGCGCGCATGGCCCGACGACGGAAACAGGAACACGATCTCGTCGTCGCCGAAGCCGAATTCGCGCCGCAGCTCGGCGCGCGCACCGTCATCGACCGGCGTGAAGCGCTGCGTGTCGACCGGCGGGTAGACCAGCTCGACGCGCTCGGGCGCGATGCCGTACAGCTCGATCACTTCGCGCCGCATCAGCGCGGAATGCGCCACCACGCGCTGCGCGCCGGCATATTGCGCGCTTTCGAGGTCGATCTGCCACTGGTCCGAGCGCCGCGCCGGCGTGCCGCGCGCGGCGAGGTAGCCGCGATGCGTGCCGCCGCAGATGGCGATATCGGAACCGCGCACGCGGTTGCAGCCGATCAGCGCTTCGCCGGCATCGCGCAGCCCCTGCAGCCGCCACGAGAAATAGCGGTCGCGCAGCTTGCCGGGCAGCCACGACACCACGATCCGATGCGCGGCAACGCCCGCGGACGCCGCCACGCCGGCGTCGAAGCGGCGTGCGTAGACCGAGACTTCGGTATCGGCGCGCTTCGCCATGGCCCGGCTGATGTCGAGCGCGTAGCGCTCCAGGCCGCCGCCGGCGCCGAAGCGATTGCAGGAGATGCCAACTTTCATCGATCGAGAAGGTAAGGGTGGGGCGCCGCGCGGCCGCGTGGGGCGCTTCAGCCGGCAGCCTTGTTTTCGGCCGCGGCGTGCAGTTGCGCCAGCTTGGCGTACTTGTAGTAGCTGGCCTGCGCATTCATCAGCGCGACGCCGAAGCCGGCGCCGCCGTCGAGGAAGCCGCGCTTGAGCAGGTAGGTGCGCACGAACGCCCACAGGCCGTGGCCCGCCGCCGATGCAACCGAGCTGCGCTTGCCGCGCGCGTAGGCCTGCTGCGCGCCGGCGCTGGAATAGCTGTCGATCTTGCGCAGCACGTCTGACAGCGAGCGGTAGCTGTAGTGCACCAGCGGCTCGCGCAGCCGCGTGACCGGGTCGTCCACCTTGAGGTGCTCGTGCACCAGATCGTCGGTGAAGCGGCCGCGGCCCTTGCGGAAGACGCGGGTGACGTAGTCCGGATACCAGCCGGCGTGGCGCACGAAGGTGCCGCAGAAAGCGGACAGGCGCGGCAGCGCCAGCGCGCGGGCGTCTGCCTGCGGCAAGTGCTTCAGGATTTCATCGCGCAGCGCCGGAGGGACGCGTTCATCGGCGTCCAGGCTGAGGATCCAGTCGCCGCTGGCGGCCTGGACCGCGCGGTTTTTCTGCGGGCCGAAACCTGGCCAGTCGTCGGTCTGGATCACGGTGGCGCCGGCGGCACGCGCGATCGCCACCGTATCGTCCGTGCTGGCCCAATCCACTATAATCGCCTCTTCGCACCAGGACACGCTTTCAAGGCATGGCCCGATATTGTGAGCTTCATTCCTGGTAATGATGACGGCGGAGACTTTCATGGAACGTAGGGGCGCGCCCCGTCCGGGCCAGGCCGGCCAGCCGCCGGCGTCGCCGCCAGCCGGGCGCTGATGGAAGAGCGCGTATTCTACCGCACCGACGCAGTGGCCCCGCAGCCGCCTGCCCGCGATTGCCGGTGCGCACCGGCGCGCGCCGAAGCCCAGATCTCAGTTGCCAAATTGATGACACGAGCACATTGGTCCCGATTCGCAGGGATGGAAACGGTTTTATCCCTGGTGGCATGTGCCGCATCGATCGCCGCCGCATCGATCTCCCTTTCACGCCGGACCGGCCAGCACGCACGGGCGGTGGCGGCATGATCGGCGCCTATGTGATCAACCTCGAAACCGCGCAGGCGCGCCGCGAGCGCATTGCCGGCCAGCTGACGCGCCTGGGCGTGCCGTTCCAGGTGTTTGCCGCCGTGAATGGACGCGCGCTGGCCGAGGACGAGGTCGCGCGCCGCTATGATGCGCAGGCCGCCAGCACCAGCTACCGCCCGATGAGCCGCGGAGAGATCGGCTGCGCGCTGAGCCATCTCGGGGTCTACCGCAAGATGCTAGAGGACGGCGCCAGCCTGGCGCTGGTGCTGGAAGACGATGCACTGCTGGGCGATGACGTGCCGGCGGTGCTCGAGGCGCTGGCGTCGCAGCTGGACCCTGCCCGACCGGAGGTCGTGCTGCTGTCGCATGTCGATAAATTCACCCGCTGGGGCACCAGGCCGCTCGGCCAACGACGCAAGCTGGTGCGCCGCTATGGCGAATGGTGGCGCGCGCATGGCTACGTCGTCACCCGCGCGGCCGCAGAGCGGCTGCTTGCCGGGCTGCAGCCGACCTGGTGCGCGGCCGACTACTGGTCCGCGTTCGAGCGGCGCGGGCTGGTCTCGGTGCGCGCCGTGGTCCCGTATTGCATCGGCCTGACCGAACTGGCCGAGGCCTCGTCGCTGGAAACGCATCGCGCCGACCTCGACGCCACCGACAAGGCGCGCCGCAGTGTCGGCTATTATCTGCGCCGCTATGTCTACCAGCGCTTCCTGTTCCAGGTCTTCGTCAGGCCCTTCCTGCGCGTCGCGCGCCAGAAGCGGCCGGGCTAGCGCCGCGCCCTGGTGCCGCAACGCCGCCTTCACCCAGAAGAAAACTCAGTGACCACATCCAAACCGCCCATTTCGCCAGGTGCCGCCGTGCCGTCCAGCATGGCCAGCCGGCTCTGGTCTTACCTGCGCCCCGAGCTGCGCATCTTCATCGGCGCCATCCTCGCGATGGCGGTGGTGGCCGCCAGCGAAGGGGTGATCCCCAAGGTCGTCAACGACCTGCTCGACAAGGGCTTCGGCGGCGACTATGCCGGCACGCTGTGGCATGTGCCGGCGATCCTGACCGGCGTGGCGCTGATCCGCGGCGTGGCGCAGTTCACGTCGGGCTACCTGCTCAACCTGATCTCGAACCGCGTGCTGCTGAAGATGCGGCTGCAGATGTTCGAGCGCCTGCTGCAGGCGCCGGCGTCGTTCTACCACCGCAATACCGCGGCGTCGCTGATCAACGCGGTGATCTTCGAGGTCAACCAGGTGCTGCAGATCCTGACCAGCGTGTTCATCACGCTGGTGCGCGATTCGCTGACCGTGGTCGCGCTGCTGATCTACCTGTTCTATACCAACTGGCGCCTGACGCTGATCGTCGCGGTGATCCTGCCGGTGATCGGCTACCTGATGTCGAAGATCAACCGCCGGCTGCGCAAGCTCAACCGCGATCACCAGACCTATACCAACAACGCCGCCTACGTGGTCGAAGAGGCCGTGGGCGGCTACAAGGTGGTCAAGCTGCATGGCGGCGAGGCCTATGAACTGCGGCGCTTCCGCACCGTGGCCGAGCGGCTCAAGAACTACTCGATGCGGATGGCGGTGGCGGGCGGGCTGAACCAGCCGGTCACGGCCTTCCTGGCGGCGCTGGCGCTGTCGGTGATCATCACCATCGCCATGGTCCAGGCGCAGGCCAACCAGACCACGGTGGGCGGCTTTACCGGCTTTGTGATGGCGATGCTGCTGCTGATCTCGCCGCTCAAGCACCTGACCGACATCAACCAGCCGCTGACGCGCGGCATCACCGCCGCCGAGATGATCTTCCGGCTGATCGACGAACCGGTCGAGCCGCAGGACGGCGGCAAGCCGCTTGCCCGCGCCCGCGGCGAACTGGCCTTCGAGCAGGTCGGCTTCCGCTATGGCGAGGCGCCGCGCGCCGCGCTGGAAGGCATCGACCTGCGCGTCAGCCCGGGCGAGGTGGTGGCGCTGGTGGGCCCGTCGGGCAGCGGCAAGACCACGCTGGTCAACCTGGTGCCGCGCTTCTTCGATCCCACCTCGGGGCGCATCCTGCTCGACGGCGTGCCGCTGACCGAGCTGGCGCTCAAGGACCTGCGCAACCAGATCGCCTTTGTCAGCCAGGACGTGGTGCTGTTCAACGACACGGTCGCGGCCAATGTGGCCTATGGCGCGCAACCCGGCAGCGAGATCGACATGGCCCGTGTCGAGCGCGCGCTGGCGGCAGCCTACCTGACCGAAACCGTCAAGGGCCTGCCCGAGGGCGTGCAGACCAATATCGGCGACAACGGCATGAAGCTGTCCGGCGGCCAGCGCCAGCGCCTGGCGATCGCGCGCGCGCTGTACAAGGATGCGCCGATCCTGATCCTGGACGAGGCCACCTCGGCGCTGGACTCGGAATCCGAGCGGCAGGTGCAGGCGGCACTGGAGGAGCTGATGAAGGGCCGCACCACGCTGGTGATCGCGCACCGGCTGTCGACCATCGAGAATGCCGATCGCATCGCCGTGCTCGACCATGGCCGCGTCGCCGAGACCGGCAGCCACGCGCAGCTGCTGGCGGCCAATGGCCTGTACGCCGGGCTGCACCGGATCCAGTTCGCCAGCCAGTAGGCGGCGGGGAACCATCAAGAAAAAGGGCCGGCGCATTTGCGCCGGCCCTTTTTTATTCCCGTGCCTCGGGCATCAGTGGGTCGAAGTGACCCGGGGCATCACCTCGTCGATGGCCGCCAGCACTTCGGCCCGTTGCGGCACCACGCCGCCGCCGCCCAGCGACACCGCGCGGCCGGGCGCATCGACGCCGTACAGGTGGCGCGAGGTCGTGGTGAACAGGATCACCGTGGGCCGGCGCAGCGCGTCGGCAATATGCACGAAGCCGGTGTCCATGCCGACCACCAGCGACGCCTTGCCCACCATCTGCGCCACGCCGGTGATGCTCAGGCGCGGCATCACCTCGGCGCCGGGCACGCTGGCGGCGATGGTCTCGGCTTCCAGGCGCTCGGCGTCATTGCCCCAGGGCACCAGCACGCGCAGGCCGCGCGCCGAGATGGCGCTGCCGACGCTGATCCAGTCGGCCACCGGCCACTTCTTTTCCTCGCTGGAAGTGGCGTGGAACAGCATCGCATAGGGGCCCTTGCCGGCGGCAGCGGGCGTGTCGGCCGGCATTTTCAGGCCGTAGTCCATCTCGCGGGTCATTTCGTAGCCGAGCGCGCGGCTGACGGCGCGGCGCATGCGGTTGCGCGCGCAGTCCTCTTCCACGAACGGCTGGAACACATGGTTGTAGGCGAAGCGTGCGCCACTCTCGCCCAGTTCCTGGACCGGCAGGCCGTAACGACGGCGGGTGCGGGCGAGGAAGGTGACGATGGCGCTCTTGTAGACGCCGTGGACATCCAGCACCGCATCGTACTTCTCGCGGCGCAAGGCGCGCAGGGCAGTGAAGATCTCGCGCAGTCCGGCCCAGCTGCGCGCCTTCTTGAAGCCGCGCAGCGGTGCGGCGATCACGCGATCGATGTTGGGGTTCCAGCGCGGCACGTCGGCGCAGTAGGAGTCGGCGATCCAGTCGATCTTGACGCCGGGAAAGGCGCGCTGCAGGTCAGCCACCAGCGGCTGGGTGAACACCATGTCGCCGAGCGAAGTCAGCTTGACGATGAGAATGCGTTTCATCGGGAACAGTCGTGCGGTCAGGGGCCCGCCTGGTTCGGAAGGTGCGTAGTATGCCTGATCCGGCCGGCATCTGTCCGTGCGATGGATGGTCGACATGCGGCCCGCCGGCTTGCGCGCGATCCGTTAGTATTGGTGCAGAAGCCTCACGACGATGACGCCAATCCCAACCGGAGACCACCATGTCCGACACGGCATTCCCGATCAGCCGCTACGCCATCCCGGCGCTGGCCGACCTCCCCGACGATATCCGCGCGCGCATCCTGGAAGTCCAGGAAAAAGCCGGCTTCGTTCCCAATGTGTTTTTGGCGCTGGCGCACCGTGCCGACGAGTTCCGCGCCTTCTTTGCCTATCACGATGCGCTGATGCTCAAGGACGGCGGCCTGACCAAGGGCGAGCGCGAAATGATCGTGGTGGCCACCTCCGGGGTTAACCAATGCCTGTACTGCGTGGTGGCGCATGGCGCGATCCTGCGCATCTACGAGAAGAAGCCGCTGGTCGCGGACCAGGTCGCGGTGAATTACCTGAAGGCCGACATCCCGCCGCGCCAGCGCGCCATGCTCGACTTTGCCATGAAGGTCTGCACGGCCTCGCACGAAATCGAGGAGGCCGATTTCGACGCGCTGCGCGCACATGGCTTTTCCGACGAGGATGCCTGGGATATCGCCGCGATCACCGCGTTCTTCGGCCTGTCCAACCGCATGGCCAATACCATCGGCATGCGCCCGAACGACGAGTTCTACCTGATGGGCCGGGTGCCGAAGGCGAAGTAGCGGCGCCGCAGTGCCGCGTGGCTCAGGGTCCCTTGCTCAGCGCACTTCGGCGCAGGCACCGCTCTTGGGATCGAACAGCACCGGCCACGCCTGCTCGTAGATGCCGGGCGTGCAGTACTTCTCGCAGCGGTTATGCGCCAGCGTGACGCGGCGCGGATCCTGCCAGACCAGCAGCTTGCACTGGCTGCCGTCGATCGCCTGCAGCTCGATGTGCGGCGTCGCGCGGACCTGGCGGAACTGCACCAGGTTGAATTCGCAACTGCCGCGCCGCGATACCCACAGCTTCCATTTCAGCGCGCGCACCTCGTTGGCCTGGACGTCCATCAGTGCGTCTTCGCGGAAGCCGTCGTCCTCGGTGCGCTTGCATGCCGCGGCAATGTTGATGACCTTGGGCGCGATCGGCGTGGCGCGCTCCTTGGGCGCCTGGGGGACTTCGACCCTGGCCTGGGGCGGCGGCGCCGGCGCGCGCCTGGCGATCGGCAATGGCGCGCACGCGACCGATAACAGGAGGGCCAGCACACAGGCCCCATGGTTCGTGGCGTTCATGCCGGACTCCTCGCTTGCCGACCGGCGGTGCCGCGGCAGAACAACTCGCGCGGACAGCCGGGCGCGGCCTCCGTGCGAAGGCCGCTGACTACCTTCGTTTAGTTATAGCGGATGGCAAACGGAAATGGGCTAGGGCCATTACCGAGTCCGAAATCCCGCGTGCGCCAGCCAGCGGACAAGCGCCGTCGATGCGTCGCGCTTAAGTTCGCGGTTACGTAATTAAACAGCTTGAAACACTGCGGTGCGCGCGCGCGTGCTAGCCTCGCCCCAACCTGTTCTTGCCCGTTCCGACATGAAGCCCCGTCTCCTGTTATCCCTCGTGGTCCTGCCCGTGTTCCTCGGCGCCTTCGGTGCCACCGCCCATGCCGATGACGACTGGGACGACGATGACCGTTACTACGGGCGACACCATGGCCGCTATCACAAAGGCGACGACTACAAGGAAGAATTCTGGGTCGGCAACTGCAAGATCAAGCGCAAGTGGAAGGACAACGGCGAGTACAAGGAAGAACGCAAGTGCAAGGACCGCCCGGTGGTGTACCAGCCGCCGCCACCGCCGCCGGTGTATTACCAGCCCGAACCGGCGCTGGTGATCAGTCCGCACGTGGTGATCCGGCCGTAAAGCAGGACAGCCCGCCAGTTGGCGGGCTGTCTTGCTATGGTGGCGGAAAACGCGGCGAAAAAATGCGCGCCGGCCGCTTCACATCAGGATGATGTCGTACTGCTCCTGGTGGAAGGTCGATTCCACCTGCAGCGAAATCGGCTTGCCGATGAAATCGCCCAGCATCGCCAGGTGCTGGCTTTCTTCTTCCAGGAACAGGTCGATCACTTCCTGCGAGGCCAGGATGCGGAACTCGCGCGGGTTGAACTGGCGCGATTCGCGCATGATCTCGCGCAGGATGTCGTAGCAGACCGTGCGCGGGGTCTTGACCTGGCCCTTGCCCTGGCACACCGGGCATTGTTCGCACAGCACATGCGCCAGCGACTCGCGCGTGCGCTTGCGCGTCATCTCCACCAGGCCCAGCTGCGAGAAGCTGTTGACGGTGATGCGGGTGCGGTCGCGCGACAGCGCGCGCTTGAGTTCGGACAGCACCGCGTCGCGGTGCTCGGCGTTCTCCATGTCGATGAAATCGATGATGATGATGCCGCCGAGGTTGCGCAGCCGCAGCTGGCGCGCGATGGTGTGGGCCGCCTCCAGGTTGGTCTTGAAGATGGTGTCGTCGAAATTGCGCGCGCCCACGTAGCCGCCGGTGTTGACGTCGATGGTGGTCATCGCCTCGGTCTGGTCGATCATCAGGTAGCCACCCGACTTCAGGTCGACCCGGCGCGACAGCGCCTTCTCGATCTCGGCGTCGATATTGAACAGGTCGAAGATCGGGCGCTCGCCGGTGTAGTGCGACAGCCGCGGCAGCACCGCCGGCGTGTATTCCTTGGCGAACTCCAGCAGCATCTGGTAGTTCTCGCGCGAGTCGATCTGGATCACGCCGGTGGCGTCGTTGATGAAGTCGCGCAGCACGCGCTGGGCCAGGTTCAGGTCCTGGTAGAGCAGGCTGGGCGCGGGCAGGGTGGTGGCGTTCTGGCGGATCGCGCCCCAGATCTTGCGCAGGTAGGCGATATCGTTGCCGAGTTCCTCGTCGGTCGCTTCCTCGGCGATGGTGCGCACGATAAAGCCGCCGCGCTCGTCTGCGGGCACCAGCCCCTGCACGCGGCTGCGCAGCGCCTCGCGGTCGACCTCGCCTTCGATGCGCTGCGAGATGCCGATATGCGGGTCCTGCGGCAGGTACACCAGGGTGCGCCCGGCGATGCTGACCTGGGTCGACAGCCGCGCTCCCTTGGTGCCGATCGGGTCCTTGATCACCTGCACCATCAGCGCCTGGCCCTCGAACAGGGTCTTCTCGATGGCGAGCTGCGGCGTGGAGTTGTTGCGGTCCGGGTCGCGCGGATGCCAGATGTCGGCGACATGCAGGAAGGCGGCGCGCTCCAGGCCGATGTCGATAAAGGCCGACTGCATGCCGGGCAGCACGCGCACCACCTTGCCCAGGTAGATGTTGCCGACCAGCCCGCGCGTGAGCGTGCGTTCGACATGCAGTTCCTGGACCGCGGCCTGCTGCACGATGGCGACGCGGGTCTCTTGGGGCGTGATGTTGACGAGTATGTCTTCAGTCATAGCGGGTGAAACGCGTCGCCGGTGGCCCGGCTGTAGAGGGTGGCCCGGCGCGGGGCCGGGTCTTGTCTGGGCACGGAGGCCGCGGCTCAGAACCGCAGCCGGGCCTGGCGAAGTAACGCCGCCGTCTCAAACAAGGGCAAGCCCATGATACCTGAATAGCTGCCTGCAATCCGCGCCACGAACTCGGCCGCGCGGCCCTGGATGCCGTAGGCGCCGGCCTTGCCCAGCGGCTCGCCGCTGGCGACGTAGCGCTCGATCTCGGCGGGCTGCAGCGGGCGGAAGGTGACTTCGGAAACCGACAGCGCATGGCGCATGCCGGTGGTCGATACCACCGTCACCGCGGTCAGCACGCGGTGGGTGGTGCCCGCCAGCGCGCCCAGCATGGCCGCGGCGTCGGCGCCGCCGGCGGGTTTGCCGAGGATGCGGCCGCCGAGGCAGACCGTGGTGTCCGAGGTCAGCACCGGCGCATCCGGCAGCGCGCGGCGTTCGCGCCGGCGCAGCGCGGCCTCGGCCTTGAGCGCGCACACGCGCTGGACATAGTCGTCGGGGGTCTCGCCCGGCAGCACGGCTTCGAGCGCTTCGGCGTCTTCGTCGTCGTCGGCCAGCAGCAGTTCGTAGCGCACGCCGAGCTGGGTCAGCAGCTCGCGCCGGCGCGGGCTTTGCGAGGCGAGGTAGAGGTAGTCGTGCAGGGTGTCGGGCATCGCGGCGGGGGCCATCCGGCGACGGCCGGAGATCAGTGGAATCAGGCCCGATGGTAGGGGTGGTTCTGCGTGACGGACCACGCGCGGTACAGCTGCTCGGCCAGCAGCACCCGCACCATGCCGTGCGGCAGGGTCAGGCTGGAGAGCCGGATCAGCGTGCTGGCGCGGGCCTTGAGCGCGGGATCGAGCCCGTCGGCGCCGCCGATCAGGAAGGCCACGTCACCGCCCTCTCGCTGCCAGTCGGTCAGCTGCGCGGCCAGCTGCACCGTGGTGAAGTCGCGGCCGCGCTCGTCCAGCGCGACGATGCGGCATTGCTTCGACAGGCTGCCCAGCACCGTCTCGATGCGCGCGGCTTCGCGCTGCATCACGGTGGCGGCGTTATTGCTGGAAGAGCGGGTTTCGGGCTTGACCTCGCGCAGCTCGATGCGCAGCTCGGGCGGCATGCGCTTGGCGTACTCGCTGAAGCCGGTTTCGATCCAGCCGGGCATCTTGTGGCCGACGGCCACGATCACCAGTTGCATGGGTCAGACGATGCGGTGATGCGGCGCGGCCGCCGGACTTGGCGAGCGGCCGCGCACGGGCTCAGGCCGAGCGGGTGGCGCGCTTGCGCGCGGCCGGCTTGGCTGCGGAAGTCTTGGCGGGTGCCTTCTTGGCGGGAGCCTTCTTCGCCGCGGTCTTGGTGGCCGTCTTGGTCGCGGTCTTGCGCGCGGTGGTGCCGGCGGCGGTCTTGCGCGGCGCGGCGGCGCGGGTGCCGGCGGTCTTGCTGGCCGGGGTCTTGGCGGCGGTCTTGCGGGCCGGCTTGCGGATGGTGGCGATGGCGTCCGCGTCGGTGTCCTCGTGGCCCATCGGCGGCGACGGCTCCTTCATGCCTTCGGGCAGGCGCGCCAGCGCCGGGCGCAGGTTGCTGGCACGGCGCACGGTGCGCACCGGGGCCTCGTCCTCGTCTTCGTCGATGGGCTCGCTGGCCTTGGCCAGGCGGGCGCCGGTGGCCAGCTTCATGCGCACCGGCTTGTCGCCCCAGATCTCTTCCAGGTTGTAGTACAGGCGCAGTTGCGGCTGCAGGATGTGGACCACGGCATCGCCGCAGTCGACCAGCACCCATTCGCCGGTTTCCAGGCCCTCGACCGCCACGATATGGCCGCCCGCTTCCTTCACCGTATCCCGCACCGACGCTGCCAGCGCCTTGGTCTGGCGGTTGGATGTCCCGCTGGCAATCACCACCCGGTCGAACAGTTCCGTCAGGTGGCTGGTGTCGTACACCTTGATGTCCTGCGCTTTGACATCCTCGAGGCCGTCGACGATGGCGCGTTGCAGTTTACGAATATCCATGGGTGTCTTCTTGTTCAGCTCAGATCGGTTTGGGGGTGGGCGCCGGGGTCGATGCGACCCTGGTCATGCCCGGGCCGGGGCGTTGCGGTACAGCCCGTGGCTGGCAATGTAGTGTGCCACGCCGGGCGGCAGTTGGTCATCTGCCGGCTGGCCGGCCGCCAGCCGCTGGCGCAGATGGGTGGAAGAGAGGTCGACGGCGAGCGTCTGGTCGATCCACATCCGGCCGGAGGGCGTGCATTGTATCAGTTGCGTGTCGGCCTGGCGCTCGGCCAGCGCGGCCAGCACCGGACCCTCCAGCGCCGACAGGGCAAAGCGCGGCCGTGTCGCGGTGCACAAGTGCACGTGCGCGAACAGCTCCTGCCAGCCGTGCCAGGTATGCAGGCGCAGCAGCTGGTCGGCGCCCATCAGCCAGCACAGCGAGGCCTCGGGACCGTATTCGTCGCGCAGCTGGCGCACCGTGTCGATGGTGTAGCTGGGGCCGGCGCGATCCACTTCCATGCGGCTGACACGGACCGTGGCGCCGCTGTTGCCGAGCGCCGCCGCGGCCAGCTCGGTCATCGCCAGGCGGTCGGCGGCGGGGGTCACGTCGTCGCCCTTTTGCCAGGACTGGCCGGTGGGAATCCACACCAGCTCGTCCAGGCCGAGGTGGTCGATGCAAAGCCGCGCCAGCGCGAGGTGGCCGACGTGGGGCGGATCGAAGGTGCCGCCCAGGATACCCAGGCGATAGGGGCGGGCGGCGCGGGGCTGTGGCGAGGTGCCCGCGTCGGCGGCGGGCTTGCGGGGGTGCTCGGGATGGGCCATGGGTCAGCCGTCAGGCCCAGTCGCGCGCCGGCAGGAAATCGGTGTACAGCGCCGCTTCGGGGCTGCCCGGTTCCGGTTGCCAGTCATAGCGCCAGGTTACCAGCGGCGGCATCGACATCAGGATGGATTCGGCGCGTCCGCCCGATTGCAGGCCGAACAGCGTGCCGCGGTCGAACACCAGGTTGAATTCGACGTAGCGTCCGCGCCGGTAGGCCTGGAAATCTCGCTCGCGCTCGCCGAAGGGCGTGTCCTTGCGGCCCTGCAGGATGGGCAGGTAGGCGTCCAGGAAGGCGTCGCCGACCGCCTGCATCATGGCGAAGCTGCGCTCGAAGCCGAGCGCCGAGAAGTCGTCGAAGAAGATCCCGCCGATGCCGCGCGCCTCGTTGCGGTGCTTCAGGAAGAAATACTCGTCGCACCACTGCTTGAAGCGCGGATACAGCTCGTCGCCGAACGGCGCCAGGGCCTGCTGGCAGGTGCGGTGGAAGTGGGTGCAGTCGCCCGCGTTGCCGTAGTAGGGCGTCAGGTCCATGCCGCCGCCGAACCACCAGACCGGTTCCGCGCCGGGCTTGAGCGCCAGGAAGCAGCGCACGTTCATATGCACCGTCGGCACATGGGGGTTGCGCGGATGGAACACCAGCGACACGCCCATGGCCTCGAAGCTGCGCCCCGCCAGTTCCGGCCGGTTGGCCGTGGCCGATGGCGGCAGGGTGTCGCCGCTGACGTGCGAGAAGCCCACGCCCGCGCGCTCCATCACCGCGCCGCCTTCGAGGATGCGGGTGCGGCCGCTGCCGCGCAGGCGTTCGGTGGGCGGTTTCTCCCAGGCGTCGGTCAGGAACGGCTGGCCGTCGATGGCACCGATGGCATCGGTGATGCGGTCTTGCAGACCGAGCAGATAGGCACGGACTGCCTGGGAATCGATCATGGTGGGCTGAATCGGATAAACCGACGAAGGGACCGGCCGGATGGCACTCCGGCAGCCAGTCGGCTGCCGGTTGCGTCACAGCATTGTCACGATTGTACCGGCTGGGCGGCCTGTTAGTCGCCAGGGGCCGCCGGCGCCGGTCAGCGCTTGATGGCGCGGTAGCCGATGTCGGTGCGGTATTGCATGCCGTCGAAGCGGATCTGCTCGACCGCGGCATAGGCGGCGCGCTGCGCGGCCTTGACGGTATCGGCCAGGCCGACCACGCACAGCACGCGCCCGCCCGAGGTCAGCAGGGTGCCGTCCTTGAGCGTGGTGCCGGCGTGGAAGGTCACGCTGTCGTCGGTCTCGGCCGGGATGCCGGTGATGGCATCGCCCTTGCGGGGGGCGTCCGGGTAGCCATGGGCGGCCATCACCACGCCCAGCGCGGTGCGGCGGTCCCAGTCCAGCTCGATGCTGTCGAGCTTGCCGGAGACGGCGGCTTCCATCACGTCGACCAGGTCGGTCTTCAGGCGCGCCAGGATCGGCTGGGTTTCCGGATCGCCCATGCGGCAGTTGAATTCCAGCGTCTTCGGGTTGCCGTCCTGGTCGATCATCAGGCCGGCGTAGAGGAAGCCGGTGTACGGGATGCCGTCCTTTTCCATGCCGCGCACCGTCGGCAGGATGATCTCGCGCAGCGCCCGCGCGTGCAGCGCGGGCGTGACCACCGGCGCCGGCGAGTACGCGCCCATGCCGCCGGTGTTGGGGCCGGCGTCGGCGTCGAGCAGGCGCTTGTGGTCCTGGCTGGTGGCCAGCGCCAGCACGTTCTTGCCGTCGACCAGCACGATAAAGCTGGCTTCCTCGCCTTCCAGGAACTCTTCGATCACCACGCGTGCGCCGGCGTCGCCCAGCTTGTTGCCGTCGAGCATCATGTCGACCGCCTGGTGCGCTTCTTCCAGCGTCATCGCCACCACCACGCCCTTGCCCGCGGCCAGGCCGTCGGCCTTGATCACGATCGGCGCGCCCTGCGCGTCGATGTAGGCGTGCGCCTGGGCGGCGTCGGCAAAGGTCTGGTAGGCGGCGGTGGGGATGCCGTGGCGCTGCATGAACGCCTTGGCGAAATCCTTGGACGATTCCAGCTGCGCCGCGGCCTGGGTGGGGCCGAAGATGCGCAGGCCCTTGGCGCGGAAGATATCGACGATGCCCGCCGCCAGCGGGGCCTCGGGGCCGACCACGGTGAAGGCCACGCCTTCCCGCTCGGCAAAGGCCGCGATGACCTCGGGATCGGTCAGCGGAACATTCTGCAGGCGCTTGTCGAGCGCGGTTCCGCCGTTGCCCGGCGCGACGTACACGACCTGCACCTTGGGCGACTGGGCCAATTTCCAGGCCAGCGCGTGTTCACGTCCACCCGAGCCGACAACCAATACTTTCATGATCCACTGCCAGAAAAGAAACGCATGCAAAAAGGCGGCAGCTGGGTCTTGAAAGCCGGGCTGCCGCCGTTGGGGAGCTTGTTACCGTTTTAGTCTTCGATCACCGCGTTGGTGAAGACTTCCTGCACGTCGTCCAGGTTTTCCAGGGCGTCGAGCAGTTTCTGCATCTTGACCGCGTCGTCGCCGCTGAAGCTGACTTCGTTCTGCGGCTTCATCACCACGTCGGCAACTTCGGCCTTGAAGCCGGCGGCTTCCAGCGCCGCCTTGACCGCCGAAAAATCGTTGGGCGGGCAGGTGACTTCGATCGAGCCGTCATCGTTGGTGACGACATCGTCGGCGCCGGCTTCCAGCGCGGCGTCCATCAGCTTGTCTTCGGGCGTGCCGGGGGCAAACAGGAACTGGCCGCAGTGCGTGAACATGAACGCCACCGAACCCTCGGTGCCCATGTTGCCGCCGTGCTTGGAAAACGCGTGGCGCACTTCGGCGACGGTGCGGGTGCGGTTGTCGGTCAGGCAGTCGACGATGATCGCGGCGCCGCTCAGGCCGTAGCCTTCGTAGCGGATTTCCTCGTAGTTCACGCCTTCCAGGCCACCCACGCCGCGCTGGATCGCGCGCTGGATGTTGTCCTTGGGCATGTTGGCGTCCATGGCCTTGTCCATGGACAGGCGCAGGCGCGGGTTGGAGTCGGGATCACCGCCGCCGAGCTTGGCGGCCACGGTGATTTCCTTGATCAGGCGGGTCCAGATCTTGCCGCGCTTGGCGTCGGCGGCGGCTTTCTTGTGTTTGATATTGGCCCATTTCGAGTGACCGGCCATGATTCTCTCCGAAGCGGAATGCGGTGATCTGCTGTGATGTTGTGCGGGGTCGCCAGGCGCGCCGCGGCGGCATCCGCAAGGCGGGCGGGCAGCGCGCGCCAGGTGACGGATATGCCTGGCGGCTGGCTATAATCAGCCCAGGATTTTATCACGCGGGCCTGCCTGCGCCGTCCAGACCCAACCGACCCTCACGGATTCCAGGAACATCATGGCCGACCCCATCCTCATCGCCAAGAATGCCGAACATGAACTGGTGCTGCTGCCGCAGATGGGCAACCGGCACGGGCTGATCACCGGCGCCACCGGCACCGGCAAGACGGTCACGCTGCAGACGCTGGCACAGGGCTTCTCCCGCCTGGGGGTGCCGGTGTTCATGGCGGATGTCAAAGGTGACCTGACCGGCATTTCACAGCCCGGCCAGCCTTCGGCCAAGCTCAAGCAGCGGCTGGCCGACCTGAACCTGCCCGAGCCGGTCTGGGGCGCCTGCCCCACCGCGCTATGGGATGTGTTCGGCGAGAAGGGGCACCCGGTGCGCGCCACGGTCTCGCACATGGGGCCGCTGCTGCTGTCGCGCATGCTCGAGCTCAATGACACGCAGCAGGGCGTGCTGAACCTGGTGTTCCGCATTGCCGACGCCAACGGCCTGCTGCTGCTCGACGCCAAGGACCTGCGCGCGATGCTGCAATACGTCGGCGACAATGCCGGCCAGTTCACCACCGAATACGGCAATATCTCGGCCGCCTCGGTCGGCGCGATCCAGCGCGGGCTGATCGCGCTGGAATCGCAGGGCGGCGACGTCTTTTTCGGCGAGCCCATGCTGAACCTGGAAGACTTTATCCAGACCGACAAGGGCCAGGGCGTGGTCAATATCCTGGCCGCCGACAAGCTGATGAACTCGCCGCGGCTGTACGCGACCTTCCTGCTGTGGATGCTGTCCGAACTGTTCGAGAAGCTGCCCGAGGCCGGCGACCTGGACCAGCCCAAGCTGGTGTTCTTCTTCGACGAGGCCCACCTGCTGTTCAACGATGCGCCCAAGGCGCTGCTCGACAAGATCGAGCAGGTGGTGCGCCTGGTGCGTTCCAAGGGCGTGGGCGTGTACTTCGTCACGCAGAACCCGGTCGATATCCCCGACACCGTGCTGGGGCAGCTGGGCAACCGCGTCCAGCATGCGCTGCGCGCCTTCACCCCGCGCGACCAGAAGGCGGTCAAGGTGGCGGCCACCACCATGCGCGCCAATCCGAAGCTGGACCTGGAAACCGCCATCGGCGAACTGGGCGTGGGCGAGGCGCTGGTGTCGTTCCTGGACGCCAAGGGCACGCCCTGCGTGACCGAGCGCGCCTGGGTGCTGGCGCCCGGCAGCCGCATCGGCCCCGCGACCGAGGACGAGCGCAAGCAGCTGATCGCGAACTCGCTGGTGGCGGGCACCTATGAGAAGACCGTCGACCGCGAGTCCGCCTACGAAAAGCTGCGCGGCAGCGTGCCTACCGTGGCGAATGGCGGCAAGGGCGCAGGCGGCACGGCCGCCGGGCAGCCGGCGGGCGAGCAGGACAGCGGCTGGCTCGGCACCGCCGGCGAAATCTTCGGCACGCTGACCAAGGGCACCGGCAAGAGCGGCCGCGGCGATTCGATCCTGGAATCGATGGCCAAGTCGGCCGCGCGCACGGTGGGCTCGCAGGTCGGGCGCGAGCTGATCCGGGGGGTGCTGGGGAGTTTGCTGGGGAAGAAGAAGTAAGCGAGTTGTGCCGGCTTGTTCCGCTCTCCCTCCGGTGGGAGAGGGAGTACACCGGCGGTCATTCACGCGGTCAGCGCTGCTGCGTCGCGTCGCGCGCCTTCGCCGCATCGGCATCCTCGCGCATCTTGCGCGCGAACAGGCGGGCGAAGAACCAGCCCATGCCGATGATGAAGACGATCACGCCCAGGCTCATCAGCCCGGTGCTGGTATTGAACAGGATCTTGAAGGCTTCCATGCGTGGCTCCCTTTATGTGTGGACGCTGGCACGCGGCGAGATCTCGCCGGCTTGCCGCCAGTGTAGGGAGCCGCATCAGGCAGGCTATTGAGGCCGGTCAAGCGCCGGCCAGCCCGCCCGGGCATTGTCAGTCCACGGTCAGTTCTTGGTGCCGAACAGCCGGTCGCCCGCATCGCCCAGTCCGGGGACGATATAGGCATCGGCATCCAGGTGGCTGTCAAGCGAGGCGACGAACAGCTTTACCCCCGGATGCGCCTTCTGGAACACTTCCACGCCCTCGGGGGCGGCCACCAGCGCGACGAAGGTGATGGCCTCGTCCTTGACGCCGCGGCGCTTGAGCACTTCCACCGCGTGCGCGGCCGAATAGCCGGTGGCGACCATCGGATCGCACAGGATGAAGCTGCGGTCTTCCAGCGCCGGCAGGCGCACCAGGTATTCCACCGGGCGGTGCTGCTCGTCGCGGTACACGCCGATATGGCCGATGCGCGCCGACGGGATCAGCTCGACCAGGCCATCGCTCATGCCCACGCCCGCGCGCAGCACCGGCACGATGGTCAGCTTCTTGCCGGCGATCACCGGGGCGTCCAGCTCGACCAGCGGGGTTTCGATGCGGCGCGTGGTCAGCGGCAGGTTGCGGGTGATCTCGTAGCCCATCAGCAGAGTGATCTCGCGCAGCAGCTCGCGGAACGTGCGTGTCGACGTTTCCTTGTCGCGCATGTGCGAGAGCTTGTGCTGGATCAGCGGGTGGTCGAGGATAAAGAGGTTGGGAAAGCGCGGATCTTGTTTCATGGCTGGCGGCGAGGGCTCGGCGGGATGGCGAGTGAAGCGGGCGCGCGAGGCCGGTTGGGACGCGCGCGCCGCGCCGTTGCAGCCGGATTGTAATGGAAGCGGGCCGCGGCGCCAGGCAGCGGCCCGGTGGCGCCCCGGGCTAGTCGAGCGCGCGGTCCTTCGACTCGATATCCACCAGGAAGATGGCGAGCGCCGCCACGGCCAGGAACGAGGACAGCAGCGCCAGTGCCAGCGTGAACTGGCTGGCCATGATCGGCGCGACGATGGACGGGGCGAACAGGCCGCCGAAACGCGCCATCGCGCCCGCGGTGCCCATGCCGCTGGCGCGCAGGTCGGTCGGATACACCTCGGGCGTGAAGGCGTACAGCGCGCCCCAGGTGCCGAGCAGCGAGAAGCTCATCAGCAGCGTCGAGCCGATCACCAGCGCAGGGGCCTGGCCCAGGCTGTACAGCATGCAGCCCGCCGCGCTCAGCAGCAGGAAGCCGATCAGGGTCGGCTTGCGGCCCCAGCGCTCGACGCCGTGCGCGGCCAGCGCGAAGCCGGGCAGCTGCACCAGCGCCAGCACGATCAGGAATACCTGGCCGCGCATGAAGCCGAAGCCCTGGCCCGCCAGCTTCACCGGCAGGTAGACGAAGACCCCGTAGTAGGCGATCGAGATCAGCATCCACGCCGCCAGCAGGCAGATGGTGCGGCGCCGGCAGCCGGCGGCGAACAGCGCGAACACCGATTTGCGCTCCATCTTCTGCGGCTGCAGCGCGCCGATCTCCACCGGCACGCGGTTGGCCGCGGCCACCCGCTGCAGCACCGCGCGGGCCTCGTCCGAGCGCCCGGATTTATTGAGGTAGAGCGGCGACTCGGGCACGAAGAAGCGGAACACCACGCCAACCAGCGCCGGGATGCCGGTGACCAGGAAGATCAGCCGCCACGCATCATTGCCGCGCGACACCGCGATCAGCGCCAGGATCGCCAGCAGGATGGTGCCGACCGCCCAGAACGACTCCAGCAGCACCAGCCAGCGGCCGCGCCGGTCCGACGGCAGGAATTCGGCCATCATGGTGTAGTCGACCGGCAGGGTGCCGCCGACGCCGATGCCGGTCAGGAAACGCAGCAGCAACAGCCACTGGAAGTCCGGCGCGAAGGCCGAGGCCACGCCGCAGATCGCATCGATGACCACCGCCATCATCAGCACCGGGCGGCGGCCGATGCGGTCGGCCAGCCGGCCGAACACGAACGCGCCGATCAGCATGCCGACGAAGAACATGGTGCCGGTCTGCAGCGCGGTCGGCACCGGGATGCCGAAGGTCGCCGCGATCGACGGCGCGGTGAAGCCGATCGACAGTACCTGCATCGCGTCGGCGAGCCACACCAGGCCGAATATGACGAACAGCCGATACTGGAAGCGGCCGACGCCGGCGGCGCGGATGCCTTGCTCGATCGTGATCGGTTGCGACGACGCTGCGCGCGCGCTGGGCTGGGGGGGCGAGCCTAGCGCGGCCTCCGGGATGGTCGTTGTGGCCATGGATGAAATGGATGACGACATGTTTGTCTACCTGTCTCGTTATAGGCTGGTTCTGGAACTCGGAAGCACGCGCGGCGCGACGCAGGCTGGCACGTGATGCGGGCCGCTGCGGGATCCGGCGGGGACGATGGCTTCCGCCTGGCGAGGCTGGAACTAGCCCGGTAGCACGCCTGCAACTGCTTGCTTGGTCTGATACGACATAGTCACTCCTGGTTGTCTACCCTTGGTTTGGTCAGGCCCGGTGTCCCGGTGGTCTGGCGGAACCATGCAAGCCCCGCGCCAGCGCGTCCGGTGATCTATCGGGCCGGTTTTATGGTTTTGTGTTCTTGTCCGCCGCTTGCGGCGCGCCGTCCTTGTGCGGGGAGGCACCGCTGCGTGCCCGCTTGGCACTCATGTAGTGCGCACTACATGATCGTTCAGCGTAAGCTACATGAAACTGGCGGGCAAGGCCGAATTGCGTTTCTCTCCTCGGGGTTTTCCCGCGCGCAGGCCGGCTGGCGCAGGGTCGGTCACGCCCGCGCGCCCGCGCCGCTGCGCAAGGCCCGCCAGCGTGGTGCACGGTTCCGGTGGTTCAGTGGGCAGGCCCCGCGCGCAACCGCGCGACGGTGTTCTCCAGGTCCTGCCAGGCGGGTTTGTCGGGCGCAAAGCGCGCGCGCAGGTACTGCGCCAGTTGCGCGATCTGCTGGTCGTCGAGCGTGTCGGCATAGGCCGGCATCGCGCCCAGCTCGCCGTTGGGCGGTGCCGGCATGCCGCGCAGCAGCACCTGGATCACGTTGTCCGGCAGCTTGCTGTGCAGGTTGGTATTGAGCGCCAGCGACGGCTTCACGCCGAATTGCGCAATGCCCTGGTCCGACTGGTGGCAGACCGCGCAGGCGCTCTGGTACAGGCGATCGGCGGGACCGCCCAGGGTGCGCGCGGCCTGCTGGCTGCGTTGCTCGACCTGTGCCGCCTGCGCCGCCAGCACCGACGGTGCCGGCGCGGGCGCGCCGAACGAGGCCACGTAATGCGCGATCGCGCGCACGTCGTCCTCGGGCAGTTGCGCGAGCTCTTCCACCACCGGCGCCATCGGTCCCGCCGCCGCGCCGTGGTGCGGCGCATAGCCGCCGCGCAGGTAGGTGAACAGCGCCGCCTCGGTCCACGGCACCGGCGCCTGCGACAGCGCGGTCAGCGCCGGCGCTTCCCAGCCTTCGGCGCTGCCGCCGGTCAGGTAGCGGCGCCCGCCTTGCTCGGCGCCGAGCGCATTGCGCGGCGAATGGCAGGCACTGCAGTGGCCCAGCCCCTCGGCCAGGTACGCGCCGCGATTCCATTGCGCCGAGCGCGACGGGTCCGGCGTAAAGCGTTCATTGCGATGGAACAGCAGGTTCCAGCCGGCGAGCAGCGGCCGCATGTTGAACGGGAACGCGAGTTGCGTCTGCGGCACCATGGATGTCACCGGCTCGGCTGACATCAGGTAGCCGTATAGCGCCTGCATGTCGCCGTCGCTGATTTTGGCGAAGGCGGTGTACGGGAACGCCGGATACAGGCGCCGCCCGTCGCGGTGGATGCCTTCGCGCATGGCGCGCTCGAACGCGGCGAAGGACCAGTTGCCGATGCCGGTCTGCACATCCGGCGTGATGTTGGTGCTGTAGACCGTGCCGAAGGGCGTTTCCAGCGGCAGGCCGCCGGCGTTCTTCACGCCGCCCGGCGCGGTATGGCAGACCGCGCAGTCGCCGGCGGCGGCGACCAGCCGGCCGCGCTCGAGCGTGGCGGCGGAATAGAAGCCGGCCTCGGGCGGCGCCACCGGCGCGATCGATGCGCGCCACGGCAACAGCGTGGCGCACACGCCGGCCGCGGCGGCGGCGGCCGCGGCGATCCAGCCGCGCTTCTTGCGTTGCTTGCCGGGACTTGCCTCGGCCAATGCCAGGCGAATGCGTTCGGCGCTGAATGGTGGCTTGCGCAGGCGCACGCCGGTGGCGTCGAAGATGGCATTGGCCACCGCGGCGGCGGCCGGCAGCGCATCGGTGGGACCGGCAGCGAGCGCGTCGTGCGTGGCCAGCGTGCCGGCCAGCCGCACTTCCGGCAGGGCCTGTGCCGGCATGGCCGGCAAGTGTTCGCCGGCAGCACGCGCGTCCGCCGGCCAGGTGTCGAACGCCGGCGTGGCGGCGGTCAGCTGCAGCGCTGCGGCTGCGACGTCCCGCTCGATCGAGCGCGGCATCGATCGCGTCATCGCGGCGGCTTGCGGTGGCGGCAGCGATTCGCTGTCGTGGCCGACCGTCACGCGCGTGACCGCCAGCTCGCCGGTGCTGCCGTCGACCTCGACTTCAGCGACCCACGCCGACCAGCTCTGGCCGGCATCGTGGTCGATGGTGTGGGCGTAGGCAAAGCCGCGGCCGCGCCGCACATTGCCCGCCGCAGAGCTGGCGCGTGGCGTGGCGGCATTGGCGTCCAGGTCCCAGCCGGCGCGCTCGGCCACCTGCCGCACCAGCGCGGCGCCGCGCGGGTCGTCCAGATGCGCGAGGCGCAGCGCCACCGGGTCGGCGTCGCTGGCGGCGGCAAGCTCGTCGAGATGGGATTCGCGTGCGAACACCTGCGCGCGGGCTGCCGTCAGCGGCGCGGCGGCGAATGCCGCCGGGTCGCCGGACACGGCCAGCTCGATATGCGGGATGCCATACGGCGGGAGCGCCGCGTCGCCGCCATGGTTCGCCTCGATGCGGTCGGCCACCGGCGCCGGCGTGTGCGTGAGCCACAGCGCCAGGGGCGTTGCCGGCGGCGGCGTACCCGCCAGCGTGGCGGCGTAGGCGTCGACGGTGGCGCCGCTGCGCGCAGTCTCGACGCGGATAGCGAGCGCGGCATCGGCCAGGCCCACCTCGGCGGCGCGCAGCCGGCGCACCACCGGTTGCCCGCTGGCATGGGCCAGCAGCGCCGCGTCGGCGGCGGCGTGCGGCGCCAGCAGCGCGGGGTCGGCGCGGTCGTCGTGTGCTTGCCAGCAGACCAGTTGCACTTGTGTTGGCGCGATGCCCAGCAGTGCAGCGAGTTCGGCGCGCAGGGCGCCGGGGCGCGTGGCGGGCAGCCATACGGTCAGCGTGCCGTCGCGCCAGTCGGCGACAACGGTGCAGCAGGCATCGTCGCGGGTGCCTGCCAGTGGCCATTGGTAGTGCTGCGTGTGGGATGCGCGGGCGTGTTCGAGCGCATCTGCGGCATCGCCGCGTTGCGCCACTGTGTGGCGCGGCGCAGGGGTGGCGTCGGCGCGCGGCGGACCAGACCAGCGCGCCCGCAGGGCCCGCGCCGCCGCGGCGGCCTGGGCGGCAGAGACCGCGGCCACGCCGGCAAAGTTGTTGCGGACCACCACCGCGCGGATGCCGGGCAGCGCCAGCGCGGCGTCGCGCTCGGCCTGCAGCAGGCGCGCCGCGAGCGGCTCGCCGCCGACCCAGCGCAGGCCCGGCGGTGTCAGCACATGAGCCACCAGGCAATCGGCGCCGTGCGGCGGCAGGCCGGCGGCCAGTGCCGTCGCTTGCGTGGCGGCTTGCACGATTCCCGCGCTCACGACGCCGCCCCTTGCGCGGCCTGCCGCTGCAGCACCGCGGCCCGCCTGACCGCGCGCACGATTTCCACATGCGTGCCGCAACGGCACAGGTTGAAGCGCAAGGCTTCGCGGATCTGCGCTTCGTCGGGATCGGGGTTCTGCGCCAGCAGCGCCTTGGCGGTCATGATCATGCCGTTCAGGCAGTAGCCGCATTGCGCGGCCTGTTCTTCGATAAACGCCTGCTGCACGGGGTCCGGATGCTGTGCCGTGCCCAGGCCCTCGAGCGTGGTCACCGCGTGCCCCACCACGGCCTTGACCGGCAGCACGCATGAACGCGCCGGCAGGCCGTCCACCAGCACCGTGCAGGCGCCGCACTGGCCCAGGCCGCAACCGTACTTGGGCCCGTTGCAGCACAGGTCGTTGCGCAGGATGTAGAGCAGCGGCGTGTCAGGCGCCACGTCCAGCGTGTGCTCGGCGTGGTTGACCTGCAGGGTCAGGGGGCGGGGCGTGTTCATCGGGGGCTGGGGGCGGTTTGAACATCACGCATCGCAGCGCCGCGCCCCATTCTGGCGAGGGGCGGCGGCGGGCAGGGCGGTCAGGCGATCAGGCGGCTTCGGACAGCGGCTTGCTCCCGGCCGACACCAGCGGCACGTTGAACACATCGTAGCCGAAACACCAGTCCGGGTTCTCGTTGCTGCGCAGCCAGGTGTTGTTGTGCGAAACCAGCTGGACCTTGCCGGCGCGCTCGGCGCGGTTGGCCTCGTACAGCGCGAAGGCGGCGGCGTAGTCGTCGGTGCCGGCTTCGGTGAAGCAGCGCGTCAGCATGGCGGCATCCTCGATCGCCATCGCGGCGCCCTGCGCCATGTGCGGCTTCATCGGGTGGCAGGCATCGCCCAGCAGCACCAGGCGGCCCCGGCTCCACAGCGGCAGCGGGTCGCGCTCCAGCAGCGGCCACTTGGTCACTTCGACCGTGCCTTCGATCAGCGATTGCACGCCTTCATGCCAGCCGTCGAAGGCCGCGCGCATCTCTTCGATGCTGCTCGGCACCCAGCTCTTGCTCATGTCCCATTCGGGCTCGGGCACGCCGGTGACGTAGTAGATCTCGTCGAGCTTGCTGGTGTCGAAGTAGACCATCATGTGGCGGTCATCGGTCCACCACTTGGTGCAACGCTCGTGCGTGAAGCCCTTGACGCGCGCGATCGGAAACACCGCGCGGTGCGCCACGTAGCCGGTGTACTTGGGCGGCTCGGCGCCCAGCAGGGTCTCGCGGATGCGCGAATTGACGCCGTCGGCGCCGATCACGATATCGGCTTCCTCGACCGTGCCGTCGGTGAACCGCAGCTGCACCACATCGCCCTGGTCGGTGACGCTTTCCAGCTTCTTGTTGAAGAACAGCGTGCCGGGCGCGACGGCGTCGGTCAGCAGCTTGTGGAAATCGCCGCGGTGCACGGTCAGGTAGCTGGCGCCGTAGTGGCGCACCGCATAGTCGCCCAGCGGGATCTGCGCGATCACCTCGCCGGTGAGGCCGTCGCGGCTGTACCAGTAGTCGGGGTGGCAACCCATGTCGTTGAGCGCGTCCTCGATGCCGATGCGCCGCATGATCTTCATCACGTTGGGCCCGACATGGATGCCCGCGCCCAGGCGCGAGAACGCCGGTGCCTGCTCATACAGCCTGACTTGGAAGCCGGCTCGCTGCAGCAGGGCGGCCGCGGCCGTTCCTCCGAGTCCGGCGCCGACAACTGCGATTCGCGGTTTGCCTTGCACGTTATTTCTCCTGGCAATGACACAAGGTCGATGGGGGTTGGGGCGGCCATGTGGCCGACCGTTAAAACGAGTGTACACACTCAAAATATCGAGGTAAAGGCGAAACTTGACGATCTTATGGAAAACCCTGATGCCGATGTGACCGCGTCGCAATGATGCGCTGCAATGGCGAAAACATGAGCAAAAACAGGGATTCATGGATTCAGTGTGCACTGAACGAGTGAATCGCGGCCGCTGCAGAATCTGTTTGCCTATATAAAGTGTGTACACTACAATCGAACGCAGCATGCAGGCCCATGGGCCGCTGCAGGCAGCCAGACCGACAGCGCGACCAAAGCGCAACCAAGGGCAGACAAACAGATGACGGAGTCGACAGTGCAGAAAGTTTTCCGAATCGGCCAGATCGTGCCGAGCTCCAACACCACCATGGAAACCGAGATCCCGGCGATGCTGGCCGCGCGCCAGCTGGTGCGCCCGGAGCGCTTCACCTTCCACTCGAGCCGGATGCGGATGAAGAAAGTGGTCAAGGAAGAACTGGCCGCCATGGATGCGGAATCCGACCGCTGCGCGGTGGAACTGAGCGACGCCCGCGTCGACGTGCTCGGCTACGCTTGCCTGGTGGCGATCATGGCGATGGGCCACGGCTACCACCGCGTCTCCGAGCAGCGCCTGCAGGCGCATACCGCCGAGAACGGCGGCGACGCGCCGGTGATCACCAGCGCCGGCGCGCTGGTCGATGCGCTCAAGGTGATGGGCGCGAAGCGCATCGCGGTGGTGGCGCCGTACATGAAGCCGCTGACCGAGCTGGTGGTCGACTACATCCGCAACGAAGGCTACGAGGTGGTCGACTACCGCGCGCTGGAGATCCCCGACAACCTGGAGGTCGGCCGCCATGACCCGGCCAGGCTGCCGGAGATCGTCGCGCAGATGAACACCGCCGATGCCGACGTGATCGTACTGTCGGCGTGCGTACAGATGCCGTCGCTGCCGGCGATTGCGAAGGTCGAGGCCATGACCGGCAAGCCGGTCGTCACCGCCGCCGTTGCCACCACCTATGCGCTGCTCAAGCGCCTGGGGCTGGAGCCGGTGGTGCCGGGCGCCGGCGCGCTGCTGTCGGGCGCGTACTGAAGGGGCAGGCCATGGCAGAAAGCACCTTTCTCTACGGCGCCAACGTCCACGCCAACGGCATCCGCCAGCATTACCTGCGCTATGGCGGGCAGGCGGGCGCGCGCGCGCAGCGCGATGCCGTCATCATCGTGCCGGGCATCACCAGCCCCGCGGTGACCTGGGGCTTTGTCGGCGAGCGCTTCGGGCAGCAGTTCGATACCTATGTGCTCGACGTGCGCGGCCGCGGCCTGTCGCAGGCCGGTGCCGAGCTGGACTACAGCCTCGATGCGCAGGCCGCCGACGTGGTCGCCTTTGCCGCGGCGCTGGGACTGCAGCGCTATGCCGTGGTCGGCCATTCGATGGGCGCGCGCATCGGCATCCGCGCCGCGCGCGCCAAGCCCGCGGGCCTGACGCGGCTGGTGCTGGTCGATCCGCCGGTGTCCGGCCCGGGGCGCCGCGCTTATCCGTCGCAACTGCCCTGGTACATCGACTCGATCCGGCTGGCGCAGCAGGGCATCGATGCCGAAGGCATGCGCCGCTTCTGCCCGACCTGGACCGAAGACCAGCTGCGCCTGCGCGCGCAATGGCTGCATACCTGCGACGAGCGCGCGATCCTGGCCAGCTTCAACGGCTTCCACGAGGACGACATCCACGCCGACCTGCCGCGGCTAGCCGTGCCGGCGCTGCTGATGACCGCCGGCCGCGGCGACGTGATCCGCGCGGAAGACGTGCAGGAAATGCGCACGCTGCTGCCGGCCTTGCTGGTCGCGCACGTTGCCAACGCCGGCCACATGATCCCGTGGGACGACGAGGCCGGCTTTTACCGCGCCTTCGGCGATTTCCTCGGCGCGCCGTTGAATTGAGCGCTGAATTGATGGATAAGGAGCGAACATGCCCGTAAGCGATTACGACCTGACGGCAGCGTGGAAGCAGGTGCTGACGCTGTCGAAGCTGCAGCCGGGACAGACCGTCACCGTGCTCACCGGCGCCGCCACGCATCCGCAGACGCTGCGCACGGCAATGGTGGCGGCGCAGTCGATGGGCGCCATCGTCAACCGGCTCGACCTCCCGCCCGTCAACGGCGAGAAGGCGCTCAGCCGCGATGCGCTGGCCTACCTGGGCACCACGCCGCTGACCGGCAATCCGGCGGCGATCGCCGCGCTGAAGGCGAGCGACCTGGTGCTGGACCTGATGACGCTGCTGTTCTCGGCAGAACAGCACGAGATCCTGTCCGGCGGCACCAAGATCCTGCTGGCGGTGGAGCCGCCGGAAGTGCTGGCGCGGCTGGTGCCGACCGAGGCCGACCGCGCCCGCGTCAAGGCCGCCACGCAGCGGCTGGGCCGCGCGCGCGAGATGCATATCGTGTCCGACGCCGGCATGGACCTGCGCTGCCGCCTGGGCGAATTCCCCGCGATCAGCGAGTATGGCTTTGTCGACGAGCCCGGGCGCTGGGACCACTGGCCGAGCGGCTTCGTGCTGACCTGGCCCGACGAGGGCGGCACCGACGGCACCATCGTGCTGGACCGCGGCGACATCCTGCTGCCGATGAAGTCTTACCTGCAGGCGCCGATCCGCATCACGGTCGAGGCCGGCTACGTGCGTCGCATCGAGGGCGGCGTCGATGCCGAGCTGCTGGCCGACTACATGGCCTCGTTCAACGATCCGGAAGCGTATGCCATGTCGCATATCGGCTGGGGCCTGCAGCCGCGCGCGAGCTGGTCGGCGCTGGCGATGTATGACCGCGAGGCCACCATCGGCATGGACGCGCGCGCCTACGAGGGCAACTTCCTGTGCTCGTTCGGCCCCAACAATGAAGCCGGCGGCAGCCGCACCACCGCCTGCCATATCGATATTCCCGTGCGCCACTGCACCGTCAGCCTCGACGGCGAGCCGGTGGTGGTGCGCGGCAAGGTGATGGACGGGCACCACGCTCCCGCGGCATCGCTCTACAAGGATTCGCGCCATGGATGACGCAGTGCAGACCTACCAGCGCCAGGGCTTTGGCGCTTCGATGGAGCTCAAGGCGCCGTACGGCCTGCTGATCATCGACTTCGTCAACGGCTTTGCCGATCCGGCGGTGTTCGGCGGCGGCAATATCCCCGAAGCCATCCGCAACACCCAGCCGCTGCTGCGCGCCGCGCGCGAGCACGGCTGGCCGGTGGCGCACAGCCGCATCGTGTTCGCCGACGACGACAGCGACCACAACATCTTCACGCTGAAGGTGCCGGGCATGCTGACACTGAAGGAAGATGGCCACAACAGCCAGATCGTGCCCGAGCTGGCCCCCGCGGCGGGCGAGCTGGTGGTGCGCAAGACGGTGCCGTCGGCGTTCTTCGGCACCTCGCTGGCGGCATGGCTGACGCAGCGCGGCGTGCAGACGCTGCTGGTGGCGGGCTGCGTCACCAGCGGCTGCGTGCGCGCCAGCGTGGTCGATGCGATGTCGCTGGGGTTTCGCCCGCTGGTGGTGTCGGATTGCGTGGGCGACCGCGCGCTCGGGCCGCATGATGCCAACCTGTTCGACATGGCGCAGAAGTACGCCACGGTGCTGACGCGCGACGAGGCGCTGGCGCTGGCGCAGGTGGCGGGCGTGCGCGCCGCCGCCTGAGCCTGGCCGATGGCGCCCGTGCCGGTCTCAGCCCGCCGTCGCGCGCCTGGCGCGTGCCGCCTTGCGCGGCGCGGCGGCGGGTGGCACATGCGCCTCCGGCACGGCGCCGGGCACGGCCACCGTGCGCAGCACGGTCTGCTGGATCACATCGCGCCAGTGCGCCAGCGCGGGCGGGCTCATCATGGGCTCGCCCAGGAAGGCGCTGAGCGTATGATGGTTGGAGTTATAGAAGTAGCCAAGCGAAGCGATCACCATATACACGTCGCGCGCGCCGGCGTCCGCGCGGAACAGCCCGGCGGCCTTGCCGCGCGCGAGGATGCCGTCGAGCACCGACAGCGCATAGCTGGAGATCTCGCGCAGCCGCACCGACTTCTTCGCGTGCTTGCCCTGGCTCATGTTCTCGCTGGTCAGGATGGCGACGAACTCGGGATGGTCCAGGTAGTACTGCCAGACGAAGTCGACCAGTTGCGACAGCGCGCGCACGGGGTCGGCGGCGTCGAGCTCATGCTCCAGCTGCTGCTCGGCCTGGTTGAGCTGCAGGTAGATGGTCTCCAGTACTTCGACGAACAGCTTCTCCTTGCTGCCGAAGTAGTAGTAGATCATCCGGTCGTAGGTCTTGGCCAGCGACGAGATGCGTTCGATGCGGCCGCCGTCGTAGCCGCGCTGGGCGAACACCTTGATGGCGGCTTTGAGGATGCGCTCGCGGCTGTCCTGCGCTTGCCGGGCCCGGGTGCCGGCTGCCGCCCGACGGGTGGCGGGCGCGGCCGCAGTCTTGGTGGTCATGGTGGGTGTTCTTGCCGTGTGCCTGTTGGCTGGCAGTATAACGTTGACATGCGCGGCGGCCCCGCGCGGCGGCCGATGATGAAGAGAGTAGAACGATGACGGCAACCCAGCTGCAACCCCCGGCGCAGGCCGACGCCGCCACGCCGCGCGCACTGCGGCTGACGCTGCTGCAGGCCACCGGCGTGCTGCTGGTGACGCGCGCCCCGCAGCCGGCCGCGCGCCCGGCGCCTGGCCAGCCCGGCGCGGCGTCGGACTATGTGCCGGCGCTGCCGGACCTGTTTATCGCCGTGCGCGACAGCGGCGAGGTGCTCGCATTCAACGGCCACGTCGACCTGGGCACCGGCATCCGCACCGCGCTGGCGCAGATCGTCGCCGAAGAACTCGACGTGCCGCTCGCGCAAGTGCGCATGGTGCTGGGCCATACCGAGGCCACGCCCAACCAGGGCCCGACCATCGCCAGCGCCTCGATCCAGATCTCGGCACTGCCGCTGCGCCGCGCGGCGGCACAGGCGCGCGCGTGGCTGCAGGCGCGCGCGGCGCTGCAGCTCGGCGTCGACGCCTCCGCGCTGGAAGCGGAGAACGGCGTATTCCGGGTGCGCGGCACGCAGGCCAGCCTCGGTTACGCCGCGCTGGTCGCCGGCGAGCACGTGGAGTTGCCGCTGGCCGACGACATGCCGGTCAAGCCGGTCGAGTCCTACCGCATCGTCGGCCGCGCGGCGCCGCGCGTCGATATCCCCGACAAGGCGCGCGGGGCGCTGACCTTCGTCCACGACGTGCGCGTGCCCGGCATGCTGCACGGCCGCGTGGTGCGCCCGCCGTATGCCGGGCGCGACAGCGGCGCCTTCGTCGGCAACAGCCTGCTGGCCATCGACCGCGATTCGGTGCGCGACGTGCCCGGCCTGGTCGAGGTGGTGGTGCAGGGCGACTTCGTCGGCGTGGTGGCCGAGCGCGAGGAATATGCGGTGCAGGCCGCGCGCCGGCTGCGCGTGCGCTGGAAGCCGGTGCCGCCGTTGCCCGCGCTGGACGATCCGGAGCCGGCGCTGCGCGACAACCCCGCCACGCGGCGCGAGCTGCTGACAGAGGGCGAGCTGCCCGCCGGCGGCGCCGGCACGGTACTGCAGCGGCGGTACGTGTGGCCGTACCAGATGCACGGCTCCATCGGCCCGTCCTGCGCCGTGGCCGACTGGCATGAAGAGGGGCTGACGGTATGGTCCGGCACGCAGAACCCGCACATGCTGCGCATCGACCTGTCCCGGCTGTGCGGCCTGGGCGAGGACCGCATCGAGATCGTGCGCATGGAGGCCGCCGGCTGCTACGGGCGCAATTGCGCCGACGACGTCTGCGCCGACGCGGCGCTGCTGTCGCGCGCAGTGGGGCGGCCGGTGCGCGTGCAGCTGTCGCGCGAGCAGGAGCACCTGTGGGAGCCCAAGGGCGCGGCGCAACTGATGGACGTCAGCGCCACGCTTGGTGCCGATGGCGCGCTGCTCGGCTATGACTTCACCAGCCGCTATCCGTCCAACGACGCGCCCACGCTGGCGCTGGTGCTGACCGGCGCCGTGTCCAATGCCCCGCGCACGCTGGAGATGGGCGACCGCACCGCGGTGCCGCCCTACGCGTATGCCGCGCGCCGCATCGGCTGCGACGACACGCCGGCAATCGTGCGCGCGTCGTGGCTGCGCGGCGTGTCGGCGCTGCCCAATGCGTTCGCGCACGAGTGCGTGATCGACGAGCTGGCGATGGAGGCTGGCGCCGATCCGGTGGAATTCCGCTTGCGCCACCTGCCGGATGAACGCGCCGCGGATTTGCTGCGGGCCGTCGCCGATGCGGCCGGCTGGCAGTGCGGCGCAGCCGGAGCGCGCGGCGTGCCGGATGCCGACGGACGGCTGCGCGGCCGGGGCGTGGCCTATGCGCGCTATATCCACAGCCGTTTTCCCGGCTTCGGCGCGGCCTGGGCCGCGTGGGTGGTGGACCTGTCCGTGGACGCGGGCACCGGCCGCATCGCCATCGACAAGGTGGTGGTGGGGCAGGACACCGGCATGGTCGTCAATCCCGACGGCGTGCGCCACCAGATCCACGGCAATGTGGTGCAGACCCTCAGCCGCGTGCTGAAGGAGCAGGTCCGCTTCGATGCCGACGGCGTCGCCAGCCGCGAATGGGGCAGCTATCCGCTGCTGACCTTCCCGGAAATCCCGCCGATCGAGGTGTTGCTGATGCCGCGCCAGTCAGAGCCGCCGCTGGGCGCGGGCGAATCCGCCTCGCTGCCGGGCGCGCCGGCGATCGCCAACGCGCTGTTCGATGCGCTGGGGGTGCGCCTGCGCCGGCCGCCGTTCGTGCCGGAGACGGTGCTGGCGGCGATGGCCGCAACCAAAGGCTGATTGTGTACTCCCTCTCCCGCTTGCGGGGGAGGGGAGAAACCCGCGCGCGTCAGTGAGCCTGCAGCGCCGCGCTAGCCGCCATTCCCCTCGTCGATCTCGCTCATCTTGCGCAGCAGGTAAGTCACGGCCACGCGCTCGGCCGGATTCAAGCTGCCGAAGGTCTGCTCCGAAATCTCCTTCGCGAACGGCACGGTCTCGTCGATCAGGGCCAGCCCGGCGGGCGTGACCGTCACCACCACCTTGCGCCGGTCGTTGGGATCATGCGAGACCGCTATCAGCTTGCGCGACTTGAGCCGGTCGATGATGCCGCGCACCGTGGCCTGGTCGATCGCGGTCGCGCGCACCACCTCGTTCATCGAACACGGCTGCCGGTCGCGCACCGCGCACAGCACCACGAACTGCGCCGCGGTCAGCTGCGAATCGGGGATGGTCTGCTGGAAGATCGCCACATGGCGCTGGTAGGCGCGCCGCAGCAGATGGCCCACCTGCTCGGTGAAGTCATAGTCGGCGGCAGGCTTGCCGGAAGGCGTGTCGGCGGGCTGGGGCACGAAGCAGGCGCGGTGGCTGAAGGTGACCCAGAGTATACCGAGGAAGGCCCCGGAACAGGGCAGCCGCCGGCCGGGGCGGCGTCCGATGCCCTCGCGGCTTTTCGAATACAATCGTCGGGTCGTTTTGCGGGGCCGCCGTGCCGGCCCGCTTTCCCCCGTATCCCTCGTGCCCGCCTCCCAGAAGTCTCTCGCCGTGCCGGTCGCGCTGCCCTCGCCGCAGCGCTCGGGTCTTGTCATCGCCGCCGTGGGCGCGGTGCTGTTCTCGGCCAAGGCCATCGTCGCCAAGCTGATGTATCGCTACAACGTCGATGCGGTGATGGTGATCACGCTGCGCATGCTGTTCGCGGTGCCGCTGTTCATGGCCATCGGCTGGTGGCAGTCGCGCCGGCTGGCGCCGCTGTCGTGGGCCGACCGGGGCCGGGTGGTGTTCCTCGGCTTTATCGGCTACTACCTGTCCAGCTTCCTTGACTTCATCGGCCTGCAGTACATCACTGCCGGGCTGGAGCGGCTGATCCTGTTCCTGACGCCATCGTTCGTGCTGCTGGTCACCGCGCTGGTGTTCCGCCGGCCCATCGGCACGCGCCAGTGGATGTCGTTGCTGCTGGCCTATGCCGGCATCGTGCTGGTGTTCGCGCATGACCTCGATGTCAGCGGCAGCCAGGTGTGGCTGGGCGGCGCGCTGGTGCTGGGCAGCGCCATCACCTATGGTATCTACCTGATCCTGAGCGGCGAGCTGGTGCGGCGCATCGGCTCCCTGCGGCTGGTGGCTTATGCCATGTGCGTGTCGACCGCCTGCTGCGTGATCCAGTACCTGGTGCTGGGCCGGCCCGTGGCGGAGCTGGCGCAGCCGGCGCCGGTGATGTGGCTGTCGCTCGTCAACGCGGTGTTCTGCACCGTGCTGCCGGTGTCGCTGACCATGGTGGCGGTTTCTCGCATCGGCGCGCCGATGGCATCGCAGGCCGGCATGATCGGGCCGGTGTCGACGCTGTTGCTGGCCTTCTGGCTGCTCGGCGAGCCCGTCAGCGGCGTGCAGCTGGCCGGCAGCGCGCTGGTGATGGGCGGCATGTACTTGCTGTCGGCAAGGAAGAACTGATTCTGGCGGACCCGCCCGGCGCGGGTTCGTCGCAGACAACAAACTAGGGAGAATCACATGGATCTGGGACTGCGCGGCAAGCATGCGCTGGTATGCGGCGCCAGCAAGGGCCTGGGCTTTGCCTGCGCCGATGCGCTGGCCGCCGAGGGCGTCGACGTGGTGATCGTGGCGCGCGGCGCAGAGGCGCTGGAAAAGGCCGCGGCCGACCTGCGCGCGCGCCATGGCCGCCGCGTGATCGCGGTGGCGACCGACATCACCACGCCCGAGGGCCGCAAGGCGGCGCTGGATGCCGCCGCCAAGCTCGGCGACCTCGACATCCTGGTCAACAACGCCGGCGGCCCGCCGCCGGGCAATTTCCGCGACTGGGAACGCAGCGACTGGCTGGCCGCGCTGGACGCCAACATGCTGACCCCGATCGAGCTGATCAAGGCCACCGTCGACGGCATGATCGCGCGCAAGTGGGGCCGCATCATCAATATCACCAGCGGCGCGGTCAAGGCGCCGATCGATGTGCTGGGCCTGTCCAACGGCGCGCGCTCCGGCCTGACCGGCTTCGTTGCCGGCGTCGCGCGCGAAGTGGCGCAGCACGGCGTCACCATCAACAACCTGCTGCCCGGTCCGTTCAATACCGACCGGCTGTTCAAGACCATGGAAGGCGGCGCGAAGAAGGCCGGCCTGAGCGTCGAGGAAGTGGCGCAGCGCCGCGCCGCGGCCAACCCGTCGCGCCGCTTCGGCGACCCGGCCGAGTTCGGCGCCACCTGCGCCTTCCTGTGCAGCCGCCACGCCGGCTACATCACCGGCCAGAACATCCTGCTCGACGGCGGCGCCTTCCCTGGCACGTTCTGATCGGCAGTGTCCTGACCTTACCCGTACCCCGCAAAGGAAGCCCTGATGACCCGGCCCCGTATCGCGCTGATCGCCCATGACCACAAGAAGGACGACATCGTCGCCTTCGCCGCACGCTATCGCGACTTCCTGTCGCAGTGCGAACTGCTTGCCACCGGCACCACCGGCGGGCGCCTGATCGACGAAGTCGGGCTGGACGTCACGCGCATGCTGTCGGGCCCGTGGGGCGGCGACCTGCAGATCGGCGCGCAGCTGGCCGAAGGCCGCGTCAGCGCGGTGGTGTTCCTGCGCGACCCGATGACGCCGCAGCCGCACGAACCCGATATCAACGCGCTGGTGCGCGCCTGCGACGTGCACAACGTGCCGTGCGCGACCAACGTGGCCAGCGCCGAGCTGCTGCTGGCGGGGCTTGCGCGCGAGAACGGCGCGGCGCAGGCCGGCTGAAGTACTCCGCATTCCCGATCGATGCCTCACCAAAACAAGGAGCGACGCAGATGAGCAAAGCCATCCGGATCGAGCAGACCGGCGGTCCCGAAGTCATGCAGTGGGTCGATGTACAGGTGGGCGACCCCGGCCCCGGCGAAGTGCGCGTGCGCCACGAGGCGGTGGGCCTGAACTACATCGATGTCTATTTCCGCACCGGGCTGTACAAGCAGCCGCTGCCGGGCGGGCTGGGCATGGAAGGCGCCGGCGTGGTCGAGGCGGTGGGCGAGGGCGTGCGCCACGTGGCCGTGGGCGACCGCGTGGCCTATGCCGGCCGTCCTACCGGTGCCTATGCGCAGGTGCGGGTGATGCCGGCCGACATCGTGGTGCGGCTGCCCGATGCGATCCCGTTCGATACCGCCGCGGCGATGATGCTGCAAGGCCTGACGGCACAGTACCTGATCCGCGACAGCTACAAGGTGCAGCCGGGCGACACCGTGCTGCTGCACGCGGCCGCGGGCGGCGTGGGCCTGATCGCGTGCCAGTGGCTGAAGGCGCTGGGCGTGACCGTGATCGGCACCGTCGGCAGCGACGAAAAGGCCGAGCTGGCGCGCGCCAACGGCTGCGCCCACACCATCGTCTATACGCGCGAGTCGTTCGTCGAGCGGGTCCGTGAGATCACCAACGGCAAGGGCGTGCCGGCGGTCTATGACTCGATCGGCGCCGATACCTTCCGCGGCTCGCTCGACTGCCTGGCGCCGCGCGGCACCATGGTCAGCTTCGGCAACGCCTCGGGTCCGGTGCCGCCGTTCGACCTGTCGGTGCTGGGCAACAAGGGCTCGCTGCGGCTGACGCGGCCGACGCTGATGACCTACGTGGTGCACCGCGAACTGCTAGAGCCGATGGTGGCGGACCTGTTCGATGCCGTCACCACCGGCAAGGTGAAGGTCGACATCCGCCAGCGCTACGCGCTGTCTGAAGTGGCGCAGGCGCACCGCGACCTGGAATCGCGCAAGACCACCGGCTCGACCATCCTGCTGCCGCACTGAAAGCGGTTCTGCGCGGGCAAGAAAAATCCCCGGGGCACTCGGTGTCCCGGGGATTTTTTGTTGGGGGCGTCAGTGCGGCCGCACCGTGGTCGCAGTCGCGCGCGCCTGCGCCTGGCGCAGGATATGCGGCGGCAGGCGCTTGAGGATCAGGTGGACTGCGAGCGGGATCAGCACCACGTCGTCGATGATGCCGAGGCCCGCGACCACGTCAGGTACCAGGTCGATCGGCGAAATCGCGTACAGCAACAGGCCGAGCGCAGCCGGCTTCAGCCATGCCGGGGCATCCGGGTGGCGCAGCGCATACCAGAACAGGCGCCCGTCGCGGCGAACCAGCGTCCACAGGGCCGAAAAACGCTTCAACATGAGAGGCCTCCTTCACATGGCGGGCGCCAGACTCTGGCGCATACGCAGAGAGGTTGGGCCGGTCTCGCAGGCTTCAAGTTCCGGAGGTGCGGGAAGGTGCTCAACCCGGGATCTTCCCTTCCACCCCCTCGACATAGAACTTCACGCCGTGCAGGAATTTGTCGTCCGCGACCTGGTCCTTGGCCAGCTGTTCCTTGCCGGTGTTGTCCTTGATCGGGCCCTTCCAGATCGGCGCGGTGCCGTCGATGATGCCCTTCTTGCGCTCGTCGACGAGCGCCTTGACGTCGGCCGGCACGTCGGCGTTGTAGCTCTTCAGGTCGATCATGCCTTCCTTCAGGCCCCACCACGTGGTGCTGTTCTTCCACTGGTTGTTGAGTACGTCCTCGACCACCTTGTTGTAGTAGACGCCCCACGAGATCACCGACGCGGCCAGGTGGGCCTTGTCGCCGAACTTGGTCATGTCGCTGTCCCAGCCGAAGGCATGGACGCCCTTCTCCTGCGCGGTCTGCACCACGGCGGCGGAGTCGGTGTTCTGCATCAGCATGTCGACGCCCTGGCCGATCAGCGTGGTCGCGGCTTCGCGTTCCTTGCCCGGATCGAACCACTTGTTGACCCACACCACCTTGACCGTGGCGTTCGGGTTGACGCTGCGCGCGCCCAGCGTGAACGAGTCGATATTGCGGATCACTTCGGGGATGGGCACCGAGGCCACCACGCCCATCTTGCCGGTCTTGCTCATCTTGCCGGCGACCACGCCCGCGAGGTAGGCGCCTTCATAGGTGCGCACGTCGTACTGGGCCAGGTTGTCGGCGGTCTTGAAGCCGGTGGCGTGCTCGAACTTCACGTCCGGGAATTCCTTCGCCACCTTGAGCATCGACTCCATGTAGCCGAAGGTGGTGCCGAAGATCAGCTTGTTGCCCTGGCTGGCCAGGTCGCGGAACACGCGCTCGGCGTCGGCGGCGGATTCCGGCACGTTTTCGACGAAGGTAGTCTTGACCTTGCTGCCGAACTTTTCTTCCACGGCCTTGCGGCCGTTGTCATGCGCGAAGGTCCAGCCGGCATCGCCGACCGGGCCGATATAGACGAACGCAACCTTGAGCGGCTCGGCTGCCTGCCCGGCAGCGGGCGCGGAAGCGGCGCCGGCGGGCTCGGCGGGCTTGTCGGCTTCTTTCTTGCCACAGCCGGCCAGGGCCAGCACGGCGGTGGCGGCCAGCGCCGCCAGGGTCTTCCTGCGCGTGACGATCATGATTTCTCCTTGTGAGAATGGTTGTAGCTCGGGGATTTCCGTCAAAAAAACGATCAGGCGTTGCCGGGGCGGAACGGCTTGCCCAGCGACGCCGGCATGTTCAGGCGTATCCACGCGGGATTGCGCGAAATCAGCGCCAGCACCACGATGGTGGCGGCGTACGGCAGCATCGACAGGAACTGCGGTGGCGCTGCTACGCCGATCCCCTGCAGGTAGAACTGCAGGATGGTCACGGCGCCGAACAGCCACGCGCCCACCAGCACGCGGCCCGGGCGCCAGGTGGCAAAGGTGGTCAGCGCCAGCGCGATCCAGCCGCGGCCCGCCACCAGGTTCTCGACCCACATCGGGGTATAGACCAGCGACAGGTAGGCGCCCGCCAGCCCGCAGCAGGCGCCGCCGAACAGCAGCGCGCCGAAGCGGATGGTGCGCACCGGGTAGCCCAGCGCATGCGCCGACTCCGGCGATTCGCCGATCGCGCGCAGCGTCAGCCCGGCGCGCGTGCGGAACAGGAACCACATGATGGCGAAGCACAGCAGCAGGCTGAAATACACCATCCAGTGATGCTGGAAGAAGGCCGGCCCGACAAAGGGCAGGTCGGCAAGGCCCGGCACGGCCTTGGCCTGCGCCGGCATGGCGTAGCCGACGAAGCGCTGGCCCATGAAGGCCGACAGGCCGGTGCCGAAGATCGACAGCGCCAGCCCGGTGGCGACCTGGTTGGTGGCCAGCACCAGCGCCAGCCACGAGAACAGGGTGGCCATCAGCATGCCGGCCAGCGCGCCGGCGGCAAAGCCGAGCATGGGCGACTGGGTCTGGTAGCCGACCATGAAGCCGGCCACCGCGGCCACCAGCATCATGCCTTCGGCGCCCAGGTTGAGCACGCCCGAGCGTTCGTTGATCAGCAGGCCCAGCGCGGCCAGCAGCAGTGGCGTGCCGGCGTTGATGGCGGTGGCGATGAGGGGGGCGAGTTGTTCCATGGTCTTGGTGTGCTCCGCTCAGGCCGTGGTGGCGCGCCAGCGCAGGCGGTTGTCGATCAGCGTGTCGCACGCCAGCAGGAAGAACAGCAGCATGCCCTGGAACACCCAGCCGATCGCCGATGGCAGGCCCAGCCGGGACTGCGCCATCTCGCCGCCGATATAGAACAGCGACATCATGATGCCGCCGAACACGGTGCCGACCGGATGCAGCCGCCCGATAAAGGCGACGATGATGGCGGTAAAGCCGTAGCCCGGCGAGATCGACGGCAGCAGCTGTCCGATCGGACCGACCACCTCGAACGCGCCCGCCAGGCCGGCGGTGGCGCCCGAGATCAGCAGCGCGCTCCACAGCGCGCTGCGCGCCGAGAAGCCCGCATAGCGCGCCGCCGCCGGCGCGGTCCCGCCGACCTGCAGCCGGTAGCCGGCGAAACTGCGGAACACGAACACGGTCATCACCGCCACCAGCACCAGCATCACGACAAAGCCGGCGTGCAGCCGTGAACCCGACATCAGGTTGGGCAGCAGGTACTCGGACGAGAACACCTTCGATTGCGGGAAGTTCATGCCGTTGGGGTCCTTCAGCGGCCCGTTGACCACCCACAGCAGCAACTGCTGCGCGATATAGGTCAGCATCAGCGATACCAGGATCTCGTTGGCGTTGAAGCGGTCCTTGAGCAGCGCGGTGAGCGAGGCCCACGCCATGCCGCCGGCGATGCCGGCGAGCGACGCCAGCACCAGCACCACGGTGCCGTTCATGGTCTGCCCCGGCACATCGAAATAGAGCACCGCCGCGCCGGCGCAGATGCCGCCGGCAACCAGCTGGCCGTCGGCGCCGATATTCCACACGTTGGCGCGGTAGCACACCGACAGGCCCAGCGCGCACAGCACCAGCGGCACGGTCTTGAGCAGCACCTCGCCGATCGCGCGCTTGTCGCGCAGAGGATCGGCCAGGAACACCTTGAGCGCCGCCACCGGATCCTTGCCGAGCGCCAGGAACAGCAGCGCCCCGAACAGCAGCGTCAGCGCCAGCGCCAGCACCGGCGAGGCATAGGCCATCGCGCGCGAGGGCACGCCGCGCGGCGCCAGCGTCAGGGGGGAACGGGGCAGCAGGGTGCGCACATCAGCCATGGCTTGCCACCTCCCCTCCGGCATGGGCCTGGGCCGGTCCGCCTGGCCACAAGCCGCTCATCCACAGCCCCACCTGCTCGCGCGTGGCGGTCTCGGTCGCCACCGAGGGCGACAACCGGCCCTTGGCGATCACATGCAGCCGGTCGCAGATCGCGAACAGCTCGTCGAGCTCTTCCGATACCACCAGGATGGCGCAGCCGGTGGCCTTCAGCGCCAGGATCTCGTTGTGGATCTGCGCCGCGGCGCCCACGTCCACACCCCAGGTGGGTTGCGCCACGATAAGTACCCTCGGGCCGCTTTCGATCTCGCGGCCGACAATGAATTTCTGCAGGTTGCCGCCCGACAGGCTGCGCGCCAGCGCCTGCGGACCGCTGGCCTTGACGCGGAAGCGGTTGATCACCGCCGACGCCAGCCCGCTGGCGGCGCCGGGCGAGATCATGCCTTGCCGGACATAGGGCGGGGTCTGGTGCGACAACAGGATGTTGGTGGCCAGGCTCATGCCCGGCACCGCGCCGCGGCCCAGGCGCTCTTCCGGCACGAAGGCCAGCCCGGCGCGGCGGCGCCGGCGCGCATCGAGGCGGCCCGCCGCCTTGCCATCGATCTGCACCGAGGTGGCATCGGCGCGCGTGTCTTCGCCGGACAGCGCGGCCAGCAACTCCTGCTGGCCGTTGCCCGACACCCCGGCGATGCCGACGATCTCGCCCGCGTGGACGTCGAGCGCAACCTGGCTCAGCTCGGTCGCGAACGCATGCGCGCGCGGCAGCGACAGGCCCTGCACGCTCAGGCGCACCGGCCCGCGCTGCGCGGCCACGCGCGTCTCGCGGGGCGGTTCGCCGCCGATCATCAGGCGCGACAGCGACGCCGCGGTCTCCTGGCGCGGATCGCAGACGCCGGTGACCTTGCCCATGCGCATCACGGTGGCGTGATGGCACAGCGCACGGATCTCGTCGAGCTTGTGGCTGATATAGAGGATGCTGGTGCCTTCGGCGGCCAGCTGGCGCAGCGTGACGAACAGCGTGTCCACGGCCTGGGGCGTCAGCACCGAGGTGGGCTCGTCCAGGATCAGCAGTTGCGGGCTGGCCAGCAGCGCCCGCACGATCTCGACGCGCTGGCGCTCGCCCACCGACAGCGTGTGCACATGGCGGTTCGGCTCCAGCGGCAGGCCGTAGCGCTCGGCGGTGGCGCGGATGCGCTCGGCCAGCTGCTTCATGTTGCCTTGCTGCGCGGCCGGCAGGCCCAGCGCAATGTTCTCCGCCACGGTCAGCGTGTCGAACAGCGAGAAATGCTGGAACACCATGGCGATGCCCAGGTTGCGGGCGTCGTGCGGGCTGCCGATGCTGACCGGCGCCCCGTTGAAGTGCATCTCGCCGGCATCCGGACGGACCGCGCCGAAAATGATCTTCATCAGGGTGGACTTGCCAGCGCCGTTCTCGCCGAGCACGGCATGGATCTCGCCGGGGGCAACGCTGAGGCTGACGTCGTCGTTGGCGACGACGCCCGGGTAGCGCTTGCTGATATGGGCCAGCGCCAGCCGGGGAGGGAGTTGTGGTGTCACTGAGGCGGCTCGGGTTGTTGTTGTGGCAGCAACGGCGAATGCGTCAAAGCGCGGCAGTGCGTGGCGCAGCATCGCCGCGACGCATTGCAGCATTCATCATGGGTTCGTGATGCCGGATATTGGTGACGAATTATATAAGTGTGCGCGGGCTGGAAGGCCTGAATCGGGCTCGTGTCCAGTCTGTGCAACGGTTGGCGGGTGGTTGCAAATCGCATGCCGGCGCAAGCACAAAAAAACCGCCGCCTCCTTGCCGGAGGCGGCGGTCTTGTAACGCCCGCGAGCAGATCGGGCGACGGGTTACGCGCTCGTCGCCGTCGCAAACCTTCCATCCCGGAAATCCGCCAGGGTCTGGTAGATCTGCTCCTGCGTGTTCATCACGAACGGGCCGTACTGCGCGATCGGCTCGTTCAGCGGCCGGCCGGCGATCAGCAGGAAGCGCGCGTCGGCCTCGGCCCTGACGATGACGCCATCAGCCTGGCCGGCGTTGTCCAGCACGCCCATGCGCTGCGCCTCGACCACGGCGCGGTCGTCGCCCGCGCCGACCGAGACTTCGCCCCGGTACACGTAGATAAAGGCGTTATGCCCGGCCGGCAGGGCCTGCGCAAAGTCCTGTCCAGCCGGCAGTTCGACGTCCAGGTAGACCGGCTCGGTCACCGGCCGCGTGATCGCGCCGGCCACGCCATGGCTGGCGCCGGCCAGCACGCGCACCGTGGCGCCATGCTCCAGCGCCACCGTCGGGATCTCGGCGGCGGGCAGGTCGCGGTACCACGGCGCCGTCATCTTGTCGGCGGCCGGCAGGTTCAGCCACAGCTGGAAGCCTTCCATACGGCCGTCTTCCTGCTCGGGCATTTCCGAGTGGACCACGCCGGCGCCGGCCACCATCCATTGCGCGCCGCCGTTCTGCAGCAGGCCCTCGTTGCCGGCGCTGTCGCGATGGCGCATGCGCCCGGCCAGCATGTAGGTGATGGTCTCGAAGCCGCGGTGCGGGTGATCGGGGAAGCCGCCGATGTAGTCGTCCTTGCTGTCGGTGCCGAAGGCATCGAGCATCAGGAACGGATCGAGCCGGCGCTGCAGGTTCTGCGTCAGCACGCGGGTCAGCTTGACGCCGGCGCCGTCCGAGGTGGCGATACCGCGCACCACGCGGTCGACGGTGCGCGAGCGCGTCACGCTTTCGGCGGCGGCGGCGGGAATGGTGGCGAGGGTACGGGTGTCCATGTCTTGCTCCTGTGGGGCGGTCCGCGGCCGCGATGGCGGCGGTCCGTCGTTTCAGCTACCTCGTCAATTTAGTGGTTTGGCGGGGAAAGAGTAGATGGCGTCCGGGCAACAGATTGTTCTGCCGGCGCGTCAAATCCATCAAGGTGCTGCATTGATTTCGGAACGATGGGAGCGCGGCGGGTGCGGTGTCGGGAGCCTCCGGCAACAGCGCCGTGAAGGCCGAAGATCATTGCCAGATCGCCCCGGGAAAGGGCAAAGATGACAAGATCGATGAAGATCGCTATAATAGCGCTCTCTTTGTCATCCGTTGATGCGAGAAAGCAAGGTGGGAGAAGACCCGCCAGCCCTTGCCAGTCAACGGCCGATGGACCGGCGGCGCGTCGGAAAACTTCAATACTTGCGCTGCCACTGGCCAACCGCTCGCAATGTGCTTGCACCGCCGGTTGCGCCGCTTCAGGGACTGCCGTCCAACGGCATCCCGTCAATCGCGATTCCCCGCCCATGGCGGACGAATCCACAGACCGTCCGCCGGCAATCGTGCCGGTCATGGCGGCAATGCAATCTGAACCGGGACTGGTGGCGCCCCATCTCCGCACGCACCAGCCCATATTGTTTTCCGTCGCCGGAAAGTGGCGTGCTGCGCGCTTTTCGGCCCGGAGAAGGGGAGAGTATGTCAAAGCAATCGGCACGGGCGCTGGCCTGGGCGGGACTGACGCTTGCCGCGCTGGCCGCACTGGTGGCGTGGATCGGCGTCGACGTGATCCGCCAGTACCAGGAGCGCCTGCTCTACGACGTCGCCGACCACCTGCGCCTGGTGGTGCTGTCGATGGCGCTGGCGCTGGCCACCGGCATCCCGGCCGGCATCGCGCTGAGCCGGCCGTGCATGCGCCGCTGGGCCGACCGGCTGATGCAGGTCTTCAACGTCGGCAATACGGTGCCGTCGCTGGCGGTGCTGGCGCTGGCACTGGCCGTGCTCGGCATCGGCGAGCGGCCTGCCGTGCTGGCGCTGTGGCTGGCCTCGCTGCTGCCGATCGTGCGCAACACCTACGAGGGCCTGCGCAATGTCTCGCCCACGCTGCTGGAGGCGGCGCGCGGCATCGGCATGACCCCGGCCCAGCGCCTGGTGCGCGTGGAACTGCCCAACGCGCTGCCGGTGATGCTGGCCGGCATCCGCATCGCGCTGGTGATCAACGTCGGCACCGTGCCGCTGTCGTTTCTGATCGGCGCCAACAGCCTGGGCGAGCTGATCTTCCCGGGCATCTACCTGAACAACCAGCCGCTGCTGCTGCTGGGTGCCGCCGCCACGGCGCTGCTGGCGCTGGCGCTCGATGCGCTGTTCGCCGCCGCCGGTCAGCTGTACCTGCGCCGCCGCGGCCTGGCGCGCTGAACTGGGGAGACCGAAATGGAAAAGCAGATGCAATACCTCCGCCGCCGCGCCCGCCGGGCGGTGCTGTTGGTGGCGGCGGTCACCGCCTTCGCCGCCGGCCTGGCGCTGGCCACCGCGCCCGAGGCCCGGGCCGCGGGCGCCGCCATCCGCGTGGGCGGCAAGAACTTCACCGAACAGCTGCTGCTGTCGTCGATGACCACCAGGTACCTGCGCGCCAAGGGCTTCGACGCCGAGCTGACCGCCGGCCTGGGCAGCACGCTGATGCGCCAGGCCATGGAGAACGACCAGCTCGACGTGGTGTGGGACTACACCGGCACCGCGCTGATCGTGTTCAACAAGGTCGAAGAAAAGCTCGATGCCCGGGAAAGCTATGCGCGCGTCAAGCAGATGGACGGTGCGCGAGGGCTGGTGTGGCTCGATGCCTCGGGCATCAACAATACCTACGCGCTGGCCATGCCGAAGGAGCGCGCCGCCGCCAGCGGCGCGACCACGCTGTCGGCCTTTGCCGAGCAGATGCGCAAGGCCGGCGCCGACGCCAGCCACCCGTTCGCCGTCGACATGGAATTCGCCGCGCGCCCGGACGGGCTGGAGCCGCTCAAGGCGCTGTACCAGCTGCCGTTCTCGCGCCGCGACGTGATCCAGCTCGATCCGGGCCTGGTCTACACCGCGCTGAAGAACAACCAGGTGGAACTGGGGCTGGTGTACGCCACCGACGGCCGCGTCAAGGGCTTCGACCTGGTGCTGCTCGAGGATGACCAGCACTTCTTCCCGCCGTACAACGCGGCGCCGGTGGTGCGCAAGCCGGTGCTCGACCAGCATCCGGAACTGGCGGGCCTGCTCAACGCGCTCGCGGCGAAGCTCGACAACCAGAGCATGACCGAGATGAACTACAAGGTGGACATCGGCCAGCAGCCGGTGGACAAGGTGGCGGAGGACTTCCTGCGCGGCCACGGACTGATCTGAGGAGGGTCGCATGGACTTGTTCGCATACCTGCAGCACAGCTGGCCCACGCTGCTGAAAATGACCGGCGAGCACCTCGCGCTGGTGGGCTCGGCGGTGGGGCTGGCGATCCTGATCGGGGTGCCGCTGGGCATCCTGATCACGCGCTTCCGCGCGCTGGCCACGCCGCTGCTGGCGCTGGCGACGATCGTGCTGACGCTGCCGTCGATCGCGCTGTTCGGGCTGATGATCCCCATCTTCGCGCGCTTCGGCCATGCGCTCGGCTACGTGCCCGCGGTGACGGCGGTGTTCCTGTACTCGCTGCTGCCGATCATGCGCAACACCTATACCGCGCTGGCCAATGTCGACCCCGGCATCCAGGAAGCGGGCCGCGGCATCGGCATGACCACCTGGCAACGCATGCGGCTGGTCGACCTGCCGCTGGCGGTGCCGGTGATCCTCGGCGGGGTGCGCACCGCCGTGGTGATGAATATCGGGGTTGCCACCATTGCCGCCATCATCGGCGCGGGTGGCCTTGGGGTGCTGATCCTGCAGGCGATCAGCCAGAGCAACATGAGCAAGCTGGCGGTGGGCGCGGTCCTGGTCAGCCTGCTCGCCATCGTGGCGGACGCCTTCCTGCAGTGGTTGCAGCGGGCGCTGACGCCGAAGGGGATCCGTCTATGATCGAACTCGACCAACTCACCAAGTCCTTCCCGCAGAAAGACGGCACCGAGATGCGCGCCGTCGACGCCGTGTCGCTGACGGTGCCGCGCGGCGAGATCTGCGTCTTCCTGGGCCCGTCGGGCTGCGGCAAGACCACCACGCTGAAGATGATCAACCGGCTGATCGAGCCGACCTCGGGCACGGTGCGCATCGAAGGCGAGGATACGCGCGGCCTCGACGGCGTGACGCTGCGCCGCAAGATCGGCTACGTGATCCAGCAGATCGGCCTGTTCCCCAACATGACCATCGAAGAGAACATCATGGTGGTGCCGCGCCTGCTGGGCTGGGACCGGAAGCAGTGCCGCGAGCGCGCCCGCGAGCTGATGGCGATGGTGCAGCTCGACCCCAACCGGCTGCTGTCGCGCTATCCGCGCGAGCTGTCCGGCGGCCAGCAGCAGCGCATCGGCGTGATCCGCGCGCTGGCGGCCGACGCGCCGCTGCTGCTGATGGACGAGCCCTTCGGCGCGGTCGACCCGATCAACCGCGAGAGCATCCAGAACGAATTCCTGCAGATGCAGCGCCAGCTCGGCAAGACCGTGATCATGGTCTCGCACGATATCGACGAGGCGATCAAGCTGGCCGACAAGGTCGCGGTGTTCCGCCGCGGCAAGCTGGTGCAGTTCGACCACCCCGACGCGCTGCTGGCGCACCCGGCCGATGAGTTCGTGCAGGCCTTCGTCGGCCACGACAACACGCTCAAGCGCCTGCTGCTGGTGCGCGCCGGCGACGCCGCCACCATGCCGCCGAGCTGCCGCCCGGACATGCCGCTGGCCGAGGCACTGGGCGTGATGGACGATGCCGACGTGCGCCACCTGCCGGTGGTGGACGACGCGCAGCGCGCGTTGGGCTATGTCACGCGCCGCGACGCGCGCGCGGGCAAGGGCCTGTGCAGCGAGGTGATGCGCCCGTTCGCGGTGACCGCGGCGTTCGACGAGCACCTGCGCATCGTGCTGTCGCGCATGTACCAGCACAACACCAGCTGGCTGCCGGTGATGGGCGCCGACGGCGACTACCTGGGCGAGGTCACGCAGGAATCGATCGCGGGCTATCTCAGTTCCGGCCGTTCGCGCGGCCAGGCCGGCGCGCCGGCGACCCCGGCCGCGCCGCTGCGCGCAGCCGCCTGATCGCGTCACCACGCCACGGCGCGAGCGCGGCCGGCGCGCTATGCTAGAAGCATGCTCCGCTGCTGCCGCTCACCCCTGTGCCTGGTCATCGAAACCCGCTGGCTGATCCCGCGCGGGTTTGACGGCTTCACGCCCGGCCCGCTGATCCTGCTGCGCCCCGGCGCCAGCCAGGCGCTGATCGAACATGAGAAGGTCCACGTGCGCCAGTTCTGGCGCAGCTGGGGCCTGATGGGCGTGCTCTACCTGGCCAGCCGGCGCTGGCGTCTGCGCTATGAGGTCGAGGCTTACCGCGAGCAGCTGCGCCACAGCCCTCCGGGCGCGGCGCGCGGGCTGGCGCGTGTGCTGGCCACCAAGTACCGGCTCCGGATATCGGAGGCCGAGGCCTACCGGCTGCTGAAGCAAGGCCTGCACGACGAGGCCGAATGAAAACGGCCCGCACCAGTCGCTGGTGCGGGCCGTTTTCTTCGTCTGGCGGAAGCGGTGGGGGTCTAACACCTCCCGCCAAACCTTATCTGGTTTGGGTCTCGCATCGTCAGCCTACCCCAACCCCAGTTTTCACCCCAGTTGTGCCTGCGCCATCCCGGAAATCCGCTGCGGACCAGCCGCTGCCGCCGCGCGGCCAGCCTTTTCTGCCAGCCACGCGTCGATATCTTCTTCAAGCCATGCGACACGTCCCGCAGTCAACTCAAAAGGCTTTGGGAAGTGTCCCTTGGCGATCATCGCGTAGATCGTCGACTGGCTCAGGCTGACCTTTTGGATTACGTCTTTGATGCGAATTGCTCTCATTTCGACCCCCCGATGCACTGGGTCAAGCCCAGGGCCGCTTCCAGTCCGGCGCCGCTCCACGAACGCGACGGCGCGAAGGCGGCCAAGGCGCCAGCCTCATGCTGCGGCAACACCAGCAACTGCAGCAGCATGGCAAGTCTCTCGCGCCATGGCTTCAGGAAGTGCTTGCGCTGGTGGGCATCGATCGCCAGCGGCGTGCCTTCAGTCGTGTCGAGCGCCCCGCCAATGATTAGCTGCGCTGGCGCCAAGCCGTCGAGTTCGTCGCGGGCCGTCACCCACCAGGCGTAGCGCTGCGCCGACTGCGCTTCCGTGGCGGTTTCCAGCAGGATCGCCTCGGCGATGGTCAACAGGTTTTCGCGGGTCGATTTCGGGAAATCCGCCAGCGTCTTGCCGGCCGCGTCGGCCTCGGGGTACAGGCCGGTGCAGATAATTTGCGCCACGCGCTGGACATAGGGCACAGGTTTGGGGGAGGTCGTGATGTCGGTCATGCTGCTTCTGCGAGGTGAATGATCTGGCCGGCTGCTACCGGGCCTTGGGCGGTTGCGCGGCGTTCTGCCCGCAGCGTTGCCGCCAGCAATTGGCGGCGGGTGCAGGCGCGCTGCATGTCGTCGGTCAGGTTCAGGCCCTGGCCGATCGCGCGGAACTCGTCGCCAGTGACGCCAAGCGCGCCACGGCTCGCCAACCGTTTGCCCACTGCGGACACCGCCATCACGGCAGCATCCATGGCATCGCGCAGCGCCTGGTTGTCGGCGTAATAGAGGGAAGCCACCACCTGCCCGACATTGATGCGGAAGGCGAGCGTGTGCCATGCGGCCTCGGTGGCAGTACCGTCGAGGATCTTGCTCAGCTCGACATGCGGGATGAGCTGCAGGTCCACCTCGGCGTTGCGGCTGAAGCGGAACATCACAGGCAAGCCGCAGGTGCGCGCGGGGCGCGGCCGGCGAGACTTGCGGTGTTTGCTGGCTGGCATGGTGTCTCCAGTGCTGGGTCAATCGTCGAAGTCGCCGGCGGCGCGGCACTTCAGGTCAGAAATGCGCCCTGCGGAGCAGCGTGTCGTCCGCTGCCGTTCGCGGCTGGCCATGGCTCGAGCCGCCGCCGCCAGGGCGGTGCGCAGCAGGTCGGACATGGCGTCGAACGGCGTAGCGATTCGCATGGCGCGATGGGCGCGGCGCAGGTCGGCATCGGTGATGGCTGGCTTATCCATGGAGGGCTCCGCGGCGAACGAAGCCATCCCACACGCCGCGGCCGTAGCACACGGTAAAGAACAGGCTCACCCAGAACATGCCGGGCTCGCCGGTCGCGGCCGTCAGGTACAGCCAGGCCGGCTGGCCCAGCAGTCCTACCAGGGAGCCCCAGCGGGCGCGCTTGGCACCCGCGTTGAGCAGGTAGATCGAGCCGATCGCTGTAGCAATCATCCAGAGATTGAGAAGCGGGAGCATCAGGCGACCCTCCCGATAGCGCGCGCGCAGCAGAAGCGGGGCGGCTCGGTCAGGCGGTCCAGCGCGCCGAGCTGCGCATCAAGGCGGCTGCGCGCGATTGCGGCGAACTGCATGCGCACGCCGCTGTGCGAGACGACATAGACGAGAAAGGCATTCATGCTCAAGCTCCTTTATTGCCCGAGCGATCCTCGAAGACCCAGCACTTGACCGTGGTCGGCCGCTTTGGCGCGGCGGGATACTCGGCGTTGTGGCGCGCATTGATCGCGCTGTTGACAACCCTCAGCTCGATGAACTTGCGTTGCCGCGAGGTGCGCAGCACCCGCTTCAGCTCAGTGAGCGGAGGCATGTTGAGGCGACGGTCGTTCGCCACCTGTTCGAAGTGCCGCAGGCTGATGGCGATGGTTCCGCCATCCCCCCGGGCGTGATTGAGAACGGCGTGGTCTTCCTCCGCCGATTCGATGTGGTCGTACAGTTCCCAGAATTCCTGCACCAGCGGGTGGTCGGCGCCGATAGCTTGCTGGCGCTCCACCGCCATGGTCACCAGTTGCTTGATCGCCGCATCGCGGTATTCCTTGGGCAGCGGCACCACGTGTCCGAGGCAGTCGACCAGCGCCATCACCTGGGCGTGGTTTTTGACCAGGCGCTGGTGCTTGACGTCGGGGTGCTTGACCAGGTGGTCCTGGTAGACCGGCATGCGCTCGACGTAGGAGGCGAGGATCTCGCGCTCCTTGAGGATCGCGGTGAGCAGGAAGCCGGAGACGTCTTCCACCGGCATCTGCTCCAGCGCCCGCGCCGCGGCAAAGGTGTCCGGGTTCTGGCCGGCCCGGTCGAAGTACAGGTGAACGATCCGCTGCAGCACGGCCTCGCTGGCGTTGACCTCGGCGTTCTGGCTGATGACTACCGCGCCGCGGAAGGGCGGCTCGTAGGTCTCGTTGCCGGCGTTCTTGACGCCACGGGCTCGCGTGCTGCGGCCGTTGTAGGCGGTTTTCAGCTCGTTCCAGTCGAAGCCCTTGACCTTGGCGCCATCCTCGCCACGGTCGCCTTCGATCAGCACCACCGGCAGGTTGGACACCTGGGCAAAGTTGCGCGCGCGCGCCGCCAGCGAGGACTTGGACGGGTCGAAGCCCTCGTAGTCGCGGCGGCCGCACAGCTTCCACAGGAACTCGATTAGCGTGGATTTGCCGGCGCCGGGCTCGCCAACCACCTCGAGGAACGGGAAGCTCTTCTGCTTGACCCCTTCGCCCTCGCGGATCTGCTCGGCGAACAGGCTGCCCAGCCAGAAGGCCAGCGCCACGATCGCCTTGGCGCCGAAGGCGCGCCAGATCAGCTCCAGCCAGTCATGACGGAATCCCTTCAGGTCCGAGTTCAGCGAGAGCCCGGCGGAGCCGCCGATAGTCTTGATCGACAGGCGCCCCACGTCGAAGAAATCCTCGTCGTTGAGTGTGTACAGCTTGCCGTCCTTGACTGCGACATCCGCGTACACATAGCAGCCGTGCTCTTTGCTGTACCCCACGAAGTCGATCGTCTGCACGCTCTTGATGCGGTGCATCTGTTCCTTGAGGTAGGCGTCCAGCTGCCCGCCGGTGCCGGTGTAGAAGGCGCCCGGCGCGACGGCCAGCAGCCGCTTCTTGAACTCGGGCGCCGAGGCGATCTGCGAGCTGGTGAAGGTGTTCTTGACCGGCTCCGATTCGTGGGGGAAGGCGACGCGGAAGTAGTACCAGGCCTCGTCGGTGGCGGCGTTGGCCTGGTAGTACAGAACGGTGGGCAGACAGGTGGCGATGTTCGTCACCACGCCGGCCTTGAGCATGGCCTCGTCGCGGATCTCCGACTCATCCATGTCGTCGTGCGCGCTGCGCACGGCATCCATCTCGCGGTTGAGCGCTTCCAGATCCATCTTGAACCAGTACAGCTTGCTGTCGAAGTCGAAGGGGAACTGGCTCACGCCGGTGCGCCCATAGATGAGCCGTGCCTTCTCCGCCGCGCTCGGCGCGGCCACCAGCGCGCCCAGGTGGCGGTACTCATCCAGGTCCTGTGCGGACAGCTTGCCGAGCTGGTGCAGGTCGTTCCAGTCGCGCTTCTTCGCGCCGATCTGCTTGGGCAGCGCGATCGAGGCTTCCCAGCCGGCCTCGCGGCTGCGCTTGAGCCACTGCTTGCCGTAGCGGGTGCCAGCGGGGTCGGCATCGAGAGCCCAGACCAGCTTCGGACGGGCCCGGCCAGCTGCGGCGCATTGCTCGGCCAGCGCGGCCAGCGCCGTGCCCGGGTAGTTGACACAGGACAGGGCCGCCACTGCCGGCACGTCGTGGTGCCAGAGGGCGATCGCGTCGAACACGCCTTCCACGATCCACAGCTCGTCGGCGCTGGATGTTTGCAGCACCGGCGGCTGCCACCACATACCGCTGTAGCTGCCCTGGAACGTGGCCTTGCGCGAGCCGAAGCGGTACGCCTGGTCGATGATGCGTTCCCAGTAGATGCCGGCGCCCAGCGCGAAGCGCACGGTGGCGCTGCCGATCCTCAGCTCGTGGCTGTAGTAGCTCTCTTGGGCGTACCAGTCGCGTACCTTGGCGAGGTCGAAGCCGCGGCTGTCGCGCATATAGGCGTCGGCGGCGGCCTTGGGGTTCTCGGGCGTGGACTGGAAGCGGTCGCTCCAGCTCTCGAACAGGTCGGGATAGAGCTCCTTGATGTGCAGCTCGGCGCCGCAATGGTTCAGGCGGTTGCAGCGCACGACCCACGGTGCATTGCCGAACGCCCACAGCGTTTTCTTGCCGCAGGCCGGGCATTTGCCGTCCTCCAGCTTCTCGCCGCCGCGCTTCGACTTGAAGGCATAGTCGCGCAGCAGGCGACCGGTGACTTCGCTGTGCAGGGATGGGTTCATGAATCTTCAGGCAAAAAGAGTCCCACACGCCCCGGGGGTAGGGGCATGAAGCCAGGAATCAACAGGGAGAGGGGCTAGGCCGGGGTCAGGTCGGCAGCAGGTCCATCTGCCGCTCGTCCATCAGCCCCGGACGTACCTTGCCGACGGGCAGGTACGCCTTGGGGTTGGGGCGCATGCTGGGCGCGATGGTAGAGATCACCGAGGTGATGGCCTTGCAGGTGTAGGCGCACTCGATGTTGGGGCATTGCCAGTAGCTCTCTTTCGAGAGCAGCGATATCACGCGGCTAGTGCGGATCTTCATGCGCGATTCGCAATGTGGGCAGGTCAGTTTCACAGCGTTTTCCCCGGAGGTACTACCAATTTGAAAGCACGTCGTTTGCCCGTCATACGCTCGGCGGCGTGCCGGATGGATGTCTTCGCAAGCCATTCGGCAGCTTGCTGCAGGGACGCCAGCCCTTGCTGCTGACGCAGGCGCTCCAACGCGGCCAGTTCCTGGTCGGTGAAGTGCAGGTCGATTTCCGGCATCTTTTGAGCGGCTCTTCGTCGTCTTGGGTCAGGCGCGGCGAGGCTCTACATTGGCCTCGACGGGCAGTAGAAGCCGCGCTTGGTTAAGCAACGTTTCACGGACCAGCGTCGCGGGTTGCTCGCCGACATAGTTGGCCAGCGCGGTGACCAAGGCGAACTCGTAATCATCGAGGCGGAGGGTGATGCGGTTGTCGCGCACTCGTTTCGGATCGGGATACATGCTGTCCTCGACAGAAAGGGGAATGGTCACGACGCGCTGGGAGCGCGGCCGTCTTCGGCGTCCATGCCTGCCACGATGAAGAGACGGGCCAGGCTCGATGCGGAGCGGTTTTCCAGCTTTGCCCGCTTCGCGAGGCGTTCCAATTCGTCGGGCATCAGGCTGACAGTGACCCGATTCTTTGAATCAACGCCCCGCGGGGCACGGGAGACAGGGACTTTGGCGCGGTGCATGGCGGATATACTTGTGCGGGATAGTGATGCACTACACGCCGATTATGGTACAGAAAACTGATATGGTCAACGGCGATGGTACAGAAATTAGAGTCGGCATCGGCGCTCGACTAAAAGAGGAACGTGAGCGTCTTGGCTACTCTCAACCTGCCTTTGCCGCTCTGGGCGGCGCTTCGAAGGGTTCCCAGTTGGCTTGGGAGAAGGGCTCGGCTATGCCTAATGCGGAATTCCTGCACATCGCAGCGTCAGTTGGCGTGGACGTTCTTTACGTTGTGACCGGCCGCCGCAACATGTCCAGCCTGGCAGCAGAGGAAGAGGCTGTAATTGCTGGGTATCGAATGCTCGACGCCCGAGGCCGGACTGGCGTACTAGCGCTGATCAGCGGCATGCAACCGCCAGTTGCTACGCCGGGCCGCACTGGCATGGTGTTCCATGGCCAAGTTGGCGAAGTGAAGAACATCGAGGGCGACTACCAGCAGAACGAGCCGGTGACTATCAATGTCGGCGGAAAGAAGAAGCGCACAAAGTAGGAAGTGCTGCCGCACCCCCTACTTTGGTGGCACACATGCTGCGTGCAACATGCCGTCAAATAGCGGTTCTCGCTTCAACCACCAGGGCGGTGGCGTGGCGACACGCCTCACTGGCACCTGCGCGACCGTCTCAAAAGAGCATGGAATCGCGCTTCAAATTTCTCGGGAACGTAGGCCAGGTCATCGGCGGCAGTGCAACGTTTGCCGCACCAACGTTTAATCAAACCAACCATGTGACACTGAGCGCGGAGGCGCCAGACGACCGACCGTTGCTGCTACGCCAACGTTTCAATATCGGACGACGCGTCGAGCGCATTGCCGCTGCAGAAGGCGTTGAAACCGCGGCGATTTATCGTGTTTTGCTGGAGGACTATGGCGGCCAAATTCCCAGCGACATCTCACGCGCCCACTATCGCAGCATCGTGCGCGATCTCGATGAATGGCTAGACCATCTCAACGGCCCGAACATCAGGCCTGCATCGCGGTCCGGTCAACGGCAATTGCCAGATTGCAGGCAAAGCAGTGGCACGGCGTGTCACATGCTGCTATTTGCCCAATTCGCCATCATCCTGACCCTCTTCGCGAGCGTGGTGCTGGCAGCCTGGCTGCTGCAACCGAATCCTCCAGCCGTTTGCCGGTGGAGCGGCAAGGAATTCTCGGTGGGCTCCCTCGCAACCATGGCCACGTCGGATGTGTATGAGTGCATGACAGAAAGCGCCGGAGACCCATACTGGGCCCCTGCGCGCAATCTCGGCGGTGCGGGAATACCGCGGGGATGACCTGCCGCTGGGTTGCTCAGTGGCTCTTGATAACCGGTCTCGGCCGCCGGCATCTCCTGTTGCCGGCGGCTTGGCGCCGGAGACGCCTCTCGACCCTATTCGGTCGCCCACGGGGGCCAGAAGCAATGACCGGTATTGACGGGGCAGCCTCTGCAGCTATCACTCGCGGATCCTCATGCGCGCTCAATGAGCTCGCAAGCTGAGCACCTGGCGAAGGCTGCGCGAAGCCTCGGGCAGGAACAACCAGCAAAACTTTGCTGATGGTGGGTACTCAACTGGGTCGAGGCGGAAGGGTTCAGTCGCGACGCGAGGGACAGGGACTCTCACGCCTTGGCGCCATACGAAGTTCGACGAAGTAATTCCCTTTGCCAAGGATTATGCGCGTATGCTGGGGTTGCCAACCGGCAAGCAACACAATAGGAGTTCTCATGGCAAAAAGCCAACTACGCGGCAACCGCGAAGCGAAAAAACCAAAGCAACCGAAGAAGCCTGTCGCACCGGCAACGCCGTTTAGCACTGTTCAGTCGCGGGTGCGGACCGACGGTCTCGCCAAGAGGAAGTCGTAAGCCGGGCAAGGGCCTGGCAAGTCGCGATATCACGGCAAGGTGATACCTCTTCATTCCACGTAAGCCGACCGATAGGGAGGCGCACCATGATCCACCCTGACTCAGGCCAGACGTTCCCAGGCTTGCCACTTACCGCCGAGCAAGACTCGGAAGTTCGCCACTATCAGCACAGAAAAACGAGGCTTGGCAAGTCATGGGATACCTCGGAACTTCGCGGCATTCTCGAAGACATGTTGCTGCCGCCGAAGACGGAGGATGGCGGTCGGGAAGATGTTCTTCTGGGACCGACCGCTGCCGCGGAACGTGCGGCATCGTTCGTCGACGAGGCCATGGAACCGATTGAAGCATACGAAGACTGGAACGCCGCCATGGAGATCGAGGGGATAAAGGCGAAGCGCGCTAATGCCGGTCACCAGGTGGAGATGGCGCTTGTCGTTGCGAGTGGCAGGCCAATGCCGGCAGCCGGGTCAGCTATTGGCTGGATCTCGATAAAAGGCCGCTCCGACGCGACCTTGCCGAATATGGCGGCAAACGGAATGTCGGCGGCATCCCGGCCGGTGCCGATGCGCAGCAGGCCAGTCGGAATGGACACTCCCGAGGGATCGAGCAGGTACCAGCCGCCCGACAGGAACACCTCGACCACGGCGTGAAAGTCCGGCGCGCCCAAGGCAGGATCGGCGCCATAGTCCACGCTGCTGGACATACGGGCGGGAATACTCAGGGCGCGGCAGATCGCGATCATCAGGTGAGAAAAATCCCGGCATACGCCGGTGCGCTCGACAATCGTATCGATCGCCGAGGTGCGCTCATTGGTGCATCGCGAAAGAAAGCGCACATGGTTGCGCACCCACTCCCGGATCGCGTACACACGCAAATAGCCGGGGCGCATGGCGCCAAACTCGCGCATGGCGAATTCCATCATGCGGTCGGATTCGCAATACCGGCTCGGGGCCAGGTAGGAAAGTACCTCGAAGGGGAGTTCGGCGACGGGTACCTCTGTCAATGACATGCCGTCGTCCAGGCGATGGTCGATGTCCACCACCGCTTCATAGCGGATGGCCAGCGGGCCCGTATTCGCACGTATTCTGAGCAGGCGGTTGCAGAGTGGGCCCGTGTGGCGAGCGGCGTGCAACGGTGGCGTGAGCGCCAGATGCTCGGAGACGACGAACTGTCTTGCAGTTTTTGCCGCTTCGACAAGCAACAGAAAGTCTGCCGTGGGATCCAGGATCTCATAGGACAGGTTCACCGAGTACCGAAGGCGGTTCATTTCGGACCTTGTGGCTACATGGAGGCGGAGACGATGTCGTCCGGGGCAACGGCTCTGGCCATTCAATTCAGTGTAGCGTCAGAAGCGGGCGAACGGTCCGCGCCAGCAGGCACCGCAGGTGCGTGACGCAGCGCCTCCAGCCTGGCCAATTTGTAAGCGGGTTAGGGCGATGTGCATCACCCCTCTATACTACTAGGTGCAGCGTTTCAGAAGCGAAGTGCTTCTGGTCTGCCAAGCACTCGTTTCCGGGCTCTCCCCCTCGATGACGTCTTAGGACTGGTGACTCCTGAAGTCACTCATGGGGATTCCGGGAACATTCATGCAAGATGCCACGAGGCGACCGCCGTTCGCCCAATCCCCCATTAGCCACGCAAGACAATCTTTCGCCAGGATCGGTGCAATCGAGGTCTGGCGAGAGAGACGCCTCTCCGCAAGTCCGATCGAAAAGCTGGTGTCCGCCTTCGTTGCTGCGCTTCCGCGTTTCAGGTTGGCGCAGCCGTGCTCTCATCGTAATGAAGATGCCGTAACGATCCTGAGCAATGCGCTATGGGTGGAAATGATTACCCGTCGGCACTGGAAGATCAGCGCCCACAACGGTGACAGCTGTTCAACACTGCCGTTCCCATGCCACCCTGGCAGGCAATGAAGGAAGATATCGTGCCGAGAGAATCCACCGAGACCACTTACCGGACGATCCATGTCACGCGCCTTCTACGCGACCGCCTGGAAGGCAGGCCGCAGAAGGGAAGCAACACCCAGCGATTCGGCGTCATGCGATTGGCAGCGTCAAGATGGCATCAGGCCATCACGCTGCTGATTGACTGGGATCGCGCTGTCAACGAAGGCTGGCCAGACCTGCGCTCACCGTCCTGTACTCGAACCAGGGCCATCAGGAGCATCGGTCGCGGTAGTCAGGCTGGCATCCGCCGGCTCGCTAGAAATGGAAACCGAGATTGAGGTGACTTCATGCGTACGCTGTTGTATTTCAGTCTGAAAGACACCGCCACGGCACGACTGGCACAAGTGCGATGCGGCGATTTGGCCGGTACCCCGGCCCGCGTCAAAGGGCCGTGGTTTGTCCAGCGCGACAATCAGCCAGTTGAGGGTTTTCCTGCGACCGACATCGGCCAGACTACGTACCGCGAAGAGGCGGCGCTCGCCGGAATATTCGTCGGCGCGGTTGTGGGCGCGCTTGTCATCTTGCGATATGGAGTCTCCGTGGGCGCCGGTGCCACGGCCGTTGCGTATGTTGGTGCTGTCATGCTTGGCGCGATCATCGGCTGGTGGGCCGGCGGATTGGTCGGCGTCAGGATCGGCCGCCTTGGGCTGTGGCGGCAGAATGCGCAAACGACACCCGGCCACTTCCTGATGATAGCCAGCTGCGATTCGAAATCTAAGGAGGCCTTGAAGCAGGTCATCAACGAATTGGGCGGAGTCGGGGTAGACGAGCATCGTGACGTGATGCCGAACTTCAGGTGGGTATGATTGCCGCTTCGGTTCGGCCGTGCCAATGCCCTCCCGGAAACGTATGTTACTCAGCGAAGCCAAACTGTCTCCGGGAAGTTTGGCGACCTAGTGGGCAGGTGCCTATGGTTCGATCCTGCTGCTCCGGACTCAGATCAGCTTTGATTGCTACTGGGTAGAGCATTACGTTGACAAATTCACTCCAGGAATATTGAAGATGGCTATGGAGCGCGTGACCGAGTATCGTGGGTTCGATATCCATGTCGATCTCCATATGTCATCCAAGGACATGTTCGATATCTGGTTCCAGGTCGAGGGACCCATGAGGCCGCCGGGCGTCGCGGCGATTGGTAGGCGAATCAAAGTCTTTGGCGGACCGTATTCCAGGCGTTGGGCTTACCTCGTGGCGGAACTGGCAGGGCGCGCCGCCGTGGACGTTATTCTTGGTCCGGATGAATGAACGGAGGCCGAGAGCGGAGGTCAGATATGCAAAGACGCGTCACGATCGGTGAATACGAAGTGTTGATCGAAGTTGAGCAACACCTCGGTCCCACCCAGTTGGTTGGAACGATCGGTTACGTCGTACGCTACTCGATTGCTCGTACGGACCGCCGGCCCGTCAGAGGCAATCTTCTCAGCGTACATTCCTACGAGCTCATGGATGGTACCGGCTACTTTCACAGCCTCGATGCGGCGTTTGACTATGGAGAGGCAAAGGCTCGCGATGACATCGCTACCTTGACGCCGAAAGCAAATCGGACACCTCCCGGGATATCCGCGTATGCCCGGTGATAAACGGAGACCGAACATGTCTCAGAACAACGCAATCTACAAAGGCTTCAGGGTATCTGCGAGGGTGCGTCACGTATCCGGTGCAGACCCCGGCGGCGACCTGGTCCACCCGCGCTTCCTCGCTACCGTAACGATCACGCGAGTCAGTACAGGAATGGGTTCCCGCAGGCGGCTGCCACCCATGATCCAGCATTTCGCCAGCGCGCCGCACACTGCCATTGCATTGGCCTTGTCATCGGCCAGGGACGTGATCGACGGCTTGTCCACCTTCGTCAAGGCGAGGTAGGCTCGGCGTTCATGCCGCAGGGTCTGAACGAAAGAGAGAGGAGACATCATGTCGAGACAGCTCAAGTCATCAATGATCTGCTGCCGCTCCTAACGGTCGCCCGCTTCGCGAAACCCAGGCCGCTCCGGTGAAGGAAGCACGCGGCGTCTCCTTTCCGCCATATTCCGATTGCGGCCGATATTCGACGGATGGTGGTGTCAATGGCCGCTCAAGCGCTCGTTTCAGTCATCGAATTCTGAGGCTGATTGGCTCAAACTGGCCGACAACGGTCCTACGTCGTTGCTTCCAGATAAGGCGTTGCAATGATGCGTCGCACGCCCGTGAAGCACCTCAGCCTGGTGTTATTCGGCTCACCTCGAACGAGGCGGCGTTCCCTCTATCCCTGATCTGCCTCGGCGAGCGACGACGGCTTGATTTCCAATTCCAACGCAGTCGTGTATCCCCGGTCTGTGAGCTGATGCGTGACCTTGGTGATGACCCATCTGGTGTTATCAATCTGCGGCTTCCAACCGCGCACGGCAGCGGGCAGCTCGGGAAACAGATCCGGCCGCCCGCGGGCGAGCGTGACCGTGAAGGTCGCCATGCCCCGCTGAATCCGCTCCCATTCCGCTCGCGCCGCCCGTTCTGCGTTGGCTTTCGAGGCGTAGGTATGCCGCAGCACCTTCACGTTGTCCGGGTTGGGCGCCGTAGCAACGGACTGCTCCCTTTTGCCTTTGGCCGGCTTCTCACTGACCGCTGCGGCATTCGACGCGTCGATGACCACCTCACCCTTCTTCGCGCCGCGTGTGTCCTGGTAGAACGCCTTGACGCCGTTGTAGTTGTCACGGTCGGCAATGCCAAACGAATGGGTGTCCCCGGACGATCGCGTGATGGTGACCATCGGCAGGGCAATACCGGACGCGCTCAATGCCTCGCCGGCCTTTATGAAGAGCAGCTTTCCCTGCTTCACCGTCGCGATCGCGTCGTAGTCCTTCGCCAGCCGGGACAGCAGATTGGCATCCGACTCGCCAGTCTGATCCAGGTGCTCGATGACTTGGTCGGCCAGCTGCTGCGCCACCACTGCCGCGAGCTGGTTGCGGCTGGCGATGGCGCGCACCAGGGCGCCGATGGTCTTGTCGCGAAAGCTGCGCTCCTTGCGCGTCGTCAGGTCGCTGCCCAGGTCGGCGCTGCGCGCGCGAATGGTGAGCCGGTCGGGCGGGCCGCTGTGCTCGATCTCGTCCACCTTGAAGATGCCCTTGTCGACCACCCCCGCGTCGCTCCAGCCAAGCGCGAGCGCCAGCCGCACACCCTTCTCGGGCAGGTCCAGCATGCCGTCGTGGTCGTCCAGCTCGATGTCGAGCTGGTCAGCCTCGAAGCCGCGGTTGTCCGCCAGGGTGAGGGACATCAGCCGCCCCTGGAAGCGAGAGGTGATGTTCGTCCCGTTGTGGACCAGCTGGTAGACCGGGCGCGGCTCCCGACCGGTGGCTGTGCGCGGCTCGGCTCGGACGGCTGAGAACATCATTCCGCCTCCTCGCCCAGGCCGCTGCCGATCAGCGCTTCGGCCTCGTCGTCCACCCGGGTCAGCTTGAGGGTGAACTCGATGCGTCGGGCCTTGCCGTCCTGGAAGAAGTAGGTACGCGTGACCTGCATGGTCTCCACCACGAAAAGGCCGTAGTACCGCCCGGTGCCCTCGATGAGCACGTGGGCCTCGCCGCTGTCGCCAAGCTTGCGCAGGTCATCGATCGAGTCGTCGCCGCCTGTCAGTTCCGGCGCCAGCACGCCGGCAAGGGTGATCGTCTCGTCGTCCGGACCGAGGAACTGGCGGGCCGGCCGGCGGCCGGTGCGGCTGTTTGCCGGATGCCGCCACCCGATCTGCTGCTGGAAGTCCTGGTAGGGCGCGGTGTCCAGGCTGAACACGAATTGCCCGAGGGCCATCATCATGGTGTCAATCCCTGTCGGTAAGTCGGGAGCGGTCGCGGGCGGCGCGCTGAGTCTCGGCCTGCCGCAGCTTCTCGTCCACCAGGCGCGCAATCTCCCGTTCGTCCATGCCCGGTGCCGCGTAGACATTGATGGTGATGGGCGCGGCCTGCTGCACCGGGGCCGGCGCCGCGGTGCCCGCCATCGCCGACACGGGCGGCCGCGTATCGAACTTCACGGCGGCCACCGCGGGGGTGGTCCCCACCGCCACGCCAGCGCCAACGCTGGCCAGTGCCTGTGTGATCCGGGCAATGGCGCTCATGGGCCCGCCTTGGCCTTGGTTGATCCCGCGCTCGAGCCCCGCCATGGTGAAGCCGCCCAGCTCGGCGAAGACGCGGCTGGGGGAGTGGATCCCCAGCTTCTTCTTGAACCAGGTCACCGCCGCGCCGGCTGCGCTGGATACGGCGTCGCGCACGCGGGCGAGCCCGCTGGTGATGCCATTGGCAAAGCCAGCCATGACCTGCGCCCCGGCGTCATAGAAGGCCGTCGCCAGACGCAGCGGCATGCCGAGCACCGTGCCGATGGCCTGGCCGATCTTTTGTCCCATGGACTGTGCGGCGCCGCCAATGTCTTGCACCGGCGCGATGAGGCGCGTCAGCCAGCCCCACAGGTTGGAGAGCAGCGGCCCAACGACCTGCCGCACCAGGCCGAACGCAGCGCTGACGCCCGGAATGGCCATGACCACGCTTCCAATGGCGGTCACCAGCCGCCACGCCGCCGCCACCGAGCGCATGAAAGCGTCAGCGAAGCCGGCGGCCGTCGGGCCCAAGGCGCTGGCGATGCCGCTGCCCAGGCCGGTGAAGAAGGCGCGAATGGGTGCCCAATACCTGTAGACCAGCGCGGCGCCCGCGGCCAATGCCGCCACTGTGGCCAGAATCGGCCAGGCAAACGGCAGGAGTGCCAGCCCTCGCAGGACGTTGAAGAGTGCCCCGGCCCGGCTCGTTGCGCCGGCCAGCAGTGCGCCGAAGCGGCCGGCCGCGCTGGTGGCGGCGCTAAACACCGGCGCCAGCCGGCCGCCAACGCTTCCCAGCACCTGTGCGCCACGCGCCAGCAGGGAGGAGGCCGCCGAGGCGCGCGCAAGCGATGGCACCAGCGTGGAGAGCCGAATACCCAGCATCTGCAGCCCATAGCGCGTCATCACCAGCGGCCCCAATGTCGCAGCCATCGCGAGCGTCAGTGCGCCCATGGCGGCCAGCAGCACGCCTGCCGCCGCGGCGCCCTTCATCAACCACCCGACCAGCGTCGGATTTGCCTGGGCGAAGGCGTTGAAGCGGCTGACCAGCTCTCCCACGGTGTCCATCAGCCCGACTATGGTCGAGCGCATCGCCTCTCCGGCAGCGCTGCTGCCGTTGAACAGCTGGTTCTGCAGCCGCTGCCAGCGGGCTGAGATGGTCTCCTGGCGCGCGGCGAACTCGCGCGACATGGATGCTTCGGCGCCGCGGCCGTTGGCCAGCTCCAGCTGGCGGCGAAACTCGTCCGGCTTGTCGACCAGCTTGGCCAGCGTGTCGGAATGCTCCATGCCGACCAGCTCCACCATCACGCCGATGCGCTTGTCCTTTGGCAACTTCTGCACCGCCTGGATCACCTGGAAGAGGGTGCCGGTGGCATCGGTGGCCATGCCCTGCTGAACGGCGGCGCTGGACAGCCCGATTTCCTTCATCGCCGCCTGGAACTTCTTGGTGCCCTTCTCGGCCGCGGCGAACTTCTGGACAATGGCGTTGACGGCGGTGGCGGCGGTCTCCGGGCGCTCGCCCAGCGTCAACAGCGTCGAGGCCAGCGCGGCGGCGTCCGACGAGGACATCTTGACCGTCGACACGACGCCGGAGATCCGATTCAGCACATCGATGATGTCCCCGCCCTTGCTGATGGCGTTGTCGTCCAGGTAGTTGATCGAATCGGCGAGCGCCTGGACCTGGTTGATCGGGATGCGGAAGTTCTTCGCCACCTTGCCCATGCTCTCGGCAATCTCGTCCGGCACCGCGTCGAAGGCGGTGGCCATCATGGCGACGGTTCGGGTGTAGGCGACCAGCTCCTCGCGAGGCACTTCCATGCGCGCTCCGGCGGTTACCATCTCGGCGATGGCCGTGGTGGGAATGGGCAGCTCCTCGCCCAACAGCTTGATCTGCCTGGCCATGTCGTAGTACACGGCGGTCAGGTTGCCACCTTCGTCACGCGCGCCCTGGACCTGCCGGGCAATGCCAAGCATGGCGTCCTCGAAGGACACATAGTCCTTCACCGCCTTGGCGATTGGCGTCAGGGCCACGCCGCCTGCCGCGGACACCGAAACGCCGGCACCCAGCATGGCATTGCGGGTAGCCATTCCCTTCACATAGCCCGCTTGGGCGGCGGCCAGACGGCGCTGGTGCTCCCCGACTGCCTTCAGCCGCGCCTCCTGCTGCGTCAGCGCCTGGGTGGCCAGGGCGATCTGGCTGCGCAGGTCGCCCTGGGCCTGCCGCAGCGAGGTGGTGCTGATGCCGGCAGCCTGCAGCCGGCCGCGCACCCCTTCCAGGCTCTGCTGCAGCTCGACGCCACGCTGCTTGAGCATCTGGGCTTCGCGGACCGCCGCGTTGAAGTTGCGCGTCATGGCGGCCGAGGGCCGCTCCGCGCTGTCCATTTCCTGTGCCAGCGCTTTGACGTGGGCCTGCGCGGCACGCAGCTGGTTGCCCGCGATCGCAGCGTCCTTGGACAGCTTGCGGAAGCTGTCGATGTTGGCCTGGGTCCGGTTCAGCTCCTTCAGCTGGTCGCGCGCGGCGCGCACCGTGCGGGCCAGCTCGGTGCTGCTGCCCATGGCATTGCGGAAAGGTCGGGTGAGGCGGTCCACCGCCTGCAGGACGACCTCCAGTCTCAGGTTGCGTGGCACGCTCATTCGTCGGATCCGCTTCGTTGCCTGGCGCGCTCGCGCCACTCCATCAGTTCGGCCACCCCCATCTCAAACAGACGGTCAGGCGGCCAATGAAAAATCACTGCAACGTCGGCGATGGCGTCTTCGACTCGGGCGGGTAGGCCTCGGCCTTCGCCGCCTTCGGCAGCAAAAAACCGCTCACCGCCGTGGCCAGCTGCGTCATGTCCGCCGGATCCAGCTGGCTCACGTCATGGGCGGTCAGGGTCGGCGTGGTGATGCGGGGCAGCACCGTGTGCAGCGCGGTGACCTCCATGCGCATCAGGTCGACCAGGCTGCAGCCGCGCAGCTCGCCTGCAGCAGGCTTGCGCACGGTGATGGCGGTGATGAGTTCCTTGCCGCGGCTGATCGGGGTATCCAGGGTGATGGTTTCGGATTTCACTTCGTTCATGATGGCTCTCGAAAAGGTTGGCTAGTTGGCCCAGAGCGGGCCAGCGGACTGTCAGCAGGCTGGCGTTACAGGCCCATCGCGCGGCGCTGCTCGGCCAGACGGTCTACGCCGAACACGACCTCGATGAAGTTCTCGTGGTCGATCTCGACCCATACTTCGCCGTTGATCGTCAGCTTGTAGTAGGCGAGCGACGACTTGACCTTGAACTGGCTGCTGTCACCGACCTTGCCGGTGCCGAAGTCAAGCTCGGTGTGGCGACCGCGCACGACGACTTCGACCGCGTCCATGTCGCCCGTGTCGTCGCGCTGGTAGGCGCCGGCGAAGCGCACCATCGCGGCAGAGGCTCGCGTCACCCCGTACTGCTTCAGGATCTCGCGCATGATGCTGCCGTAGGTGGTTTCCAGCTCCAGCTTCTCGTTACCGAAGTCCAGGTCGATGGGGCCGTTCATGCCCCCCGCGCGGTATTCCTCGAGCTTGCGCGTCAGCTTCGGCAGGATGATCTCCTCGCATTCGCCGACGTGGCTCACGCCGTCGGCGAAGACGTTGAAGTTCTTGAGTTTGCGTGGCATTGCCATGGTGGTTTCCTCTCTTGAATGCCCGCTATCAGCCGTTCACCGACGCGGCGAAGTCCATCAGGTAGCGGTCGGTGATGCGCTGGCGCAGCTGCAGGTTTTCCAGCGGCGGGACCGGCGTGTAGTCGTAGTCGATCCACAGCTTGCCGTCCTTGAGCGTGTCCTTGGTGTTGATGCCGCCATCCAGCCAAGCGGTGCCGCCCATCAGGTAGCCAAGACGCGTCCACTCGCGGAACTTTGCATTGAGGCCCTCGACGATGTCGCGGGCCAGCGAAGCCGTGAGCGGCAGGTCGATGGCCCAGGCGTGGGCATCGGCCATGGTGTCTGCCAGGATCTGCGCGGTGCGGGTGGCGCTCTCGAAGGCGAACAGCGGCTCGGAACTGCAGGTGCGCGAGCCCCAGAAGCGGAAGCCCTCGAAATTGATCAGCGTGGTGACCTCGTTGCTGTTGAGGTAGCCGGCATCGGTCGCCGGATCCTGCAGATCCCAGTAGATGTCCTTCGAGACGCCGGTGACGCCGTTGACCGGGACGTTGGAGATTGTCTTGTGCCACCCGACCGTCTCGTCCAGCTTTGCGCGCAAGCCCAGCGCCCGGGCGGTTGCCCACAGGTTGCGCTCGGCGTTGTTGGCTGTGTCCCAGCCCACGAAGTCTGGCCACAGCAGCATCAGCTCGCGCTGGCCGAAGTTCTCGCGGTAGGCCACCGCCTCTTCCTTGGTGGCGCAGCCATGCGCGCTGACATAGCCGAAGGCCCGCAGCTTCTGGCAGATCGAAGCGAGCGCCGTGGCGACCTCCAGCTTATCGAGCCCAGGCACGGCCAGAATGCGCGGCGTCACGCCGAAACGCGTCTTCGCCGCCAGCAGGGCCTTCATGCCGGTGTAGCGGCCGGCGGCGTTGGTGGTACCGATCAGGTTGCTGGTGGTCTCTGCTTCGGTGGCGCCCTCGGCGACACGAACGACCACCGTCATCGGGTTGGCCTGGTCGGTGATGGCCTCGAGGCTCGCGCGCAGCGTGCCTTTGGTGCCGGCCTTGCCGATGGCTGCCTGCGGGTTCGTCAGCAATACGGGGGTGTCGAGGGGGAACGCCGTGGCATCGGCGTCCTCGGCGACGGTCACCAGGCCCGGAATGGCCGTGGCGATAGTGCGGATTGGGCGGGTGCCATCGTTGACCTCGATGACGCGTACGCCGTGGTGGTAGTCGGTTGCCATGCAGTCCTCCGGGAGATTGGCAGACGATGGAAAGCATCGTCCCGGCAGGATGCTGCGCACGCGCGAGGTTGTCGTGCGGTTCCTGTTGTAGGCAGAAGCCGCACAACGAATAGTTGAGGGCGCTACGCCTTGGCGCCCCGGCGGTCAGTGGTTACGAGCCCTCGTCGGCACTGGCCGCACCGTCCTTGGCATGAACCCCTGCCTCGATGGCTGCCTCATCTGGTTGCGTGGGCCACGTGACACCGAGGGGGAATGTCGGCGCCAACGCGACGTGCTGCAGCTGCAGCAGGAAGGACACCCAGGCCTCGTAGATCGCCTTCTGCACGGCGTCGAGTTGCCCTGCCGCGTAGGGCTCCGCTTTGCCTGCCGTCGCTTCGTTTGCCAGGGCCAGAAGGGCGTCATACTCGGCGCGGGCTGCAGCCTTTGCCGCTTCCTCTGCCTCAATGGCTGCCGTGATGGCTTCGACGTTCGGCGCCTCGGGCCAGTCGGCCACGACGGGGAAGTCAGTCGAATTGACCACGCGCACCAGGTCCAGCTGATAGGCGGACCACGCTTTGAACAGGGCGGTCCCTACGGCGTCCAGCAAGCCCGCCGCGTAGGCGTCTGCCTTGCCAGCGTTTGCTTCCCTGGCGATCGCCATCAGGCGGTCGAACTCGGCCATCGCGGAAGCACGGGTGCGCTCGGCGACGAGGGCAGCGTCGAGCGCCCAGCCTTCGGCGGTCCAGCGGTGCAGCTCGGACGGCCGCGGATCCGGAGTAAGGCCCGCCTCCTGGGGCGTAACGCCTGGGACGCCCAGCTCGGCCGGCTCGCCGCTTTCAGTGCGGTACAGAATGACCCCCCGGTAATCCGGCAGCATGACCCATGCGCCATCGTGGAAAAATGGCCATTCGTAGCGATTGCGCTCCGGCAGCGGTACGAGCGTGGTAAAGGCCGGCTGCAGCCAGGCGGTGGGGTTGCGCGGGTCCGGGTCGGCGAGCGCGCTGCTGATGTACTGGCCGGTATGGCTGTCGTAGTGGTGGATCATCATTTGCGGAAATCTCCTTAGAAGGCACGGATCATGGCGAGCGCGGAGATATTGCGAACCCGAACTTCTGCGCCGCCGTCTGCATTGACCGTGATGGTGTGGCTGTGATTGCCGGCGTAGCCGATCCCTACGTTGTGTGCGTGCGAGCCATCGCCGGCGATCGAGATGCCGGTATATGAGGCGGATGTACCGGCCCACGCGTCGGCGTTCGTTACGTAAGAACCAGAGACGCGTCCCGCGCCGGTGGCCCCTCCGCCGGTCCAGGTCTGGAAGCTGTGGGCATGGCCGGGATCGTTGACGCCGTGACCGTGCCAGCCTTGCGCATCGGTCCAGGCACCGTGGTTGTGGTCGCCGACTGGTGTAGCGGACGCGGCGTGCGCGTGCGTCTTGTTCTGGCTGTCCTGGAACACACCGATGCCCCGGCCAGCGTCCGCGCCGCGTGCGTCGTCCCAAAACCGCAGGTATTCGCCGCGATACTCAGGGATGCGGAACGTCGTGTTGCCATCGCCGTGGGAGAAGCATCCCCAGGAGCCGGCGAGCCATGCGGCATCCGTCACGATTGCGCCGCTTGCCTGAGCGTAGGCCCACAGCTCGGGGTAGTCCGCACGCTTAAGTAGCGCGCCGTTCAGCTTCAAGCAGCCTGCGCGCGCGGTGGTGCGCGGCTCGATGATGATTTGCCCAACAGAGGCGGTTAGCAGAGTCGACATGACCCAAGCGGTCGTCGCCAGCTTGCGCGTGCTGTCGCCGGCCGGCGGGGTGTCAGCCGTCGCGTAGCCGGTTACCTGCAGTTTCGCGCCGCTTCCATCGGTCGCGGTGTTGCCGATGCGCAGCTCGCCGTTGTCTGCAAGGCGCATCTTCACGGCCCGCGCAGTGGTCCCCGGCGCGGTGGTGCGGAAATCCATATGCGCGCCGCGGGCCGTGGTCGTGTAGTTCTCGCTCGCGACAACCTCGACCTGGGCAGCGACGTTCATGGCGGTGCCATCCGAGCCACAGAAATTGACATGGCCGAGCGGGTCGCCGGACAGGACGGCGCCCTGGGTCGTTACGGTGACGCCGCGCGACTTGCCAATGTTGATGCCGGCCGGTTGCGTGTCGTTCGAAAACCGGGCCGTGTTGATGTAGCTGTCGTTGCCGGTGGCAGCATTCTGGATTCCTGCAATGGAGGTTGCCCCGACCGCAAGGTCAGCGTCCAGGCCGCGGTATAGGCGGGTAGCGATGCTGGCCGACCCAGCGACTTGCAGCAGATTGCCGTTGTCCGCAGTAGTGCCGAGCAGCAGCTTGCCTGCGAGGTGGTTCGATGCGGTACCGTCCCCATACAGGTTCCACTTGTCAGGGCCTGCGCCCATGCGAAGCCGCGCGCCGATCTTGCGCAGAATGTTCGGCACCGTCACGTCATTTGCCATAAGACCGGCGTACTCTGTCACGGTCGCACTGTCGCCAACCACTGGCGTGGGTGCGAAGAAGCCGACAAGGTTTGCCATCGTGAAGGCGGCGTCCTTGACCCTCGGGATCGACGAATAGGTGGCTCCGGTGCTCGTGGCCGTTTCGTTGAACTCCACGTTGTTGTAGATGCCATGCTGCGAAACGGCTCCGCCAGGTATCGGCAGCCCCATACGAATGGCTGCAGCGGACGAAAGCGGCCCGCCGACTGCCATGTATCCATCGGCGCTGAACAGGAACTGGTATGCGTAGCTGCCAGGCGCGGCAGTGGTGTCGAAGGACACTGACAGAATGCTGCCGTCCGCCATCAACCGAGCATTGCGAGCGCCTGCGGACCGGTCAATGAGCTGCACGCCAGGCCCGTATGACTCGATAGCCAAGCCGCCACTGGGCCCGTTCGCAGCTTGCGTATTCCCCCCGTCGATGATTCGAGCGGTCGGCGCGTTGATGGCGGGCCAGCCGGACGTTTGCAGGCCGATCACGCCGCCGGCCTTGTCGAACTTGTTGCCGAGCTGCGTCGTGACGGTGGTCGCAAAATTCGGGTCGTTCCCCAGCGCCTCGGCCAGCTCCTTGAGCGTGTCGAGGGTGCCCGGAGACGAGGCGACCAGGTCGGCGATAGCCGCCATCACGAATTCAGTGCTCGCGGCTTGCTTGGTGGTTGTGCCCTTGGCTGCAGTCGGGACCAGCGGAGTGCCGACAAAGGTTGGGCTATCGAGAAGGGCGAGTTCCTTCCAAGCCTGCCACGCATTGCTGGTGCGACGGCGAAATACGATGCGGTCGGAGCTATAGGGAGAGAAGAGCTGAAAGCCAGCGGTTCCGTACGGGCGATGCAGCGCCACACCTGGCCCGAGGTTCAGCGGGACATTGATTGCTGCGCCGGGAACATAGAGCAAACCGCCGGGCACGCTGGCGTCATCCATATCGGTGATGGCGCCCTCGGTGCCGACCCCGCCGAATCCCAGCAGCTTTAGTCGCGCGAGCAGCTTCTTGGCGGTCACGGCGCGAGCATCATCGGTTCCCTGGTCTACCTCCGTCTGCGTGGCAATTTCCAAGAGCCCGGTGCGCGTTTCGGTCGCGGTGCGCGACGAGAGGCAGGCCGGCGTGACGGACCGCGTTGCGTCCGTGCCGGCTTGGGTTTCGCTGTTGGTGGCCAGCTCGACTAGGCCGGTGCGCGTATCGGTTGCGGTGCGCGACGAGAGGCCTGCCGGCGTGACGGACCGCGTTGCGTCCGTGCCGATTTGCGTTTCGGTGTTGTCGGCGAGCTCGACCACACCCTTTACCGTGGTGGTGGCGGGCGGATTGAGGAACGATGTGTTGCCGAACGTCAGCGCCGCGGTGTCGACCGTGGTCAGCAGGATATCGGTCGCCAGCAGCATCATCGCCGCCGGCGACTTCTCCACGATGGGCGTGTCCTGGCCGTAGGTGCCGAGCAGCACGCCGTTGTCCAGGTACAGGCCGAACCCGTACATGGTGTACTGGTCGGCCGAGTTGTCCGTCATGGTCACGTGAATCGTGTCGTCCGCGACGGTATCGCCCGCCACGGTGGTCAAGCGCGGCGCGCGCTCGTTGGGCAACGCGGTCAGGCCATCATTGTGCGCAAACGGTGCGGTTGCGATGCCGACCGACACCACCTGGCGCGATACGGTGCCGGTGTTCTCCGAGTTGACCAGGGCGGCGCGGCCAGCGCTGGTGAGCTTGAAAAGTAGTCCTGGCATGTCTCAGGCGTCCGAAAGAGAGAGGCGGGTGTAGATGGCGGCGCGCGCCCCACCGCCGAATGCGAGGCCACCCTGCGCCTGCAGGCCCTGGGTGACGGTGTAGTGCGCGCGTACTGGCTTGGTACGGTCGATTTCCGCGATCACGTCAGCGACGAATGCCGCGGTCGCGGCCTGGCCGTCGCGGCCGCTGATGGTCAGAACCAGCGAGAACGTGCCGGGCGTGCCCTTCGGGGTCTCCTGCCACCACTCGCGCAGAGCGATGTTGGCGCCGAAGGCAGCAACGACCTCCCGGACGGCTGCGGCGGTGCCGTTCTTGCGTGCAATCGGGATCGCGGCCTTGACACGGGCGCGCTTGACTTGGTCGGGCCAATAGGCTTTCCAGGCGTCCACGCCCATGTGCCAGGCGAGCCAGGGCAGGACGGACGCCGGGACTTCGTCCGGCCGCATCAACGTGCGAAGGGGAGACGGGACGGCGCCCAGCCGGGTGTTGGCCTCGGCCAGGTAGCGCTCGAGCGGCGTCGTGTTGGGGGGCAGCAGGTTAGCCATAGATGCCACCATGCTGAACATCGGTGCCGCTGCAGTAGGTTGCCTGGGTCTGCGACGCGTTGACGTTGGCTAGGGGCTCCAGCAGCTCTACGCGCTCGACCCCGTCCACATGCAGGGCCGCGTACAGGCCCGACAGCGTGACTTCACGGCCGATGCGGTGCGTCTCCGCGGTATAGGCTGCCAGGCGTGCATTGGCCTCGGTCAGCACCACACCCGAATCCGGACCGGGAAAGGTGTAAATTTTCGCGCGTACCCGGTAGGGCACGATCTCCGCCGATTGAACTGTGACCAGATCAGTGAGCGGCCTCACGTCATCCGCGCCCAGCACGCCGGCCACCGCGTCGATCAAGTCCTGTGGCGCCTGGCCGTTGCCTTCACGCGAAAGGATCGTCACCACCACCTCGCAGGGCGCCGGGCTGGTGGCCAGTGCGTCGAGAACGCGGCCGTCGGCGCCGAGCGCATGCGAGCGGTAGGCGCCGGCCGGGCCTGCTACCGAAAAGCCTTGCGGCGCCAGTTGGATGCGCTTGCGGAAGTCCGAGTTGCTCTCCATCACCGCGGCAATGCCGTTTTCGGGATCCGCAGGGGTCAGGGTCAAGCGCCTGACGCCGAACAGCGCACCAAGGTGGTCCAGGTCGGCATCCTCGGCGTAGGCCAGCATGACGGCGCGCGCCGCGTCGTTCACGCGCTGGCGCAGCACCATCTCGCGATAGGCCGATTCCTGCAGCGCTTTGACGATCGGTTCGGATTCGAGCTTGAGCGTTTCCTCGACCGCCGCACGTTCGGCCACGGGATGCAGCGAAACGAAATGCGCCTTGCGTTCGGCCAGCAGGGATTCGTAGTCGATCACCTCGACCACGTTCGGCGCAGGCAGGCGGGACAGGTCGATGGGCGTGGTGGTCATGGGGTGCCTCCGCGCAGGGGGATGTGCAGGCGGGTTGCCTCAGCGCGCGGTCCGTCCACTCGCTCGGCCTCGATGTCGATGGATAGGGCGCCATTTGCCCCGGCCTCGAATGCCACCCGGGTGACACGCAGTCGGGGTTCCCACCGGACCAAGGCCATGACCGACGCCGACATGGCGCGCAGAAGCGTGCCGCGGTGCAGTGGCTGGTCGACCAGCTGCGGCAGCAGGGAGCCGTAGTCGCGCCGCATGACACGCGTGCCGATCGGCGTGGTGAGGATGTCGCGCACCGATTGCGCGATGTGCTCGCGGTCGGTCAGCGTCCGACCGGTGCCGGCGTTCATGCCGCGGTAGCTCACTGGATGCGCTCCGTCCAGTCGCCGCCCCGCAGGACGCCGCCGTGGTCGTGGCTGTCCAGGACCACGCCGTTGGACGACAGGCTGCCGCCGGTGTGCGTGATGTTGCCGCGGATTTGCGTGCCCGCGCCACCACTGCCATCCTCACCGGACATACCGCCCTGGTAGCTGAACAGACCTTCGACGGTGACTTTGCCCTTGAAGGTGGTCTGCGGGCACTCCACCACCACCTGCTGCCCGGCCCGGAGCAGCACGGTCTTGACATCGGACACCTCTAGCGCGCCGGCGACGTGGTTGTAGCGCGTGATGGCGCCGTCCGGGTAGAGGGTGACGGTTTCGTCGGCGCTGTGGCTGGGCACATCTCGTGCGTCGGACGGCAGACCCGTCAGGATGACGCCGTTGCGCGGCTCACCGCTTGGACACAGCATCACCACCTGTTCGCCTACGGTCGGTGGGTTCCAGGTGCGGGTGGCGCCAGCGCGCCGCTCAAGCCAAGGCAGCCAATCGGTGGTGATGCCGCCCGTGGCAATGCGCACGCGCGGCGGGGTGGCCGTATCAACCTCGGCAACGGTGCCGAGGCGGATTAGATTCTCGATCAGGCGGGCGAGTTCGGTGGTGGAGTCCATGCCCGCCAGCGTGCCGTGCGCGCGCGAACCGGTCACGCGGCGGGTGTTGTGAGATCCGGCTGTACAACAGCCAGTCTCAGGCGGTGAGGTGTGCGAGCACGAGATCGGTGATGCGGTCCACGTCGGCGTCGTCAAAGCCGAGCAGCACGCGCTGTGGGTACGTGACCTCGAGGCCGGCCCGGTTGACCCGATCACGCAGCCCGAACTGGTGGACTGCGGCGATGCGCTGCGCGCGGCCGACAAAGGTCACCACGGCGGCGTCCGGACTCGTCTCCATCTTGAGAAAGCGGGTAGTGCGCAGGCGCGCGAACATCGCGCGGCGCACGCGCCCCGGCCGTAGCCGCAGCTGAGGCTTGCGCGGCTCATAGGCCGACCCGTCGGGATTGCGCTGCTCGGCGATGCGCGCACCCTGGCGGCGGCGCATCTCCGTGGCCACGGCCCGCGCCAGCGCGCGCTGGGCTGGTGCGCCCAGGTTCGCCAGCAGGACGCCTGCCCACGCCTCCAGGGCGCGCAAGTCGCTCATGGCGCTGCCGGCCGCCACGTAGACGGATCGTCGTCTTCGTTGACAGGTTCCGGATGGTGCTCTACCTGGTATCCGGTCCCGTTGACACGCACCGTGACGCGCTCGGTCAGCGGCAGCTTCAGGGCCAGATCCACGGTGGTGTGGTTCAGGATATCGGCCTCGAACTTCACACCGTCCTCTCGCTGTGCCGGGCTGAAGAATAACTCGGGCTGATTGACGCGCAGCCAGGCCAGAACCGGCACCATGATTTCGTCGGATCCGGCCGCGAAGTCAGTCACGATCAGTGTCAGCGTGTACCGGTACTCGAAGGATAGCGACCTGGCGCCAGTAGCCACCAGGCGGCCTTCGTCCACGAACACATGGAGCTTCTCCGGATGGCGGGCCAGATCCGGCACCGCCGCCGTCAGCGCTTCGCGCAGGCTGTTGGGCTTCATCATGGCGCGGGGGCCTCCCCGATGATGATCGCGCCCTGGTCACGGAGCAGCTGCTGCAGGGCGTTCAGTTGCTCGGCGTTTGCGTGGCAGACGGTGTAGTTGCCGGCAATGGCGCGGGAGACGGCAGAGAGTGCAATTCCCGAGCTGGCCGCATCAGTATCTCCGGCACCCGGACCGAGCACGGTGCCGGCAGCGGCGGCGTCATGCAGGCGCACAAAGCCAATGGGAATAGTGCAAGAGGCGTCAGCTTGAGCAGGGACATAGCGCGGGATCTCCTTGATGATGGTGTCGCCCTTGACATAGACCGTATGCACTCGGTCGACATACTCGGTCACCTTGATGACGCCGGCCTCGGTGCTGTCGAGTTGTGACCTTAGACTGGCCGTCATTGCTTCGGCGTCGCTGGCGCGCTTCTGCGCGGCCTGGTAGCGATCCGTCATCCAGGCGCCGGTGCCGGCGACACCCAGCAGCAGCACGCCGACGGCGAGGAAGAGGGCCAGGGTGCGATTCATGCCGGCTCCTTTTCTTCGGCGTCATAGCGCGCGAAGGCGCGTGCCAGCTTCACGTCATAGAGGTTCTCGCGGTATGCCGGGCCGTTGTAAAGGCTGGCGAACGTTGGCCAGCGGCGAGCCTTGAGCGCCTTGTGCAGTGCCGGATCCGCGAGGATGAACCGGACGAACGCGTCGAGCTGGGCGGCTTCGCTGTCGCGCATGCAAGCTGAAAACGCCTGCACGCTGGGGTAGCCCAGGCGCTCCCAGTGATAGCCCATCACCTGGAAGAGTCCCCAGCTGGCCGCAGCCAGCGCGCACGCTTCATCGATGTCAGCGGCTCGGGCGAGCCGCATGTGCTCCGCGGCACCGCCTGCATAGCCGCCCCGTGCGGCGTTGATCAGGTTCGGGTACTGGCGTGCCAGCGCGTCAGCGTCACGGCCAGCCACCTTTAGTTGCCGGAACATGATGTGCCGCTCGAACAGGATCACCGGGCGGCCATCCGCCAGGAAGCCGGAACCGCGGCTTTCCACCTCATTCACCGCCCGCAATGCCGCCAGGGGCACCTCCAGCACGTCGGCGGCACGCTGCAGATCGGCGGCGCTCAGATGCGCCGGTTGCCGCGTGTCGCGCTGCAGGGCCAGGAGCGTTTTTGGCCCGGCGATACCATCGACCACCAGGCCGTATCGTGCCTGCGCGGCCCGCACGGCTGCGAGTGTCGCGGCGTCAAAGTCGCCAGTCATCTCCAGTTGGGCGCCACGCTCGCGCAGCAGGCGCTGCAGCTCGCGTACATCCGCGCCAACGTCACCGGCTCGCAGGATGGTCATCGCAGGAACTCCGTAGGAAGCGAACGAGCCAAGAGCCGCCACCGTCGGCCTCCGCCATGCGGAACAGCTCCACCACGTTGCCCCGCACGGCATACAAGGCGAGGCACAGCACCGCGGTGATACCGTTCTGAGCGAGCATGGCCCACTCGTAGCGGCCGAAAAGCACGCCGATGGTCACGGCGCCCGCCAGCACGATCAGCACATAGGCCAGACGCGCGGCCCAAGGCCGGTGAGCGGCGCCTGCGCGTCGGAAGAGCAGCAGGCGCATGGCGATCAGCGCGCACAGCGCTGCCTGGATGAAGAAGAGTATCGTCACTTGTTGCCTCCTTGTCCGTTACCGCGGAAGTAGCCGACGAGGCGGTCTCCATTGCCGGCCACGCGGATCAGCACCAACAGCAGCTTGACGATCACCGCGGAGGCCACCAGCGCGCCGACGCCGTGGCTCACCTCTGCGTCGGTGGGCAGCGCCTTGGCGATCAGCGCAGCAGCCAACGGTGCGGCCAGGCAGCCCGCCACGATGGACAGCACCAGGAAAGCGAGCTTCTTGGCTGTCGACATGTCGTCGGAATTGAGCGCGAATACCGCGGCGCCGGCAAAGGCGCCCAGCACCGTCGCCGCGTCCACGCCCGGCAGCAGGGTGATGGCCCCAACGCCGGTCACGGCAATGGCGGTGGTGGTGCCGGTGGAAATGGGTTCAGCCATGGTCGAATCCTTGGATCAGTCCCACAGCTGCACGCGCTGGACGGCTGGCTGTGGAGAGGTGTCGGGCAGGTCGATGACCGTGCCGTGGGGTAGAACCGGACCGAGATCGGCCAGGCCGGGATTGGCCGCAAGTACGGCCTCGGTAACGCCGGCGGTGCGCCCGTAGACGCGTTGGCAGACCGCGTCGACGGTGTCACCTTGGAGGGTTCGCACGCGCATCAGATCAGCTCCACAGTGGTACGGGTGATGCCCAGCAGGTCGCTGATGGCCCACCGCGCGTCGCGCCGCAGGTCTTCCACCGCTTGCAGCAGCGCCTCGGCCGTCTTGTTGCCGGCCGCCGTGGCGTCGTAGTCGCGGTATCGCTCAATCAGCCCGGCACGGGCCTGGCAATACAGCGCGCGCAGGTAGCGGTGCAGATTGGCAGACCTGCCGTCGACCTGTCCGGCGGGTACCGACTCCAGGGAGGCATGGCCAAAGGCTTGCTGGGCTGCCTTCCAGCCAGCCAGTTCGGCGTTGACCGACAAGGCGGCCTCGATCAGCGCCGCGCGCAGGCGATCCGGTGTCACGGTGCCGTCCTGACGCATGGCGGCCGAAGCCTGGTCGACGTCGATGTCCGGGAAGAATCCATCGTTGGCGATCAGGTTCTGGCCGGCGGCTGCCGCAGCGGTGGCGATGAAAGATGACATGGGTTCGCTGGTCGTGGAGGCGGTGGACGGGGCAATCGTCAGGGTTGGCCGGCATGTGGCCGGTGCGCCCATGGGATGCCCCGTGCCGCCTGATGCGCGGGGTCACGCTCGGTGTCAGCTGCGGCCGTCGCCCTCCTTGGCGCCGGCTGCTGCTGCGTTCTTGATTTCGCGCTCGAGGCGCTCGATATCCTTTTTGACGCCGACCTTGTCGTGCAGCTCCAGTGCACGGCGCAGGTTGCGCAGCGCGAACTCGCGGCGCTCCTGCTGGCGCTCGGCCGGCGTGGTGTCGACCAGTGCGGCATGGGCGTAGCCGACCGCCTTGTGCAGCTTGGCGCGCACTTCGTCGGGCATGTCCTGGTCGTTGACCAGCATGCCGACCTCGCCTAGGGCGTCGACGTCGACCGGCTGTCCGGCTTCCACGGCCTTGATCGTCATGGCCGAATACTCCTCGGCGATCAGGCACGCCGTGGTGCGCTGGTACTGGTCAGGCATCACCAGGCCGTGGCGGATGGCGTAGCTGGCCAGCGGCAGGGCGCCGGCGAAGTCGCCCACGTCGATGTGCCAGACCATCACGTGCATGAAGACCTCGTCCTGCACGCCAGTGTCGGCGTCCAGCACACCCTGCACCCAGGCCGCATAGGCGGGCAGCATGGCGCGCTTGGCATCGGCCTTGCGCTCGATCGACTGGATCTGCTTGAGCTGGCGCTTGTGCTCCGCCAGCTGCGCCAGCATCAGCTCATGGCCCGAAGCGTGGTGCAGCGGGTTGTCGGCCTCGGCGGCGGCTGCCGCCCGCTGCGCGCTCACGCGCAGGAAATGATTTCGGGCGGGGCTCGTCATTCGGCGGCCACCTCGATGTTCTCGGCCATGGCGGCGCACGCCAGGTCTTCGATGACGTACGCGTCGTTACTGGACTCGTAGTTCTCGATGCGGTCGCGCTTGGCGTTGTCGACGATCGTGCGCCGGCGCGAGCCTTCCTGGTAGTAGATCGACAGGTTGTCCAGGCGCGTGACCAGCAGGGCAGCCGGCGGGAAGTAGGGCACCCGCACAGCCGGCAGGTTTCCGATACGCTTCTGGCTCATGATGATGTCGGTCGCCAGCTTCTGCGTCGGGTCGCGGTCCTTGTTCAGCAGCGGAAAATACTTGTCGGCCAGCAGTTGGCGGCCGCACACCACCACCAGGTCGGGGTCTTCGGCGTACCACGGCGCCACCAGGTGGCTGCACAGGTCGAACACCAGGGCGTCGAGGCTGGCATAGTCGCGCGCGGCATCGGTGTCCGGGCCGCCGACGATGATCTTGCCCACCGCCTTGCCATCCTTCATCACGCGCTCCGGGGCTTCCTCGCGCAGGTGCTGCAGCCAGCCCTTGTTGACGTCCTGCAGCATCGGGTTGGTGGCGCGGTTTGACGTGGCGGCGCGGCTCACGCCGTTGAAGCCGATCATGATGCGATCCAGCGCCTGGCGACGCAGGATGGCGTCGCGGATACGGGTCTGGAAGTCGGGGAACTTGGCCCAGGCATCCAGCATGCGGTAAGTGATGTGGGTGTCCGAGTTGGTCTGCTCGCAGCGGTAGTTGCGGTCATCCAGCGTCGCAATGTCGCGGGTCTGGCGGTCCTGCGCCGCGGTGTCAGTGGTGCTGGCCACCGGACCCGACACGCCGAGGCCGATCTTCTCGCCTTCCTGCTCGGTCACCCCGTAGACGTTGATCCTGCCCAGGAATTCGCTGGATTCCTGCACCTTCGTTTCGAGCTTCTGCTGGACGCTGGGCTGCACGCTGAACTTGCGGTCCACGCGCTCGACGCCGTTGATCTCGGCGATTTTGGCTTCGTATGCCGCGTACTTGCGGCGGGTATCGTTGCGCATTGAGTTGGCTCCGGTGGGTTGTTGTGTCGCTGTCCGGGGGCAGGCTCAGCAGTCGGTTTCGATGGCGCTGCCATCGCCGCCGGTGGCGGGCGGGCGACGGCGGAAGTCTTCCTTCTTCTCCAGCGCGCCCTTGAGCGCGCTGAACGCTTCCTTGTCCTTGGCCTGGTCGGCCTGCAAGGCATCCAGGCGCTGTGTCATACCGTCGATGGCCTTGGCAAACGTCTCGCCCAGCGACTGCACTTCCCTGGCGATGGTCTGGACGGCTTCCTGGGTATCGGCGTGGCGCGCATCGTTGCCGGCTTCGGACCTGTCTTGGCGCGCGAAGAGCTTCTTGATGCTGGCGGCAAAACCGGCCCCCGGCGCGGCGCTGGGTGTGTCGGCGGAGAAGTCCAGTTCGACCGGCACGGCTTCGGAGAACAGATTGTTCGGATCCTGCTTGCGCTCGGCCAGCGGGTTGGTCTTCGCCTTGGCGCTGAACTGAAGCATTTCGCAGCCCAGGCTTGCCGGGTTGTCGGTGACGGCCAGGCCAACCAGATAGGCTTCGCCGGTGTCGGCGAAATCCGGGTTCACTTCCATGGAGCAGAACACCTTCTGCCGCGCCTTGTTGAAGGCGATCAGCTCGGCGGTGGGGTCCAGCTGCGCATAGAGGCGCATCTTGCCGCCTTCCTCCTCGGTCTTGAGCGCCAGCACGTCACCGTACGCCTTGAACGGGCCATCGGGCACGATGCCGCGGATGTGCTCCAGGTTGATGCGCGCCCCGTAGGTGTCCGGGTCGTAGCTCGCCGCCATCTGCACCAGCATCTCGCGGTCAATCACGCGGCCGTCGCTGGTCGCGCCTTCGGTGGCAATGCGGAAAAACTTCGGGTTCTTGCCGGCCATGGGTTCCTCTTCGGTCGTGGTTCCGTGTGGTTACGTCGTGCTGCCATGTTGGGCGGGCCGCCACGCGCGGGCAACGCAATCGTGTTGTGCGAAACAGCGCCACAACACCGCTCACGTGGCACGCGCGCGCGCGACCGGTAGCGTTGCGGCATGACTACGCTTCCGCCTCTTTCCATCCATTCATTCGATCCAGAAATGGAGCCGCGGCGCATCGCGCGCGCGCTCTACTGGCAGGGCTATCGGGTCGCGCGCATCGCGGAAATGCTTCGCGTGAAGCCCGTGACCGTGCACAGCTGGAAGCGGCGCGACGAGTGGGACAAGGCTGATGCCGTGGAGCGCATCGGGACCAGCATCGAAGCGCGCATGGCGCTGCTGGTGGCCAAGGAGAAGAAGGAAGGGAAGGATTACAAGGAGATCGATCTGCTGGGCCGGCAGATCGAGCGCCTGGCGCGCGTGCGCCGATACGAGTGCACCGGCAACGAGGCCGATCTCAATCCGAAGGTGGCCAACCGCAACAAAGGCCCGCGCAAGAAGCCGGAGCGCAATGCGATCAGCGACGAGGAGCAGGACCAGCTGGTCGACGCCTTCATGGATTCGATGTTCGACTATCAGCGCGTCTGGTACGAGGCCGGCCTGGTCGAGCGCATCCGCAACATCCTGAAGAGCCGCCAGATCGGCGCGACCTGGTACTTCGCCCGCGAAGCCTTCATCGACGCACTGACCACCGGCCGCAACCAGGTTTTCCTGTCGGCCAGCAAGGCGCAGGCCCACGTCTTCAAGCACTACATCATCCAGTTTGCCAAGGATTCCGCGGGCGTGGAGTTGAAGGGCGATCCGCTGGTGCTGCCCAATGGGGCGACGCTGTACTTCCTCGGCACCAATGCGCGCACGGCCCAGAGCTACCACGGCAACCTGTATCTGGACGAGTATTTCTGGATTCAACGCTTCCAGGAGCTGCGCAAGGTGGCTTCCGGCATGGCCATCCATGCGAAGTGGCGGCAGACGTATTTCTCGACGCCATCAAGCCTGGCGCATGAGGCGTATCCCTTCTGGTCAGGCGCCTTGTTCAACCGCGGACGCAGGAAAGATCAGCATGTGCAGGTAGACGTGAGCCACGCGCATCTTCAGGCAGGCCGGCGCTGCGCGGACGGGCAGTGGCGCCAGGTGGTGACCGTCGAGGATGCGGTGCGCGGCGGCTGCAACCTGTTCGACCTGGAGCAGCTGCGCCGCGAGTACAGCGACGCCGACTTCGAGAACCTGCTGATGTGCGGCTTCATTGACGACACGGCATCCGTCTTCCCGTTGTCGATGCTGATGCGCTGCATGGTAGACAGCTGGGAAGTCTGGGAAGACTTCCGCCACTGGTCGCCGCGGCCGCTGGGCAACCGTGAAGTGTGGGTGGGCTATGACCCCAACGGTGGCGGCGGCGACAGCGCCGCACTAGTGGTGGTCGCGCCGCCGCTGGTGCCCGGCGGCAAGTTCCGAGTGCTGGAGAAACACCAGTTCCGCGGCATCGACTACGAAGAGCAGGCCGCGGCCATCCTGAAGGTGTGCGAGCGCTACAACGTGACCTACATCGGCATCGACCGCACCGGCGTCGGCGATGCCGTCTACAAAGTCGTCCTCAAAACACGCCCGGAGGCACAAGGCTTCACCTATTCAGTCGACGTGAAGACCGGCCTGGTGCTCAAGGCCACCGACGTCATCAGCAAGGGGCGTCTGGAGTTTGACGCCGGCTGGACGGATTTCGCCGCGTCGTTCATGTCGATCCGCAAGACCACCACCGCTGCGGGCGGCCGGGTCACCTACCAGGCCGGCCGCTCGGAAGAAACCAGCCACGCCGATCTGGCCTGGGCTTGCATGCACGCGCTAGCGCACGAGCCGATCGAAGGCGTGACCACCACCAATACCAGCATTCTGGAGTTCTCATGACCCGCAAGAAATACCGCGGCGCGTCCCATGGCGCCGCATCTGTGCCGGCCGAGCCGGCGCGCGCTGCGTCTGTGGAGGCGTTCAGCTTCGGCGATCCGGTGGCTGTCCTAGATCGTCGCGAGCTGCTCGACTACGTGGAGTGCATGCGCGTCGGCGACTGGTACGAGCCGCCGCTGCCCTGGGATGGCCTGGCGCGGAGCTTCCGCGCGGCCGTGCACAACAGCTCTCCGATCTACGTGAAGCGCAACATCCTGGTCTCCACGTTCATTCCCCACAAGCTGCTGTCGCGCTCGGCCTTCGCGAGGTGGGTGCAGGATTTTTTGGTGTTCGGCAATGGCTATCTGGAGCGGCGTGACAACGTGCTGGGCCAGCCCATCGCACTGGAGCCGGCCATGGCAAAGTACGTTCGCCGCGGCGTGGATCTGGAGACCTACCACTTCGTGCAGAACTGGCAGGACAAGCACACCTTCAAGCGCGGCAGCATCTTTCACCTGCTGGAGCCGGACATCAACCAGGAGGTGTATGGGCTGCCCGAATACCTGTCGGCGCTCAATGCCACCTGGCTCAACGAATCGGCCACGCTCTTCCGCCGGCGTTATTACAAGAATGGCAGCCACGCCGGCTTCATCCTGTACATGACCGATGCCGCGCAAAAGCAGGAAGACGTCGATGTCCTGCGGAAAGCGCTCAAGGAGTCCAAGGGGCCCGGTAACTTCCGCAACCTGTTTATGTACGCGCCAGGAGGGAAGAAGGACGGCATCCAACTGCTGCCGGTCTCCGAGGTGGCAGCCAAGGACGAGTTCTGGAACATCAAGAATGTGACCCGCGACGACCAGTTGGCTGCGCATCGCGTGCCGCCGCAACTGATGGGCATTATCCCGAACAACACGGGCGGGTTCGGTGACGCCGAGAAGGCCGCATTGGTCTTCGCGCGAAATGAAATTGAGCCGCTGCAAGAGCGGCTCAAAGAACTCAACTACTGGCTGGAGGAGGAGGTCGTACGCTTTTCAAGCTACCGGCTCTCCGATTGACTCTACTTCGATCCGTCATAAAAAAGGTCGTTGGCTGCGTTCTCCGCTTCCTTCGCTGCAGCAGCGAGTTCCTCTGTGCGATCCGAGGTGAGTTTTGCTGCGATAACATCGGCGATATGCTCGATTTGCGCTTCTCGGTCACCGTTCAAATCATAGGAAAGATAGCCAATTGCGGAAACAGGATCGATGGCGCCTGGGACCCAGTCAGAGCACACGATCGAAATTACATTGCTGCCATAACGCTCTGCAAACTCGCCGGATTCAAACTTCGTCCAAATCTTGCGGGGGTAGTCCTTGCTTAGGATCGCAACTACGTACCTGGCTTCCGCTCGATAGATTGGTGCCAGGTATTCTTCGACGTCATTTGCGACGATGCGATGCTGTTCGTGCATGTCGTAGAAGACCTGGATTTCTCTTTCCATGAGCTTCTCGCAAAGGCGCTCAGCAATTTCACGATTTTCCCCCGCAAACGATAGCGCGAAGTCGTACTTGCTTGTGAAGTCGAGATTGAAATAACCGATCTGTCGCGAAAAATTCGACCAAATTAGATGGCGAATGAAATACAGAAACTTCGGGTCTTCCGCAGTGAGCAACTGGCTCTGTGCATCGAAGTGAATTAGGTTGCCGATCTCAGTATTGTTAGAGATGAGTGTGCGCAAGTGACCTTTTTCGATCACTTGAGAAACACTTCCCTTCATTTTTGGATTCGCTGCGATGGCGTCACGTGTATCCAACACACCCTGCTCCGTGGTTGATAGCCATCTCAGTAGATGCAAATAGGGGGCGCGGCCTTCGCGGCGAAGTCGGTTCCCTGTAGCAAAATCCCGCGCGACTGGGGTAAAGCGCGCTGACAGTTCTCGAATTACGGCCTCACGCATCGCGGGCACGCTCGTCTCAATCGTAACGGTCCCTTGGCAACGCTCAATCACGCCAGCTTGCAAACATGCTTCGTGGCAAAGAATCTGTGCCATCGCAAAGCTTCCTTCGGCCTCGCCCGCGATGTCTTCCCAGGCCGCGATCTCACAGTTCAACGCATATTGACCGCGGTTGATCAGTTCGATCAACCGTTCGATATTGGTCCGCGCCAATCGAATAATTTCAATTCGGTGTAGCAGATCTGGGGCGACGTCAATAAGTGACTGGCCGGCTCTGTTGATACCGATCAAGACAATTTTGGTCCCAACGTCTTCTTCGTCTGCCGCAAGCTTCATCAAGTCCGTCAGCTGCAGCTTCAACTCGTCCGGAAGGCGGTGAAAATCGTCGATGATGACCAAGCCTACGTTTGACTGCCCCTTGAGACCTGCAATGCGGGCGACGTCGGCCGATCGGCGTGCCGATAGCCAGGTGCAGGAGTCCCCATATTGCAGCCGCTCCACTGCTCGTCTGATACACGAAGTCTTACCAATGCCGGACGGGCCCTCCACGATAAGGCCGCGGCCCGGGGTCCGTAATGCAACAACGACACGGTTGAACTCGCTTGGCTCGACAAAGGTGTGCGTCGGTACACCCGATTTCTTGAAAACGTCCTCCAAGCTCAATGCTGGAGGATTTGGGACGGCCTGCTGCGTTGGGGTGGCGTCATTGGGCATAGCTGTGGACAAGACGTGGAGTAAAGATGAAGAGAACCAGAGTCTACATCGTAGTGCGCGCGGTGGAGACCCCGCCTCACCCGCTCGCTTCATCGAGTGGTTTTTATGCAGTTGCATGAAGCCCGCGGAGCCGCGCCAGTGCTATGGGGGCGGGCGGTCGGCAGGGTGCATCGCCTTACGCGGATTTATGCGCCTTCGCTATGCGGCAGCGGTCGCCAGGCAGGGTGACAGGAACCGCCCCAATTGTGCGCTATGCAACACATATGGCGTGATCGGCAAGTTAAGGAGCGGGGAGGGGTCAGGAAAAAGGTAACTTCGGTAACCAGCCCCGAAAAGCGGCGCTAACTCATTGATTTACAAGGGGGAGGTGGTTACCTTGCAAAGGTAATCTGAGGTAACCAAAAAGGTAACCTGGTGCTAAGTCGTTGATTTTATTGAAGGTCGGTTTCTGTAGAGGTTACCTTTCGAAAAGGTAATTTAGTTACCCTAAAGTTACCCCAATGTTACCTTTTTGCAGAAACCCGGAATTCCTTATCTGACAAGGCTTTGCGGACGATTTCCGCGTCGAGGTTACCAAGGTTACCTTTTTCCCGACCCCCCACGACTTTTAGCGGCGCCCTTTTCGATATGCTGTGTTTTTATACAGTAGTAGCTCCTGACGGACGGATGAGATCCCGAAGCTCACAGCAGCATTCCGGGCGCAAGACCTGGTCGACGGCGATCAGGCAGAGCTGCGGACGCGGCGTGCGGCTGGTCATCACTTTCGCGCGCCGTTGACCCCGACAGAGATGCGCGCCATGTACCAGCGCAACCGGACCCCCGAGGTTCGGGCGCTGTTGTGGGAGATTGCGCGGCTGCAGCGCACGGTGCGGCGTGCTGCCCAGTTTGCGGCATGCTTTCCGATCTACGACAGCATGATGAACAGCTCGGCTGCCCACATCATCCTGGCCGCACTGCGGCGCGAGCTGGCCGAGGAGACGTGGATGATGCAGGGCGAAGCTGGTGTCGGCGAGGCCGCGGCGGAAGAGGTGTTCGACAACGTAGACACGGCGGCCGCGCGAGGTGCTCGCCGGCGGCGGTCATGATTGGCAAGGAGACGCTGATGTGTACCAACTACGGCCCAGTGCAGCGCCAGATCCTGCGGGACATCTTCGGAGTCGAGCCGCCGCCTGCCGAGTGGAAGCCCGAGGCTTGGCCAGACTACGCTGCCCCCATCGTGCGCCTGGACGGTGGCGGCCGGCGGAACAGCGTGCTGGCCAGCTTTGGCCTGGAGCCGCGCTCACGCGTTCCGCAAGGCGTCCGCCCCTACGACACCATGAACGCCAGGTCGGAGACGGTGGGGGAGAAGCAAACGTTCAGCGGCCCATGGAAGAAGGGCCAGCTCTGCCTGATTCCGGCCACCGCGGTCTACGAACCCCACTACGAGGCCGGGCCCAAGTCGACGCGGTACAAGATCTGGCTCCCTGGCGAGCCGGCCTTTGGCATCGCCGGCCTCTGGCGCGACTGGCCCGACGGCGCCTACTCGTTCACCATGCTGACTGTGAACGCGGACAAGCACCCCGTCATGAATCGGATGCACGCCTCCGGCAAGGAAAAGCGATCGGTGGTTATCGTGCCGCGGCAGCAATGGAACGACTGGCTGGCGTGCCGCGACCCGGAAGTCGCCCGCACCTTCATGACCCTCTTTCCGGCTGAAGCCATGGCCACCGAGGCGGCGCCCATCGTGCGGCAGACCAAGGAACCCCCTTCCGTGGCCGCCCCAGAGCTGCCGTTCTAGGCGCTTCCACCTGCCTGCTGTCGGACGGCGCCTGATAGCGCCGGCCAAGCGTCGAGCAGAGACTGGCTGCATCAACATCCAGGAGACAGCCATGCCAGGCAAGAACATCCACGTCGTGCCCGCCGGTGACAGTTGGGTCGTTGAGGCCGAAGGCTGGGAGGGCCAGCAACAGAAATTCGCCACCCAGGACGAAGCCATTGCCGCCGGCACTGAGCGAGCCAAGCGCGAGCAGGTCGAGCTCCTGATCCACGGCCGCGACGGCCAGATCCGTGAGCGCAACTCCTTCGGACACGACCCACGAAACATCAAGGGGTGATGCCATGGCCAGCCGGCCGCCGCCGGCGCCGACGCTGGCCGAGCTGCGGGCCATGCTCCTGTGCGAGCGTAAGACCATCCCGCGCGAGCCTGTCGAGCCGCCGCCGGGGCTGCTCTATGTGGACAGCGTCGAGGACGGCGCCTGGCTGTACGGCCATGCGTTAACGCTGGGGCTGGAGGGCGTCGTCGGCAAACGTGCCGGCTCCACCTATCGATCTGGCAAGCGCTCTCGGGACTGGCTGACAGTGAAGCGGCCGGGCGCGGTGCCTCCAGGGCGCTTTTCACGCTCAGTTGCCTAAGCCGGACTGCACCTAAATTGCACCTATGGTGGGCTGGGTTGGCCTTTGGTTACCTTGGTTGACCTTGGTTTTGCAATTTGCGAGTTGCGCAAGGCCTTGATTTATAAAGCGTCTTGGTTTGTCACCAAAACTCCGAAGGCAGTGCTCGCTAAATTGTGCCGGTAGCTCTATCGGTTGACCAGTTTCGAGAGTAGGGAAGCGCCCAACCACATCTGTATCCCTATGCCGTCGCCAAGATTTCACTCGGCGCTAATCAGCAACTCCCAGCCCCATCAGTTGCACGCCGATTGCGGCGTGGCGCTCTGATCCAGTGGAATGGCTGCTGCTGTTTGGCCGGAGCAGTAGTGCGCCCAGTCCCTCATCAACTTGCGCCGGCGCTCAAGCATGTCGCCCCGACGGTAGGCCGCTTCGCTTTCGTTCTGGATGGCGTGAGCCAGCGCCATTTCTGCAAGCGAGTCCGCATATTCCGTGCAGTCCGCCACCCAATCCCGGAAGGTCGAGCGGAAGCCATGCACGGTGACATGTCCGTAACCCATTCGCTCAAGCAGCTTCAGCATAGCCATGTTGGAAAGCGGCTTCCCCTTCTTCCGGCCCGGATAGAGCCAGCCGTCTCGCGCGCCAGGCAATGCTGCCTCAACCAACTCGACGAGGCGATCGGTCATTGGCACACGTAGGGGCAATTCCATCTTCATGCGTTCGCCCGGTACAGTCCAGACGCGATAACGCATGTCGAATTCCTCGGGTCTCGCAAATTGGACCTCCTGGGTGCGGACAACCGTCAGGATTAAGTGCTCGAGCATGCGAGCGGCAGTCCCGCGCTGCTCGCGCAGTTCCTTCATAAAGCCCGGAATTTCCTGCCACGGTAGCGCTGGGTGATGCTTGATCTTTTTGCGCCGATTTTGTTTGGGGAGCAGCTTGTCGAGGTGGCCGCGCCAGCGTGCCGGATTCTCTCCCTCGCGATGTCCGAGCGCCTTTTCGGCATCGAGTATGCATTCGAGGCGCCCACGTAGTCGGAACGCTGTTTCGCGCTTCTTGATCCAGATCGGCTGCAGCACCTGCAAGATCATGGCCGTGTCGACGTCGCGCACGTCTTGATCACCAAGGATTGGGCCTGCGTAGGTGGCGATCGTGTTTGTCCACTGTTGGGCGTGCTTCTTGTTCTTCCACCCGGCACGATGCTTGGCGATGTAGTCGGCCGCTGCAGCCTTGAATAGGCGCGGTCCTGACAATTCGAGCATGCGTTGCCGCTGCTTGGCCTTCCGCGCCTCAATCGGATCGACTCCATCCCGAAGAAGGTCCCGGCATTTTGAGGCTTCTGCGCGCGCTGCAGCCAGCGAGACGGAAGCCAGGGGGCCCAGCCCCATTTCGCGCGACCGGCCGCGTAGCGTGAACTTGAAGATCCAGGAGCGCGAGCCAGTCTGAGAGATCTGGAAATAGAGGTTGCCGCCGTCCGGGTAATGCCCCGGTACATCCAGCTTGCCGATCTTCAGCGCCGTGAGCCGATGCAGTTGCCGTGTTGCCATTTCCCACCCCCGTTCTGACCCCTGTTCGATGGTCGGATTGTGTCGGAGCGGTGTGGAGGCGGCAAGAAGAAAAATACCCCCAAAGCCGCGCCTCTATTGGGTTTCCGGCTGATTCGCTGGAGGGTGTCGGAACGCGGTGGAATGAGGAATGGCGGAAGCGGTGAGATTCGAACTCACGGATGGGTCACCCCATCGGCAGTTTTCAAGACTGCTGCCTTAAACCACTCGGCCACGCTTCCGGAAAGTGCGGGCATTGTAGCGCGAAAGCGCAGGGCCTCCGGCGCAGTGCCGCATGCAGACGCAACGGTCTGGCCGCGCATTATACAAGCCCCACGCTTCCCGATGGGGACTTGCCTCGCGGCATGGGCGCAGCCGCAAATTTCCGGCCACAACTTGCGCTGTGCTGTCGGGCTCTGTCTGACATGGCGGAACCTTCATATCGCGCCATCGCTCATATGGTCGTACCGGGCACTGCGGTGTGTGCCGCATCCCCGGCTTTCGCCTGGCAACAGAGGAGAACTCAAAATGCGAATCCCAAGCAAGACATGGCTGATCGTTCCGGTGGCCGCGGCGGCTGCGCTGGCCGGTTGTGCGGCGCCGTACAACAGCGGCTACGACCAGGGCTACAACACCGGCTACAACGCGCCGCCCCCGGGTTACCAGAACCCCCACACCTCGCAGGCACCGGCCGGCGCGGTCTACTACGGCCGCGTGGAATCGATCGAGCCGGTCACCACCACGCAGGGCAGCTCCGGGCTGCTGGGCACGGTGATCGGCGGTGCCGCCGGCGGCCTGCTGGGCCACCAGATCGGTGGCGGGCGCGGCCAGACCGCGGCGACCATCGGCGGTGCCGTGGTCGGCGCCGTGGCCGGCAATCAGATCGAGAAGCGCGCGGGCAGCAATACGCAAACGGTCTATCGCGTCAACGTGCGGCTCGATGACGGCCGCCTCGCCACGGTGACGCAGTCCAACCTGGGCAGCCTGCAAGTGGGCATGCGCGCGCGCGTGGCCAACGACACGGCCACGCCGTACTGACCTGCCAGCCTGACGTTTGCCAGAAGCCAAAGGCCACGCGCTAGCGTGGCCTTTTTTTATCGTTGCCGGCGTGCGGGCCGCTCAGTCCTTCAGGAACATCTCCTGCAGGTCGTTGAGGAAGCGCCGGCCCAGTTCGGTGGGGCGGATCGTGGCCAGGTCGGCTTCCAGCAAGCCTTTTTTCTCGGCCTCGGCCAGCTGCTTGCTGATGGTGTGCAGCGGCAGCCCGGTGTAGTCGTGGAAGCTCGAGGCCGGCACGCCGTCGGTCAGGCGCAGCGCGTTGAGCATGAACTCGAACGGCAGCTCGTCGGCGCCGACGTCGCGCGCTTCCTGTACGGCGTTGCCCGCCATGGCCTGCGCCATGTAGGTGGCCGGGTGCTTGTGCCGCATCTGGCGCAGCACGCGCTGCGGGAACGACAGCTTGCCGTGCGCGCCGGCGCCGATGCCTAGATAGTCGCCGAAGCGCCAGTAGTTGAGGTTATGGCGCGCCTCGCGGTGCGGCTTTGCATAGGCCGAAGTCTCGTAGTGCCGATAGCCCGCCGCGGCCGTGCGCGCTTCGATCCAGTCCTGCATCTCGTACGCCGTGTCGTCGTCGGGCAATGCCGGCGGATACTTCGCGAACAGCGTGTTCGGCTCCAGCGTCAGGTGGTACAGCGACAGGTGCGTGGTGCCGCAGGCCAGCGCGGCTTCGACGTCCGCCTGGCACTCCTGCAGGGTCTGGCCGGGCAGGGCGTACATCAGGTCCAGGTTGATGTTGTCGAAGCTGGCCTGGGCGATGTCGATGGCGCGGCGCGCTTCGGTGCCGCCGTGGATGCGGCCCAGTGCCTGCAGGTGCCGGTCATTGAAGCTCTGGATGCCGATCGACAGCCGGTTGATGCCGCTGGCGCGGTAGCTGGCGAACTTGTCGGCTTCGAAGGTGCCGGGATTGGCCTCCATCGTGATCTCGGCATCGGCATCCAGCGGCAGCAGCGCGCGGATATCCGACAGCAGCCGGTCCATGCCCGCCGCCGACAGCAGGCTCGGGGTGCCGCCGCCGATAAAGACGGTATGCACCGGGCGTCCCCAGACCAGCGGCAGCGACTGCTCCAGGTCCGCGCGCAGCGCGTCGAGGTAGAGGTCTTCCGGAATCTCGTGGTTGTCGGCGCCGGGTGCGGCATGCGAGTTGAAATCGCAATACGGGCACTTGCGCACGCACCACGGGATATGCACGTACAGCGACAGCGGCGGCGATCCGGGCAGGCTGATCTGCCCGGGCTTGAGCCACAGCTGCTTGCTGTCGACAGGCACGGACGCGGAGGCCGGTACGATCGGAATCATCGCGTGCCAGTCTCCGCGGCCTCGGCCTGCAGCCGGGCCACCAGTGCGCGCAGCGCCTGGGCGCGGTGGCTGACGCGGTTCTTCTCTTCCGGCGGCAGTTCGGCCGCGGTCTTGCCCAGCGCCGGCAGCAGGAAGTGCGGGTCGTAGCCGAAGCCGCCCGCGCCGCGCGGCGCGTCGACGACTTCGCCATGCCACACGCCTTCGGCGATGATCGGGCACGGGTCTTCGGCGTGGCGCACGAACACCAGCACGCAGTAGTAATACGCGTGCCGGTTCAGCTTGCCCGCCAGTTGCGAGACCAGGTAGGCGTTGTTGGCCGAGTCCGACTTGGCCTGTCCGGCCATTTGCGCATAGCGCGCGGAATAGACCCCGGGCGCGCCGTCCAGAGCCTGCACGCAGATGCCGGAGTCGTCGGCCAGCGCGGGCAGCCCGGCCAGCCGGCTGGCGTGGCGGGCCTTGGCCAGCGCGTTCTCGACAAAGGTGGCGAAGGGTTCTTCGGCCTCGGGGATGCCGAGCTCGCCCTGCGTCACCACGTCAAAGCCGAGCGGGGCCAGCAGCGCGCCGAATTCGCGCAGCTTGCCGGGATTGTTGGAGGCCAGTACCAGGCGTCGCATCGCGGGCTCCGGAGCTCAGGCCAGGCCCAGCGCTTCGCGCTGGTACTGCACCAGCCGGGCGATGCCGGCTTCGGCCAGGCGCGTCATGGCGTCGAGCTCGGCGCGGCTGAAGGGCGCGCCCTCGGCGGTGCCCTGCACTTCGACAAAGCCGCCGCTGCCGGTCATGACCACGTTCATGTCGGTGTCGCAGTTGCTGTCCTCGGCGTAGTCCAGGTCCAGCACCGGCACGCCATCGACCATGCCGACCGAGACTGCCGCGACATGGTCGCGGATCGGGCTGGCGGCGATCAGGCCGTCGCGCAGCATGGTCGAGACCGCGTCGTGGGCGGCGACGAAAGCGCCGGTGATGGCCGCGGTGCGGGTGCCGCCGTCGGCCTGCAGCACGTCGCAGTCGAGGTGGAGGGTGTATTCGCCTAGCGCCGCCAGGTCGAACACCGAGCGCATGGCGCGGCCGATCAGGCGCTGGATTTCCTGGGTGCGGCCGGTCTGCTTGCCGCGCGCGGCCTCGCGGTCGGAACGCGTATGCGTGGCGCGCGGCAGCATGCCGTATTCGGCCGTGACCCAGCCTTCGCCGCTGCCCTTCTTGTGCGGCGGCACCTTGGCCAGCACGCTGGCGGTGCACAGCACCTTGGTATCGCCAAAGGCGCACAGGACGGAGCCTTCGGCGTGGCGGGTGTAGTGGCGGGTAAGGCTGATGGAACGCAGCGCATCGGCTGCGCGGCCGCTGGGTCGCATGAGATGGTTTGTCCGCAAGGGGTAGAGGAGGAGAGACCGCGATTCTACCGCTGCCGGACCTTGCGCGCTGCCCGCCACCGCGGGCCGGACCCCCGCGGGGCCATCACCGCATCAGGTTGCTGGTCTTGTCGATGGCGGCGCGGATCTCGGCGATCGAGCGCTCGATCTCTTCCTCGGACAGCAGGTCGCTGTCGGTGCCGTTGCGCTCCAGGATCGACGTGGTGAAGGCATTGAGCGGCAGCGTATCGGTCATCACCGCGTCCTGGCTGGCAGTGTTGTTGTCCAGCTCCCACATCATGGCGATGCCGGTGGTGTTGTCCGCACCTTCGCCGGCCTGCTGCAGCGCCTGGTCGATCAACGCCGGCACCGCCTGCACCACCGACAGCCGCGACAGCTTGTCCACCAGCACCGGCTCGTCCAGCGGGCCCCACAGGCCGTCGGAGCACAGCAGGGCGACGTCGCCCGGTTCCAGCCGCACCGGCCCGCCCAGGTCGATCAGCGGCAGGTTGGGCGAGCCCAGGCAGTTGTAGAGCTTGTTGCGCTCGGGATGGTTGGCCACCTCCATCGGCAGCACGCGCTCCTGCTGCAGCAGGTTCTCGATCTTGGAGTGGTCGCGCGTGCGCGTCAGCAGCCGGCCCTTGCGCAGCAGGTAATAGCGCGAATCGCCGGCATGGGCCCAGTGGATCTGGCCGTGCTGCACCAGGCAGCAGACCACCGTGGTGCGGGGCACGTCGGCCATCTGGTTGGCCTCGGCATAGCGGTGGATCTCGCGGTGCGCCAGCATGATGGTGTCCTGCAGGAACTCGGCCGGGTTGCGCACCGCGGGCCGCGCCTGCAGCTGGAACTGGCGCGCCAGCGTCTGCAGCGCTTGCTGCGCGGCGACTTCGCCGTGGGCGTGGCCGCCGAGGCCGTCGGCCAGCACCATCAGCAGCGCATCGCGCGTGAAGCAATAGCCCATGCGGTCCTGGTTGACGCGGCGGCCGCCTTTCCTGCTTTCCTGGTAGACAGAGAATCGCATGTTGGCTGGTTGGCTTTCTTGGGGTTCGATGGCCCGGCCGCGCGCACGGGGGCGCCGCAGCCGGGTTTGTGATTCAGTCGACGCTCGCGCCGGGTGCCTGCTCGTCACGCCGGCGCAGCAGCGTCAGAAAGCGCGAGGTCGCGGGCGCTTTTTCCGGCGGCATGGGGGCGGGTGCCGGCGCCTGGGTCGCAGGCGCCAGCGCCTGCTCGCCCAGCGCGTTGGTCTGCTCGCGCAATTCCTTCTGCAGCCGGAATACGCTCTGCGGGCGGCCCGATGGCTCCAGCCGCAGGCACCACTCGACCAGGTCGACCAGGCCGTTGGTATAGCTGCTGCGCAGCCGCATCAGCGCCTCGCCCATGCGGTCATCCTTCTCGCGCTGGTTGGCTTCCTGCGGCGGCAGTCCGGCCATGCAGGCGTAAAGCGTCGCGCCCAGGCTGTAGATGTCGGTCCACGGGCCCAGGTCAGTGTGCTTGCCGTACAGTTCCGGCGCGGCGAAGCCGGGCGTGTACATCGGCTGGAAGCGCGCGGCCTCCATGGTCAGGGTCTGCCGCGCGGCGCCGAAATCCAGCAGGATGGGGGACTCGTCCTCGCGCAGGTAGATGTTGCCGGGCTTGATGTCCAGGTGCAGCAGCTTGTGGATATGCACTTCGCGCAGGCCGCTCATCAGGTCGTGGAAGACCTTGCGGATGAAATGCTCGCGCAGCACCTTGGCGCGCCCCTGCTGCCGGGCCGCCAGCACATGTTCCTGCAGCGTCTTGCCCAGCTCGTAGTTCATCACCATGTAGACGGTGGCGTTCTCGCGGAAGAAGTTCACCACGCGCACCACGCTGGGATGGGAAATGCGGGCCAGCGAGCGGCCCTCTTCGAAGAAGTACTTCAGGCCCAGCCGGAACGCCGCGGCGTTTTCCTCGGGCACCACGGGGATCAGTTCGCCGGGGTTGCGCCGCGCCAGCGACGACGGCAGGTACTCCTTGATGGCGACCGGCGCGCCGGTTTCGTCGGTGGCCAGGTAGACGAAACTGAACCCCCCGCTGGCCAACTTCTTTACAATACGATAGTTGGACAGCAGCGTGCCGACGGGCAGCGGTGCACTCTTCGGTTGTGGCGTGCCCTTTGGCTCTGTCATGGGAATAGGACCGGAGTTGCCCCCGCGGATTTGCCTCAGGATTGTCCGGGCTAATCGGTCACTTGTAAAGAACACAAATACGGGCGTTATTGCCCGCCTTTCAACGTTTTGAGGGCGCCCCCCGCAGGCTGCGCCGCGCGCCGGCCGGGCGGGCGTCCGCCGGCAGGCCGCGGCCGCTTCGCGACGGTGCGGCGCCAATCACGAGAACAACCAATGATCCACAGCATGACAGGCTACGGCCTGGCGACGCGCCAGGCGCCATTGACCAACGCGCAGGGTGAGCCCAGCGGGCGCACCGCGTCCGTTTCGGTGGAATTCCGCACTGTCAATTCGCGTTTCCTCGACCTGTTGTTCCGGGCCCCCGAGGAGTGCCGCGCGTTCGAGCCGGCCTTGCGCGAGATGCTGATGGCCGAGCTGTCGCGCGGCAAGCTGGAATGCCGCATCAACCTGCAGCGCACCGATGCCGGCGGCGCCACGCTGGCGCTCAACGACGGGCTGCTGGCGCAGATCCGCGCGCTCGAAACCACCGTGGCCGCCACCTTCAGCAGCGCCGGCACCCTGCGCATGGGCGAGATCCTGCGCTGGCCCGGCGTGCTGGTCGAGCCGGAGTTGTCGCAGGAGTCGCTGCGCGAAGCCGTGCTCGGCGCCGCGCGCGAGGCGCTCGACCAGCTGCTGGAAGCGCGCCGCCGCGAGGGCGACGCGCTCAAGGCCACGCTGACCGAGCGCATCGACGCCATGCTGGCGATCGTCGAGCGCCTGACCCCGACCATCCCGCAGCTGATCGCGCACCACCAGGAAAAGCTGACCGAGCGCCTGCAGGAAGCCTTCAACCTGGCCGCGCCCAACGGCATGCCGGCGATGAGCCGCGACGAGATCGCCGAGCGCATCCGCCAGGAAGCCACCGTCTACGGCATCCGCATCGACATCGCCGAAGAGCTGTCGCGGCTGCAGGCGCACCTGAACGAAACGCGCCATATCCTGAAGAAGGGCGGCCAGGTGGGCAAGCGCCTCGACTTCATGATGCAGGAGCTCAACCGCGAGGCCAACACGCTGGGCTCCAAGGCCGCCGCCAAGGAGCTGGCCGATGCCTCGATGGAGCTCAAGCTGCTGATCGAGCAGATGCGCGAGCAGGTCCAGAATCTAGAGTAAGACAGTCACCGAAACATCATGAGCCCAACTTCTCCAACGGCCGCCAATCCGACCGCCCACGCGACCGCCCACGCGTCCTCCCACACCGCCATCGACACCGTCTACCCCGGCAACCTCTTCATGGTGGTGGCGCCCTCGGGCGCGGGCAAGTCGACGCTGGTCAACGCGCTGCTGGCGCAGGACCCGGCCATCCGCCTGTCGATCTCGCACACCACGCGCGCACCGCGCCCGGGCGAGGAGGACGGCCGCGAGTACCACTTCGTCACCGTCGATGCCTTCCGCAGCGCGCGCGATCGCGGCGATTTCCTGGAGTGGGCCGAGGTGCACGGCAACTACTACGCGACCTCGCGCGTGTGGATCGAGCAGCAGATGGCGCAAGGCAACGACGTGCTGCTCGAGATCGACTGGCAGGGCGCGCAGCAGGTGCACCAGCGCTTTTCCAACGCGGTGGAGATCTTCATCCTGCCGCCGTCGCTGACCGCGCTGGAAGAGCGCCTGAAAAAGCGCGGCCAGGACGAGCCCAACGTGATCGTGCGCCGCCTGCTGGCCGCGGGCAGCGAAATGGCCCACGCCTCGGAGTCGGACTACGTCATCATCAACGAGGTCTTCGACGACGCGCTGGAGCAGTTGCGCAACGTCATCAGCGCCACGCGGCTGCGCTTTTCCTCGCAGAAGGCGCGGCATGCGGAGCTGTTCATCGAGCTTGGCATCCACTGAAACGATGCCTGCCGATGACAGCCGCGCGGGGCGCCGCCGGCGTTTCCCGCCGCGTGCTGTAAAATAGCAACCCAACGTAAGGTTTTGTCCCAAGGTGGATTTGATATGGCGCGTATTACCGTCGAAGATTGTCTGAAACACATTCCGAATCGTTTCGAGCTCGCGCTGGCGGCCACGTACCGTGCGCGCCAGCTGGTGCAGGGCCACACGCCCAAGGTCGAAGCGAAGGACAAGCCGACCGTGGTGGCACTGCGCGAGATCGCGTCGGGCCAGGTCGGCATCGAGATGCTGAAAAAGGTCCCGACCTGATCGACCAGGCGGCCCATGGCTCATCCCTGCATCGTGCCAGCACTGTTCCAGGCTCCCCAGCCGGATTCCCCGGGCCGCCGCCATGCCATCGCCGCATCCGCCCTCCAAGCCTCCATCCCAGCCGTCGCCGACCGCGGTCGTGCCGGCGCCTGGCGATGCGGCCCCGCCCGCGGCGCGTAAGCGCACCATCCCGGGCCAGTCTTCCGTGAACGCGCGCACCGGCGCTCCCAATCTTCCCGATCCGCTCGGCGACGATGTCGTCGGCGAGCGCGCCGTCGCGCCCGCGCTGGCGCCCGGCAAGACCCGGGGCACCCCCGTGCAGGACGAACTGGTCGCGGCGCAGCAAGTGGCGCCGCCGGCAGCCGACAGCCTGTTTATCGATGCAGTGCTGGCGCAGTCATACCGGCACTTCTTCGGCCCGACCTCGCAGCCGGCGGTGCCGCCGCGCCAGCAGGTCATTTCCATCACCCGGCTGATGGAAAAGCTCGCGTACCTGAAGGCGCCCGACCTGGCGCGGGTACGCGAGGCCTTCCAGTTTTCCGACGAGGCCCACCTCGGCCAGTACCGCCAGAGCGGCGAGCCCTACATCACCCATCCGGTGGCGGTGGCCGAGCTGTGCGCGGACTGGAAGCTGGACGTGCAGTCCATCATGGCGGCGCTGCTGCACGACGTGATGGAAGACCAGGGCATCACCAAGAGCGAGCTGGCCGAGAAGTTCGGTCCCAAGGTCGCCGAACTGGTCGATGGCCTGACCAAGCTGGACAAGCTCGAATTCCAGAGCCGCGAGCAGGCGCAGGCGGAAAGCTTCCGCAAGATGCTGCTGGCGATGGCGCGCGACGTGCGCGTGATCCTGGTGAAGCTGGCCGACCGTACGCACAACATGCGCACGCTCGACTTCGTGCCGCCGGAGAAGCGCCGCCGCATCGCGCTCGAGACCATGGAGATCTATGCGCCGATCGCGCACCGTCTCGGTCTCAACACGATCTACCGCGAGCTGCAGGAACTGTCGTTCAAGGTCGGCTCGCCGTTCCGCTACGCCACGCTCGAAAAAGCCGTCAAGGCCGCGCGCGGCAACCGGCGTGAGGTGGTCAAGCGCATCCTCGAGGCCGCGCAGAAGGCGCTGGCCGATGCCGGCATCGTCGCTGAACTGTCCGGGCGCGAGAAGACGCTGTACAGCATCTACCGCAAGATGCACGACAAGCAGCTGTCGTTCTCGCAGGTGCTGGACGTGTACGGTTTCCGCGTGGTGGTGGAAACGCAGATGCACTGCTACATGGCGATGGGGGCGCTGCACGGCCTGTACAAGCCGATGCCAGGGAAGTTCAAGGACTACATCGCGATCCCCAAGATCAACGGCTACCAGTCGCTGCACACCACGCTGGTGGGTCCGTTCGGCACGCCGGTGGAGTTCCAGATCCGCACGCGCGACATGCACCAGATCGCCGAGGCCGGCGTGGCCGCGCACTGGATGTACAAGCATCAGGCCGACCACGCCAACGATATCCAGCAGCAGGCGCACCAGTGGCTGCAGTCGCTGCTCGATATCCAGAGCCAGACCGGCGATTCGCAGGAATTCCTCGAGCACGTCAAGATCGACCTGTTCCCGGATGCGGTCTACGTGTTCACGCCCAAGGGCCATATCCGCGCGCTGCCGCGCGGCGCCACCGCGCTGGACTTTGCCTACGCGGTGCACAGCGACCTGGGCAACCAGTGCGTCGCGGTCAAGATCAACAACGAGATGCTGCCGCTGCGCACCGAGCTCAAGAGCGGCGATATCGTCGAGGTGGTGACGGCGCCGTACTCCAAGCCCAACCCCGCCTGGCTGTCGTTCGTGCGCACCGGCAAGGCGCGTGCGGCGATCCGCCACTACCTCAAGACCACCAAGCTGGACGAGGCGATCCAGCTGGGCGAGCGCCTGCTGGAGCAGTCGGCGCGCCAGCTCGGCATCGAGCTGAAGGCGGTGCCGCAGTCGGTGTGGGACCGCATGATCCAGTGGACCGGCAACAAGCAGCGCGAAGACATCTTCGCCGACCTGGCGCTGGGCCGGCGCGTGCCGGCGGTGGTGGCCAAGCGCATGGAGATCCTGCTGCAGGAGTTGTCCGGCGATGTCGACAGCGCGCTGCTGGCGGCGGTGCAGACCTTTGCCGGCGAGGAAGCGCCTGCGGTGCCGATCACCGGCGACGAAGGCATGTCGATCATCTTCTCGGCGTGCTGCCGCCCGATCCCCGGCGATTCAATCGTCGGCTACCTGGGCAAGGGCGAAGGGCTGCAGATCCACGTGCAGGACTGCAAGATCGCCAAGCGCCTGCACAGCAAGGATCCGGAGCACTGGATCGAGGTCATGTGGGCAAAGAAGACCACGCGCGCCTTCGATGTGTCGATCAAGGTGATGGTGCGCAACGTCAAGGGCATCGTCGCGCGCGTGGCGGCGGACCTGACCGCCGCCGACGCCAACGTTGCCCACGTGGCGATGGAACAGCAGGACGCCGGCCAGCAGGAAGCCACCTACATGCAGTTCATCATCCAGGTGCAGAACCGCCTGCACCTGGCCAACGTGATGCGCGGGCTGCGCCGCAACCCCGACGTCATCCGCATCTTCCGCGACCGCAACGACAATTGAAGCGCCGGGGCGCCGGCTTACTGCTTGCGCGCCGGGTAGCGGACTTCCAGGATATCGATCTGCTCGACGCCGGCCGGCGTGCGCAACGCCACGGTGTCGCCTTCGCGCGCCTTGAGCAGCGCCTTGGCAATCGGCGAGATCCAGCTGACGTGGTTGTGGTCGAGATCGACCTCGTCCATGCCGACGATGGTGATGGTGGTCTCTTCGCCCGACGCATGCGCGTAGGTGACGGTGGCGCCAAAGAAGATCTGGTCGTTGTCGCCCTGCAGGGACGGGTCGACCACTTCGGCCTTGTCGAGGCGGCGCGTCAGGAAACGGATGCGGCGGTCGATCTCGCGCAGGCGCTTCTTGCCATAGAGATAGTCGCCGTTCTCGGAGCGGTCGCCGTTGGACGCGGCCCACGAGACGATCTGTACCACGTCGGGCCGCTCCACATCGATCAGCTGCATCAGCTCGTTGCGCAGGCGCGCATAGCCTTCAGCGGTGATGTAGTTCTTGGTGCCGGGAGGCAGCGGTGCTGCGCCTTCGGGGAGATCGTCGTCCTCGTCGCCAGAGGACTCTTTGACAAATGCCTTGTTCATGGTCCGGGTCACTTCTTCAATCTGCCATTATAGGAAAAGCCCGCTGCCGGGCCGCCCCGGTGGCGCGGCGGCGTCGACCCACCCCAATAAAGATCGCAAAAAAGTTGGAGGGGGGCTTCACAAAAACGAAAACTGGGTTATAATCTTTTTCTCGCGTGCGGCTGTAGCTCAGTTGGATAGAGTACTTGGCTACGAACCAAGGGGTCGTGGGTTCGAATCCTGCCAGCCGCGCCACCTATGCAGAAAGAAGAGGGCTTCCGGAAACGGAAGCCCTTTTTCTTTGCCGCTCGGTTTGTCTGTACCGTCTTGCCGCGCGCCCGCGTTATGCCTTGCGGTCGCGCGTGCCGCCTCCTAGTCTCGAAGAACCATCACGGATCCGGGAGTCGCTCGCATGGACAACGCTGACTGGCGCGTCGAGGCATATCGCGGCATGGACGTCTACGTCCTGGTGTCGCCGCAGGGGCAGGGCAGCATCGGCCGTTGGGGTTACGAGGTGCGCGTGTCGCAGGAAGGTGCCGATCCGGCCGATGCCGGCGATACCGAACTGCTGGCCAGCGGGCCGCAGCAGTTCTCCACGCGCCATGCGGCCGAGGTGGCTGCGTTCGGCGCCGGCTATGCGCTGGTCGACCGTCTGCTGGGACCTGCCGAGTAAGCGCGGCAAGCCGTTGCGCGCGCAGCGGTTTATGTCACGTTGTGATGTATCGACTTGCCCGCGGCGGCGAACGATTTGCTGTGCCGACGCAAATAGTGCTTGCCATGCGCCGTCGGATCACCCATAATTCATCTCCTTCAGACGCGGGGTGGAGCAGTTGGCAGCTCGTCGGGCTCATAACCCGAAGGTCGCAGGTTCAAGTCCTGCCCCCGCAACCAACACCCTGGCATTCGCCATCCGCGGCAACCGCCGCAATCTTTCCAGCGTTGTTTCTCAGGCCGACCGGCCAAATCCCCTTAGTGTTTCGACATCGGTGCCAATGCGTCCTGTGCGGGCATGGACTCGCACGCAATGTCATGCCGGCACGCGTTCCGCCGCAAGCCTGAAGGTATCGCGCACCAGCGGCTGGTCTTCGCGATCGGCTGCCTCGGCGCGATCGCGCAAGCGCGCGGCGAGCACCGTCAGCGTTCCCTGTGCCTGCGGTCCGCCGGCGGCCTGGCACTTGGTCACGGCTTCGCGCATCACCGCATCGAGTTCGCCGCTGACGTCGGCACCATCGAAGGCGCTGACCGAAAGGGCCGAGATGCGTTCCAGGTAGAGGTTGACCAGCGCTTCGTCGTGTAGCGGTTCGGACATGTCTGCTCCTTGTCGATGACGGCATACCCGAACCATTGTAGTGAAGGCGCCGCCTGCCCGGGATCAAACAATAATGAATCTTGTTCGGGGCCTGTGCTGGATGGACGCATCCGCCAGGTGGCGCAGGAACTCGGCCAGGCGCACGAATCTTTGATCGGCCTGACCGGCGTCTATCACAACCTGCTGCGGCGCTGGGCCGACGCCTGAGCGCTGCCGGCGCGCCCTGGCGGGCGCGCGGCGCTGGATCGGCGCGGATGGACAGGGCGACTAGTCGTCGCGCCGTCGCTGGTTCTGCAGCAGTTCGATGGGAGAGGGCTGGATGCGCCGCCGCGCCGGACGCAGCGCCCGGTTCGGCCACAGCACATAGTTGGTGTGCGGGTCCAGCGGCTTGCCGAAATACGAGACCCAGACTTGTACGCCCTGCTCGGTTTCGGCAACGATGGCCGCGACGGCGCGCGCCGCGGCGGACGGGGACTTGAGCAGCTCGGCCAGGGCTTCGACGCCCTGCACGACATGGTGCTTCACCCCTGCAAACCATGCGTACTGACGCATGGCGGACAACAAACGCTTGGTCATGAACGCGACTCGGGTTGGTTGGAAGAGCGAATGAGACTTTCGTACATCCGTTTTGTTCACAGCAAATTCGCCCGGCAAGTATGACTGAGGCGCCATGTCGCAGGTGTGTCACCTGCTTGCCGTGAGTGGCTGGCGTCTCCCGGTGCCGGCCGCATCACGCGGGGCGCGACGGGGCGGGAGCCAAGGCAGAGAGTACCATCGCCAGCCGGTCCAGGGCAGGGTCGATATCCAGCAGGTCGATCGCGCCGAAGCCCAGCAGCAGCCCGGCGCAACTGGGTGGCGGACTGGCATAGCAGGGGTCCAGCGTGGCCAGTTCCAGGTCCGCCAGCCGCGCCATCGACACCAGCGCCTCGGTGGCCACCGGCACCCGCAGCCGCGCCGCCAGGTGGAAGCCGGCCACCGCCGGCAGCGGCTCCAGCCACGGCGACAGGTCGCCCTGCAGCCGCGCCAGCAGGCGCGCGCGGCGCTGGGCATGGCGCGCATGCGAACGCCGGATATGGCGCAGCAGGTGGCCTTCGGACAGGAAGCGCGCCAGCGCCTGCTGCAGCAGCGTCGGCGTGTACCAGTCCATCAGGTGCTTGACCTTGCGCGCCGCCGGCATCAGCCACGGCGGCGCCACCAGATAGCCGCCGCGCAGGTTGGCCGCCAGGGTCTTGGAGAACGTGCCCAGGTAGACCACGCGGCCATGCCGGTCGAGGGTCTGCAGCGCGTCCAGCGCCTGGCCGCCGTAGCGGAACTCGCTGTCGTAGTCGTCTTCCAGGATCACCGCATGGCGGCGCGCGGCCCAGTCGAGCAGGGCCTGGCGCCGCGCCAGGCTCATCGGCACGCCCAGCGGCGACTGGTGCGAGGGCGTGACATAGACCAGGGTGGCGTCGTTGGGCAGCGCCGCCACCACCAGGCCTTCGTTGTCGACCGGTACCGGCACGACCCGCGCGCCCAGGCCCTGGAACAAGGCGCGTGCCATCGGATAGCCGGGATCTTCCATCGCCACCACCGCTCCCGGCCCGAGCAGCAGGCGCGCCAGCAGGTCGATGCCCTGCTGCGCGCCGCTGGTGACGAGGATATCGGTCGGCGCGCTCTGCACGCCGCGGGTGAAGGCGATATGGCGCGCAATGGCGTGGCGCAGCGGCATCTCGCCGGCGGCGTCGGGCGGGCCGGGCGCGCGCGTGCGTTCGGCCGCCAGCGCCGCGCGCACGCAGCGCGACCAGGCCTCATGCGGAAAGCGGGTGGTATCGGCCTGCCCGGGCTGGAAGGCATAGCGGGCGCCGCCTGTCGCGGCCAGGAACGGCGTGGGCACGGCCAGCCAGCGCTGCACCGCCGGCGGCAGCACCGGCGCCGCGGCGATGCGCACCGCCGGGCGCGCCAGCCCTTGCGCCACATAGGTGCCGTCGCCGACCCGCGCGTGCAGCCAGCCTTCGGCCACCAGCCGCTCATAGGCCGTGGTCACGGTCTTGCGCGCCACTCCCAGTTGCGTGCCGAGCAGGCGCGAGGGCGGCATGCGCGCGCCGGCTTCGAGGCGGCCGCCCTGGATCGCGTCGCGGATGTGGTGGACGATCTGCGCGGTCAGGTCGCCGGCGTGGTCGAGGGCCAGATGCAGTTCCATGGTAGGTGGGGTCTATCACGATTGGTCTACTGATTCTGCCGGAAATTGGCAGTGTACGGGGCCAATGTGGGGATCTATCTTTCATTCCGTCGGGCGCCGTCCCAGCGCCCGTTGCAATCGAACCTGAATCCAACTGTCTACGGAGATCGATCATGGAAGAACGGATGAACTGGCAAGACGTGGCCCCGGATGCCTACAAGGCAATGATCGGCGTCGAGGTCTACCTGGCACGCTGCTCGCTGGAAACCACGCTGAAGGAACTGGTCAAGATCCGCGCCTCGCAGATCAACGGCTGCGCCTTATGCCTGGACATGCACGTGACCGACGCGCGCAAGCATGGCGAAAGCGACCGCCGCCTGAGCCTGCTGCCGGCGTGGCGGGAAGTAGGCTGGTTCACCCCGCGCGAGCGCGCCGCGCTGGCGTGGACCGAGGCGCTGACGCTGCTGCCGCAAAGCCAGGCGCCGGATGCGGACTACCAGGCCCTGCGCGAGCAGTTCTCGGAAAAGGAAATGGCCGACCTGACGCTGCTGATCTCGGCGATCAACGCGTGGAACCGCTTCGGCGTCGGCTTCCGCCGCCAGCCGCCGGCGCTCTGACGCCCGCACTCCTGGCTGCCTGACCAGCGCGCGCCGGCTTGTCGATTGACAAGGCGGCCCGCGCTGCTTTAGCTTTGTTTCGAGTGTGACGTCCCCTCGCCAGGAGTCTGCCCATGACCGAAGACACCCTGCTGCAACTGATGACGGAGGTCGAGAAGGAAGACCCGATCGACTACGCCGACCTGCCGTTCGACGACGCCGCGCTGCGCCGGCTGGCCTGCCGCCTGATCGCCGAGCGCTCCAGCGAGCTGGAAGCGTCCGGCCTGCCGGTGGAGGCACTGCTGGCCACGATGTGGGCCTCGACCGCCAAGCTGGTGCTGGAGAACCTGGTGCTCAACGCGCGCCTGCTGACGCTGCAGGGCCAGCCCGACGACGCGCGCGCGCTGATCGAGCGCATCGCCCGCCAGTCGCGTGGCGACGTCTGATTCGCTGCTTTCAGGCGCAACCACGCGGCGCGGTCGCCGGCCCCACTCGTGTGCCGCAACCGTCGCAAAGTGCGATGGTCCAGCCATTTCGCTAAAATACCGGTTTTCACCCGGCCGGGCCGCGGCGTGCCATGCGGCGGAGGCGGCTGACCAGGAGGATTTCGGTGATCAAGTGGATAATCGTCGCGGGCTACCTCGGTGCCATCCTGTATGTGCACTTCCGCGGCAAGGTGCGCCTGCGCCTGTGGCGCCAACTGCTGGACCATTCGGCCCTGGTGGCGCCGATCAACTGCTTCATGTACGCGTTCTCGGGCGTGCCGCGCACCCCGTACATCCCGGTCGACAGTTTCCCCGACCTGGAAAAGCTGCGCGCCGCCTGGCCGGAGATCCGCGATGAAGGCCTGGCCCTGGCGGCGATGCGCAAGATCAAGGCTGCCGACAAGAACGACGACGCCGGCTTCAATTCCTTCTTCAAGTACGGCTGGAAGCGCTTCTACCTGAAGTGGTATGAGGCCCAGCATCCGTCGGCCGAGCAGCTGTGCCCCAAGACCGTGGCGCTGCTGCGCGAGCTGCCCACGGTCAAGGCGGCGATGTTCGCCGAGCTGCCGCCCGGCGGCAAGCTCAATCCCCACCGCGACCCGTTTGCCGGCTCGCTGCGCTATCACCTGGGGCTGGCCACGCCCAACGACGACCGCTGCTTTATCGAGGTCGACGGCGAGCGCCACAGCTGGCGCGACGGCGAAGGGGTGGTGTTCGACGAGACCTACCTGCACTGGGCCGAGAACCGCAGCGACGCCAACCGGCTGATCCTGTTCTGCGATATCGAGCGCCCGATGCGCTACGGCTGGGCCGCGAAATTCAACCACTGGATGGGCCGCAAGGTCATGACCGCGGCCAGCTCGCCCAACGACGAGCACGACCAGACCGGCATGATCAACCGGCTGTTCCGCTTTGTCTGGCTGGGCGGCCAGTATCGCCGCCGCTTCAAGGCCTGGAACCGCCAGCTCTACTACGTGGCCAAGTTCGGCCTGATCGTGCTGGGCGTGGGTTTGATCGTCTACCTGTAAGCAGCAAGAGAGCCGGCGCCAGCCGGCTCTTTCGTTTTGCGGACCTGTTTGCTCCTGCCGGAGATGCCGATGCGCCTTGTTCCCGTAGCCCTCGGGCTGACCGCCAGCCTTGCCGCGGCCGCCTGCACCACCGCGCCCGCCGAGCGCCCCGCCAGCACTGGTGCCGCCATCGGCATGGCCAACCCCGCCTCGGTCAACTGCGCGCAGCGCGGCGGCAAGCTGCAGATCGTGTCGACGCCGGCGGGCCAGACCGGCATCTGCACTTTCCCGTCGGGCAAGCAGTGCGAGGAATGGGCGCTGCTGCGCGGCGAGTGCACGCCGGGCTGAGGCGTCGCGCCGTAGCGCCCGGCCTTCAGTCGCGGCGGCGTTCGTTGGCGAGCGCGGCGTAGTGGTCGCGCTTGGCCTGGTACATGCGGCTGTCGGCCAGCTTGACGGTGTCGCCGAGGCGTTCGCCTGCCTGGCAGGTGGCGAGGCCGATGGAGAAGCTGAGCCGCGTGCCGGGGTAGAACTGGTTGTTCAGCTCCACCACCTTGCCGATCTGCTCGACCACGGTGGCGGCGCCGCGCTCGTCGCGGCCGGGCAGCAGCACCATGAACTCGTCGCCGCCGGTGCGCGCCACGCAGGCCTGCTCGCCCACGGCCTTCTTCAGCACCTCGCCGGTGCGGCGCAGCAGGCTGTCGCCGTCGGCGTGGCCGAACTGGTCGTTGACGACCTTGAGCCCGTTCAGGTCGACCGCCACCACGCTGACCGGCCACGGGCCCTTGCGGCCCAGCCGCGCCAGTTCGTCCTCATAGTAGGCGCGGTTGTAGAGCTTGGTCAGCACGTCGTGCTTGCCGAGGAACTCGACATAGGCTTCGGCCTTCTTGCGCGCCGTGATATCGGTCAGCGACACCAGCACCTGGTCCCAGTCCGCCTCGCGCCCGGGGAACACCGACCACTGCATGAACACGTCGACGGCGCGGCCGTCGAGCGCGTAGTTGATGACTTCGCGCTGCTGCCACAGCCGGCCGTGCCACAGGTCGATCAGCTGCTCGGCAAAGTGGATGCGCATGTCGTCGCGGAACACGTCGCCGAGCCGCGACAGCAGCGTGGCCTTGCTGTCGGCGCCGAACATCAGCAGGGTCTGCTGGTTGACGTCGAGCACGCGGATTTCCTGCATGCAGCGCGAGACAAAGTCAGGGTGGACGTTGAGGAAGGTGCGGAAGTCAGTGATGCCCGCGGCGCGCACCTCGTCGATCAGTACCTTGACCGCGCTGAAGTCCTCGACCCACAGCGACACCGGCGAATGCTCGAACAGGCCCAGCGCATACTGCTCGCTGCGGCGCAGCTCGCGCTCGCTGCGCAGGCGCGGGGTGATGTCCTTGATCGACAGCAGCACGCGCTCCCAGGTCTGTTCGTGCCCCGGCATCACCGTGGCCTCGAGCTGGATGTCGAGCCGCGCGCCGTCCAGCGCGTAGTTGACGGTCTGGCTGGCAAAGCCGTTGGCGCCGTCCCACAGCTGGCCCAGTTCTTCGACATGTTGCTCGAACATGTCGTCGCGGAACACGGTGTCGAGGTTGGCCACCAGGTCGTCGAGGTCGGCCGCGCGGAATAACTCGAGCGTGCGCCGGTTCACCGCGATCACGCGGATCAGCGCGGAACACTGCGCCACCCGCCGCGGATCGTCGCGCAGGTGCGCGCGCAGGTCGGTGATGCCCTGCTGCCGCCATTGCGCGAAGCACTCGCGCACCGCACTGAAGTCTTCCAGCAACAGCGACACGGGTGCCAGCTGGAACAGGGCCTGGTAATCGTCGGGAAGGGTGCGGGTGGGGTCGCCGCTACATTTGCCGGCGGATGGCGCCACGGATGTACTGGTCAAGGCCATTCTCCTTGTTCTTGTTGCAGGCGCGCGGCGGCCGTGGGCAACCGATGCGAGCGGGGCCGCCGGGGACCAGCCGGGCAGCCGCGTGCGCGCCAGCGCACTAGGATAGGCGAGCGGCCGGTAAAAGGGCAGGGTTGTTGCAAAACGGCGCCGGCCCGGGCGCCGGCCAACTCGGCTTCAGCCCGCCAGCCGCTGCACGATCGTGGCGAGCGTGCCGAGCGCGCGCTCGATCTGCGCCGAGCGTGGCGCGCCGCAGTTGATGCGCAGGCAGTGGTCGAAGCGCCCCGCGTTGGAAAACATGACGCCCGGCATCACGCGGATGCCGGCCTGCAGCGCCTGGTCGAACACCGCCTCGGACGAGACCTGCGCGGGCAGCTCCACCCACAGGTGCATGCCGCCGCGCGGCGCGCCCAGCCGCGTGCCGGCGGGAAAGCTGGCGGCGATGGTTTGCGTGAACCATTCGCGCTGCCCGCGCAGCCGCGTGCGCAGCCGGCGCAGGTGGCGGTCATGCGCGCCCGACGCCAGGAAATCGGCGGCGGCCATCTGCGACAGCATCTCGTTGGGCCGCGACAGCCCGAACTTCAGCATCTCGACGCGCGCCTGCCACTTGCCCGCGGCGATCCAGCCCAGCCGCATGCCGGGCGCCAGCACCTTGTGCAGCGACGCGCAGTGGATCACGTTGCCGCTGCCATCCCAGGCCTTGGCCGCGGCCGGCGGCGCGTCGCTGTCGGCGGTGGCCGAGAAGCAGTCGTCCTCGATCAGCGCGATGCCGCGCGTCTCGCACCATTGCACCAGCCGCGCCTTGTGCGCGTCGGGCATGATGCAGCCGAGCGGGTTCTGCAGGTTCGGCACCACCGCGACCGCGCGGATGTTGTCGTAGTGCTGCGCCGCCAGCTCCAGCGCCTCGAGCGAGAGGCCGGTCTGCGGGCTGCACGGGATTTCCAGCGCGCGCATGCCCAGGCTTTCCAGGATCTGCAGCAGGCCGTAGTAGGTGGGGGACTCCACCGCGATCACGTCGCCGGGGCCCGCCACCGCGCGCAGGGCCAGGTTCAGGGCCTCGGTGCAGCCGTTGGTGATGACGATCTCTTCCGGGGCCAGCTGCACCCGGCTGCGCAGCGCCTGCCGTGCGATCGCGGCGCGCAGCGGCTGGTAGCCGTCGGGCTCGACGCCCTCGCCGAACAGCTGCGGATGCCGGCGCAGCGCGCGCGCCGCTGCACTGCGCAGGGCCTCGGTCGGGTACAGCGCGGGCGCGCAGTAGGCGCCGCCCAGGTTGGTGTGCACGTGCTCGTGCTGGCCGCGCGCGAGCAGGCCGGAAATGCGCTGGTGGATGCCGACATACTGGGCCGGGTCGGGCAACGCGGCGGCGGGTTCGGACAGCGCGGCCAGTGCTGCGCGCCGCGGCGCGGCAACGAAGTAGCCGGAACGCGGCCGCGCTTCGAGCAGGCCGTCGCTTTCCAGTTGCCGACAGGCCTGCAGCGCGGTCGACAGGCTTACGCCGTGCAGCGCCATCAGCGCGCGCACCGACGGCATGCGGTCGCCGGCGGCGAGCGTGCCGGAGTCGATGGCGCGGCGGTAATGGCCGGCAAGCTGGCGATAGAGCGGTGTGGTGTCCATGGCGGCATGGTGGCGTGTCGGGCCGCATCGATACAGATACAGAGGCGGGGGCGCTGTATCGTAACAGGCGGAAATCCTGGCTGCTGTTCCGGTCGCCGCGATGCGGCCTTGTGCCTGCCGCGCGCGCGAGGCGGTCGATAGGCTGGAGTCCTGTGCCAGCTACCGGAGTCCTGCCATGCCAAGCGATCTCGACTACACCCCGACCGTGATGCCACTGCCGGCCGGCCAGGTCCTGCGGCTGCATGTGGCGGCCGGCACCGTGCTGCACGCCACCGCCGGCGAGATGGCGCTGGCCGGGCCGATGCAATGGCTCGCCGGCCACTGCCACATGCCGCAGCGGCGTCTGCGCGCGGGCGACACCTGGATCGTTCCAGCGCGCGGCTGGCTGACGGTGTCGGCGAGCCGGGGCGGAGCGTTATCGGTCACGGTGCCGCCGGGTTGGCTGGCTCGGTTGCGGGCGTGCCTGGTATTGCCCTGGCACCGTCCGCGCCCGGCCGCCGGGCCGGCTCCGCTGCGGATTCCCGACCCGGCGCGCCAAAGACGATAAAATTGCGCTCCGGCCGGCCTGGCACATTGGTGTGCCCAACCCCCCGGCCGCAGTTCCCGGGTTCCCCATGCTACGTCTAAGTGAAGTCAAACTCCCGCTCGACCATACCGAAAGCGACCTCGACGCCGCCGTGCGCGCCGGTGCCGCGCAGATCGGTGTCAAGGGAGACGGCCTGATCGGCTATACCGTATTCCGCCGTGCCCACGATGCGCGCAAGCGCTCGGATATCAAGCTGACCTACATCATCGATATCGAGGTGAGCGACGAGGCCGCGGCCATCCGCCGCATGGCCGGCAAGCCGAACTGGAGCGTGACGCCCGACATGGCGTACCACTTCGTCGCGCGCGCGCCGCAGGGCGGCACGCATCCGCGCCCGGTGGTGATCGGCATGGGCCCGTGCGGGCTGCTGGCCGGCCTGATCCTGGCGCAGTCGGGCTTCCGCCCCATCATCCTGGAGCGCGGCAAGGAAGTGCGCGAGCGCACCAAGGACACCTTCGGCCTGTGGCGCAAGAGCGTGCTCAATCCCGAGTCGAACGTGCAGTTCGGCGAAGGCGGCGCCGGCACTTTCTCGGACGGCAAGCTGTACAGCCAGATCAAGGACCCGAAGCACTATGGCCGCAAGGTGCTTAACGAGTTCGTGCGCGCCGGCGCACCGGAAGACATCTTGTTCAAGGCGCGCCCGCATATCGGTACCTTTCGCCTGGTCAGCATGGTCGAAAAGATGCGCGCCGAGATCATCGAGCTGGGCGGCGAGATCCGCTTCGAGACCCGCGTCGACGACATCGATATCGATGGCGGCCAGGTGCGCGGCCTGACGCTGTCCAACGGCGAGTATCTCGAGGCCGACCACGTCATCATGGCGGTGGGCCACAGCGCGCGCGATACCTTCCAGATGCTGCACGAGCGCGGCGTGTTCATGGAGGCCAAGCCGTTCTCGCTGGGCTTCCGCATCGAGCATCCGCAGGGGCTGATCAACCGCAGCCGCTTTGGCAAGTTCGCGGGCAACAAGCTGCTGGGCGCGGCCGACTACAAGGTGGTGCACCACTGCAGCAACGGCCGTTCGGTGTACAGCTTCTGCATGTGCCCGGGCGGCACGGTGGTGGCGGCGGCATCGGAGCCCGGCCGCGTGGTGACCAACGGCATGAGCCAGTACAAGCGCGCCGAGCGCAATGCCAACGCCGGCATCGTGGTCGGCATCACGCCGGAAGACTACCCGGGCGGCCCGCTGGCCGGCATCGAGTTCCAGCGCAAGTGGGAAGAGCGCGCGTTCGAGCTGGGCGGCGGCAACTACAATGCGCCGGGCCAGCTGGTCGGCGACTTCATCGCCGGCCGCGCGTCGACGTCGCTGGGCTCGGTCGAGCCTTCGTACAAGCCGGGCGTGACCCCGACCGACCTGAGCACGTCGTTGCCCGACTACGTGATCGAGGCGATCCGCGAAGGCATTCCCGAGATCGACAAGAAGCTGCCGGGCTTCGCGCTGCATGACGCGGTGCTGACCGGGGTGGAGACGCGCACCTCGTCGCCGCTGCGCATCCGCCGCAACCACGACGACTACCAGAGCATCAACGTCAAGGGCTTGTACCCCGCGGGCGAGGGCGCGGGCTATGCGGGCGGCATCTATTCCGCGGCGATCGACGGCATCGAAGTGGCCGAGGCGGTGGCGCTCAGCATCGTCGGCGGCAGGGCGGTTTAAGCCTGCGTCCTGAGATAAGCCGCGGCTCCCAGCGCCGCGGTGCGGCCGCTGGCGAAGCATGCCGTCAGCAGGTAGCCGCCGGTGGGCGCTTCCCAGTCCAGCATCTCGCCCGCGCAGAACACACCGGGCACGGCGCGCAGCATCAGGCTGGCATCCATCGCTTCGAAGCGCACGCCGCCGGCGCTGCTGATGACTTCGTCGATCGGGCGCGGGCGCAGCACGCGCAATGGCAGCGCCTTCAGTGACAGGGCCAGCGTGCCGGGATCGAGCATGGCGTCGCGGGACAGGCATTCGCGCAGCAGTCCGGCCTTGACGCCGGTGATGCCGAGCCGGCTCTGCAGGTGGCTCGACAACGAACGCGAGCCGCGTGGATGCTCGACCTGCGCACTGACCTGTTCGGCGCTGTGCGACGGCAGCAGGTCGAGATGGATGGTGGCCTCGCCATCGGCTTCGATGCGGTTACGGATCGGTGCCGACAGTGCATAGACCAGGCTGCCTTCGATGCCGTCGCGGCTGATGACGAATTCGCCCTGGCGGTAGTGCGCGTGTCCGTCACGGTCATTCAGCGCGATTGCCACCGGCTTGACCGGCGCGCCGCCAAAGCGCGCGGCAAAGTCCTCGCTCCATGCCACGTCGAACCCGCAGTTTGCGGGACGCAGCGGCGCGATCTCGACGCCGCGCCCGGCCAGGCGCGGCACCCATGCGCCATCGGACCCCAGCCTGGCCCAGCTGGCGCCACCCAGCGCCAGCACCACGGCGCGCGCGCGCACGACCGTGTCGCCGTGCGGCGTGGCAAAGCGCAGCGCATGCCGGGCGCCGTCATCGCCGTCTCCATCGTCCCAACCCAGCCAGCGATGCCGCATATGGAACTGCACGCCCGACTCGCGCAGCCGGTGCAGCCACGCGCGCAGCATCGGCGCGGCCTTCATGTCGGTGGGGAAGACGCGGCCGGAGCTGCCGACGAAGGTCTCGATGCCAAGCCCATGCACCCAGTCGCGCAGCGCCTGCGCGCCGAAGTCCGCCAGCATCGGCGCGAGTTGCCCGGTGCGCGCGCCGTAGCGGCCCAGGAAGGCCGGCTCCGGCTCGGCATGGGTCAGGTTCATGCCGCCCTTGCCGGCCATCAGGAACTTGCGGCCGACCGACGGCATCGCGTCATAGAGGGCCACGCTGGCACCCTGCGCCGCCAGCACTTCGGCGGCCATCAGGCCGGCCGGGCCGCCGCCGATGACGGCAACGTCGGGAGTGGCATGGTCAGGGGCGGGCGTGGCGGCAGAGGGCATCGGCGGGGCTCGGCAGGACAGGGGGTGTTTCCGCCGCGGATTATAGAGCCTGCGGCAGCGCTAGAATGACGGTTTGCCGCACGTTGCCATCATGTCTTCCGCCACGCACTCCGCCAGCCAGCCCGATGATGCCGTCATTGCCACCACCCGCCATTGGCTGGAACGCGCGGTGATCGGGCTCAACCTGTGCCCGTTCGCCAAGAGCGTGTACGTGAAGGAGCAGGTGCGCTATGTGGTCAGCGCTGTCACCGAGGCGCCCGATGTGATGGATGACCTGGAGCGCGAACTGCGCCTGCTGGCCGATGCCGATCCGGCGCAGATCGACACCACCCTGCTGATCCTGCCGCACGCGGTGGCCGATTTCCTCGACTTCAACGACCTGCTGTACTTCGCCGAACGCCTGCTCGCCAGCCTGGGGCTGGAAGGCACGCTGCAGATCGCCAGCTTCCATCCGCACTACCAGTTTGCCGGGACCGAGCCGGACGATATCGAGAACTACACCAACCGCGCGCCGTACCCCATCCTGCACCTGCTGCGCGAGGATTCGATCGCGCGCGCGGCGGCGGCGTTTCCAGATGCGGCGGACATCTACGAGCGCAACCAGGCGGTCATGCGGCGCCTTGGCCACGAGGGCTGGCGACGCTGGATGGCGGGCGAGGCTGAACCCGGGACCGAGTCAGGTTCCGAGTCCGGGAAGCCGTAGTTACGCCACCGCTGCCGGCTCGGTGAAGAAGCGCTCGCGCAGCTCTTCCAGTCCCAGCCGCCCCAGCACCTCTTCCAGCCGCTCGGCCGGACGCCGGCGCGGCAGGTCCTTGTACTGCGCGATGATCAGCTCGTTCTTCATCGAGTGTTCCCAGCCGACCAGCTCGGTCACGCTGACCTGGTAGCCGTGCGCCTCCAGCTGCAGGCAACGCAGCACGTTGGTCACCTGGCTGCCGAACTCGCGCGTATGCAGCGGGTGGCGCCAGATCTCCGTGAGCGGATTGCCCGCCAGCAGCTTGCCCTTGTGCTTGCGCAGCACGCTTGCCACCTCGGCCTGGCAGCACGGCACCAGTACGATGTGCTGCGCGCGCTTGGCCAGCGCGAAGCGGATGGCGTCGTCGGTGGCGGTATTGCACGCATGCAGCGCGGTGACCACGTCGACGGTGGGCGGCAGCTGCGGCGAGGTGATCGAGTCCGCCACCGACAGGTTCAGGAACGACATCCCCGGAAAACCCAGCCGCGCCGCCAGCGCCTGCGAGGTCTTCACCAGTTCTTCGCGGGTTTCGATGCCATAGATGTGCGAGTCGTCCTGCAGGGCCTTGACGAACAGGTCGTACAGGATGAAGCCCAGGTACGACTTGCCGGCGCCGTGGTCTACCAGCGTGACGCGGCCGCGCGCGGCCTTGACTTCCTGCAGCAGCGGTTCGATGAACTGGAACAGGTGGTAGACCTGCTTGAGCTTGCGCCGGCTGTCCTGGTTCATCTTGCCGTCGCGGGTCAGGATATGGAGTTCCTTGAGCAGCTCGATGGACTGGCCGGGGCGGATTTCGTGGGTGTTTGACATGGAGAGGGACTGCACAGGCTGCGGGGCGCGGCGCGCCCCCGGAATGGCGACAGTTTACCGAAAAGTCGCCCGGTACTCGCCGCGGCACCGTTGTTCGCTAAAGTTCCCGGCGCTCCTGCCGTTGGTGATGAATCGATAACAAGCAGAGCGCCGGCTTGCGCCGTCGCCGCCAGACGATTCAGGGGACGCATGACGCATGAATCGGGACTGCGCCTGGAGCTTGCCGAGCCGGGCGAACAGGTGCATGCACGCTACACGCCGCAGCCGGGCCGGCTGCCGCCGGACCTGGCCACCCTGCAGCAGTGCCTGGAGGGGTTGGGCTGGTCCGGCGCGCGGCTGGATGCGCGCGCGGTGGCGCAGTTCCTGGCGCAATGCCAGCGGGCCGAGCATGAGATCGACGCCACCATCGGCGCACTGGTCGACGGCGCGTTCGAGCTCGACATCACCGCCGACGGCCTGGCGGTGCGGCTGACGCTGATGCCGCCGGAGGGCGGCCGGCCGGTCAGCGCGGACGAGATCCGCCGCGCCGTCGCGGAGCGCGGCGTGGTGGCGCCGATTCAATCCCTCGCGCTGGACGCCGCGCTGGCCGAAGGCGGCTGCGAGCTGCGCACCATTGCCGCCGGCATGGCGCCGCGGCAGGGCGAGCCGGCGCGCTTTATCAACCTGCTGGAGCCACGCAAGCCGGCGCAGCGCGACGACGATGCCGGCAAGGTGGACCTGCGCGAGCTGGGCAACCTGCTGCTGGTCAGTCCCGGCACGCCGCTGATGCGGCGCATTGCGGCGGTGCCGGGCCATGCCGGCGTCGACGTGTTCGGCCAGCCGATCGCCGCCGATCCGGTCGACGACCCGCCGTTTGCCGAGGGCCTGACCGGCGCGGCGACCGATGCGGACGACCCCGGGCTGCTGCGCGCGGTGATAGCCGGGTCGCCGGTGGTCGGGGTCTACGGCATCTCGGTCAGTCCCGTGGTGCAGGTGGAATCGGTGGACCTGCACTCCGGCAACGTGGCGTTCGATGGCACGCTGCGCGTGTCGGGCGACATCCGCACCGGCATGTCGGTCAACGTCAGCGGCGACGTGGTGGTCGAAGGCACCATCGAAGCCGCCAGCGTCGAGGCCGGCGGCAACGTCATCGTCAAGGGCGGCATTATCGGCAAGTCGGAAAGCGCCCATGCCGAAGGCGGTATCAGCCGCGCCAGCGTGCGCTGCAAGGGCGCGGTGAAGGCGCGCTTCATCGAGAATGCGGTGGTCGAGGCCGGCACCGAAGTCACCGTCGACAGCGGCATCCGCCAGAGCGATGTCGCCGCCGGCCAGCGCATCGTGGTGGGCGGCACCGGCGTGCAGGGCAGCATCAGCGGCGGCCGCAGCCGCGCCTTGCTGGCGGTGCACGCCGCGGTGCTGGGCGCGCCGGCCGGCACCGCCACCAGCATCCAGGTCGGCCTCAATCCCTATGCCGACGCCCAGCGCGCCGCGCTCGAGGCCGAGCGCCGGCGCATGCTGGAAGAGCAGAACAAGGTCAGGCAGCTGGTGGACTTCTTTGCCAAGCACCCGGAGCGCGCCGTCGGCGACCTGCGCGAAAAGGCGCGCGCGACCCTGTTCAAGCTGTCGCGCGACCTGTTCGAGCTGGAGGCGCGCCTGACCGACCTGGGGCAGCAGATGCAGCCCGCCGCCGAGGCCGTCATCGACGCCCCGCGGCGCATCCATGGCGGGGTCACGCTGCAGGTGGGCAGCCGCGTGCTCAAAGTGATGGAAGACAAGCCCGGTGGCCAGATCCGGCTGGTCGACGACCGCATCATGGTCGGCTGAAGCGTGCGCTTCGTTGATCCCGCTTTGATCCGCGGGGATTTGTACTATCCTGCAGGTATGTCCTGGGGTGCCGCAGGATGGGCGACCGAGCTAGCGTTGGGCAATGAATGCAGAAGCGGATCAGCACTCTGTGGAAGCGTTACACCGAACCGACACACGTGGCACTTGAATGAACGGGAAGGCCAGCCATCGCGCTGGCCTTTCTGTTTTTGCGCCGGCCCTTTTGCAAGTGCGGGCAAGCACCGGCAAGTACCGGAATCGTGTCAGGGTAGGCTTGCGGCTCATGCCGCCCATAGCCGCAACTCGTGCAGTCCGCTGCGCGCCACGCGTGTGCCAAGCGCGCGTCCCTGTGCTTCGAACATGGCTTGCAGCCATGCCATGTCGACTTCGCGCGCATACGCCAGCCGGAAGTGGCTGCGCCGCAAAGGCACCAGCCGCAGCTCCGCACTGCCTCCGCCAGCGAAGCTGACGAATGCCATCAGCGCCAGGTCGGGGCGGTAGCTATCGTATCCGCCAATGCCCTCGTAATCGTTGATGAAGTCGCCGCAGCCATACAGGATAGGCTTGCCGGCATGCAGCTCGATGCCGAGCGGATGGTGCGAGGAATGCCCGTGCACGATGTCGATGCCTGCATGCTCGACCACCGCGCGGGCGAAGGCGCGCTGCGCGGGGTCGATGTGGTAGCCCCAGTTCGGGCCCCAGTGGATCGACAGCACCATGACATCGCCTGGGCGCCGCAGTTGGCGCGCCTGCGCGGCAATGTGTTGCTGCGAGGCCGCGGACCAGTCGTCCAGCAGGTTCACGCCCGAGTGCCCGGCGGTGGCGCGCCACGCCGCCGGCGTGCCGGCGTTAGTCATGGCGAAGGCGAGCACCACCACGCGACCGCCGCCGGGCCGAGGCAGCACTGCGGCGCGTGCCGCGCTGGCCTCGTCGGCGCCGGCCCCGGCGTGCGCGATGTGCGCGCCGTCCAGCGCGTCCAGCGTATCGGCCAGGCCCGCGCGGCCCCAGTCCAGCACATGGTTGTTGGCGAGGACCGCGCAGTCGATGCCGGCGGCCTGCAGGCAATCGACGTTGCGCGGATGCATGCGGTAGTGCACGGACTTGCCTGGCCAGGCATCGTCGCTGGTGGTGATGGCGGTTTCCAGGTTGGCGATGCGCGGCCGCGCGGCGCGGCTTGCCAGTTCCGCCAGCGCATCGCCCCACGGATAGTCCGACCCGGCCGGGCGTGCGATCGGGCCGGCCTTGCGTTCCGCCAGGCGCACGTAGTCGAGCGCGCAATGCACGTACGATTCATGCAGCAGCGGCTGGCTGGGATGCGCCAGGATCTGGTCGATGCCGCGACCGGTCATCACGTCGCCGCACAGGAACAGGGGAGGTTGGCTGGCAGGGTCCATCGTGCAGGCGCACGGCGCGCGGGCACCGTGCCGCCGTGCCTCCATGATAGGCCGCGCGGCCACGGCTGGATCCGGGCCCCACCCGCGGAATGCGCCGCGCGCAGCGCGCATTTACATTCGCGCGGTGCCTGCCTTAAATGATGAAGTCATCGGTCCTCGTGGCCATTTTTTTGCTCCTGACGCCGCGTGTCGTCCGATGTTCACAATCAGCATCGGGAGGCAGATCATGGCCCAGCCATCGCAGGAACATATTGAAGCACTTAAGGCGCAGTTGCGCGGACGCTTGCTGCAGCCGGGCGACGGCGGCTATGACGACGCGCGCCGGATCTGGAACGCGATGATCGACCGCCATCCGCAGTGGATCGTGCAGGCCGCAGGCGCCGCCGACGTTGCAGCGGCGGTGAACTTCGCGCGCGAGCATGGGGTGCTGCTGTCGGTACGCGGCGGCGGCCACAACATCGGCGGGCTGGCGATCTGCGAGGGCGGCATGGTGCTGGACCTGTCGACGATGCGCTCGGTGCGCGTCGATCCCCCCGCGCAACGCGCGTGGGTGGAGCCGGGCGCCACGCTGCGCGACTTCGACCATGAAGCGCAGGCGCAGGGCCTGGCCACGCCGCTCGGCATCAATTCCACCACCGGCGTGGCCGGGCTGACGCTGGGCGGCGGCTTCGGCTGGCTCAGCCGCAAGTTCGGCACCACGGTCGACAACCTGGTGTCGGCGCAGGTCGTTACCGCCGACGGCAAGCTGGTGCGCGCCAGCAGCGACGAGAACGCCGATCTGTTCTGGGCGCTGCGCGGCGGTGGCGGCAACTTCGGCGTGGTGACGATGTTCGAGTTCCGCCTGCATCCGGTCGGGCCGCAGGTCTATGGCGGACTGATCGTCTATCCGCTGGAGCAGGCCGCCAGCGTGCTGCCGGCCTATCGCGAGCTGTATGAATCGATGCCCGACGAGCTGACCGTGTGGGTGGTGCTGCGCCAGGCGCCGCCGCTGCCGTTCCTGCCGCCCGAGGCGCACGGCAAGCCGGTCGCGGCGCTGGCGATCTGCTATATCGGTCCCCCGGACCAGGGGCCGCAACTGGTGGAGCCGCTGCGCCAACTTGGCACCCCGTATGGCGAGCACCTGGGGCCGATGCCGCTCACCGCGTGGCAGCAGGCTTTCGATCCGCTGCTGACGCCGGGTGCGCGCAACTACTGGAAGTCGCATAACTTCGCCGGGCTGGACGACGGGCTGATCGCGATGCTGATCGAGCAGATCGGCAAGCTGCCGTCGCCGCAATGCGAGGTCTTTATCGGCGCCATGGGCGGGCAGACCAACCGCGTCGCGCCCGACGCCACCGCCTACGCCAACCGCGATGCCAAATTCATCATGAACCTGCACGGGCGCTGGGACAGTCCCGCGGACGACGACCGCTGCATCGGCTGGGCGCGCGAGGTGTTCCGCGCGGCCGCGCCGTTCGCGCTCGGCAGCGTCTATGTCAACTTCCTCACGCAGGAGGAGGTGGACCGCGTCGGCGCTGCCTATGGGCCGAACTACGAGCGGCTGGTGGCAGTGAAGCGGCGCTACGATCCCGACAACCTGTTCCGCCATAACCACAACATCAATCCCGCGGGCTGAAAGGCGGCGTATCGCGTGGCGGGCCGCATGGGGCAGGGGGCAGGGCCGCCTGCTCCGCCTTCACGCGGCTGCAATACGGCCATGCCAGCATCGCCGCGACCGCGTTGTATCCACAGGGAGAGCAAGCAGATGAGACCGGGTGAAGCAGAGCTGGTGCGGCGCATCCACAACGAGGTGGCCGACTACTACGACGAAGAGATCGAACTGGAACTGGACGATCGCGAGGCCAGCGAGGCCTTTGGCGATCCCGTGCACCTGGACGATCAGGCCGAGCAGGACAGCCGCCGGCGCTATTTCCGCGAGCTGTTCCGGCTGCAGGGCGAACTGGTGCGGCTGCAGAGCTGGGTGGCCGCCACCGGGCACAAGGTCGTGATCCTGTTCGAGGGGCGCGACGCCGCCGGCAAGGGCGGCGTGATCAAGCGCATCACCCAGCGGCTGAACCCGCGGGTCTGCCGCGTGGCCGCGCTGCCCGCGCCCAACGACCGCGAACGCACCCAGTGGTATTTCCAGCGCTACGTCGCGCACCTGCCCGCCGCCGGCGAGATCGTGCTGTTCGACCGCAGCTGGTATAACCGCGCCGGCGTCGAGCGCGTGATGGGCTTCTGTACCGACGACCAGTACGAAGAGTTCTTCCGCTCCGTGCCCGAATTCGAAAAGATGCTGGTGCGTTCCGGCATCCAGGTAATCAAGTACTGGTTCTCGATCACGCATGACGAGCAGCGCCTGCGCTTTCTCAGCCGCATCCATGATCCGCTCAAGCAGTGGAAGCTCAGCCCGATGGACCTGGAATCGCAGCGTCGCTGGGAAGACTACACGCGGGCCAAGGAGATCATGCTCGAGCGCACCCACATCGCCGAGGCGCCGTGGTGGGTGGTGCAGGCCGACTACAAGAAGCGCGCGCGGCTGAACTGCATCCATCACCTGCTGAGCCTGGTGCCGTATGCCGAAGTCGAGTCTCCCACGGTGGTGCTGCCCGGCCGTGAACGCCACGAGGATTACGTGCGCCAGCCGGTGCCGAAGGAGATGATCGTGCCGGAGGTGTACTGAGCGGCGCAGCGCGCCTAGGGTATCCACGGGGTGCGCCATCGGCCCCATGCCGGAGGCGGCTACCTATAATGAAAGCGGCCACCCCGACATCCGCGGCGGCCGTGATCGTGGAACTGCTAGCTTTCTGGGCGGCCATGCTTGCCGCCTATCTCCTGATGAAGCGTGCCGGCTGCTTCAGCCAGCCGGTGCTCTATCCCGATCTGGAACACCCCTTGCGCTACTGGTGGGCGCAACGGCTGGGGCGCCAGCCGGCGCCATTGCCGCCACCTGATCCGCCCCCATCATCGCCGGAACGCGCGCAACAAAAAACCCGGAGAGCGTGACGCTGTCCGGGTTTGCGCGGGCTGGGCCCTGGAATTCTGGTGGTGCCGAAGAGAGGAATCGAACCCCCGACCTTCTCATTACGAATGAGCTGCTCTACCGACTGAGCTACTTCGGCAACATGTTCCGGCGATCTGGAACAGCCCGCAATAGTAGCAGCGTTTTCCGGCCTTGTGAAGCCCTTTTGTGTCGCCGGTGCCATCCGGCGCCGGCACGAAAAACGGGGCGCGGCGCGCCCCGTTTCAGGCTGGCCGTGGCCGGAATCAGGCCTTGGCTTGCGCTTCCTGGTGGTAGCGCGTGACGCGCTCCACCTCGTTCTTCGAGCCCAGGATCACCGAGACGCGCTGGTGCAGTTTGGTCGGCTGCACGTCGAGGATGCGCTGCTCGCCGTTGGTGGCGGCGCCGCCGGCCTGCTCGACCAGCATCGCCATCGGGTTGGCTTCGTACATCAGCCGCAGCTTGCCGGGCTTTTCCGGCTCGCGCTTGTCCCACGGGTACATGAAGATGCCGCCGCGGGTCAGGATGCGGTGCACGTCGGCGACCATCGAGGCCACCCAGCGCATGTTGAAGTTCTTGCCGCGCGGGCCTTCGTCGCCAGCCAGGCACTCGTCGATGTACTTGCGCACCGGCGGGGCCCAGTGGCGCATGTTCGACATGTTGATGGCGAATTCCTTGGTATCTTCCGGGATCGTGACGTTGGACTGGGTCAGCACGAAGCTGCCGGCCTCGCGGTCCAGCGTGAACATGTGCACGCCGTTGCCGACCGTCAGCACCAGCGTGGTCTGCGGGCCGTACACGGCGTAGCCGGCCGCGACCTGGTGCGTGCCGGGCTGCAGGAAGTCGGCTTCGGTCACGGTCTGGCCGGGCTTGGGCATGTGCAGCACCGAGAAGATGGTGCCGATGGAGACGTTGACGTCGATGTTCGACGAGCCGTCGAGCGGGTCGAACATCAGCAGGTATTCGCCCTTCGGGTAGCGGTTGGGAATCTCGTAGAACGATTCCATTTCTTCCGACGCCATCGCGGCCAGGTGGCCGCCCCATTCGTTGGCGTCGAGCAGCACTTCATTGGCGATCACGTCCAGCTTCTGCTGGGTTTCGCCCTGGACGTTGCCGGTGCCGGCCGAGCCCAGCACGCCGGCGAGGGCGCCCTTGCTGACGGCGTTGGAAATGGCCTTGCAGGCTCGCGCGACCACTTCGATCAGCAGCCGCAGTTCGGGCTGGATCGTGTTGTGCTTGCGCTGTTCCTCGACCAGGTAGCGGGTCAGGCTGATGCGAGTCATGGTTGGTTCTCCTTGGATGGCCGCAATTCTACATGCCCGGCCGCGCGGGGCCGGGCATCGGGGGCGTGGGCCGGGCTGCCTGTCCCGTCTCCGGCGCGCTCAGCCGGCCAGCGCCTTGCCAACGATCTCGCGCACGTCGCGCGACAGCGTGCTGCAGGCGGCGACGCGTTCCAGCTCGGCGCGCATGCGGTCGCGCAACGCCAGTTCGTATTTCTGCCAGCGGTCCATCACCCGCGCCAGGCGCGCCGCCACCTGCGGGTTGATGGCGTCCAGCGCCAGCACCTGGTCGGCCCAGAAGCGGTAGCCCGAGCCATCCTCGGCGTGGAACTGCGCGGGGTTGCCGGAGCAGAAGCTGAAGATCAGCGAGCGCGCGCGGTTGGGGTTGCGCAGGTTGAAGGCGGGATGCTCCATCAGCGCGCGCACGGTGTCGATGGTGCGCTTGCCGGCGTGCGGGCCACCGGCCTGCGGGCCGACGCTGCCGCGCTGCATGCCCTGCAGCGAGAACCACTTGTCGATCACCAGCGGGTCGTCTTCGAAGCGCTGGTAGAAGTCCGCCAGCGCGTGCTCGCGGCCGGGGGCGAAGCTGTTGACCAGCGCCGACAGCGCGGCGAAGCGGTCGGTCATGTTGTCGGCGTGCTGGTACTGCTGGTCGGCCAGCGCCTGCATCGCGGCGTCGCCGCTGTCGGCCAGGTAGCCGAGCGCGAGGTTGCGCAGCGCGCGCTTCGCCGCCGAGGCGGCATCGGGCGAATACGGGCCCGGCGTGGCATTGGCTTCATAGGCGGCCAGCCAGTCGGCCTGCAGCGCGCGCGCCAGGCCTTCGCGCATGAACTGGCGCGCGCGGTGGATGGCGGCGGGATCGGCCACGCCCATGCGCTCGGCCAGGTAGGCCTCTGCCGGCAGCACCAGGGCCTGCTCGCGGAAGGCGGGGTTGAGCGTGTCGTCGGTCAGCACCGCGCGCATGGCGCGCACCAGCGCGGGATCGAGCGTGAGCTCGCGCCCGGCCTGCACGTCGGCCACCAGCTGCAGCAGCGCGCGCGTGGCCAGGCGCTGGCCGGCTTCCCAGCGGTTGAAGGCGTCGCTGTCGTGCGACAGCTGGAAGGTCAGCTGCGCGTCGGTGTACTCGGCATCGACGATCACCGGCGCGGAAAAATTGCGCAGCAGCGACGGCAGCGGGGCCTGCGCGCCGCGCGGCAGGTTGATGAAGCGGAAGCTCTGCTCGGCCTGCGTGAAGTCGAGCACGCGCGTGGTGCCGGCGGGCGCGCTCTCGCCCTCGAGCTGCAGCGGCAGGTCGTTGCCGTCCGCGCCCAGCAGGCCGAGCGCGAACGGGATATGGAACGGCTGCTTGTCGGGCGTGCCGGCGCGGGTCTCGATGCCGACCTTGGGGCAGCGTTGCGTCAGCGTCAGCGTCAGGATGCCATCGTCGCCGTTCCACGCGGTGCGTGCGGTCACCACCGGCGTGCCGGCCTGGCTGTACCACAGCCCGAACTGGGTCAGGTCGCGGCCGTTGGCATCGGCCATGGCGGCGCGGAAGTCGTCGCAGGTCACGGCCTGGCCGTCGTGGCGCTGGAAGTACAGGTCCATGCCCTTGCGGAAGCCTTCGCGGCCGAGCAGGGTCTGGTACATGCGCACGACCTCGGCGCCTTTCTCGTACACCGTGACCGTGTAGAAGTTGTTGATCTCTTCGTAGCTGTCGGGGCGCACCGGATGCGCCATCGGGCCGGCGTCCTCGGGGAACTGCACCTGGCGCAGCACGCGCACGTCCTCGATGCGCTTGACCGCGCGGCCCGATTCCGAACCCATCATGTCGGCCGAGAACTCCTGGTCGCGGAACACCGTCAGGCCTTCCTTCAGCGACAGCTGGAACCAGTCGCGGCAGGTCACGCGGTTGCCGGTCCAGTTGTGGAAGTACTCGTGGCCGACCACCGCCTCGATATTGGCGAAGTCGGTATCGGTGGCGGTCTGCGCGTTGGCCAGCACATACTTGGTGTTGAAGATGTTCAGGCCCTTGTTTTCCATCGCGCCCATGTTGAAGTCGCCCACGGCGACGATCATGAAGCGCTCCAGGTCCAGTTCCAGCCCGAAGCGCTGCTCGTCCCAGCGGATCGAATGGACCAGCGAATCCATCGCATGGCGGGTCTTGTCGAGGTCGCGCGGCTCGACCCACACCTGCAGCAGCTTGTCCTTGCCGGAGGCGGACCGGATCCGTTGCTCGATGCATTCGAGCTTGCCCGCGACCAGCGCGAACAGGTACGACGGCTTGGGGAACGGGTCTTCCCACACGGCTTCGTGGCGGCCATCGGGCAGTTCGCGCTGGCTCACCAGGTTGCCGTTGGACAGCAGCACCGGATAGGCGGCGCGGTCGGCGCGCAGCGTGACGCGGTAGGTCGCCATCACGTCGGGGCGGTCGAGGAAATAGGTGATGCGGCGGAAGCCCTCGGCCTCGCACTGGGTGAAGAAGTTGCCGTTGGACACATAGAGCCCCGACAGCGTGGTGTTGGCCGCGGGCTGGCAGGCGGTGGTGATTTCCAGCGTGCCCTGCGCCGGCAGGCCGGGCAGCGTCAGCGTGCCGCCGTCCTGGGTGGCGTTGGCCACCGGTTTGCCGTCCAGGCTGACGCCGATCAGTTCGAGTTCTTCGCCGGCCAGCACCAGCGGCGCGTCCGGCGCGCCCGCCGTGCGCGCGAAGCGCAGCGTGCTGGTGACCACGGTGCGCTGGGGATCGAGTTCCAGCACCAGTGCAGCGTGGTCGATGGCGAACGGTGGCGGGGTATAGTCCTTGCGATAGACGGTAACGGGCGTGTCGGTGCGCAGCATGGAAGGATCCTGTCTTCGGAAGACCGTTAGGAAAAGGGGGGCGGCCACGCGCGTGCAAGCAAAGCATGGCGCTGAAGTCCTCATTGTAGCCAAGGGGTCGGGGCGCGGTCTGGCGGGCGCCGCACCAAGCGGTGCCGGGAATTCCCCGGCGCCGGCGTGGTCTCAGAGACACGCAGGGTTTCAGTAGACAGAAGAGCGAGGTAGCACTATGTGGCAGCGCGCAGGCGGTGTCGGCAATCAAGGGGCAGCGGGCCGGTGGCCCGGGCTGCGCAGGATGCGGGGCGCGCTGGCGCTGCTGACGGCGCTGCTGCTGACGGGGTGCGCCAGCACCGTGACCACCGATGTCACGTCGTTCCGCCAGCCCGGCTGGCAGAACGACGCGCCGCGCACCTACAGTTTCGAGCATAGCGCCGAGCAGGCGGCCCAGCTCGACCGGCAGACCTATGAGCAGTGGCTGGCGGCCGCGCTGGCGGGCGTCGGCTTCGAGCAGGTCCCGGCCCGGCAGGCGCGCTACCTGGTCAGCATGGATTACGACTCGGTGCCGGGGCTGGTGCGCGTGGCCGAGACGGCCTATCCGGATCCGTGGTACGGCCCGTGGGGCCCGTACTGGGGCCCGTACTGGGGACCGGGCTACTACCGGCCATGGGGTCCCTGGGGGCCATGGGGCCCGTGGGGGCCGGGCTACTGGCCGCCGCAGACGGTGGTGCGCGACGTGCCGGTGACGTTCTCGAGCCTGCGGGTGTATTTCAAGGATGCGGCCAGCGGCAAGCGGGTCTGGCAGGTCACCGCGCAGAACCAGGCCGAGAACAGTAGCCTGCCGGCGATGATGCCCTACCTGATCCGCAGTGCCTTCACCGACTTCCCGTCCGACAGCGGCCGTCCGCGTCGCGTGACGCTGGAGGTGGGGAAGGACGCCCACTAGGGCGGCCGCCGTCAGTTACCACCCGCCCTCGCAGGCCGCGCAGCGCCATGCGTGCGGATGCATGCAGGAGCATGCTTCTGCACCGCCATTGCATACCCAATGGTAAAAGCTGTTTAACGGCCAGAATCCGCGCAAAATGCGGCCTGCGGGCGTGCCGCGGTGGTACTTTGCACGGGCGCGTGGGCTAGAATAGCTGCTCGATTTTTCCGGCCTGGCTGCCGGAGTCGTCAGTTTCGCTGCCAGAGCTTGTCCTTCGCTGCCGGCTTGTCGCTTGAGCCGGCCGAACCATGGCGGGAGAGGGGCGCTTCGGTCCGGGCCATTTTCCGGACGAGCCAATGAGCAGCAAGAACGGCGGTGATGCACCGCAACATGCCCCGAACAGTCCTGAAGCGCAGCTGCGCCTCGCCGCGCTGGAATACCACCGCAGCCCGACCAAGGGCAAGATCCAGGTCACCGCGACCAAGGCGCTGTCCAACCAGCGCGACCTGTCGCTGGCCTATTCGCCGGGCGTAGCGTACGCCTGCGAGGAAATCGCCAAGGATCCCGCCACCGCCGCCGAGTACACCTCGCGCGCCAACCTGGTGGCCGTGGTCACCAACGGCACCGCCGTGCTGGGCCTGGGCGACATCGGCCCGCTCGCCGGCAAGCCGGTGATGGAGGGCAAGGGCTGCCTGTTCAAGAAGTTCGCCGGCATCGACGTATTCGACATCGAGCTCGATGCGCGCGACCCGGACCAGATCGTCGAGATCGTCGCCGCGCTGGAGCCCACGCTGGGCGGCGTCAACCTGGAAGACATCAAGGCGCCCGAGTGCTTCTACATCGAGCAGAAGCTGCGCGAGCGCATGAACATCCCCGTCTTCCATGACGACCAGCACGGCACCGCGATCATCTCGGCGGCGGCGCTGCTGAACGGCCTGAAGGTGGTCGGCAAGGATATCGCCAAGGTCAGGATGGCGGTATCGGGCGCCGGCGCGGCCGCGATCGCCTGCCTCGACACCATGGTCAGCCTCGGCGTGAAGCGCGAGAACGTCTCGGTGGTCGATTCCAAGGGCGTGATCTATGTCGGCCGCGACGCCAACATGGAAGCCAACAAGGCCCGCTACGCGCAGGACACCTCGGCGCGCACGCTGGCCGACATCGTCAACGGCGCCGACGTCTTCCTGGGCTGCTCGACCGCCGGCGTGCTGACCGCCGAGATGGTCAAGACCATGGCCGAGCGGCCCATCATCCTGGCGCTGGCCAACCCCGAGCCCGAGATCCGCCCGGAAGTGGCCAAGGCCGCGCGCCCGGACTGCATCATCGCCACCGGCCGTTCGGACTACCCGAACCAGGTCAACAACGTGCTGTGCTTCCCGTACATCTTCCGCGGCGCGCTCGATTGCGGCGCCACCAAGATCACGGAAGCGATGAAGCTGGCCTGCGTCAAGGCTATCGCCGAGCTGGCCGAGGCCGAGCTCAACGACGCCGTGGCCGCGGCCTACGGCGGCCGCGAGCTGAAGTTCGGCCCCGACTACATCATCCCGACGCCGTTCGACCAGCGCCTGATCGAGAAGATCGCGCCGGCGGTGGCCAAGGCGGCCGAAGAGTCGGGCGTGGCCACGCGCCCGATCAAGGACCTGGAAGCCTATCGCCAGCAGCTGTCGACCTACGTCTACCACACCGGCCTGATCATGAAGCCGGTGTTCTCGGCCGCCAAGGCCGCGCCCAAGCGCGTGGCCTATGCCGAGGGCGAGGAAGAGCGCGTGCTGCGCGCGGTGCAGTCGGTGGTCGACGAAGGCCTGGCACGCCCGATCCTGATCGGCCGCCCCCACGTGATCCAGATGCGCATCGACAAGGCCGGCCTGCGCCTGAAGCCGGGCGTGGACTTCGAGCTGATCAACCCCGAGGACGACCCGCGCTACCGCGCCTACCACGAGGCCTACCACGCGCTGCGCGGCCGCGACGGCGTGACCCCGGACATGGCCAAGGTGGCGCTGCGCCGCTCCAACACGCTGATCGGCACCATGCTGATGCACATGGGCGACGCCGACGCGCTGCTGTGCGGTACGGTCGGCCGCTTCGAGGCGCACCTCGAGCACGTGCGCGACGTGATTGGCCTGGCGCCGGGCGCGCATGTGTTCGCGGCGATGAACGCGCTGATGCTGGAGAAGTACACGCTGTTCATCACCGACACCTTCGTCAACGACGACCCCAGCGCGGAACAGCTGGCGGCCATCACCCAGCTGGCTGCGGAAGAAATCGCGCGCTTCGGCCTGCAGCCCAAGGTGGCGCTGATGTCGCACTCGATGTTCGGCTCGTCGACGCGCCCGTCGGCGCGCAAGATGCGCGAGGCCGCGCAGATCCTCGCGCGCGAGGCGCCGCACCTGGAGGTGGAAGGCGAGATGCAGGGCGATGCCGCGCTGGTCGAGGACGTGCGCCGCCACTTCCTGCCGTCGACCAAGCTGGCCGGCAGCGCCAACCTGCTGGTGATGCCGACGCTGGACGCCGCCAACATTGCCTTCAACCTGCTCAAGATCACGGGCGGGCAGGGCGTGACGGTGGGCCCGATCCTGCTGGGCGCGGCCAAGCCGGTGCACATCCTCAACCCGCAGGCCACCACGCGCCGGATCGTCAATATGACGGCCGTCGCCGTGGCCGAGTGCAACGCGGTGCGCTGATCCGACGCGAAGCCTTCGCCATGCAAAAGGCCGGGTCCATGACCCGGCCTTTTTGTTTGTTGCCCCGCCGCATCCGTGCGGCCAGGGACGGTTTGGGGTGATGGCTATTGCAGCACGTTGTACTGCTCGCGCATGACCACGATGATCGATTTTGCCGCCGCGAGCTGGTGGCCCAGGTTGTCGACGGACTCCTGCGGGAAATCGACTTCCGCGCTCCAGTTGCAACCGGTATGGTCAGGCTGGTGCATTCGCACCGCGTGCAGCTCGCATTCGCCGCACTCGGGGTTGTTGTCGAGGCACTGGTTCAGGATGGCCATCAGTTCCGAACGGGTCTTCGCGTATCGCCGCATGTGTCACCTCGCTGTCATGGTTTTTGAGGCCTGGAACACCAATCTAGGAAGCGCGCCGGGGCCAATCCAATTGAATCCGCCTATGGAGCGGCAGTTTCTCATGTGGCACTGCGTGGCGCAGTGCAGCATTGCGCGGCAACGGTGGGTGCCGCGCGCGCCGCCCGCGCACGATAAAAAAAGCCCGCCGAAAGGCGGGCTCCAGTGCTGCCGGTGACGCGCTCAGCGCATCAGAACTTGTGGCGCACGCCCACGCCGAAGGTGTCGCCGTGCTCGATGCCGGTGATCTTGTCGTAGTAGTAGGCGGCGTACACGTCGGTGCGCTTGGACAGGTTGTAGTCGTAGGCGACGGCAAAGGTATTGCGCTTGAAGTCGCCCAGCGAGTTGTCGACCTTGCCATAGGCATACGAAGCCAGCAGGTTGCCGGCGCCGATGGGCACCGATGCGCCGAACTGGCCGTCGATGTGCTTGATGTCGCCGGACGGCGCGGTGGTGGCGCGGGTCTTGATGTACTGGCCCTGCGCGAACAGCTTGACCACCTTGAAGTCATAGGACAGGCCGATCTGTGCGGCGTCCTGGCGCGACAGGCCGAGGTCGGACATGTCGGTCGGCACGTTGTTGAAGCGCACCTGCTGGTAGGCCACGGTCGCGGCGAACGGGCCGTTGAAGTACAGGACGTTGCCGCCGAACTTCTGCTTGCCCGCGGCGCCCGGCTGCTCGCCGAAGCCGTAGATGAAGTTGGCGCTCAGGCCGCCAAAGTTTGGCGTGCTGTACACCACGGAGTTGTTCCAGCCCGAGTCGCCGATGATGCCGGGATCGGCGACGGCGCCGCTGACCGCGCCGAAGTAGGTGTGGAAGATCGTCGGCGAGAACACGTACGAGTCGACCAGCGGGTTGAACAGGATGGTCGAAATGAAGTACGGCGTGGTGTTGCGGCCCAGCTTGATGGTGCCGGCCTTGTCGTTCTGCAGGCCGACATAGGCATTGCGGCTGAACATCGAGTCGCCGTTGAAGCGGCCGCTGTTGCCGCTGTCGGTACGGAAGAAGCCGTTCAGGTCGAAGATGGCCTTGGTGCCGCCGCCCAGGTCTTCGGTGCCCTTGATGCCCCAGTAAGACGTCTGCATCCCGCCCGAATTGGCCACCCATGCGCGTTCGCCCGAGCCCGGGCTCTTCACGGCGCCGACGAACATGTCAGCCTGGCCGTACAGCGTGACGCTGGACTGGGCCATGGCCGCGCCGGAAAAAAGGGTAGCCGCTACCGCCGCCAGCTTGAGCGCCGGCTTGTACTGCTTCTGCATTGTTAGACCTCCGTGGTTTTGATCCTGCTTGGAACGTTGTGTACTGGGTCCCTGACGGGTTCTTGTAATGTCTTTGTGCTTTTATTCGTGCCGCCTGGCGTGGGCTCGGTGTGGTGTTGCATTGGGTGCCGGCGGCATCGGGGTACAGCGTTTTTGTTATACAGGTGACGCTTTTTTTCTCAGGCGGATACTAAGTCGTCGAGGCGGAACTGTGCAATGCGATGGATCTGGTTGATGCAAGTTTGCAACTCTTGCTGCGGCGTGTTTTCAATGCGGCGCGCGAACTCCGCGATGATGCCGTGGCGGTCGTAGCCGCGCACCGCCAGGATGAACGGGAAGCCGAATTTCTGGTTGTACGCCGCGTTGAGCGACTGCAGGCGGTCGAACTCCTCGGGCGTGCACTGGTTCAGGCCGGCGCCGCTCTGCTCGCGCGTCGACTCGGCGGTCAGCTCGCCGCGCACGGCGGCCTTGCCGGCCAGTTCCGGGTGGGCGCGCACCAGCTTCAGCTGCGCCGCTTCGCCGGCTTCATCGACGGCCTGGCGCAGCGCCTGCGCCAGCGCGGCGCCATCGGCAAAGGGCCGTTGCGCGGCGGCGGTCTCGGCAAACCACGGCGAATGTTCGTAGATGCCGCCCAGCACCTGCACGAATTCGGCGACCGGCATGGTGTTGAGTTGGGCGATGGTGTAGGTCTGGCTCATGCTTGATTCCGGGGAGTGTAGGGGTGGGTGGCGGCCCAGTGCCGGGCGATATCGACACGGCGGCAGATCCACACCTTGTCGTGTCCCTGCACGTAATCGAGGAAGCGCTGCAGCGCGCGGAAGCGGCCCGGGCGGCCGAGCAGGCGGCAGTGCATGCCGACCGACAGCATCTTGGGGCTGTCCTGTCCCGCGGGATCGCCTTCTTCATACAGCACGTCGAACGCATCCTTGAGGTACTGGAAGAACTGCTCGCCGGTATTGAAGCCCTGCGGCGTGGCGAAGCGCATGTCGTTCGAATCCAGCGTGTACGGCACCACCAGGTGCGGCTTCTTCTCGCCGCCGCTGACTTCGACCTCGGTCCAGAACGGCAGGTCGTCGCCGTAGTAATCCGAGTCGTACAGGAAACCGCCGTGCTCAACGACGAGGCGGCGCGTGTTGGGGCTGTCGCGGCCGGTGTACCAGCCCAGCGGCAGCGCGCCGGTCAGGTCCTTGATGATCTGCATGCCGATGCGCATGTGCTCGCGCTCGGTGGCTTCGTCGATGTTCTGGTAGTGGATCCAGCGCCAGCCGTGGCAGGCGATCTCGTGGCCCAGCTCGACGAAGGCGCGGGTCAGTTCGGGATGGCGCTGCAGCGCCATCGACACGCCGAAGATGGTCAGCGGCAGGCCGCGCTTTTCGAACTCGCGCAGGATGCGCCAGACGCCGGCGCGCGAGCCGTATTCGTAGATGCCCTCCATGCTCATGTGGCGGTCCGGGTAGGCCGCGGCGCCGACGATCTCGGAGAGGAACTGCTCGGAAGCGGCGTCGCCGTGCAGCACGCAGTT